>CAVKRQ010000006.1:0-163622 GCA_963658925.1 bacterium
GCCGTCATGTCGCTAATTGGCCTTCTTTTCGGCAGTAGAGCAACGGGAGTAATCACCTTAATCGTCATTTGGGGATACGCTTTATTGGTTGGGCTGGCACCATCAATAGTAAGGTCATCAGTAATGTTCAGCTTTCTCACCTTAGAGAAGGTGATTGGGCGCCGGATGCCGAGTTTTCATTCACTGTGGGCAGCACTGTTCGTCATCGTTCTCGCTGACCCGCAGTCGGTGACAAGCGCGGGCCTGTGGCTAAGCTTTGCGGCCGTAGGTGGCATACTGGCGGCCACGCCATCTTTGCGGCCTTACATTGAGAGAAAAAGAGGACCCGTCAAGTGGCTTTACGGCGGACTGGCGACAAGTGTAGTCGCACAATTGGCCACATTGCCCATCATGCTCTATTGCTTCAACTCATTCCCCACCTACTTCTGGATAAACAACCTCGTGGTTCTTGAGCCAGTCAAATGGATATTCGTAGGCTCTGTCATTTGTCCATTTATTTCTTGGCTCCCTTTATTGGGCGGGGGATTAGGCTGGCTGATAGACAACTGCCTGCAACTTGTTATAGGCTATTGCGAGTGGGCGGCCACACTTCCCATGGCCACCATAGGATGCACCGCTTTCGGGATGGGAGAGGCTGTCAGCCTGTCAATAGTCATAGCCGTGGCTTTTTATGCCATTCGTAAATGGGACAGGCGTTGGCGTGGCACGCTATATATTGCGGTCATCTGTTTCTTATGCGTGCTTATTATTGGGGAAGCGAGACAAGATGGCGGGATTGTCATGTTCAGCTCAAATGGAGAGGCCGGCATTGTAGTGTCAGAAGACAGGCATAAGTCCCTATCTTACATAACCGACACCACCATTTACAGCGCGGTAAAGGCCGTGAGACACATCGAGAAAGAGAGGCGATGGACGGAGAAAGGCATCAGGGGCATTGGCAATGGGATTATTTTAAATTCGCATGACTTGAGAATCGCAATCGTCAACACAGACGACATAGAGACACTTCCATTTTGCGACATTTATCTGATCAACAGCAATATAGACCCGACAAAAGCTATCAATCCCGAAGCAAGTTACTTGATAGGCCCCAAATGTGAGATGGCCGCGGCATGGAGACAATCACCGACGCTCAACGTCACCATTCTCAAAAGGCAGGAGGAATACACGATAAAATAAGCGGACGCCCGACTTACGATGAAGTCGGGCGTCCGCGCTATGTCGCTTATGCTTAATGGAAGGTCTGCCTAATTTTAAGGCATCTCGGCCGCCGTGTACTGCTTGACGAGCGAAAGGACCGCCCTTGCGCAGGCCTCTGTGTCGCCTTGTGTGCAGACATGCAGTTTATAAGCTCCGGTCTTGGAGCAAATGAACTGGAAAGCTGTGAACACCTTGCCGTTTGCGCTATTGGAGCCAATCAACTTGTCGCCATCATAAATCTCAACAACCACATTCTCCGTGTTTCCGGAGCCATTGGCTATGTTTACCTGATAGTGAGTACGGCTGTTAAGGACAACGGAGAACTTAGACCCGACCTTGCTGGTGCCTGCCGACAACTTAATGTCAAAGTCCTTGATGTACTGGTAACTACCCATTGCACCGAGGGCCTGTTTCATAAGCTCGTCTCCGCATTGGGCGTAAGATGCGCCCGCCGAGATAAACAATACCGCTATGAGAAAGAAAAACTTCTTCATTAGCCTTATCGGATGACAGTGTTACGAATGACGTTGACCTGCTCGATTATAGAGTTAACCTGCTCGGGAGTAATCTCGACATGGGTTATCTCATTCTGCTCAATGACAAGCATGCCGTCAACTTCCTTGGTCTCAGGCTGGCCCATCTCAGTGGTGATGCGCACGCCGTCATAAATTGACTTGAGTTGACCTATCATCTTGCTGAGGTATTTGAAGTCAGCATCAGTGCGGCCATAGGTATTGACCACGATATCAAGAATCTCTACAATATTCTTTTGCTCACCGAGACGGTCAATAAGACCCTGATCATTGGTCTGAGATATGACCTGACCAGTGATGTAGATGCCCTCAACCCAGGTGCCCACAACGATGGCCGTTGAGACATTGGAGCGTTTCTGCTCGCGGAGATACTTGTCAATATTATTGAAGCTGTTGACAGATAGCTGCTTGAGAGAATCGAGGTTTGTGCTGTTCTTGGCAAGAGCAGAAAGAGTAGAGAAGTCAAGGAACTGACCTACGCCTATTCCGTCAGCGAGGCGCTTGATGGAAGTCAAATAGTCCACAACGACCGTAGTCTTGCTGAAAGTGTTGATATAGCCGAGGTCAGCAGCATAGACACCAAGGTTGATAGCACGCTTGAAACTTGTCTCATACTGGCTCTCCTTGCCGGCCTCGTTGAGGATATCCTTTGAGAAGCCGACGCCAGAATTCTTAATCTCATTGGCCATCTCGACAGGAGAGGAGATGTTCTGAATCATATCGCTGACAACCTCTCCGCTTACAATAAGACTAGAGTCAGGCTCTTCCTCGCCAATATTTTGATTAAGCTGGCCATGGTCTCCGCCACATGAGCAAGAAGCCATAGAAAATATCAGAGCGGGGACAGCGAGGCCACCGACGAGTGCCTTAAACTTCATTTTTACGAGTCTTTTAAATCATCTCCAACGCAAGAGCGACAAACGAGATGACATGGTGATTATTAGTCGTTTGATTAATTATCCGAGATTGCTATTTGGGCATTTCAGCCTCGGTATACTGCTTGACGAGAGAGAGGACTGCGCGCGCACAAGCCTCTGTTCCGCCCACTGTGCAAACATGGAGCTTGTAGGCCCCGGTCTTTGAGCAGATGAACTGGAAAGCGGTGAACACTTTGCCGTTAGCGTTGTTTGAGCCAATCAGCTTATCACCGTCATAAATCTCTACAACGACATTCTCGCTGTTGCCGGAGCCGTTGGCTATGTTAACCTGATAGTGGGTGCGGCTGTTCAGGACGACAGAGAATTTCGTGCCGACCTTGCTCGTCCCACCTTGAAGTTTAATATCAAAATCCTTGATATACTGATAGTTTCCCATGGCGCCAAGGGCCTGCTTCATGAGCTCGTCACCGCACTGCGCGTTGACGGAAGTGATCATGCCGAAAATGGCTACGAGGGATAATAACAACTGCTTCATGATAGATGTATGTGGAAAATGTAGAGTTTCTTAGTCAACAATAAATTGGCGGAGATCCTTAATCTTGGCGATTATGCTGGATACCTGCTCGGGCGTAATCTTGACATGGGTAATCTCGTTCTGCTCGATGACGAGCATTCCGTCCTTCTCGGTCGTTACCGGCTCGCCGAGCTCATAGGTTATGACCACATCGTCATAAATCTTCTTGACCTCGTCAACCTTGCTTACGAGAGCCTGGAAATTAGCGTCACTCTTGCTATAGTTGTTGAGGATTATGAGCAGAATGCCCACGATGTCCTTCTGTTCACCGAGTCGGTTGACGAGCTCAGCGTCGTTAGTCTGCTCAATGACTCGGCAAGTGATATATATGCCCTCAACCCATGCTCCGGCGACGATGGCCGTCGACACGTTCGAGCGCTTCTTCTCGCGGAGGTACTTATCCATCTCATTGAAACTTGAGACTGACAGTTGCTTGAGCGAGTCAAGATTGGTGTTATTCTTGGCGAGTCGGCTAAGGGTGTTGAAATCGAGGAACTGACCCACATTTATGCCATCGGCAAGCTCCTTGACGGCAAGGAGGTAAGAGACGACAACGCTGTTCTTGTTGAAAGTATTGATGTAGCCGAGGTCGGCACTGTAGACACCAAGATTGAGCGAGCGCTTGAAGCTGGAGCTGTAGTCCTTCATCTTCTCAGCGTCGTTGAGGACAGACTGGTCAAAAGCGGCTCCACTTTTGAGAATCTGGTTTGCCATCTCAACGGGAGAAGAGATATTTTGAATCATATCGTTCACCACGTTCTCAGAGAGCTGAAGTGGCTCACCGGTCAAGTTTCCAGGGATGGTGTCAAACTGATCGTCACTTTTGCTTGCCGAACCGGTTACGCAAGAGGTCATGACGCAAGCGCACAAAGCAGCCGCGATCAGTTTTATCTTATTGTTATTGGCAATGATTTTCATAGTAGAATTAATTATTAGCCTGTTCTTCCTTAGTACTATGGAATGATGATTTTTGTTTCCGTTTTTTCAACGAGATGAGACACCGATTATTTAGCTTCCTCCTTTTTAGCCTTTGAGAAGCAGGACTTTATGGCACATCCTAACTTTGAGAAAGCCGGCTTCAGCTTTGCCATCCTCTTGCCGAGATGCAAATCCTCAACAGCCTCGAATGAGCGCCTTGCCACATCATAATAGAGGATGGCGTAGAGGAATGCGGATATCAGCCATACGGCAATCACATTGAACCAGAGAGTCTCAATATAAGTGCCGAAGAAGTACTTGCAAGGAGCGAAGAATTGGCTTCGGAAACGGAGGATTCCCTCTGGCTCAGGAATCTGGTAGATAGGATCCTTTATCTGAATGAGGCGGTCGCCATCTCGGAGAATCTTGTTCTTGTCGAAAGTCTTTGTGACCACGTCATACACCGCCTCATTGTAACAACTGTTCTTGAGAGCGTTGTAGACGTCCGGCTGGTTCTGGAGATAATAATTTATCTTGCGTTCACGCATTGCGTTAGCCTGCATGAACTGGTTCTGGTAGAAATCAGACAGTTGAGAGATGTAGGAGTCGGCAGCGTTATAGACTTCCTCATTAAAAGCCTCAGGGGTAATCTTGTCAAGAGAGGCGAACTCAATGTCCGGGACTCTGCGGGTCTCCTTACCAAGCTCGTTCTTGACAAGGGCGAGGTCAACCTCATATTGCGCCATGGCAGCCTCGTCATCGGCAGGCATAGCCTTATACGCCTTCCGTGCCGCGTCAAGGACATCCTTAACCTTGGGCAGATAATAAACAGTCTTGAAATCCGCCTGACGCTCAAGAAGCTCGTCATCAAAGAAAGCCTTCTCGAAATCATTGTTCTTATACTGGTAGACAATGAGACCCTCGTAGGCGTAGCGGGCAGGAATGACCTCAGCCACGAGAGGCACCTTGTCAACCGCCGAAATATCCTTGTTAAGCTTATCAAAAGTGAACATCGCGCCGCCGAGGACCATCTGCGGAATCATGATAAGTGGAATCATGATATAGATGGTGACGATGGAGTTGAATGTTGACGATATGATAAGTCCCAATATGTCAGAGGAGACAGCCACAGTGAAGAGCATGAGCCAAAACTCAAAGTTCATGCCGGTGAACGAGATCTCCCAGTTGCCGACAAGCACAAAGAGTAGCATCTGGATGGCCGAAATGCCCATGAGTATGAAAATCTTGCTCATCAGATAGGCAGAACGGCTGAGGTTAAGGAACCTCTCACGCTTAAGGATCTTGGCATCCTTGAAAATCTCCTCAGCGCTTATGATGAGGCCGAAGAAAATGGCGACAACCGTACCCATGAAAATATAGATGGGTATGTTGGCATTCTCGCGGAAGACGTAGATATCAGAGTCTGGGTCAACAATATACCTGATGAGGTAAGCGAGAATGAAACCGAGAACGGGTGCCTCAAGGATATTGAGGGCAATGTATTGCGTGTTGCTTATCTTGGCCCAGAAATCGCGCTGGGTGTAAATCCAAAACTGTTTGAACCAGCTCGGGATGTCAAGACTCTTAGGAGGCGTCTCCCTTACTGTCGTAACCCTCGGAACCTTGGGAAGGACCTTCTCATTATAAATCTTGTTCCAATCCTCGGCGCTCTTCTTACGGCGGTTAGTCGTATTACCGTACTCATCCTTCTCACTGGCATCCAATATGTTGAACACCAACTCGGGGTTGACGTTACCGCACGTGGGGCACTGGCCCACATCAGCGTTAGTCTGGTTATCCTCCGTCTTGAAATGGATGACACTCTCCGTGGGGTTGCCATAATAGACCGGATAACCGCCTGTATCAAGAATAAACATCTTGTCGAACATCTTGTAGATATCCGACGAAGGCTGGTGAATGACGACGAAGACAAGCTTGCCCTTGAGAGAGAGCTCACGCAGCAGATTCATGACGTTCTCCGAGTCGCGACTGGAGAGGCCAGATGTAGGCTCGTCAACAAAGAGTACGCCCGGCTCGCGGATGAGCTCAAGGGCAATATTGAGCCTCTTGCGCTGACCGCCAGAGATCATCTTGTTGAGAGGCGAGCCGACCTGCAAATCCTTGCGCTCATAGAGTCCAAGGTCACGGAGCGTCTTCTCCACCTTGGCATTAATCTCCTCCTCGGACAAGGCCTTGAAGCAGAGTTTCGCGCTATAATAAAGGTTCTGATAGACAGTCAGCTCCTCAATAAGCAAATCGTCTTGAGGGATGAGGCCTATGACACCTTCAAGTTGTTCTTTCTGAGTATGAAGGTTAAGTCCGTTAATAAGGACCTCACCCTCAGAAGGGGATTCATTGCCGCAAAGGACATTAAGCAGTGTGGTCTTACCGGCTCCAGACGCGCCCATGATGCCGACCAGCTTACCCTGCTCCTCATACATGTTGATGTCCCTGAGGCCAATGCCGCCCGTCTTGAAACGGAACCAGACATGATTGACCTCAAACGAGATCTTTTGGACGTTGACCTCCCTTGACAGGCGCGCGGCGATGTCAGTATAGTAAAGCAAGCCGCGCGGAGTCTTGACAAACGATCCGCTCGGGAGTGGGTATACAGTGCCAGGGTTAACCGTCAGGCCATTTATTGAGACATCCCTTGAGCCTTGATATTTAAGGAAGAAGAGGTTAGCGCTGCCAATACGGAGAATTGCGAAAAAGCCGTCAAGCGTCGAGTCCACAATGTGGCACGCCTGCGTGTAGGCCTCTTCCCCGCAAGCATCGGCAATGAGGAAATCGGGCTTATCAAGCTGCGCGGCCGGCTGTGAGGCGTCGGTCGTCTGAGCGTTACAGAAGAGTTTGATATTGTCAATCTCGTCCTTGGCGAGGGTGAAAGTCTCACCGGCTGTCTTGACAACCTCCTCGCGAAGTTTGATAATGGTCTCCGCGCTCTCCTCGACGTCAAGCTCCTCGGCCTCCTTACGGCTCTTGCCCTTCCATGCTTTGACCGCCACGGTCTTGCCTGCGAAAGCCTCGTCGTAGACCTGCTCCATCTCAAAGAGTCGGACAAGCACGACAACCTTCTGCTCTTTAGAGAGAGCCTTGTTTGCAGCACGGCAGATTTTCAGAGTCTTCATCGAGTCCTTCATGTCAACGACAATCTGACCCTTTGTCTCATCGAACTGCGCTCGCTCGCTCGCCTTCTCCTTGAACTTGTCGAGATACTCGCCCACCTTGGCGGAGGCAATCTGGTCGCTGAGGAACTTACTCAGGAAGTTAATCTCAACGTCCGTGGCACCGCCTCCCTGCTTGGCAAGAATGCCGAACAGGTTCATCAGGTGTTCAAGAATCTCCTCACTCATAATGCTTTAGTTGGTATAGATAAGGGGGTGCGCCAAACCCGCGCAAGTGGCGGGTTTGGCGTTTGACTTAGTACTTTATAAACTCGAAGGGAACCTCGACGATGTCCTCATACTCCTTGCCGGCATCCTCAATATCCTCCTCCTCTTCATGAGAGTACCACTTGACAGTCACCTTGTCAGAGATATCCTCAAGTTTGAGAAGGATGTCGAGCAGCATTTTGGAAGACGCCGTGTTGAAATATTCGAGTTTGAAGCAGACATCGATATGGTCATTGGGGTCCTGCTTGTACTCGTCAATCCAATCCATGACGGGCTTATAGAAAGTCGCCACGTCCTCTGGGAGAGAACGGCCAGAGATCTCAATCTTGTTAGATCCCTTGTCCATCAATACCGAAGGAGTGTCGTCAGTGCCTTTGATTTCTAATACGTCCATTGTTTAGGGTATGTGTGTCTGTTAATTACGTGATATTGTCGTGATAATGATGAAGAAACAGTAGTTGTCATCAAGATCCTTAAACTGGTAGTTTATCTTGTTGCCGCTCTTCTTTGCGATGTCAATGAAGCCGAGGCCGGCGCCGCCTTTCTCAGAGATTTTGCCGCCAAGAATCTGCTGTTTGTAGAGGGCGGAGAGTCCCTCCTTGTCAAGACTGTTGATATGCTCGAGTGTAGCCTCAAGACCTGCTTTCTTCTCAGCCTTTATCACGTTACCCGTGATGACGTTGTAGCTTTTTTCTCCATGAGACACGAGTACAATGCCGCGGCGCTCCTCATCCTCCTCGCCATCCATAGGGTCGGCGTGCTTGGAAATGTTCTGGAGGCACTCCACCATGACATTGAAGACCTTTCGCTGCACCTGGCTGGTCTCCTCGTTTTTGACCATGTTCTTCTCGGTGAGAGCCGTGAATGTCTTGGTAATCTCCTGTGTCACAACACCTTCGTAGACGAGATTAATCTCGTTGGCCTGCATTGTGTGATATAGCTGGTAGGCGAACTCAAGGAAGTCTTTATTGGCCCCTATTTTAGTCATAAGCATATCAATCTAAAATTACGTAAAGATACAACATATATTTAATTCTGCGCAAAGTTGTCGCTCCATTATACGCCGAAAATAATTATCTGTTCGGTTTTGAGGGGCAAAAAGAAACCCCGCCGCGTTTTGGTGAACGAGGCGGGGGTGTGTTGACGTGTGAACAACTGAAGTTATCGTGTTCAAAACTATATTCTCAAATTCGCGGGGTCTTTGAGTCCTCAACGGGACTTTCTCAATCAACAAGATCCTTAGCGATGCACGTTCTCTTCAAGCGTTGGCCGTCGTCCTGATGCAGGCGATACACACATGAAATTTCAGGATTGCGGAATTTACGACGTTAGCAGTGAAGTCGCTCAAGTATTGTGACAGCCCAAGGGTGAGGGGCGGCACTGTGGAAACCGGCCCTGTGGCCTGCCATTGGCATTGGTTTCCTGTTCTGCATCACAAAACTACCAACCTCACGCTTAGACCAGAAGGAGTATATCGCCTTATTGACAAAACACGCTCAAGAAGTGACGAAATGCAAATCAGCCCCCGTTTTTTAGTGACAAAAACGGGGGCTGATTTTTCTAAAAGTTATGATGTGTGAGTCGCAAGCCTTAAATCTTGAAGATGGCAACTGACTTGTTGAGCTCGTCAATCATATCGCGCATTTGAACCGTGCTTGCGGCAATCTCCTCAGCACCAGCCGCGTTCTGCTGGGTCACCCTGTTGAGATCCATGATGGCGGTGTTAACCTGCTGGACGCCAGATGACTGCTCGACGGAAGCTGTGGTTATCTCCTTAATGAGACTTGCAATCTTCTCGATGCGAGGCATGAGCTGCTGGGTTTGGTTGTAGCTCTCCTCGGCCTCGTTAATGCTGCTGGTAGCCGTCTCATTGATGCTGTCGGCAGTCTCATGAGTCTGCTCGGCGAGTCGTCCGACCTCCTTAGCCACGACACCGAAGCCCTGACCGTGCTCACCTGCCCTCGCTGCCTCTACAGAGGCGTTGAGAGCCAAAATGTTAGTCTGGCTGACAAGGTCATTGATGTCGTTAATGTTATTCGCTATGTTCTGGATAGCCTCAAAACTGTTGCCACTGGCCTTGCCGAGCTTGGTGGCCATGGCGCTCATCTCCTCGGTGAGCTTGTTCGTGTGAAGCGAGTTATCCGTATTCTGCTGGATGTTGGCACCCATCTCCTCCATGGAGCTTGAGATTTCCTCAAGAGAGGCAGCCTGTCGATTGGCTGCGTTGGATAGGCTCTCAGAGGCGCGTTGCAACTGGCTGGAGGAATTAAGGAGAGCCTCGGCAGTGTCATGGATAGGGATGATGACGTTGCGGATGCGGTCCTCTGTCTCCCTCACGCTCTTCGTGAGATTTGAAATCTCGACGCAATTATTGTCATCCTCAATCACTTGAGTGAGATCACCCTGGGCAATGCGGTCGAGAGTGCCGACCAGCCTCTCGATGGGGTTTATGAGCTTTCTCTTAAGACGGAAGGCGAGAAGGATGAAGATGCAGACAAGGACCACAATGACAACGGGCAGGATGAACTGCACGGAGTCTATGATGGCGTCGGTGCTGCTGGTGTCAGCTTTGACAAGTATGGAGCCGATGGTCCGCCCGGTGTAGTCCAAGAGGGGGACGGAGGACATGTAGGAGAGCCTGCCAAGCATGTTGGAAGTGCCATTCCATGCGGTCATCTTCTCATAGACCGTCTTGCGAATGTCGGGATCAAGCTCCACTGAGGCGGGATTGCGAGCCTCGTTGGTGCAGATGACGCACTTGTCGCCAAAGAACACAAAGGAGTCGCCGCCAATCTGCTTGCGGAGAGAGATGGTACTTATCTGCGAGTCGGGGTCGCTCGCAAGGAGGTAGACTATACCGATTTTCTCGCCGTCAAAATTCTTTACGACAAACGAGGTGTACTCAGTCACAATATTGCCGAGGAAGTCGCCAGCCGCCGTTATCATGTTCATTTTGATCGTAGCCTGTGTCACGTCCCTCAACTTCTGCTCATCAATATATTTGCGAGCCACGCTTGACACGACAATGTCGCCGTTCATATTGACAAAGATATAGCCCGCAGCCTGAGCAGGAGAGGCGGACCATTTGAGTTCGTCCTCAATTGTGGCAGTATCGTTCTCCTCTACTGCATCATAGAAAGTGTCATACTCATCGTTGAAAAGGCCCGCAGCCCTCTCAAAACCAGCGTGTCGCTGATCCATGCTCTCGCGGAGGTTGCTGAGGCTGGAGGTGAGGCTGTCGTACTGGAGCTTTTCGAGGTCAGCCTTAAGGGCGAAGTAGACGTAAAAGGAGATGCCGAGAATAAGGATGATGAACAAGCCAAGTGGGCCGAGCACCAAGAAACTGATTCTGTTGGTGTTAAACTTCTTCATGGACAATTTTTAAATAGAGTCGTGGCAAAATGCGCATAAATTTCGCAATAATTCTACGAAAAACGGACGAACCTGTTTCTTTTTTATTGCTTATCTGTACTTAGAATAGTTTTGATTATTTTCGCAGGAAATAAATAAGCATACATAAACATATCAACAGTTAACGCGAAGATGGAGATAGAGACAAGCGGACGTCGCCGACTGCACTGGTGGAAATCAATTGCCACTTTCATGATGGTGCTGTTCACCATGCCATTGGGCCATGGGCTGATGATAATAATGGAGAAGACAATGGGTGAGGGCGCAGTTCACGTGGCGGGCTTCGCCATGGGCGCGGTAGGATTGGCCATTGTCATCTGGGGCGTGTTTGTAAAGGGGGACACGCGTCAGACGCTTTGCGGACTTTTCGGCGGATTGCTGTATTGGACGGGGTGGTATGAGTTTTTGTTCCAGTACTACGCCAACCGTTTCGGCTGCCAGCCCGAGATTGTTGACGGCGAGATAGTAACAAAGCCAGAATACCTTATAATGCCCGCCACCTTTGGGCTTTGGATGATGGTGGTCATACTCTACGTCTTCTGCACAAAGACGGGTTGCTGCGCCATCAACTGGATTCAGAGGCAGGTTTTCCGCAGCAAAAGAGACGACATTGTCGCACGGCCCATGACCCGCCACACGTCGATTGTGACATTCATGGAGCTGATGGTCATGATGTGGACATGCTACCTGCTGCTCATGTTCTGCTATGACAGCAATTTCCTTGGCGACCACCATCCAGTCACATTCATTGTGGGACTTATATGTTTGGCAGGCTCTGTCCTGATGTTCCGCAAGCAGTTGAGGATAGGGTCCTGGGGTGCAAACATACGTATGGCCATTGCGACAGTCATCGTGTTTTGGACGCCGGTTGAGATTCTGGGCCGCATGGACTTCTTCAAAGAGTTTTGGGTGGAGCCCGTGGAATATGCACCGCAAATGGGTGGCATACTATTAGTATTCATAGCATTGGCCGTATACTTGGGTTTCTTTGCCGGGAAGAGGAAAGCCTAAAGCGCAAGTCAAGCGCAAAACCAAATAGAGCCCGCCGGATGAGACATCCGGCGGGCTCTATTTATGAGAAATCACAATCAAACAAAAGTCGTTCCGTTGAACAGACTCGCTCATGCTGTCTCAGCAATCGCTACTAAAAACCTCCATTATGAAAAACTATCACTTGTCTTTGTTTTGACATTGCAAACATAAGACAATAGCCTCTCACCAAGAAATTAATTCAACAATGATGCCAAAATGCTCAACGAGTGGCAATATAGATGACACCAAAGTGATATTTTGCGCAAAAAAGGCAGCGAACAGGCGTCCGAATGGCAAGAAAAGCCCTAAACTACAATATTTTGTAGTTTTTGAACTGTTCGCTCTGTTTTATAATCAACCTTATTGTTGAGAAGAACGCCACTTGCGTTGAAATGA
The DNA here is from genome assembly GCA_963658925.1 of bacterium. Taxonomy (GTDB): domain Bacteria; phylum Bacteroidota; class Bacteroidia; order Bacteroidales; family Marinilabiliaceae; genus W3P20-009. Next base: position 12,338 of record CAVKRQ010000006.1, read on the forward strand.
TTATGCCAAGGAGATCGGACTTAATACATTTGCGTTGTCATAAGACATTTATAGAGTTGTTTCTCACATAGAGGTTAGTTTGTTGGGAAAGCCGAGATGGTGTAGGTTCCCCCGCAGTGGCAACGGTCATGCGGCTGTTTTTGATTCTGACTTATAAAAAGGGAGGTTGACCCAGTTGAGCCGACCTCCCTTTTTGCGTAGCAGCGGACGCCAATGAATTTTTGACCACACGGAAAAGCCAGAGACCGCAAGTTGATAATAGGGTAGGGGGAAAACATTGCGAGGCGACAAAATAATCGTTGACTAAGTTGACAAAAAGCCTTGAGGATTCTTTAACGGCAGGCGAGCCACAGTACTAAAAAGGTCAGCTTTCGTTGATAAAAAAAGCGAATTGGGATAAGAAGAAATACTTTAGATGAGGAAAAACGGACGTGGATAGAAAAGAGTTTGGCAAGATGGCGACAGGTGGTAGCTTTGTGATGTCGAAAGACAAATAAGCTAACGCAAGCAATAGCATTAGAGTGTTTTCATAATAGAGGTTTTGAGATTACCTCATACCCGTCGGGAGACGGCGAGAGGGTGCAGGCAACGGCTTGCATAGGTATTTGGTTAATTACAACGAAAAAGGCCCCTCGGGACATTTGTCCCTTGGGGCTTTTTTCGTGTATAATACTTCTGACGGCTGTTAGAAGGGAGAAATGGTAAACGTCAGAGTCTTATGGCCGAAATGGACAAGATAGTCAGGAAGAGGCCATGCGCCCCACGAGTTTACGCCACCCACGCCTACATGCTCGGAGTCTATGAAGAGATTGGTGAAATTGCTCTTTTTAAGTTGAGAGCTGTGCCGTTGATCTTTCTGCTCACCATCGTCAAGCTCCGCTATGTCATAGTGGAGGGCAGATGCGTAGAATGGTTGCTCCGATTTTATAGTCAACCCATGGCCATCCTTATTTGATTGAGTCCAAAGGCGAATGTCGCTCTTAGTCCCACTCTCCTGAGGGCGTATGTAGGGGAAATACTGCTCATCGGCCGTGACTGAATATTTGCCTATGCGCATGCAGTCACCACGATCAGCATAATTCTCAACCGGGCCACGTCCATAGTAGTCGCTTCGATCCATTTCATACGGCAATTGGAGGCAAACACCAAAGCGGAACAGGTCAGAAGCCGACGCTCCCTCATCGGGAGTCATTGTCTGCGACACGGTCAGGCCTCCGTCAGCCGCATTGAAAGTATAGGCGAGTGAGAGGGTGGCTGGGATACCGGACAGATTGAAGAGGGCAGTGGCCGTGGCTGTGCCTGCTTTTTTGTCCTGACTCAGAGTGAGGCTCTTGAGAGAGAGGGTGGGATTTTTCCAAGCCGAATAGAGGTTTTGAAAATTAGCCCCCATGTCATTGTCAGTAGGAGCGCGCCAGAAATTTGGTCTTAATGTGGCGCCACCTGACAGATATTCCACACCTCCGAAAGAGTAGCTCGCTATAAGACCAGTCGCCTTGTCTATCACAAGACGCGCGATACCATTGGCTGTCGTGGCGGAGAACTCTACCTGCGCCTTGTCGGAGACCTTGACTTTTGACTTGGATGCGGAAGGTTGCGCGACAGAGAACGCTCCGCCAAGTGGGAGTTGCGCATAGGCGACAGTCTGCCCTGCGTTCATGAGAGGCAAGGCATTGCGGAGCTTGAAATCAATATTGAGAAAAGCCTCGCCGGAGGATACAAGTGCGGGATTAAGATTGACAGTGACATTACGCATTTGCTGAGGCGCGGCGCTGACAATCTCTGAGCCAGTCTGCTTGACATCGCCATTCACTACGAGCTGCCACTCCATAAGGTAATTATCAAGCGAGCGGAAGAAGAATTCATTACGTACTGCCACTAAGGCCTTGCCATCTGAATAACCGACAAGTGTCGCCCAAATGTCCTGATATTGATAGGCCACCTCATAGGCATGGGGATTAAGCTGACGGTCAGGACCGAGGATGCCATTGCAGTTGAAGTTATTATCAGACGGGTCATAGGTGTTATAGTCGCCACCATAGGTGTATTCAACTGCCGCGAGCTCGGCATTTGAGAGTATTTCGGGCTTGACGCTCATGGGTTTTTGAGGATGCCTATGGAGACCCTGGTCGACAAAATCCCAATCAAAGCCGCCTTGATATAGCGGATACTTGCGAACAAGACCCCAGTACTCCTTGAGGTTTCCGCCAGAATTGCCCATAGTGTGATTATACTCACACTGGATCAGAGGTTTAGAGGACTGCGGGTCAGAGGCGTATTTCTCACAATCGTCAACATAATAGTACATTGGGCAGAAGATGTCAGTTCCCTCGCCTTTCCTTGCCTGCTCATATTGCACAGGGCGGGTTGGATCCTCCTTCTTAATCCAGTTGTAAGCCTTCAAGAAGTTATCACTCATGTCGGTCTCATTGCCAAGACTCCAAACTATAACGGCTGGGTGATTTCGGAACAGGCTGACATTATGCTGGTTACGCTGTAGAATAGGGAGTGCGAAGTCGGGCTTGGCGGCTCTTGTAACCTCTCCTTCGGCTCCTGCGCCCGGTGCGAACTTATATCCGAAGCCATGACTTTCTTGATTGGCCTCGGCCACGACATAGAGTCCGTATTCATCGCAAAGGTCATAGAAACGGGGGTCATCGGGATAATGGCAAGTGCGCACCGAATTGATGTTTAGCCGTTTCATGAGACGAATGTCACCAATCATGCGATCGAGCGAGACAACATATCCGCCATCGGGGTCCATCTCATGGCGGTTGGCCCCTTTGATGAGGATTGGCTGACCATTAACTTTAAGCTGACCGCCATCTATTCTCACATCTCGGAAACCTACCCTGATGGCAGTCTCCTCAGTGGGCGTTGAGCAGACAAGCGTGTATAGATTGGGGGTCTCGGCCGTCCACTTGGCCACATTGTAGACCTGCATGTCAAGGTCGACATATCCCCTCCACTCGGTATCGAATGTTCTTTCTGAGACAAAAGTGCCATCGGGAGCGAAGAGTCGGAACTTGACAGGAGTCCCCACCTTCTGTCGACTCCAGATATGCAGGTTGCCGTCAGCATAATCTGACGTGAGGGCTGCCGTCAGGCGTATATCCTCAAAATGCTGGGCCTTGTCACGCGCATAGAGATAACTCTCACGCGCCACGCCACTCAGACGCCAGAAGTCCTGATCCTCACTCCATGAACCGTCACACCACCTGAAGACCTGAAAAGCTATGAGATTATGTCCCTTACGGACAAGCTTAGTTATGTCAAACTCAGCCGCCACCTTACTGTCCTCGGCGTAACCAGCGAATTTGCCGTTGACATAGACATAGACGCAAGATGTGACCGAGCCGAGATGAATTATGACCTGTCGGCCGTCCCAATCCTCGGGTATTTCCACTGACCTTCGGTAAGATCCGACGTGATTATCCTTGGTCGGGACTTCGGGCGCCATGCCGTCAAAATGTCCACGCCAGGCAAAACCAATGTTGACATAGAGCGGGTCGCCATAGCCGTTAAGCTCCCAAATGCCAGGGACCGGCATAGAGCCCCACGACGAGTCGTCATAGTCCTCACGAAAGAAATCTGCTGGCCTCTGATCCGCATCGGCAACCCAGTTAAACTTCCAATCGCCATCGAGAGAGAGAAAATTGCGGGAGTTGACCTTGTCACGGTAGCCGACGGTCTTCTCGCTTACCTCGCCCGGGCGGAAAGGGAAGAAATCGGTGTGGAGAGGCAGCCTGTTGATGTCGTTGACCGAGAGGTCATGCCACTCAGTGAATGTTGGCAGAGGGTCTGGCGCCGACGTGCGACGCTTTTGCGCGTGCGCCGATGTCGCGACGGCCAGTGCGCACACCATAGTGATGACGTGTGTCTGATGCATGGGTATATGGATATTTGAGTTATGCAAAAGAGTGGCACCGACACACGAAGCGAGACTGAATGGGGTGGGGGCTAAGAGAAAACCCCGTCCACATATCGGCGCGTCAGCTCATTTTGAGGGTTGCCGAAGATTTGGCTCGCCGGCCCAGCCTCGATAACCTCGCCGAGGTACATGAAGATTGCGTGATCAGCTATTCTCTGCGCCTGAGCCAAAGTATGCGTCACCATGATGATGGTGTAGTCGTGCTTCAGGTTGACAAAGAGCTGCTCAACCTTTTTGCTCGATATGGGGTCGAGCGCAGAGGTGCTCTCATCCGCCAAGAGGACAGCCGGCTCGACGGCAAGCGACCTGGCGAGGCAAAGCCTTTGCTGCTGCCCACCAGAGAGGCGTGCCGCCGGAGAGCTGAGACGCTCAGCCACCTCGTCCCACAAGGCCACGCTGCCAAGGTAGTGTTTGACCACCGAGTCAAGCTTGTCCTTGCCACGGACGCCGTGAAGTCGGCAACCATAGGCGACGTTGTCATAGATGGACATGGGCAGTGGGCAAGGGCGCTGCGGAACGAGTCCCACATGTCTGCGCAACTCAGTAAGTTCCATTCCCTTGGCTTTTGTTATGCTCCTGTCGCCAAGAAACACGTCACCATCAATCCTGACACCCTCAGACATATCCACCAACCGGTTGAAAGTTCTCAGCAATGTGCTTTTGCCGCATCCGCTGGGACCGATTATGCACGTTATCTGACCCTTGGGAATGTCGAGGCTGACATTTTTGAGGATGTGCGCATCTCCAATGTGGACATTAAGGTTTCTGACCTTGATGCCGTCATGCTCCAAGCGCGGGAATTTGTGTGTGGGGTCGAACATGGTCGGTTTTTAAAATTACGCTTTATTTCACTTTTGGCAAAATTAAAGCCGGCCACCGTTGGGGGCAATAGCACGGTTGTGGTATGAAAGTCACCTTTATTTGTCATTGCCAAGGGTGTAGCACGACATTAATTTTGTGGACACATAACAGCAAAAGCGCAAAGATGATAAGCATCATTGTCACCTTCCATAACGAGGAGCAGAGCATCATATCGTGCCTCCAGTCAATAGTGGCGCAGACAGCCCAGCAATGGGAGTGCGTGGTTGTGGACAACGGCTCGACGGACCAAGGCGAGTTTCAGGTCCGCAACTATCTGATTGACCGCCGCATGCGGTTTATGCATTTGGACGAAAGGGTACCCGTGGACATTGCGAGACGCAGCGGACTCGAGAAGACGCAAGGCGAGTGGGTAATGTTTGTGGACGGAGGAGATTATTTGGAGAGTAACGCACTTCAGGCCCTCTACCTGACGCTGAAGAAATATGGCACGGAGGCCGCCATTGGCAACTATTATGTCATGCGGGACGGGGCAAAACGCCCGGTGACATATATGAACAACCGACTGATTAAAAGTCCCGGCATCACAGACAGCGGGATTGACGTGGTGACAGGCAACTCCATCTTCAGTCGCCGAGTCGCCACGAAACCAGACAAATGGCCGGTCTTGGACTACGGTTATACAGAACACATCATTTTGGTTAGCGGAGGGCAGGAGTCTCCACTCGTCAGGTCTGCCCATAAGCCCATATGGAAAAGAATATTCGGATGGTTAAGGAAGATATAGTCAAAGACATTAACAGGCAATGGTTTGGAGACAGCAAGCATGACTCATGGCGCAAGGTCAAGGACCACGTGGCGGCAGTCACCATGACATTGTTCACCATAATAGCCCTGCTCCTCGTGGTTGGCATCGCGGCCGGACTATGGTTCAAGTCATCGGACCTGCTGAGCGAGCACAGTCTGTGGGATTTGCTCACAGCGAGCGAATGGAGACCAGGCAAAGGGCAGTTCGGCTTTGGCGCATTCATCGCGGGCACGTTCTACGTCACAGGTGTCGCCGTCATCATAGCGCTGCCCACCTCGCTTCTGCTTGCCGTGCTGCTGACAGAGTATTCCAGAAGATCAGTCAGGCGGTTCGTATATCCTCTGCTCGACATATTGGCGTCGTTGCCGTCAGTCATATTTGGAGTTTGGGGCACATTGGTTGTCGTGCCGATAGTGAGCGACATAGTAGGCCCTGCAGTTGGCACAGCCACCTCAGGCTACACCCTTCTGTCCGGGTCCGTTGTGCTGAGCGTCATGATTCTGCCATTGCTTGTCAGCCTGTTCATGGAGATGTTTGACAACGTGGGCCGCGATTTGCGCGAATCATCATTGGCACTGGGCGCGAGCCGATGGCAGACGACCAAGCACGTTGTCCTTAAGGCTTCACTGCCTGGCATAGTCGCATCGACCGTTTTAGCCATAAGTCGCGCTCTGGGTGAGACTATTGCCGTCCTCATGGTTTGCGGAAACCTCATTCAGGTTCCGGGCAGTCTGCTTGACGCATGCTATCCCATTCCAGCCCTCATTGCCAATAATTATGGCGAGATGCTGTCCGTCCCACTCTACGAATCGGCCCTCATGTTCTCGGCATTCATACTATTCGCCATAGTTCTCATTTTCAACCTCGGCGCGAGGATATACCTCAAAAGCGTCAAGAAATACTAAAGACAGGAATGAAACACATAGAGGAGACCATATTCCGCGGCCTTATGTGGCTGTCGCTCGGCATAGTAGCTGCCGGTGTGGCCAGCGTACTGTGGAGCATATTCAGCAAGGGAGTTCCTGTGTTGACCTGGGAGATGGTCAGCGAGTTGCCTGGTGCGGGCTTCTACATTGGCAAAGAGGGCGGATTTCTCAACGCCATCGCAGGATCCGTTTACATAGTGCTGGGGGCCACGCTGATAGGCTTGGCCGTGAGCATCCCGGTCGTGTTCTACCTTAACGTCTTTTTGCGGAAAGGCTCACGCTTCGCCTATGTCGCGAGATTGGCTTTCGATGTCTTGTTTGGCATCCCGAGCATTGTTTATGGCGCGTTCGCTTTCAGCGTCATGGTCATGATGGGCATGAGGGCTTCGCTCCTTGGCGGCATCATAGTTGAGACGATGCTCATAGTGCCGATATTGATTCGCAGCATGGACGAGGTGGCTCGCACCATCCCCAAAGACCTCTTAGAGGCCGCCTACTCGCTCGGCGCCACAAAGATTGAGACCATTGGCATTGTGGTGAGGCAGATAGCTCCTGCCATAGCCACCGCCACACTGCTGTCAGTGGGCCGAGCCATGGGTGACGCGGCGGGCGTCATGTTCACCGCAGGCTTCACGGACTATATTCCTGAGAGCTTGGGAGACAAGGCCGCCACATTGCCGTTGGCCGTCTTTTTCCAGCTGTCAGTCCCACAGGTCGACGTGCAGAACCGCGCATACGCGGCGGCTGTAGTACTGACCATTATAGTGCTCGCCCTAAGTGTCACTGGCCGTCTGATAATGAGGTATTTCTCAAAAAACAAGATATAGCGCGGATTTGAAAGGCTGACGATTTTTTTATAATTTGGCTCTCGAAGAAAACACATAACACAACGCATACGAGATGAAAAGACAAATTACGGCAGCCTTCTGCATCGCCCTTATCGGTTTGGGCATAGGCTGCTCACAAACAGACAACAGCATGACACATAACGACAAGGAGATGTCCGCCATCGAGGCTATCATGAGCCGCGTGAGCGTACGCAAGTTCAACGGCGAGAAACTGACAGACGCTCAGATAGAGACCCTGCTCCGCGCAGGCATGGCAGCCCCGTCGGCTGTCAACAAACAGCCATGGGATTTTGTGGTTGTTGATGACCAGGCTCTTTTGGACACCATTCAAGCTCAGTTGCCTAACACACGTATTTCAGACGGATGCAAGCAGGTCATCGTGGTCTGCGGCAACGAAGAGAAGGCGCTTGAGGGCGACAACAAGGCCTATTGGATCCAGGACGCCTCGGCGGCCACGGAGAACATCCTCCTCGCGGCACACGCCACCGGCCTCGGCGCTGTGTGGTGCGGAGTCACACCCAACAAGGAGCGCGTAGCTAAACTATCTGACATTCTGAACCTTCCGAGCTACATCAAACCCCTTTGCGTAATCTGCGTGGGCGTCCCAGCCGAGCAACCCGAGGTGAAAGACAAATGGAAAGTTGAGAACATCCACAAGAACAACGTCTGGTAAAAAGGCATCAACCGCCCGGTGAGAAACGGGTGATAAGATAAAAAGCCGCCCCCTGAAAGCAAGTTGTCACTTCAGGGGGCGGCTTTTTATATGGGTATGTCGGAAATCCCCTTCACTGAATTACAGGCATATCGGCAACAAGAAATCGCCCCTGCGCATCTCTGCGTCAAGGGCGATAAACATCTTATGAAAACTTAGCAGATTACTTTGTAAGCGAGAAGCTGACAGGCTGACCCGCCTCAGCATTAGGAGCCACCCAGACATCGAAGTCGCCCGGCTCGGCATAGAAACGGTTGTCCAAATGGCAGAAAGCCAAATCGTCAGCCGTGAGCTTGAAAGAGACAGAGGCTGTCTGGCCGGCCGGTATGGCCACCTTGCGGAAACCCTTGAGTTCGCGGACGGGGCGGCAGAGTGAGCCGACGCGGTCCCGGACATAGAGCTGGGGTGTCTCCATGGCGTCCACGCCACCTGTGTTCTTGATGTCGCAAGTGACGACAAGCGTGTCGGTCATAGACATTGTTGTGGCTGAGAGCGCGGGAGCAGAATAAGTAAACGTCCCATATGAGAGACCGAAGCCGAATGGGAAGAGAGGCCCGTCTCCCGCATCGAGGTGATAGCTCGTGGCACCAAGTGAGAACTGTGGGGCACCTGGGACGATGTCATCCATCATGACAATGTTCTCAGCCGGGCGACCCGTGTTCTTGTGGTTGTAATAGAGAGGCACTTGGCCAGACATTCGCGGGAGCGAGACCGGCAGACGACCCGAGGGAGACACCTTGCCGAGAATGACGTCCGCCAATGCGGGACCCGCCATTGTACCACCATGGAACTGATAGAGAACGGCATCCGCCAAATCGACCTCGCGGCTGATGGCGAGCGGACGGCCTGCCATGACAACAAGCACCACTTTGCGCCCGGCGCTTTTGAGAGCCTCAAGCAACTCAGTCTGCCTGCCAGGGAGAGATACATCCGCCCTGCATTTAGCCTCACCAGAGAGGATGGACTCCTCACCAGCGAAAAGAATAGTCACATCGGCCTTTGCTGACGCGCTCAGAGCCTTCTTGAAGTCATCGTCCGCCTTGTCGCGGCTGAATTTGAGGCCAGGCTCGGCAATCGCCACTCGGGACGGAACGTCCTGCTTGAAAGCCATGACTGGAGTCACGCAATGATCCGGCTCGCCATCGAAAGACCATGTGCCAATCTGATCAACTCCGCTATCCGCCAACGGGCCGATAAGAGCCACTGAGAGATTATCCGCCAAGGGCAGAAGGCCATCATTCTTGAGCAAGATGGTGCTTTGGACGCAAGCCTCGCGCGCATCGGCGAGAAAGGCTTCACAATAGGTTGAATCAGACTTGACAACAGTGTAAGGATTGTCAAAAAGGCCCAGCCTGAACTTGAGGCGGAGCACGTCACGCACAGCATTGTCTACCTCGTCCATTGAGACCTTACCCTCGTTGACGAGCCTCTTGGCGTTTTCAGTATAAGCGAAAGACATCATGTCCATGCCCACACGCGAGTGGAGAGCCAACTCGGCAGCCTGCCCCAGATTCTCGGCCACGCCATGCGTGACCATCTGGCCAATGCTGTTCCAGTCCGAGACCAAGAGACCGTCATAGCCCCACTCATTGCGCAAGATGTCAATATTGAGATGACGATTTCCCGAAGATGGCACGCCATTAATGTCATTGAAAGAGCACATGAAAGTGGCCGCGCCAATATCAACCTGACGGCGGAAAGGAGGAAAGTAGGTGTCACGCAACTGGACCTCGGGTATCCACGTCGTGTTATAATCACGCCCCGACTCACTTGCGCCATAGCAACAGAAGTGCTTTGCGCAGGCCGCTATGGAGGTCGGCTGAGAGAGGTCGGACGTCTGGTATCCGCGCGTCATGGCCTCTCCAAGGACTGTGGAGAGATAAGTGTCCTCGCCAAAAGATTCGGCAATGCGACCCCAGCGCGCGTCACGCGACACGTCAATCATGGGTGAGAAGGTCCACCTGACGCCTCTGCTTGATGACTCAACCGCAGCTATGCGCGCGCCGCGCTCTACAAGCGACGGGTTCCACGTGGCAGCCTGACCAAGGGGAATGGGGAATATCGTCTTGAAGCCGTGGATTACGTCGCGGCCATATACGAGCGGGATGCCAAGGCGCGACTCCTCGACGGCGACCCGCTGCAACTCATTGACTGTGGCAAGATCGACCTCGTTGAGGATTGACCCCACCATGCCGCTGCGCACTTGCTCGACCATTTCGGGCGAAGCGCTGCCTACTCCGTTAATCTGATTCAGCTGCCCGATTTTCTCGTCGAGCGTCATCTTGAGCAGAAGCTCATCAATCTTTTGCTCAACAGGGTCGGTCTTAGGCTGTGAGCACGAGACGAGCGAGAGGGCCGCAGCAGCAAGGATTATCTGATTGGTTTTGAATATCATGATGGTGGATTTGTTTGTTTAAACTACCATTAGGCTCGGCTTTTTTATTTACCAAAACATAGCCAGCCGAGAGAGAGAGAGCCTTTGGCCACTGATATGCGGACCACGTGTGTGCCACGTGGAACATCGATTGGGAGGGTCACGTCTTGCCACTGCCCTGAGGTCGACAATTGGATGCTCTGAGCCTCGACCCCATCAACACTGATGGCCACGTCGGAACTTACCTTTGTGTTGACCCTCAATGTAAGTGACGAGATCTCTGTCGTCGCATCCACCCCATATTGCAGCCATTTGCCAGTTGAGAAGTTTGTGACCTCCAGGTCCGTAACCGCGTTTGCGTCTTGCGCCTTGCGCAGATGCGGAGCCGATTTGAACTCCGCTCCAAGGTCAACACTCTCCGACACATTAGATGACTGATAGTGGGCCGCGGGCCAAATCTGCGAAGGGAGAGCGAAAGCCCCCTTGTCGGCAGACGAAGCCCCAACATAGACATAGCCGGCATCTGTCAGACGCTCATCCTCGAGCAGTGCCATATATGGATAGCCATTGTGGCGAGGAATGAACCAAGCGTATCTCTCCACGAGGTCGCTCTCCTCAAGATATGACACGGACTCGCTCATGTAGGCAATCTGCGCCTCGGCGGAAGTGACGCTCTCATCCCAAGCGCAGAACTCTGTCAGCCACACTGGTTTGCCATATTTTCGGAACTTGTCAATAAAGCCCTTGAGAGAAGAGGCTGAGCTCATGTAGCAGTGCAGGGCTATGGCGTGTATGTCATCGGCCGAGACTCCATCTTGAGCCAAGAACTCGTCAAGCCAGACAGTGGGGTCTGAGTAGCCGGAAAGCGTGCCGTAATTGAGAGCCGGGGATACAATCTTGAGATTGTGACTTGCGGCGAAAGATTTGAGGGCAGGCCAGAACGCGGCTGCCTGAGCCGGCGTCATGTTAGCCTCGTTAGTAAGATTAGGCTCATTGAAGGCCAGGAGATACTCGCCACCAAAGATAGCAGAAGAATTGGCAATGGCCACAGTATCATAGTGGTTATTCCAAGCCATCGGCACGAAACCTATGGAATATCTTTTCGCCTCGGCGGTAATCTCATCAGAGCAAGACGGCCCCCAGTTATAGAACCAGCTGATGCCGCCAGAGAGGAGGAGCATGTCAGTCTGCGGGAGTTGAAACGAATATCCGACACCGCGCTTCGCGCTGCGGCGCTGCACGTGGCGCACCTCCACAGGATTGCCATCAGCCGAGCCGGATTGCGAATCGTCCGAGCAAGAGCCTGAGAGAAAGGCGGTCAAGGCTGCTATGCATATTGTCGCTGAGTATGTTTTCATAACTCAGGGTATATTTTCTGATACACGCGGACATAATCGACATACATGACTACGTCCTGGTCAAAAATATCATCATTGATTGTCCCACCCATGTTGCCGCCAATGGCCATGTTGAGGATGATGAAGAAATTGTCATTGAAAGGCCATTCGGACTTGTCGTCAGTCTGCTGCCTCTTTTTGGCATACTCCACGCCATCTATCGTGAAGACAATGGCGTCTTTGCCGGTGTTCTGGTAATTATCCTCCCAAACTATTCCAAACGTATGCCACTCATTCTCGACAGCCATATTCGTTTTCTGGGAGTTCCAGTTATTGCCTTTCAGCCCGTTCGCCTGCTGGGTGTGGAGGGCGAAAGAGGTCATGAGCGGGTCATTGCCCACATGCTCCATTATGTCAATCTCGCCACAATAGGGCCAAGAGCCATAGCCGAGCATCCAGAAGGCCGGCCACGTCCCACCACCGGATGGAAGTTTGATTCTCGCCTCCATCTTTCCGAAAGTGAAGCTCGCCTTGTTTTTGGTGGTTATTCTTGCTGACGTGTAGTTTGAGTTGGAATAACTCTCTTTTCGAGCCTGGATTTCAAGGTTTCCATCGGCTAACCTGAGGTTCTCGCTTCGGCCTGTGTAGCACTGCTTCTCATTGTTGCCCCAGCCTCCAGCGCCAGTCTCGATGTTCCATTTTGTATCGTCAAGTGTCTGACCGTCAAACTCATCAGACCAGACGAGCGTATATCCGCGCACTAAAACCGTCCGCGAAGACGATGCAGAGCCGACAGAGGCCTTGAGTTGCGCCTTGCCATAGCCGACGGCGGTAACGAGGCCGTCGTCGGACACGACAGCCACCTGCGGGTCCGAGCTTGTCCAGACAACCTGCGAGCCGTCTGACGCCGTGGCGGAGAGTTGACGCGTGTCGCCCTCATCCATGGCCAAAGTGACAGGCCCGTCAATGGTCACAGTGACGGTGGCGACGGGCGAGGCGTCACTCTCGTCTGAGGAGCAGCCACAAACGGCAAGGCCGAGCAAGAGGAGGCAAGACGACATTTTGATAGAGATCATGGTAATGAGGGTTTATTAATTTAAACGGTAAAAACTTGCGCACGACATCAGAGCGCCCCAAAGGCCACAAAGGCATCGCGCGCAAGTTTTCAGGAACCACTAATAATTATTTCTTGTAGATGTACATGGCGTCAATCTGGAGCTGTGTGCCCTGAACGCCGCCAGAGAGGAAAGCTACGAGGTTCTGGCCCGTGGTGGGCTTCCAGTTCTCGCTGTAGATGAGGCCCTTGTCAATGAACTTGGACATTGGCACCTCAATCTCGTTCCACTCGCCATCACGGGTAAGCGAGCCGAGAGACTCGTAGCTGACGCCATTGTCAACATAGGCGCCGCCTATGCCATACTTGACCTCTGTGCCGTCACCATAGAGGATGATGCAGTGTGACGCATTGTCGGTGGTCTTCATGGCAATGTGGAAATAGTAGTCGGACGCGTTCTGATAAATGTCATTGAGGGCGGAGAGGTCATAGGGGTTCTCATCTGTGCCATAGCAGAAGCCACAGCCAGACCAGCCTACATTAGTAACCTTGAGGGAGATCCAAGAGTCAGCAAGGCCAAAGAAGTTCTTGCCGGATGTAGTGCCAGCCTCATAAGTGTCGCTCCAGACGTAGAGGAACTTGGTGGCGTCGTCAGTCCTGAGGTCCATCTTGACCTTGTCGCCGAGAGAATCGTAGGTTGCGCCATCGAGCTGGAATACATAGAAGTCAGAGCCGGAAAGCTGCTGCTCGTCATTCTTTTCCTCCTCAGCCTTGACAACCTTGACTTGGCAGTTGGCCGCGATGTCACCGACAGATGCCGATATGATGGCAGTGCCCTCAGCAACACCGGTCACCGTGCCTGCGGCCACAGTTGCGACCTTCTCGTCTGATGAAGTCCAGACGATGTCGCCCTTTGCGCCGGTCGGCTGAAGTGTGGCGGTGAGAGTGAGCACATCGCCCACCTTGACCTCGGCGGTAGTGGCAGAGAGGGTGACGCTCTCAACATTGACAACGGGTTCGGGGACAACCTCATCATCGTCGTCGTCCTTGCTGCATGATGTCAGCACAGCGGCGGCCATTGCCGCAAATGCGAAGAATCTTGTCATTTTCATGATAAAAAGTTTTTGGTTGTTTCTGTTTGTGCGATTATTGTATCTTCAACAGGCCACTATTGATTAGTAGCCAGGGTTTTGCGTAAGGGCCGAATTGAGGTCCATCTCCTCTGACGGGATAGGGAAAAGCTCATGTTTACCCTTAATGAACTCAGCCATGTGAGACTGCGCGTCAGCGGATTCTGTAGCCTTATAGGCATCCATTGTCTCTTTTGCCACGCCCCAGCGGCAGAGGTCGAACCACCTGTGCCCCTCCATGGCCAGCTCGACGCGCCTCTCGTGGCGAATGGCCTCGGTAAGCGTAGGGTTTGAAATCGTCTGCCCGTTTATTGAGATGGAGTAGCCGGGATAGTCTGGCATGGCGACCCTCTGCCTGACAAGGTTGAGAGCGCTGACCGCCTCGGACTCTTCGCCCGTCTCGGCACACGCCTCGGCATACATCAGCAGGACATCCGAGTAGCGGATCTGCTTGTTGTTGATGGGGCCTCGGGTGGGGTGGGTCAGTTTGTAGTAAGAAGTGTTGTCGTCGGACGTGTAGAGACCATACTTGCGGTTGTGGTAGATGGACCCGAGATAAGTCTCCTGCGACTGGTTCTCAATCTGATCGGCCGTCGGGGTGAGGATTGTCACGTCGCGGCGGATGTCGCCACTCTCAAACTCGTCATAGAGATTTTGGGTGGGGTGGTTGAAACCCCATCCGCCTCCCAGCGCGCTTGAGCGGGAGCGCATCATGATGACGTCGAAACATCCTCGTGTGAAACCGTTACCCTCGCCATAGTCGCTGGTGGGGTCCTCGGCATATTGAATCTCGAAGACCGACTCGGGGCCATTCTCACCATCGAGCGTGAAGTTGTCGGCATAGTCAGCGCAGAGGCTATACTCGCCGCTGTCAATGACCTTTTTGCCCCATTCGCGCGCCGCCTCGTAGTCACTGGTGTAAAGGTTCGCCTTGAGAAGCATGGCCTGCGCGGCTCCCTTTGTCGCCCTGCCGAGATCCGAGTCGTCGTACTCACTCTTGAGTGGCAAATTTTCCTCGGCGAACTTCAAGTCCTCCTTGATGAAGTCATATACAGCCGAAGCCGAAGACCTCTCCAAGTTCCATTTGGTGTCACTGTCAACGACATAGTCAACAAGCGGCACACCGCCAAAGACTCTGACAAGGCGGAAGTAGTAATAGGCCCTGAGGAAATGCGCCTCGGCGAGAATCCTGTTTCGGAGCTGGAGAGAGAAATCCTCGCCCGTGGGCATCTCGCTGACGTAGCTTATGCAGAGGTTGCAGCGCGCCACGCCCTGATATTGCGCACGATAGAAGTCGAGGAGGAAGCCGTTATTGTCCATGGTCTTCCAGTTCTCCATGTCATACACATCGGCCATGTCGTTCGTATTCTGGCCTCCCTTGAGGGCGTCGTCAGACACCACGTCGCCAATGAACCACTCGGGGAAATAAGTGTCGTTATACTCCCACATGAGAGGGACGTAGCAGCCATTGACATTTTGCAACGCGGTCTCAGACCCCGAGAAGTAGTCCTCGATTTTTGAGACTCCGGGAGACGGCTCCTGAAGCCAGTCATCGCATGAGGGCAAGGCTATTAGGGCAGCCGCGGCACCTATGACAATATGTTTGTTCATGATAAAGTTCTTGATGAGGTTAAACAGTTTGACTGGTTAGAGACTCATGTTGAGTCCGAATGAGACTGTGCGGCTCTGAGGATAGTTGCCGTAGTCCACTCCGCCGCCCACCTCCGGGTCGTAGCCCGTGTAGTCAGTGACGGTGAATAGGTTGGTGCAGCTGACGTAGAACCTGACCTTCTGGAGCCTGGCTTTTTGGACGACAGAAGAGGGCAGGGTGTAGCCGAGCTGGAGAGTCTTGAGTCGCAAGTAAGAGCCATCCTCAATGAGGCGGTCGTTGTTATACTTGTTACTTGACGCTCCCGTAGGGTTGGGAATGGAGCCGGACCTGTTCTCCATGGCTTGCCAATCGACGCCACGTTTTGACAGGTTGTTCCTTATGGCATCCTTATATCCTACCCAGACATCCCGCATTGATGTGCTGAGGGTGCACTCGTCACCCGCGCCCTCAGTCCTTTCGCGCAAGGCGTTGTATATCTTGTTGCCGTAGACGCCCTGAAAGAAGGCCGAGAGGTCGAAACCCATATAGTTGGCGGAGAGATTGAATCCGTAGGTCAGCCAAGGGAATGGCGACCCGAGGTCAGTGCGGTCATCATCGCTGATTTTACCGTCGCCATTTCGGTCGTTGTATTTGGCGTCACCGGCGTGCACGGAAATCTCCTCGGCCGAATAGGCGAACTGATGGGCGAGAGCCTCCTCGTCAGACTGATAGACGCCTTGGAACTCATAGCCCCAGAAGGTGTTCATAGCCAATCCCTTGTTGCAGACGGTGCGATCGCCCCATAGAGGTTGTCCGCCGTTAAGCTCACGCAGTTTGTTCTTGATGAATGAGACGTTGCCACCGACAGCGAGATTGACCGGGCCGAACATCTTGTGATAGTCGAGCTGCAATTCAACACCATGGTTGCGGAGAGTGCCCACATTGGCCAAGAGGGAGTACCTGTTGCCCGCATGAGCCGGAGAGTCTACATAGAGCAGGGCGTCCTTAGTGTCGCGCAGGAACCAGTCTATCGAGCCCTCAAGGTCTCCGCCGAGGAAGCCGAAGTCAATGCCGGCGTTCCACTGCTCGTTATTCTCCCATCTGCCGTTCTTGTTTACCAATGTGAGGACGGCTGAGCCGGAAGCCAGACTCTGGTCTTTGCCAAGAGGGTAGTCCACGAAAGTGGGGCCAGAGGTGAACATCTTCATGGTGAAAGCGTCATCGCCCACCTTGTCATTGCCGACACGTCCCCATCCGAGCCTGAGCTTAAGGTAGGCGAGGCTGCTTGTCTCGGGCATCCAGTCCTCCTCGCTGATTCGCCAGGCGAGCGCAGTCGATGGGAAGAAGCCCCATGTGTTCTGCGGGAACTTGCTCGAACCGTCACCTCGGAAGTTGAACGTGACCATATACTTGTCCATGAGAGAATAGTGCACACGGCCCAGGAAAGAGAGACGCCTGTTTCGCGCCACCTCGTCGCCCGCCTCAGTGCGATCCTCCGTCGCCTGGTTCAGATACCAGTTGTTAGAGTTCTGCGCGTTGACAACCGAGGCTCCCGAGCCTCCAATCTTGTAGGAGACATATTGCTCCATCGTCTGGCCGCCCATGATGCTGAAGAAGTTGACGCCAATCTTCTTGGAGTATGTCACAGTGGTCTCCTCGGCAAAAGTGGACGAGCGGGTTATGCTGCTTGAGATGAAGTTCTTATCCGCCTTGTCAAAAGCCGAGTGCTCGTATTTCTCCTTAAAGAGTCGGCTGCGGTTGACGCCCATGTCGAGACTTACAGAGGTGTGCCAGACAAGCCCGTCAAATGGCGTCACGTCGAAAAAGACATCCCCGATAAGCCTCTCGACCTTATCCTCAGGGTGACTGTGCTCAACCATTGAGAAGGGGTTGGTCACATTCTTGAAGTTGGTCGATGCGGCAATCTGGTTGCTGAGGTCCCTCTTGCCGCTTGCGGACATGGTTCCAGCAGGGTAGTGGGTCGGGTCCCATGGCGCCATGGCGAGAGCCGCCGATATGATTGAGGCCCCAGGGCTTGCGCTGTTATTCATGGCGTTGCGGCCCTTTGATGTCGAGAACGAGATGTGCTCACCTATCTTGAGCCAATCCTTAATCTTATAGTCCGCATTGAGACGGACTGTGAAGCGCATATAGTCGGAGCCGATAATGGTGCCGTCCTGGCTGAAGTAGTTGGAACTGAAGGCGTAATGACCATTGTCGTTTCCTCCGTCCATAGAGATGCTGTAACTCTGCACCTGCGCGTTTGACCTGAAGACCTCATCCTGCCAGTCGGTGTCGACAGAAGAGTAGTCGAATCCTGTGGGGTTTGACTTAGTCATTGCCGCAGGGGCGTAGTCGGAATTCGAGATATTGTAGACCTGCATCCACTCGTTGAAGCCGTCATTCATATAGTCTGCCAACTGACCCGCGCTGTTTTTCATGGGGTCTATGCGCAACTTGGTCAGAGCCATCTCGTCGCGGCGCATAAGGTCGAGTTTGCGCCACCTGTTCTGAATGCCGAAATACGCATCCACCATTATGGTGCCATGCCCTTTGCCTCCACTCTTGGTTGTCACGAGAATAACGCCGTTCGCTCCGCGCGACCCGTAGATTGCAGTAGCCGAGGCGTCTTTCAAAATTTCAGTCGAGACAATGTCAGACGGCGCAAGGAAAGATATGTCGTCAGTAATGATTCCATCGACAACATAAATCGGTGAGCAATCGCCCACCACGCTGCCTATGCCTCGGATACGGACCTCGGCTGACGCGCCGGGCTGTCCGCTGTTAGCGTTGACGGTTACACCAGCGGCCCTGCCTTGCAAAGCCTGATCGAGACCTGCGGAAGGCGTCTGCTTGAGAGCATCGGCCTTGACAGAAGTAACCGCTCCGGTCACGTCGCTCTTTCGCATGGTGCCATAGCCCACTGCCACAACCTCCTCAAGCATCTGGTCGTCGCGCTCCATGATGACGCTCAGGCTCTGCTGACCATCAAAAGGCATCTCTATCTTCTTGCAGTCGATGAACGAGAAGACGAGGACATCGCCCTTGTTGACTTTTAAGGAGAAATTGCCGTCTATGTCTGATATGGTTCCTATAGTGGTTCCCTTGACACTAATGTTGACAAAGGGCAGCGGCTGGCCATCGTCCTTTGATGTCACCTTGCCGCTCACACTCGCCGTCTGCGCTAACAAGTATATTGGCGTCAAGAGGGCGAACGCTGTCGCGGTCATCCACCTGCGGATATTTTTGAGCGTTTTCATAATTAAATTATGTTTTCGTTTGTCGTCAGTTGTTATCAAATAACCTCTTCTACCTTCCCGAGGCTGACACCGCAAAATTGGACACAAATATTCCGTCAAGTGTTTAAAATCACACAACACGAATACGCACAAAAAATCATGGAGGCGGAAATGGATACTACAACATCAATCTAAATTTGTGTGTGACAGATTTTTATTAAAATATTCAACTCTCAAAAATGAGATGGGGCAGGTCATCATATTTCACTCATCGGAGTCAAGCTCTGAAATGTCGATTGTCACTTTGTAGTAGTGTCATAGAAATGAAGTCTTAATTTTTATATTATTTTGCATTTGCAAGATTACCTCTGTACAGTCAAAGAATAAGTATGAACCTTCGCTCTGTCACTTTGGCGGCCATGACCGTCATTGCCATATGCGCCGCAAGCCCGACCATGGCCTCGTGGCAAATCCCCATCGCCAGTTTCTCGCGTTTCGACTATTCGGCCGGAACTCAGAACTGGGACATAGACATACAAAGAAACGGGTGGGTCTATTTCGCCAACAACTATGGCTTGGTGGAGTATGACGGTTCACGTTGGAGCCTGTACGGACTCTCGCATTCAACCTCCGCCCGCTCGGTCAAGATTACGAGCAGTGGCGACATATATTGCGGAGGGAATAATGAGTTCGGACTGTTTGAGGATAACGGGGAGGGCGGATTGGCATACAAAAGCATTTCAGACAGCCTCGGGCAGCACTACCAGGACCTTGGCGACGTGTGGCAGATTGATGTCTGCCAAGATGAGGTATATTTCATAACGCACTCGTGCGTCTTCATCCACAACACCAAGAGGCGTGATGTGAACAGAATAGCCTGCCCCGCATTGATAAATTCGGGGTGCGTCGTGAGCGACACGCTATTCATAGCTCGTCAAGATGGCATCTTCGCACTGAAAAATGGCAGATTTACAGGCCCGCTGCCCGGATCGCCCCAAATAGCTGAGCAGGGCATTAAGCATGTCAAGCCTATCCGCGGCAATGAGCTGCTGATTGCCACAGCAAACTCGGGACTCTATGTCTATCATGGCGGACGGATAAGCCGGCAGGAGACAGAGGCTGACGACTACGTGTCTAAATATAGCCTCTACAGCATAGCGGTTAATGACAAATATATAGCCCAGGGAACTATTGCCGGCGGTGTGGCCATAACCGACCTCGACGGACACGACGTCCAATATGTCACCACCGCTAACGGTTTACAGAACAATACTATACTCTCTCTGAAGTTTGACGCCACTGGCGACCTCTGGTGCGGATTAGACAATGGCATTGACCGCATTGAGGTCAGTTCGGCAATGAGTCAGCTGTATGGCTCGCAAAGCGACTATGGCAGCGGATACGCCACCCTCTTGTGCGGCGATGAGTTTTTGCTCGGCACGAACCGCGGACTTTTCAGCACGCCGTATCCTCAACCCGCCGGGCAGACCGTCTTCCATGCCACGCACATAAAAGGCTCAGTGGGTCAGGTGTGGGGACTTACGCGGCTTTGGGGGCATACGGTCTGCAGTCACACCAACGGACTGTTTGAAGTCATGGGAGACGGGTCTCTTCGCACCATCAGCAACCGAGACGGGTTTTGGCAAGTCAAGCCAATCCCGGGAAGCGGGCATACAGCTGTAGCGTGCGGATATGGAGGTTTTTACGTCATCAGAGAATCAAACGGCACCCTTTCCCTTATTAATAAGATAGAAGGCGTCCCGGCGCAAATAAAGACTTTTGAGGTAGACTCCAAGGGCCGCATATGGGCATGCTCGGAGAAGCGCGTGGTGCGCCTCGAACTTAGCCCGGACATGACCCGCTGCGTGAGCGAGGTGGTTTTTGAGCAGCCAAGCGAGGAGGCTTTATGGAGCAACGTCATGAACTTCGACGGGCATATCGTGATATGCAACGGCAACAAGTGCTACATGACAGACAAAGATGGCGAGATTACAAATGACACGAGCATCCTAAGCCTTTTAGACGGACCGGACACTTTCTACTCATGCCTGTCAAAAGACACGGATGGCAACATATGGTACATAACGGGCGACGCTCTCAAAGTCCGCCCTTTTGACCCCCGCTCAGGGCAATATGCCGGCAAATCGATCGTGGTGTGGAACCTGCCTTTGTTCTACATTTACGGCTTCACGGACCTGACGCCCATTGGCCACGGACAGGCGGTTGTCACCTGCGTTCAAGGCTTCGCACTGGCCGATATGCGAAATGTCGCCAATCGCGACCAAAGTCGGCACGCATCTCTCTTCATCCGGCAAATGTCATCCATCACGCCTGGTCACGAGACCACACTCTTCGGCTACTCTTTCGGCAAAGAGGACACGCGCATCGAGATACCGTACAACCAGAACTCCATCAGAATCACCTACGGATGCTCACCAGGCGAGACGCATCCGCTTAAGTTCACATGCCGCCTTACACGCGACGGGGAGGAGCTATATAGAGTCTTAGACGAGTCACTGAGCAAGGAATATACATACCTGTCGCCAGGCGAATACATTTTCAGCATCTCGACAAACCTCAGCGACGGGTCAGAATGTGGCCCGGCCGAGATTGCATTCACCATCCTCCCTCCATGGTACATGACTTGGTGGGCCATAATGTTTTACTGCCTCTTGGCCGCTTCTGTGGCGGGAGTCGTGACATTGGCCGTCAAGAGACACAACAGGCACGCACGGCTCAAACTGACTAAGCAAAAAGAGGAGGAGATGAGGCGCAAGGAGGAGGAGATGAAACAGCAGAACCTTATGCTCGACAAGGAGATACTCCAGCTGCGCAACGATAAAATGGAGGCCGACCTGAAGGCCAAAAGCCAGGAGCTGTCAACAATGATGCTCAACACCATAAGCCGCAATGAGCTGATAACAAAGATAAAACGCGAGGTTAGCCGTGCGCAGGAGGACATTGAGTCGCAAGACGCCGCAATGGCTCAAAAGCACTTGGCCCAGTTGCAGGGCAAATTGACCCAAGCAGCCGATGACAAGGTTGACTGGAACCGCTTTGAGCAAAACTTCGACATTGTCAATGACAGTTTCATGCGCAAACTTCAGGCGCGGTTCCCATGGATTGGCTACAACGAGAAAAAGTTGTGCGTTTACATTGTCATGGGGCTGATTAACAAAGAGGTGGCGCCCCTCATGGGCATATCTGTCCGCGGTGTCGAGATGCTACGCTACCGTCTGCGCAAGAAGATGGACCTGCAACGCGAGGATGACCTTCTTTCACTCCTGCGCAGCATTCGGGACGGGGCTGAGTGAAATTGTCATGAATGAACACATCCGTTATTAAGGATGTGGATAAGAATCAAATCGCCCCGCCAAACTCTTTTAAGTTTGGCGGGGCGATTGCTCTTGTTTGTTGTTCAGTTATCAATTTGCAACCAATAAGAGGTGGAAATCTGATTAATCCTCCCCTACGTAGACTGCTCTTACTGTCATACCGCAAAAACGAGCATTTGGGGAAGAAGAGGAAGTCAACGTGTTATTTAACGTCATTGAGGCTGAACTCTGGCAATACACTGACATATATTTGACAATTGTGCCTGTTGAGCCGGAAACTACCTCAGAACTCCAATAGCTACCAGTACTACCTCCACTGTTCAGCCCAGTAGATTGCGAACTACCATTTGCTGGAAGAAATATGTAATTGCCATTGGTATTACTGATTACAAGCATACCATTAATGCCAGTCCCCTTGTAATCTTTCATGATGACCATGGTGCATTTTCTCGGATCGATAAGTTCAGACCACTCACCGATTGTCGGAGTGCGCCAATCAGCCCCAAGATTTTGTGTGGCGGCGTCGTCCTCGGCCTCAAGAATGGCAAGTCCATCACCAGTGGATGAGATGTCGTACTTAGTAACGCCAAAATTAGAATAGGTATAAACGCCATTGTACCATTTATAGGTGTCCATCGAATAGTTCTCCTTGCTGCTCGTCTCGCCCCATGCGAAATAAGAGCCATAATTCCACGGGTATTTAGCTCCAACATTGGCACTTGCCCATTTGACTGAGAGCCCGAGATCCACGGCCTTGAGCTGCAAATCATCCTCTGTCTCGTCAGAGCCATCACCATCATTTTTCACATAGATGGTGTCGGTTCGGCTAATGACAATGGTGTCAATCCGCGACGCGTCAATGACAATCGTGTCAACACGAGATTGTCCGATGTAGGTCGAATCATTTTGGCTGGAATTCAACATCATGTAGACCTCCTCCTTGTCGCAAGAGGAGAATCCGACTGACAGCATGGTGAGTGCTGCGGCAGCAATAAACTGATTTCTCATTTTTGCTTTTAGTTATTTAGATATTTGGTTGAAAGTGTTCATTATAAAATCACAGCAATGAATTAGTCGTCAATACTCTTCCTCACTCAGAGTGCCAAATTAATATTTTTTTATGCACAAAGGAAGCCCTCGCAGCGGATATCACATCCATTGCGAGGGCTTGACAATAAAAAAACCAGACTAACAGATTATATCTACAGTCTCACGCCTGACCCCAAATGAGATGCCAGGCGCAGCGGACTACTTTTTCATCAGATAGTTATGGACTCCCTCCGCTGTCTCACGACCACGCGCGATGGCGCGGACTACGAGGCTTGCGCCCGTTGCGGCGTCACCTGCGGCGAAGACACCTTCGACGCTTGACATTCCGTTCTTGTCCACCTTGATGTTTCCGCGCTGATCAAGCTCAACACCAAGCTCAGTGACAAGCCCCTCGTGAACAGGGGAGAGGAAGCCCATGCAGAGAAGTACGAGCTCGGCATCAACAGTGTAAGCCGTCTCAGGCTTCTCTGTCATCTGCCAACGCCCATTGGCGTCCTTCTTCCACTCAACCTCAACAAGCTCAACCTTCTTGACCTGACCATTCTCACCAATGAAACGCTTGGTGTTAAGGCTCCAACGGCGGTCGCAACCCTCCTTGTGGCTACTTGTCGTCTTGAGGACGTTGGGCCAATAGGGCCATGGGTTGCCGGGCTGGCGGTTCTCACTCGGCTTGGGCATAATCTCAATCTGCATGACGGAGCGCGCCTTCTGACGGTTGCTTGTTCCGACACAGTCTGAACCGGTGTCGCCGCCGCCAATGACGAGGACGGGCTTGCCCGTGGCCAAAATGCGCTCAGAGTCCTTAACGGCGTCACCACGGTTCACGTGGTTCTGCTGCTGAAGGAACTCAAGAGCGAAGTGGACACCCTTGAGGTCGCGTCCCTCAACCTTGAGGTCGCGGGGCTGACCAGCGCCTATTGTCACCACGATGGCGTCAAAATCCTTGCGCAGCTTGTCGAGCTTGACATTAACGCCCACATGCTGACCGGTCTTGAAAGTGATGCCCTCGGCCTGAAGAATGGCGAGGCGACGGTCAATGACTTTTTTAGAAAGTTTGAAATCGGGTATGCCGAAGCGGAGCAGACCGCCAATGGCGTTATCCTTCTCAAACACAGTCACTGAGTGACCAGCCTGATTGAGAAGGTCGGCGCAAGCGAGGCCTGCAGGTCCACCACCAATGATGGCTACTTTCTTTCCTGTGCGCTGTGCGGGGATGCGCGGCTGGACAATGCCGAGATTGTAGGCATGCTCCACAACGGAGCACTCGTTCTCGCGGCAAGTCACGGCCTCATTATCGATGGCCAGAACACAACTCTTCTCGCAAAGGGCAGGGCAAATGCGGCCAGTGAACTCGGGAAAATTGCTGGTTGAATGGAGAATATTGTAAGCCGTCTCCCAGTCACCCCTGAAAGCGGCATCTTGCCATTCGGGGTTCTTGTTGCCAAGAGGGCACGCCCAGTGGCAGAAGGGCACGCCACAATCCATGCATCGGCTGGCCTGAAGCTGACGATCGGCATCCGCCAATGTCTGCTCCACCTCGCTGTAGTCCTCTACGCGCTCGGCTTGGGCACGGTAGCCGCCTTCCTTGCGGGCCACCTTCATAAATCCTTTAGGATCTGCCATATCAATGTCTTATCTTTTGAAGACGCAAGCGGGGGCGGAGTAATCACGCCACGTTTTCCGGGCAATCTCGCCCGCCCCCACCTGGTCTGAGGATTTCAATAATCTATTAACACTTACCGTGGTCATCCACGTCAGAAGTCGGATGTCGTCTTGACGCTGGTTTATCATTCAGAAAGAATGACAGGGACGCAACGCCTTGCATGACTTCTAATTGTGGATGTTGCTCTCCTCGTTGCCGGTGAGCTTCTTCTCAAGTTCTTTAAGCTTCTGCTCCTCGAGAACCTTCTTGTACTCGAACGGAATGACTTTGACAAACTTGTGGACGTATTTGTTCCAGTTGGAAAGGATACGCCTTGCCTTGGCCGAGTTGGTGTAAAGGAGATGCTTGGAAAGCATACCCTGAAGCTCAAGGATGTCAGCCTTGTCATCGAGAGGGCAGAGGTCAACAAGTCCCTTGTTGCAATAGAAGTCGAAGTCGCCGTCCTCATCAAGCACATAGGCTATACCGCCGCTCATGCCTGCCGCGAAGTTGCGACCCGTCTTGCCGATGACCACCACGCGGCCACCTGTCATATATTCGCAACAGTGGTCACCCACACCCTCGACGACTGCCGAAGCTCCAGAGTTTCGGACTGCGAAACGCTCGCCGGCTACACCGCGGACGGAGACGAAACCGGTCGTAGCACCATAGAGGACGGTGTTGCCGATGATGATGTTGTCCTCGGGGACGAACTTGCTGCCAACAGGAGGAACAACAATAATCTTGCCGCCGGAAAGACCCTTGCCAAGGTAGTCATTGCTCTCACCCTCAAGACGGAACGTGACACCGGGAACGAGGAACGCGCCGAAGCTCTGACCTGCCGAGCCGAAGAAAGTGCCGTTGATGGTATCCTCGGGGAGGCCCTTCTCACCATAGATCTTTGAAATCTCGCCAGAGAGCATCGCGCCGACAGTACGGTCGACGTTATTGATGTCCTTGCTGATCCAGACCTTCTGACCACTCTGGAGGGCTGCCTCGCTCTGCGCGATGAGGTCATAGTCCATGACACCGGCCAGATCGTGATCCTGCTCAGTGGTGTTGTAGATGGCGAAGCGCTTTCCTGCCTCCTGGAAATAAGTTATTCGGCTCATGTCGATGCCGGAGGTCTTCCAGTTGCCGACCGTCTTATCCTGCTCAAGGAGGTCCGAGCGGCCAATGATGTCGTTGAGCGAGTGGGCGCCCATAGACGCCAAAATCTCACGAACCTCACGGGCAAGGAAACGGAAGTAGTTGACAAGGTACTCACTCTTGCCGCGGAAACGCTTACGAAGCTCCTCATCCTGAGTGGCTATGCCAGTGGGGCAAGTGTTAAGGTGGCACTTGCGCATCATAACGCAACCCAAGACAATGAGGGCCGAGGTGGCGAAACCATACTCCTCTGCGCCGAGGCAGGCCATCTTGACGACGTCCATACCATTCTTCAGCTGACCATCAGTCTGAATCTTGACGCGGCCGCGGAGGTTGTTCATCACCAAAGTCTGCTGAGTCTCAGCCAAACCAATCTCGACAGGCATACCCGCGTATTTGATTGAGCTGGCTGGACTTGCACCAGTGCCACCCTCGGCGCCAGAGATGACAATGAGGTCAGCCTTTGCCTTGGCAACACCTGCTGCGATGGTGCCGACACCGCTCTCAGAGACGAGTTTGACGCTTATCTTGGCGTGCGGGTTGGTGCACTTGAGGTCAAAGATGAGCTGCTTGAGGTCCTCGATAGAGTAGATGTCATGATGAGGTGGGGGAGAGATGAGGGTGATGCCCGGGGTCGAGTTACGCATCTTGGCGATGATGTTGTTCACCTTGAAACCAGGCAACTGGCCACCCTCGCCAGGCTTAGCGCCCTGGGCAATCTTAATCTGGAGCTCGTCAGCATTGACGAGATAGTTGTTCGTGACGCCGAAACGTCCAGAGGCAATCTGCTTGATGGAAGACCTGAGGTTGCTCTTGAAACGCTCGGAATCCTCGCCACCCTCACCAGTGTTTGAGCGGCCGCCAATGCTGTTCATGGCAATCGCCATGGCCTCGTGGGCCTCCTTGCTGATGGCGCCGAAGCTCATTGCGCCTGTGCAGAAGCGCTTCATGATTTCCTCCTCGCTCTCAACATCATCGACAGAGATGGGCTGCGCGTCCTTCAGTTTGAGGAAACCGCGGATGAAAAGGGGAGAAGCGTTGTCGGCATTAACCTTTGCGCTGAACTCCTTGAACTTGTTATAGTCGTTCTGGCTCGTAGCCCACTGCAAGAGGGCAATGCTGTCAGGGTTCCAACCATGGCGCTCGCCATACTTGCGGTATGCGAAACGGCCGTCAATGTCAAACACGTCAGAGCCGGCGAAAGGCTGCTCGCCAAACGCGCGCTTGTGGAACATCTCAGCCTCCGTAGCAAGCTCCTTAAAGCCGAGGCCGCCAATCTTGCTCGGCGTGCCGACAAAGCAGCTGTCGATGACCTCCTGGCTGAGGCCGATGCTCTCAAACTGCTGAGCTCCATGATAGCTGAGAAGGGTTGATATACCCATCTTGCTCATTATCTTGAGGATGCCCTTGTCCACCGCGTGGATGTAGTTGTCACGCGCTGTGACATAGTCGGTCGTAATCTGACCATCGCGGATGAGGTGCTCAATTGAGACGAAGCAGAGATACGGGTTGATGATGGATGCGCCATAGCCGAGCAAGAGCGCGAAATGCATAACCTCGCGGGCGTCGCCGGTCTCGACAATGAGGCCAACCTGCATACGCTTCTTGGCGCGAATGAGGTGATGATGGACGGTTGCCACAGCCAAAAGGCTTGGGATGGGCACCATGTCCTCACTGATACCCTTGTCAGAGAGTATAATATAGTTCTTCTGAGCGTCAACCGCGTCCTCAGCCTGCTTGCAGATGTTGTGGAGGGCGTTCTGGAGACCGACTCCGCCAGAACCGACAGGGAAGAGGGTAGGGATGGTGACGTGAGTGAACTGGGAGTTCTTGCCGTCCTTAATCTTGGCCAAGTCGGTGTTGGAGACGATTGGGCTGTCAAACTTGAGAGTGCGGCACTGCAGAGGCTCCTCGGCCAAAAGGTTGCCCATGATGGAGCCGATGTAGTGCGTCAGACTCATGACGAGGCCCTCGCGGATTGAGTCGATTGGCGGGTTGGTGACCTGTGCGAACGTCTGACGGAAATACTGGAAGAGGTTCTGGGGCTTCTCACTGAAAGCGGCTGTCGGGGTGTCATTACCCATCGAACTGCTCGGCTCATTGCCTGTGTTGGCCATGGGCGCGATTGTTAGCTTGAAATCCTCCTTGTTATATCCGAACACCTTCTTATAGGTGTCGAACTTGTCATCAGGCACGACAGACTCCGGAGCCTTAACCTCAGTCTTAATGTCATCGAGGCTGAAACGGTTGTTGCGCAACCAGTTCTCGTAGGGGTGCATACGCGCGATCTGGAGCTTGGCCTCATCGTTAGGTATGATTGTACCCAACTGTGTGTCAACGAGGAGCAGCTTGCCCGGGCGCAGACGGCCTTTCTCCTTAATATCCTCGGGCTCGAAAATCTGAACGCCGACCTCAGAACCCATGACAATCATGTCATTCTTGGTGATGACGTAGCGGCTTGGGCGAAGACCATTGCGGTCGAGCGTGCCACCAACATAACGGCCATCAGTGAAGACCAGGGCGGCAGGTCCGTCCCACGGCTCCATAATGGTTGAATGGTATTCGTAGTAGGCCTTGAGAGAATCAGGAATAGGATTCTTGTCGTTCCAGCTCTCAGGCACCATCATGGTGAGCGCCTGCGGCATGGTGCGTCCGGCCTGAACAAGGAACTCAAAGACATTGTCGAAAGACGCCGAGTCGCTCATGTTGGGCTCGACGATAGGGAAGCACTTCTTAAGGTCGTCACCGAAGAGGTCGCTCTGGAGGATACCCTCGCGCGCCTGCATCCAGAGGCGGTTGCCCCGGATGGTGTTAATCTCACCATTGTGCGCCAGCATGCGGAATGGCTGGGCAAGATCCCAGGTCGGGAAGGTGTTGGTCGAGAATCGCGAGTGCACTACGGCAATGGCGCTCTTGCACTTGGGGTCGCGCAAGTCAAGGAAGTACTCACCGAGCTGCTTAGGGGTGAGCATGCCTTTGTAGATGAAAGTGCGGCTTGAGAGTGAGACCACGTAATATGACTCCTTGTCAATTATATTGCTCTGGCGCACCCTTATCTCGGCCTGCTTGCGGACCATATAGAGCTTGCGCTCAAACTTGTCGGTCTCCTCACCATGGCTGCGGACAAAGATTTGACGGATTCTCGGCTCATTCCGAAGGGCAATCTCGCCTACGCAACTGCTGTCAACTGGCACATCGCGCCAGCCGATGACAGAAAGGCCCTCGGCCTCGACGTAATGGTTAAGGTTGTCAACGCATTTTTTCGCTGCCTCCTCATTTTTGGGGAGGAAAACGAGTCCGGAGGCGTACTTGCCGAACTCTGGGACATCCGGCATGACCGATTTGAAAAACTCATGCGGCATCTGAATGAGGATGCCCGCGCCGTCACCACTCTTGTTGTCAGCGCCCTCGGCTCCGCGGTGAGTCATGTTGACGTTCACCTGCAGACCCCTCATCACGATGTCGTGCGTCTTCTCGCCCTTGATGTTAGCAACGAAGCCGACACCACACGCGTCATGCTCGTTGGCGGGGTCATATAGACCCTGGGCTTTTGGCATACGCCCGTAACCCGTCGCTTGTGCCTGAGACAATGTCTTTGTCGTTGTCATGGTCTTTTTTATTGTGTTTTTTGTCTGTTCCCTTGTTTCCGAAGGGGGTGTCGTTCAAAAATGAGTGAGGGCTGAACCACACACCCCTCGAGAGAGGAGGTTTTTCATTAAAAAGTCGTGTTTTGAAATAAACGTATCCTCGTTGACAAGAATATTTATCTTTCAAAACGTCACAAATTTAACGCATGGGACATTAAATTAAAAGAGTCCCGACCCACTTTAACATGATAATTTGATATTTTCAGTGATATACGCACAAAAAAGTAAGCAAAACCGCCTCTTTTGCTTACAAAAGCAAAGTAAAGAAGACTGAGTCTGAAATTCAGTAACATAAAACCCCTCTGTCCACAGCGAAAACAAACAGAAACCCGGCTACAGTTTTCACAACTATAACCGGGCTATGATTACTTATCACTACCTTAAATCTCCTTCATTAGAGTCCTATGGGTGCTAAAACTTCTCTTTTATGAACACGAGCCACACCCACGGCTCAAATGATATAATACATTTTTGAGAGCCTTTCTCCTCATAAGCGTAATGCAAATATAGATTGCGCCGCAAGGTCAAAGTAATCATATGTTATGTTTTTGACAAGTTGTAATTATAAATTGATTTCGTGTTATAAAAAGAGCATTATTCGGTGACGAAATGCAGCTCGCCGCAAAAAAGCGAAAAAAAATCGCAGTGAATATTCATTTTTTTTTGTTCTCGCTATTGCGCATTCAAAGAGAGTTGGTAACTTTGCTGCCGAAAGGAGTTTTTCATTGAGTGAGCCTGGGCCGTGACGGTGACTGGGCAGCATTGCAACGGCAATGTCATTTTTGATTGTGATTTTTCTCATAGCGGTGAGGGGCGGCAGAACTTGTTTCTGCCGCCCTTCTTTGTTTTTTGTTCATGAGCTGTTAAGCGGTACTGATATTACAGTTTTGTAAATCAATTTGATACATATCCAAAACTTTGGTCAGCCAAATAATTTTCCGCAATAACTTTATCACACTGGGAAGCATATTTTATTCAACCAATTTCCTATTTTTGCCATAGGCGGATTATTATCAGACCATATGGCTAAATTCATAAACCCGTTTACAGATTTCGGATTCAAGAAGATTTTTGGACAAGAGGTCAATAAGGATCTTCTCATAGACTTCCTAAACAATCTCCTTGTCGGGGAACGCCACATTTTGGACATTGAATTCCTTAACAAGGAGCGAAACGGCCGCTCTTCAGCAGACAGGGCATTGATATATGACATATACTGCCTTACGGACTCGGGTGAATATATCATTGTCGAGATGCAGAACCGCAAACAAGACAATTTCGTCAACCGTATGCTGTTCTACACTTCACGCTCCATATCAGAACAAGGCGAGAAAGGTCCCATGTGGCAGTATGACATCAAAGCCGTCTATGGAGTCGCCTTTATGAATTTCGAAGATGCGTCGCTGAGTAAGTTCCGCACAGACGCTGTCATAACCGACAGGGAGACAGGTGAGGTTATAAGCAACAAATTGCGGATGATCTTCCTTCAACTCCCCCTTTTCGTCAAAAGCGAGCCTGATGAATGCTCGTCAGACTTTGAAAAATGGATATACATACTTAAGAACATGGATACACTCGACAGAATGCCATATGCGGCCAAAAGCGCCGTTTTCAAAAAGCTATCCTCAATAGCCTCATTAGCAGAGCTGACACCTGCCGAGAGGAGAAAGTATGACCATGCGATAAAGGTAATGAGAGATAACTATACTTTCGAGGTCGAGGCAAAAAAGCATCTTGAGGAGGCTATGCGGAAAGGCATAGAACAAGGTATAGAACAAGGTATAGAACAAGGTATAGAACAAGGTAGGAAACAAGGTAGAGAACAGGGTAGAGAGGAAGGGTTGCAAAAGGGTAAAGCAGAAGGGAAAAAAGAGGCGATAAGGCAAATGGTTCAAAAAATGATTGAAAGCGGAATGTCTATCGATTCGATATCCGCTTGCACTGGCATAGACATCAACACTTTAAACAACATTCTGAATGGAGATTAAACATCCTCTTAGAAATTAGAGCTCTATCCCACAGCAAACACCCCGTTATAAAATGCAAGTTAGCATCTTATAACGGGGTGTTCCCTTGTATTATACTTTTGTGCCTTATTACTTTACAAACTGCAAACTGTTTATTGTACAAAGCGACTTGCCTTTCTCAGCCGAGTTGAAGACAAAGAACAATGAGTGCTTGCCTTCCATTTTCCGCAATGCTTTGGCATCTACATTTACTGTCGTCAGTTTCCGTGAATCAGTTGCTGATAATTTGATAGAACCAATTTTGGCTCCTCTCTTGGGGTCGGGATTGTCAATGAGCACGTCAACTGTGCCGTCAACTCCCTCCGGGGTGTATTCAATTTGTAGTCTCAGGTTCCTTAGACCTTTTGTCTTGCTTAGGTTGAAGTACTTGTACCCGATGACAGAACCCGGTGTGTTGTTAACCATGGGACACTGATTAATGGACAAATCGTAGGGGTCGGACTTGCCGTCATAATCCAATCTGCATATCTGGGTATGTGAGCCCGGATAAATCATATTAGGGTACTCTTGATACATAGCCTCGGGATTCGTGTAGTAACAGGCTATGCCTGCGGGGTATTTTCGGAAGGGGTCAAGCCCGTCAAGCTCAAAACCTTCGGACGTATACTCAGCCTCAGATATAGACACGCGACCATGGGGTCCCTCCTCTACTTCGACTGTTATCGGAGCTACCATCGCCTGGCGCGAGAACTCTGTCGTCCCGGCCTGACGGTGATAGAACACATACCATTGGCCGTTGATTTCAAGGATGCTGCCATGAGTGTTGCCATAATAAGTGGCTGTGGCTCGGAAAGAGCCGTCAGGCTGCAACTCTTTTCCACGTCCGTCAATTATTGTGCCACCATATGTGAACGGGCCAAGGGGTGAGGAACTGTAACAATAGGCGAGAGTGTAGTTTGTGGGCCACAGTCCAAACTCACCATCTTTAGTTATTCTGCTGTATATCAGGATATATTTATCTTTAACCTTCCTCATGCTGGACGCCTCGAAAAACCTAAAGACAGTGTCCTGCTTGTTTCCTGGTATTAAATCCTCTATTGCCTGAGTCCCCGGCTTGACAGTTGCCATTGTTGTCGGGTCAAGCTCAGCTCCCCATGAGTTGTTGAACCCCCAGTAGCCATACACTCGGCCGTCGTCATCAGTAAATACAGCGGGATCGAAACGAAGGACTCCGTCTGTCTCGGCGGGGTTAGACTTGCTCCAGTTGCAAACATGGAATGGTCCGTCAGGCCTGTAACTCTTTGCAACCATACCATTCCTCCCCCATGCCTGGTTATTAGGGTAAAGATAATAGGCGGTTCGCCCGTCCGGCTCTCGGACCGTGGTAACATCTGGCGCATAGAGAACGTCTCCTATGCTGTCAGGATAAAGCCAATTTCCATCCCTGTCTTTCCTGCTCTCAAAAATTAATCCGTCATATCGCCAATCATTAAGGTTGTCAACCGCCGCTGACCAGACTACCTGATTGCGCCCACAATACATACTGTCCTCTATGTCGTGAGAGCCATATATGTAGACTCTGTATTTTCCAGGATTGTCCGGGTCCTCAAACAAATAAGGCTCACCATCGGGAATGAACTCCCAAAGCGGCAAATAAGGGTTGACCGCCATTGCCGCGCAAGAGCCAACCGCAGCGGCAATAATCCCTAAAATTCTGCTTTTCATTCGTCATCGGGTTAAAAAACGCTTTTAAATATAATAAATTATTTCCCTTCCACCATTGATTGATAGTATTATCCATTTTATCGAGGGTTTAGGACTTTTTGGCACGGTAATTGCATAATTTCTAAGTGGTAACTGATTTATGAAATACACGCACATGAATTAATGGACTTGCCTCGTGATGAGTCAATAGTCTGAAAAATCAGTCCAATCAACTACATGCTCGTGGTCGGCTGAGGATAAGACTCGACCGACCATTTAATTCCCAAAAGATTTTACGCCCGTGAGCCAGACGATTAGGCTCACGGGCGTAATCTTATATTAACCCATGCGGTTTAGGCTTTGCTCAAAACCTTAATTGAACCTCAAAGTCATAATAGTTGTAGTTGTGCCTGTCTAATGTGCGGTCGTTGACGTGACCATACTCGACAGCTATGCCCACCTTGGGCGTAAACCAGTAATCAGCCGCTAAATTGGTTATGCTCTTGGATGTTGACATCTGTGCCGCAGGGCGATATAGGTCATATCTCGCTTTCACGCGCATTTTGCCCGGCAATGAGTTTTGAAATACCGGAACCATTACAAGCGCATAAACACCATCTGCTTTGTCTCCTGATTCATTAAGGGTGACGTCTGTAGTGTGGCCATCATCTTGCGAAGAGAAGCCATAACCAGTTGAATGAATGTATTCGGCTCTCGCCGTCAGACCGTTTTTGTTCCAATCGGCTGAAATGGCATATCGGTGCTGTGCAAGAGACACAAGTCCCGCAACAGTCCGCCCATCCTCGTCAGTCCATTCGCCATTCCTGCAAAACGTTCCATCCCATCCGGAAAAACATATGCGCAACGGCTCAATTGGCGAAACCCAGACCTGCCCGACTATGTTTTTTCGGCCGTCAATGTCTTTTGTGTTAAGTCCTTGACCGTTGACTACTGATATGCCGTAGTGGAAAATAGGATGACCGTCTGATGCGTGAAGAAAATCACCCTCGACCATTAGACCCAAGTCGCGACCATTGCTGCTTCGCTGACCAGACCTGTCAGAATACCCGACAAGCTTGAGGACAGACATAGCGTTGTCTGAAAAGCCTATATCGAGCGGGTGGAAAGGGCTCTCAATAGTGAACGGAAGGGAAAACTCGCCAACCGTCACACGAGCGAACTCGTATTTACGCCACTCGACAAAAAAATCTGTCATGCGTGCCGAGCTGCCAAGCGACGTTACGTTTCCATTGACTTGTAACTGGGCCTTCCAGAAGAAAGGACCAGCGTTTTTCGCATCCACCACGCCGCTGACTGCCAAACGAGCCAAATTTATGTTGAACGAGCTACTGCTTTCGCCATCCTGCCTCGTTGTGGTCAATCCCATCATTGTGAACCCCTGAAGGGTCACGTTCTTATACCAAGGCTCGCTATTGTGCTGCTTAGGCGGCTCACTCTCAATAGCCTCAGATTGGACCTGCGCATAGACGCTTGTCGCGGCCAACGAGGCCATGAGGAGAAAAAGAACTCTTCTTTTCATTTTCTCTAAAAGACTGTGGTTAGTATAATCTTGTGTTACCTTATAATTTATATTCACAGTGACAAAAATATATTTAATTGTTGATATTGTCAACACATTGTTACATCAATAACAAAAATAACAAGAGGAACCTCGCCACGTTTGGCTGAGATTCCTCTCCCTTCTAAAAACCTATTTCTTGGACGAAGCTTTTTCAACGTCCTCTTACCACTCCTATAACGGAAAACATCGTCGTTATATTTCAATGAGATGGAGTACATTAATTTGCTCGCACAAAAAAACTACCCGAAGTAAACTCCTCGGGTAGTTTAATCTGCAGCGTGAGAAATTATAACACTATCATCTCGGTCCTCCTGTTCTCTTCAGGAATTTCGCTTATTGGTTGCGAGCTTCCACGCCCTTCAAATTCCAAACGCCCGGATTCGATTCCTTTGCTCTTTATGTACTCAACAATAACACGAGCCCTCCTCTCAGACAATTTCTGATTGTAGGCCCGATCTCCGTCAGAACTTGAATGTCCGATGATTTTGATTCTCATTGACGGATTGTCCCTCATTGTTGAAATCAAATCAGAAAGGGCACTTTTCATCTCGTCATCAAGGGTTGCGTTGCCCTTAGTGAATTTTATCGCATTGAAAGTACGCTGGACATTGGCAACAACGGCCTCCGGCTCGCTCAGAGTTGAGTTTTCAATTGTCTGCGCCGAGGAATCATTCTGTGCTGACAATTCGCCCTCGCCACTCAATGCCTTCGAGATGCCGATAGTATCACAGACGGCCTCTGTCTTGCAAAGATTTTTTTCATTCGCTTTCATCGTGTGACATGCGCAGAATGTGTGCAGCCACAAAATAATGACGACAAGCAGTAAAGCCAAGAGCGCAAAGAGAAGCATTGGCCATATTGAGGCCTCCTTCGAGACAGATTCTGTAGATGCAGCTTTTTCGGGACATTCCTCCGCATTTTTATCTTTTGCGGCATAGAGGTTTGCTGACTGCGAGAAGGCTGACTCCTTGGGTGAGTATCCATGCAGATACTCAAGGGAGAACGACCCTTTGACAAAGCCGCCATCTGCTTTTTGAAAAGAGGCTATCTCAATTCCGTACTGCCTTGCCCAGTCAACCATGGCGAGGTAATCGTCCATTACCCATGTACTCTCCATGGCCACCTCTGTTCCGTCAGCAAGGTGCATGGTCTCATCCTCCTGCTCAAAGATTGTGGTGGTCGCAATCACAGGTTCGCCCGTCGCCTTCCAGACTCGTTTGCCGTCCTTGTTGCAAATTACGTGAAAGAGTCCCTCACGTCGCATCGGGTCCGGGTTGTCTTCGCCCCACTTGGCGAATTTATGCGTCACCTTGCTTGGAAAAGCCTCACGCAATTTTTCAATTGTAGTCTCAGGGTGCATCACCAAGTAGGCGTTCACAATGCCAAGCACAGTGCGGCTCTGGCTTTTTCCGTGAATACGGATGTTAGATGGTGTCTCGGCCATAAGCGAATTTTTAGAGGGAGAGGTAAAAAAACACAACTTTCCTCATTCTACGCATGAATGCGCATATCGTTCACTTTCCGATAGTTAAAAACGAGTCATCTCGATTTTTTCCTGATTTTCCATCCTGTCCATATGGACCACAAAGCCGCAGCTCCGGCCATGAATACCCAAAGAAGAGTACTGAGAATACCCATAAAAGTATAAATGCGCCCTGTATGCACCTCAAGGGCAAAATTCCACAACGACATTGGCAGACGGATGAAACCATCGGGCATTGGCTGCGTGCTGGTGCCTGAGGTATACTCTACTGGTCCATCCATCCAACCGCAAATGTCATGTTCGCCTATGGGAATGCCAGACTTCGCGGGAGGTTCCGAGCCCGTAAAATAATCAATAGACTTACCCGACATTCGATTCCAAATGAATAGACCGGAGAAAGAGCCTATTATCCAAGAATCTTCCGCCTTATCGCATCTCATCACGTTTACTCCCATCACACTGACAGGAGGGGCATTGACTATTTTTTGTGGCTTTGCTTTAAGGTCTTTGAGCGAATAGAAACCCTCTGAAGACGAAAGCAGCCAATCGCCCATAGCTGAATCATATCTCAAAGCCCTTAACTTGTCATGCCAGGGATTCGGGTCAGCCAATTCGGTATACGGGATCGCAGGCACACGGGTCAGCACTCCTATAACCATCAACGGTGGACGCAGACACCAACCTGTTAAACATACAAAAAGCGTGACGACGATTGTTTTCCTGCCCAAAAGCTCATGCCATGTGTAACTTCGGCGGATATGAGGCACTAACGCTTTGTTTTGCGACGCCAACCCCTTTTTTGCCATCCTCTTGCTCTTGGCCAAAAGCAACCAGTATATCACTCCGGTAAAATATAGAACAATCAAAATAATGGCCACAAGGTCCATTATAATCTTTCCGACTGTCCCAAACATCTCCCCACTGTGCATCATCCAAATGGTCTTGAACAGAGTGGTCTTGCCGTCAAACTCTTCAGAAGGCGGTAACGTCGACTTTTGAAAGCTGTTGAAAGGATATACTGATGTATATATGCACGAGCGACCTGTTATCACAAGCGTGTCTTGCTCGTAGGTCATGTCTGACAAACGCTCACCATCAGAGCTTATGTCAACGGACTCCCATGTTTTTGAGGCTTTAAGCCTGTAAAGCCCGTTGGTGCTAAGTGCGAATATATCATGTTTATTTTCAGAGGTAGAGACTTCGGCCATGGAGCGGATGTTCCTATTATCAACTCCTAACGGAAAGCCGACATTCATCTCTACATAGTCGTTGAGGCTGTCAGTACTCCAAATGCCGCTATTGCCATATATGTAAATCAGCCCGTCACTTGACTCCATTGTGCCACGCACGATGCCGCCATTCCAATCCTTAAATTGATAGCTCGCGGGAAGTAAGCCTCTGCTGACCTCACAGCCCGAGAATATGTCACGGTGGTTAAGGATTATGCCGCTCCAGCAGAACATTACAAGGAAAAAACCGGCTATGATGCCAAACCATTTATGGTGTTTTCGCCAGACAGATTGTTTCATCAGAGTTGACAAGATTTGTTCGGTTAGTCTGTTTTGTGACAAAGTTAAGCCAACTTCACGGCTTTAGCCCGTAAAGTTGGCTTTTCTACTCTTGTTTGACTCTGAAAACAAAAATGGCTATTTCCGGTTTCCGAGCTTTTCTATCGTATGTTGTCTCGCAGAGTCGGATATTGAGATGTATCCCACTTTGGCATTCTGCTTTTGCCCCTCTGTTATCACAAACTCAATGAACTCCCTCACAACCGGGTCTTTGGGCTCTCCGCGGCTGACAAGATAAAGGTTGCGCCCTGGCGGAGTGGGGTAGCGCCCATCAGCTATTGCTTGCGTGAGGGCCGTCTTGTCGTCATAAAATCTCTCATCCTCACCGACCTTTCCATCTGAGTCAACGTCAATTGGCAACGGACTCACTCCCTCTATAGGAAGCATGGTGTTGCAATCATACGCGTAGCCTATATTGTTATATCCGATGGATTTGGGATCTTTTGCCACAGCCGAGACTACGCACGGGTCTCCATTTAAGCCCTCGCCAAGCAAATCCTCCTGATGCGCTCCGAGCCACGAGGCCCACGTCTCAGCAGCCCCACAGGCGTCAGAGCGGGTGAAGATATTGATGGGAGTGTCATCCTCAGTCCCGATAAGGTCACCCCATGTTTTTATCTCTCCGCTCACCCAGATTCCAATGGCCTCCTCACGGGATAGGCCATGAGACATCAAAATGTCATAATAGGGATTAGACCTGCTGATGGTAGGGATTACGGCATCCTTGGCGACAGGTATTGGAAATGCGCCACGGCCTATCTCCGCCTTATTCAGCTCCCTGCTCACCATGCCAAAGTCAACTTGTCCAGTCAGGGCGTCCGTCATGCCCTTGCCGGCACCCCCGCCATCAATCTCGACTTTGACGTCAGGATGCAAATTTCTGAACTCCACTCCCCACTTGACGGCAAGCGGATATAAGGCAAAAGCTCCCGAGAGTGACACTCTGCCGTGAAGTGTCCCATCTGGGTCAACTGTATTGCCACTATCAGCCAAGCCGCAACCGGACATTAGGACAGAGGCGCAAACAAGCGGCGCTATCAAAAAATGTCGTATCGAGAGTTTATCCTTTTCAGTGGCTCTTTGCTTCATCAGGCTTGGTCTTTGCTTTTAATTCTTGCAAAGTTAGGTTCCAAGCCCAAGGCGATAAATAACTATAATGTGGCTTATGCCATCACACAAAAGTGGTATGGTTTACTCCGGTTGACCGCCTTTTCGCGCGCCATCAACTAAGTTGGTCAGGTTCACGAACTCGGCCACGGATAGCTGCTCCGGCCTTTTTTTCATCACAGGCTGATCTTGGATGGAAGACAAGTCCATTCCGAGGGACTTCAGTCCATTCCATATTGTCTTCCTCCTTTGTCCGAAGGTCCCCTTCACCACGCGCTTGAATAGAGCCTCGTCACAGTCCAACCTGTCCACGCCGTTCCGCTTTAGCCGGATGACGCCGCTCTTTACTTTTGGCGGAGGGTTGAACACGTCCTCATGGACTGTGAAGAG
This sequence comes from bacterium, assembly GCA_963658925.1. Taxonomy (GTDB): domain Bacteria; phylum Bacteroidota; class Bacteroidia; order Bacteroidales; family Marinilabiliaceae; genus W3P20-009. The sequence goes on from CAVKRQ010000006.1 coordinate 51,728, forward strand.
GTACTCGATGTCATAATACGCCTGGAGGAATACGCTCAAGATTCCATAATCACGGGAGCCAGGCCCTGACGCCAGTCTCTCAGCCACCTCCTTCTGAAGCATTCCGACAATCATGGGGACGCGGTTCTTATACTCCAGTATTCTGAAAAAAATCTGGCTCGATATGTTATATGGGAAGTTGCCTATTACTGCGAATGGCTTATCTGTCCCAAAGAAAGTATCTGCTTCGAGGCGAAGAAAGTCTCCGAACACCACCGTATCGGCTTTGTCAGGATAATTGGCTTTCAGGTAATCGACACTCTCCGTGTCAATCTCAATGAGCCTCATGTTAAGCTCAGGCCTCTGAAAGAGATATTGGCTCAACACGCCCATTCCGGGGCCAATCTCAATGGCGTCGCCCTCATAGGTCAGGGCGTCGACTATGTCGTGCGCTATCTTCTGGTCAACCAAAAAGTGCTGGCCAAGCTGTTTCTTGGGTTTTACGTTTTGCATCTTCTATTTTTCCTCGAGCAAATATAGGTAGAGCGAGTTCAATATATCATTATAAATAAGCCTTAGGCGCCTTCGCTCGGCTGTTGGCGGGATGGCGAAATGCCCGTCCCCGTCCTGCGATAATTCAACCCCATAAGTCTTATTGAGCGATTTAATTTCATATCCGTCACGCCAAATGCTGAAACGCGTACTGTCTCGGCCCTCGGTCATCACGTCGGCCATCCAGTTGCGGCTCTTTGGATTCTTTGGGCTGCATATTCCAAAACTTACCTTTCGCCCGTCCGCCATGACGACGTCAAGCGTGTTAAGCTCTTTTGAGTGGCCAAAGTAACGTAAGACAGTCAACTGGTCTCTCTTTCTGTCCACCGCCAAACGATAAAGACCCTCAACAGGCACGTCAATAGCCTCGCAGCAGGTCTCGTTGTGAAGGAAGGAGCCATAGTCGCCGGAGCCATATTGCTCGTCCCACAATCCAATCTCGCCAATCAATTTAAAGTGCATGCGCGGTGTCAGATATTCAATCAAGACTACATCCGAGTCACAATTGGCAAATGGGATAATTCCGAGGCCAAAATTCTCTCCGCCGCGGACATCCCACCTGTTCTGGGTAATTCCGCAGTCGCCACAGATATAGTACATATCCATCGGCTGTTTGAACCGCTGGAAGTTATAGAGTTTAAGGTATCGCGCTCCCACACTCGCCGTGTCTGGCTGATCAAATATTTGGAAACTCTCTGGCAGCTCTTTTCCCATTCTCTCTCCGCCTTTCCACGACCACAAGGGGGCATTGTTGCCATAGTAGCTGTCAAAGCGGATGAGGTCAGTCCGTCTCCTTCCCTCAAAATAGAACTCGCGGCTCCACTCGTCAAGAATAAGCCGCCCGTCAATCTGGTCGGGTGACAATTCACGAGCCCCAGCCCTCTTTCGCAAGACATTGATAAATTTGGCCGCTGACGCTTCATCGCCCAGCCGCCAAGAGCACTCGGCGGCTGTCATAAACATCTCGGCATATCTGATGAGGAAAAAATCCGAGCTGGAGAATGAGCATGTGAGGCGTGCACCTGTCCCCTCGGCATAGAGCGAGTTGAATTTTGTGGTCGAATATCCCTCGAAGAATTTGGTGTAATCCTCTATCTCCATTGAGCGCCCCTTTGAGAAGAAGAGGGCCCTGTCGTCTCCCACGGTCAATTGAAAGTCCTTTGTGTCTGCGTTGTCCACTGGCTCATGCGTGAACCGTCTGATTAGCTCGGGCCGCACCCTGTTGCCACCCCATGAGAGGGTTGTGCCATTGGTCTGCCCGAGGGTGTCAGTAGGCGACACGATGTACATCTTGCCATCGAATGTAGATCCGCACAGGAAACTCGTCCCGCCGTATGTGCAGACTGAGTCGCTGTCATAGCGGAGTGGCAAGATGGCCTCAACATGGGCTCCGTTGCGACCATTGTCGGCCATGAATAACTTTTGATAGGCTGTCCACGTGAAAAGGGTCTTGTCTTTCGACATCACGACCGAGGGCTTGGATGAAAGACCATAAACGCCCCAATTCATGACCTCTTGGGCTATGCTCAGGGCGTCGGCATATCGTGCGCGGCCTGTATAGACTTCCGAATTCAGATAGAGACGCATCAGCACACTCATCGCCACTCCGCGGTCCATGCGTCCGTACATAGGACTTTCCTCATTGCTCTTGTCGGGCATTGGGAGGTCGAGATAGGACTTCTTGGCCTCCTCCTCAATAAAATCGAATGCGGACACCTCAGCAGGCAAACCAACTGAGACGCCGCAATCACCAAACGTGTCGAGCATATACAAGTGGTAGAGAGCCCGCAAAAGGCGTATCTCAGCATCTCGCTGCTTGTCATCACCGGCATATTTACTGAGGTATGTGTCGGCTATTCTTATGCCTGACAGTAGCCTAAGGAAAAAGCCGGCCGTGCTGGGCGAGACTTCCTGAGGGCGGTCAGACATGAATTTTGTCACGCCGCTGTCTCCCCACGCGCATATCGCCTCATCACTCGCCAATTCGTTTATGTCGAAAAGGCAACGGATGAAGTCACTCATGGTTCCGTCAGTCCCCTTGATGTTACAGCCCGCCAATGCGTCTGCCGAATGAGACGCTGTGAAGTCCGTGGACCGCATCACCGCATAAGCACGGTCATAGAGTTCAGACCTGTCACCATCCAATGTCTCATCAAAAAACTTATCATAGGGGCAGAAGCGCATCTCGTCATAACTGGAGCATGCAGTCATGACAGCGGCAAGCACATATGCCGACGACACGATAAGTCTATGCCTTAGACAGGTGATCATAGTTCAGGCTGAAACATTTTGGTCAATGATTTTCGTAGAAAACTTCGTAAAGATAATAAAAAGAAATCAACACTTAAAACATCCTCACATGGCTAATTTAGACCTCTCTACCATTTGGAACACGGTCAAGACTGCCACCTCGGCAGCCAATGGCGGCGCACTCAGTCAAAACTCGCTCACCGACATTGCCAAGAGCGTCATAACAAGCGCAATCTCAGGCTCTTCATCAAAGTCATCCTCTTCCAACGGCTCGATTGACTACATTGGCATCGCCAAGCAGCTTCTCTCTCTCTACAATCAGTTCAAAGGCAGCTCAAACTCAACCGAGAAGGCTGCGGCCTCCAATGTCAAGAGTGTCTCCGACATAATCGCCGCAATGGGAGGTGACAAGGACAGCATCATTTCGGCTGGCGCGAGCGTCCTGGGCAATATCCTTGGAGGCAACAGCAGTTCAAGCGACAAGGGAGGCAGCAGTGACCTCGGCTCTGCCATAGGAGGTGTCCTGGGCGGCATTTTCGGGAAAAAGTAAGCTGCAGGGCATCGCCATCTGTTTAGACGTCATCACGCCTCGCATATCCCAAGGCAGGCGTAAATCACGACCCGTGCGGTAAAGTCGAGTGCCGGCAAGACACTCGGCCAGGCCGCACGGCTTTTTTATTTATCCGACTAAATCTTCTGAAAATTTTCCTTTCAACAAAAGCCGCCTTAAATTTGACCCGACAATAAAGAGCGACAACACAACAGGCAAATGCGAATATCCAAATCAACATATAAAGTGGCAGCCCTTGTCACAAGTGTCATTTGCCTTTGCTACTTCTCTTACTGTCTTGTCGGCAAATGGAGTGGGGTGGTGGACTCGATGCAGTTGTTTGTCACCTCCGAGTTCCTCATTTTCGGGGAGTTCGTTTTGATGATTGCTGGCATTGTGGTTGAGACTCTGAGATGGAGTCTCATAAGAAAGGTCTTCGTCAAGGGTGACACAAAGGGTGACTTCATAGCCACTCTGCGAGCCGTGGCTCTCGGCAATTCCACTCCCGCCAATGTTGGTGAGCATGTCGGCCGCGGCATGAGCTACGACGAGAGCAGGCTCGCGACTGAGGCGAGTCTCTATGCGAGTGTCATTCAAACAGCCGTCATTGTATTCGTCGGCTTTATTGGCGGACTATATGTTACCAGTGTGACGGGCGAGTTTAATCTTCAGTTAGTCAAAATAATATCCGTTGTTTTCCTTGTCATAACAGGCGTTTTCTTCTATTGGACCAAACACAGCCGTCATGTGGCCGAGATGCAAAGAGCGATAAATTCAGATGGAGCCACTTTTTATTTCACGGCTGCCATCATAGCCAATATCATCAAGTTCTGCCTCTTCTCGTTTCAGTACGCCCTGTTGCTCTCATTTGGCTCAGAGCTGAGCATGTTTCTTTACTGCCACGTTTTGTTCTATTATGTCTGCATCACTTTCATTCCCCGCCTTAACATAATTGACGTGGGCGTAAAAGGTGCGCTATCCATTCATTTTTTCTCCTCTTTCAATTCAGAGGAGGTTATAACGTCTGCCACCCTGTTATTATGGGGCATAAACATTGTCATACCCACTTTAGCGGGATATATCACAATTCTCTTTAGGAAAAAGATTTCGTAGACCCCTGCTCGAAGGGTTCGTTCAACTGAACATGCGCTCAATTATTCCATCCGAGACGAACCATTTCTCTTCGGGTATTCTTACATTTCCATTGTCAAGGCGGATTATATTCCCTTGGTGCATTTCCCTATCCACCGCATCATGATAATACCGCAAATATGATTCAGGGACATCTTTTTCTCTCACACCGGTACTCGTGCGCAGCCCGAGCATAACGACTTCGTCATAAACATCCTTTGTCGTCAGGTTTTCCACAAGTTCTTTCTTTTCGCCGCCGCTTGCTATATATTCTATCACGTCAAACGTGTTGGTTGTTCTAATCTTATTCACGAACGAAGATGCCGCTGGTCCAAAACCGTAATATGGCGTCCTATTCCAATACGACGAGTTATGTTTAGCCTCGCGTCCCGGCTTTGCATAATTCGATATCTCATAGTGCGCATATCCCGTCTTGCGCATGATTTCGGTAAGAAGAGAATACTGGTCGGCAACCTCGTCATCAGGCAACGCTGACATTTTGCCCTCCGCAATCATTTTTGAGAAACGACTCCCTTGCTCATATTGCAGGGCGTAGGCTGACAGATGTTCAACGCCCAAGCTGACAAAGCTTTCAAAATCTGTTTTAGGGTCATAGCCTTCAGCAATGCCATTTATCTTCGGCAAACCGAAAATACAATCGATACTTATATTATCAATCCCGCCGTCTCTTAGACATTCAATGGCTCTCACCACTTGTGCCGAGTCATGACGTCTGCCCATCATTCTGAGCATAGGGTCACAGAGACTTTGGGCGCCCATGCTGACACGGTTCACTCCATTTTCGACAAGCACCGCCACAAGGTTACTATCGACATCGTCTGGGTTGCATTCAACAGTCCACTCCGAAACACGACTTGTTTTAAAATACTTATTGACAATCCTCAGAAGCCTATCAACATTGCGGCATCCTAAACAGGAGGGCGTACCGCCTCCTACATATATAGTCGCCGGCTCGCAACCCACAATTCCAGAGCGGCTTACCTCCAATTCCAAAGTATCTATATACTTTTCGACGAGCGACAAATCAGTTACTCTGCAAAAGTCGCAATATCCACATTTCGATACGCAAAACGGCACATGAATGTACACTCCAAAAGATAAATGTTCCACGTGAAACATTTTAATTTTCAGCTATTTAAGTCAGTTTATCAACAGTTTATCAACAATTCAGCGCATAGCCAATCGTTATTTCAGACAGCTACTGATTATAATGTTAGTAACTTTATAACATATTAATAATCAATATATTAGAATATATATATTATCAGCATATGTCTATTTCGTCAGCAAAAATAAGAATGTGGCGACTTTTAGGCAGACCTTTCCTAATTAATTAATCTGTTTGTGGGGTATTTATGGCACGTTTGGCGTTCACAAATATGTTAAACCCACTTCTCCTGAGACAATTTTTCCATGAAAAGTCAATTGAAAAGCCTACTATTAACATCAGTGTCAATAACCGCCAAAAAACTGCGCGAAATCTGTCAGTCCGACTGTTAACTAATGCGCACTCACTTGTCAGTTCATGAGAGCCGTCAATAACCAACATATTTATCGCGCTTGATTTCAACGGGGTTTGGACACTTGCCAACATGCTAAATTGCTATGTCAATCAGGTCAACTAAGTTATCAACTATTGACAACATCACTGTTAATTTACTTAATATCAATTATTTAGCCATACCAAAATATAGACACTTGCAAAATACACGGCGCGACAACCCGTTTATAAGCCGAAACCCCATAAAGAGCGGGAAAGATGATACTGACATAACTGACCGACTATTATTACTATTATATATCTCTAAAGTATAGATAGATTAATATCTATATTAGACTGTCGAAAACCCCTAACCTTAAATAGACATTCCAAACTTTTTCGTAAGTTTGTGTCCCCCGTCTAATGCGAGGACTATAATGTCTGTCCAATGCATCGCACAGGGGAAAAGGACAACAAAGGACGATTAGGATACTATACGTATGACTAAAAAAGAGTGGATGGAAAAAGGCTACGTCGCTGAGCCCATTCCTGTCGGCACTGACCTCGTGGCCGAAATTCAGAAACTCAAAAAGGAGAAAAACGCAGTCCTGATGGCGCACTACTATCAGGTAGGCGAGATTCAGGATATTGCCGATATCATTGGTGACAGCCTCGCATTGGCTCAGAAGGCCGTGGGAATAGACGCCGACATTATACTACTGGCTGGAGTCCATTTCATGGGCGAGACGGTCAAAATACTCAATCCCGGGAAGAAAGTCCTCATTCCGGACTTTAACGCCGGCTGCTCTCTTGCTGATAGCTGTCAGCCCGCCGACTTCGAGAAGTTCATCTCTGAGCATCCGGGCTACAAAGTGGTGAGCTACGTCAACACCTCAGCCGAGGTCAAAGCCTTGACGGATGTGGTTGTCACAAGTACAAACGCCCTCAAGATTGTCAACTCATTCCCCAAGGATGAGAAGATTATATTCGGCCCCGACCGTAACCTCGGTTCATACATCAACGCCCAGACGGGTCGCAACATGCTCCTGTGGGATGGCGCTTGCCATGTCCATGAGCAGTTCTCGCTCGAGAAGATTATTGAGCTTAAGCGCCAGTACCCTGACGCCGAGCTGATAGCCCATCCCGAGTGTAAGCACCAGATTATAGTTCTTGCTGACTACGTAGGCTCAACTCAGGCGCTGCTCAACTACATCGGAAAGAGCGCAGCCAAAAGGTTCATCGTGGCGACGGAAAGCGGCATCCTGCACCAGATGCAGAAGAGCTATCCCGACAAGGAGCTGATAGCAGCGCCGCCTATGGACTCTACCTGCGGATGCAACAACTGCAATTACATGAAACTTAACACCCTCGAGAAAATATACCTCACCCTCAAATACGAATGGCCAGAGGTTAATGTCGACCCCGAGGTTGCCAAGAAGGCTCGAAGGCCCATTGACGCAATGCTTGAGCTGTCAAAGGGCTTAGCCAAATAGGTTAGACAGGCTGCCCTGCCAAACCAACCGACCACTTTAAGATATCACCTCATTTTCCCGCAATTATGATTAAGATCCTGCTTGTTGAAGACAACGACTTGAGCCGTAAGATGATGTTTTACACTTTCAAGCACATCAACCTCGTAACCGATGAGGCGGTTGACGGCTTTGAGGCTGTAGAGAAATCGTGCCATAAGTCCTATGATGTCGTGCTGATGGACCTCCTTATGCCAGACATAGACGGATATGAGGCCACTTCGCAAATCAGGCAGTGGGAGAGGATGAATGATAGGAAGCCGGTGGTCATTATCGGCTTGACAGGAAACGTCTATGATGGCGAGAGGCAGAAATGCCTCTCCGCCGGAATGGACGAATATATGGAGAAGCCTTTTGACCTGGATGTCTTCAGACATACGCTCAGCAAGTTTAATCTGGCGCTTTAGATTTGTCTCACCGGCCTGTCCAGGCCTGCTAAGGACAATGCTGCCTATGCGCCCTCTCAACTCCTTTTCAAAATATTAATCTTGGACATTCGCAAAGAGAACGAGGTTCCCGATCAAGAGCTTGACAAAAAGCTCCGTCCCCTAACTTTCGACGATTTCACCGGTCAGTCATCTGTCGTCGACAATCTTCGCATCTTTGTGGCGGCTGCCAAGATGCGCGGTGAGCCTCTTGACCACACGTTGCTATATGGCCCTCCTGGACTGGGTAAGACGACACTCTCAGCCATAATCGCCAATCAGTTGGGTGTCAATATGAAAACCACGAGTGGACCCGTGATTGACAAACCAGGTGATCTGGCTGGACTCCTGACCAGCCTTGAGCCGAACGATGTCCTTTTCATTGACGAGATTCACCGCCTAAGCCCCGTCGTGGAGGAGTATCTTTACTCTGCCATGGAGGATTTCAAGATTGACATCATTATCGATAAGGGGCCTGGCGCAAGAACAATACAAATAGATCTCAACCCGTTCACACTTGTCGGGGCAACAACTCGAAGCGGATTGCTAACCAGTCCGTTGCGTGCCCGCTTTGGCATCAAGTGCCATCTGGAGTACTATGACGAGGCTACTTTGGCCCGTATCGTCAGGCGAGCTGCAGGAATTCTAAAGGTTGCCATTGACGAGGAATCTTGTCGGGCCATAGCACTTCGCAGCCGTGGAACGCCACGCATAGCCAACTCTCTGCTCAGACGAGTAAGAGATTTTGCGCAGGTGATTGGCGAGGGACACATTGACCGGGCTATCACTGACAAGAGTCTCAACGCCCTAAATATTGACGAGTTCGGGCTTGATGATCAGGACATAAAAATCCTACTTACCATCATCGACAAGTTTGGCGGCGGCCCCGTCGGTGTGTCTACCATAGCCACGGCAGTGGGTGAGGATCCTGGCACAATAGAGGATGTCTATGAGCCATACCTGATCCAGAGCGGTTTCATCAAACGCACGCCGCGTGGTCGCGTCTGCACCCGGTTAGCCTATGACCACACTGGCCGGAAGGGCTTCACAGCCAACGATGGGCCGAATCTTTTCACCTATCAGGATAACACAGGCAAACAAGACTGAAAATATATACTTCCAAGAATAAATTCTGAATAGAATTGGGCAAGTTAAAAACATTGGCCTCAGACACGGTAGTCTATGGCCTAAGTACCATCCTTAGCCGCCTGATTGGCTGGCTCATGATGCCGCTTTACGTCCGAATAGTCAGTCAGGCTGTCTACGGAACTTTCAGTTACGTCTACAGCTGGATCGCTATTTTCCTCGTCGTCGTCACCCTTGGCTTTGAGACTGGCTATTTTCGTTTCGCCACGGACGATAACCGGGACACCTTGCTTGGCACGCTTAGTAAGAAAGTATTCCTTTTTGGCCTTCTGCTGACCCTTATTTGCGCTTTCTTCCCGTCGGCGGTGTGCAACCTGCTCGACTTCGATTTTGGTCCTCAAAGTGGCGTCTACCTCGTCATCATGGCCACCATTGTCCTTCTCGACTCCTACAACGCCATCTTTTTCGCCGAACTCCGTTATGTCCGCAAATCCCTTCAATATGCGCTCTTGCGTCTTGCGCAGGTGGTCATAAACGTCATACTTACAGTCTTCTTCCTCTTCTGGCTGCGCAATCAGGGCGGCTTTTTCAGCTCTGTTGATGACATCACTTACATGATGCTTGCCAACCTCGCTGGCTCACTTTTCAGCACATTATGGTTCCTCCCGCGCATTTTCGCCGTCATGCGGCTCTCTGATGGCAAGCTTCTGCGCAAGGCGCTCATATACAGTTTGCCACTTGTGGGCATGGGTTTCTTTGGCCAGGCTAATACTAACATTGAGAAGATACTTATCAAGCACCTTGACCCGAGTCCAGATCCATTAGCCTCGCTCGGCATTTACGCGGCGTGCTACAAGATTGGCGTGCTCATGAGCATATTTACTCAAAGTTTCCGCATGGCTTTTGAGCCTTTCTTCTTCAAGGAGAACAAGGATAAGCAGAAGACTGACATTTATGGGGCGGCCCTCAAGTGGTTTGTCTATTTCGGACTTCTTATCTTTGCCGGGGTCATGCTCTTCATGCCTCTCTTGCGTCACATCCTCCCTGAGAGCTACTACGAGGGCACCGCGATAATCCCTTGGATTCTCATCGGCCAACTCTTTTTCGGAGTCTACTACTCCCTCTCCCTGTGGTACAAGGTGACAGACCGGACATATTGGGGCATCATCATGAGTGTGATTGGCTTGGCTGTCAACACGCTGATGAACTTCATTCTTATTCCACGAATGGGATATATAGGAGCTGCATGGTCTACATTCGCAGGCTATGCCATCATGATGCTCGTCACTTATATCCTTGGCCAGCATTTCTATCCCGTGGATTATCCCGTGCGTCGTCTCATCGCGGTCAGCCTTGCTGTGGTCGGCTTTGTGACCGTGGTCAGCATGCTCATCACTAATATGGGTTTGGCGTGGATTGCGGTCAGCATCGTGTCTGTCGTGGTTGTAGTCGGGTTTATCTGCTTTGTGGAGCGGGCGGATGTCGTACCGGCGTTTTCCAAGTTGAAGTCGCGGTTGGCACGGCGTAAATAAAAGACCGTAAATAAAAGACTTTGTATATCATTCGAAATTATCAAACCTGAGATTAAGATGAAGGTTCTCATAGTAAACAAGAGCGGAAACCCAATGCCCGCCTATGCCACTGATGGTTCAGCTGGTATGGACTTGCGGGCAAATATCGGCGAAGATGTTGTCATCAACCCTCTTGGCCGTGCAATAGTCCCAACTGGCATTTTTATGGCGCTGCCTGTCGGCTATGAGGCTCAAATCCGCCCTCGCAGCGGATTGGCTGCCAAGAGTGGCGTCACTGTGCTTAATTCACCGGGGACAATCGACTCCGACTATCGTGGTGAGGTTTGCGCCATTCTGGTCAACCTCTCTGACAGTCCTTTCACCATTCACAACGGTGACCGCATTTGCCAAATGGTCATAGCTAAATATGAGAAGGCCGAGATAGAGGAGGTCGCGACGCTTGATGATACTGAGCGCGGGGCCGGAGGCTTTGGTCATACTGGAGTGGCGTGAGGCGGGATTAACGACCCTTCAGCATTTTTCCATTTCATCTTAACTCAACTTTATCATTACCAATTCAATGCGTCGCTTCTTTATTTCACTTGCCATTTTCGGCGTAATGACCGGCTCCGCCTTGGCGCAATGGACAGTCGGGTCAGGTGGAGGAATGTCCTCTCAACTCAGGTCTACTGACAGAATTCTCTTTGATAGTTTCTTCATAGGGGCATTGCAATCAAAGTTGAGTGGCGATTACAACGGCGCTTTTGAGACCCTGAAGACATGCCGCAATTTGGAGCCAAAGAATGCGTCTGTGCTCTATGAGATGGCACTCCTTTTGGCTCAAACGGGAAATCCCGCCTATGCGGCCGATTTCGCCCGTCAGGCCGTTGAGCTTGACACGACAAACAATTATTACTTTGTCGATTTGGCTTATAGGGAGTCTGTTTTGGCGGATAGCGTCGCCAATGCCATTCCGTTTCTCGATAAAATGGTTAGTCTAAGACCTGACGACAAGGCATCACTCTATCTTCAGAAGGTTACACTCCTCAGGTCGCTTAGGAAGTTTGACGAGGCTCTTAAAACAGCCGACCTGATAAAGACCGAGGATAAGTCAATAATGATTGACGCCGACCTTTCGCGAGCAGCTATCTATGAGGAGATTGGCAAGTATCGCAAGGAGCAGAAAATATTCAAGAGGCTTGTGTCGCAGAACCCGGCTTTGGCAAAGGTCAACTTCGAGTACTCAAGATACTTCTACAACAGGAAGAATATTGACGAGGCGCTCAAGTATTGCGAGAAGGCCGCAAATCTGCCTGACGGAAATACTTACAGGTTCATCCTCGCCGATATCTATCTTAATCAAAAGATGGACAGCCTCTATGCCAAGACTTCCCTCAAGGCTTATACTGACACTGACATAGACTTGCAGTCTAAGCTATCAAAGCTCTATGACGTGCTGAACAGGTCTGACAGGATGATGTTCGATGCGAATTGGAATGCGTACTTTACGCAGGTGTTCACTTCGCTTCAAAACATCTATCCTGAAAGCCCTGAACTGTGCGCTCTTACAGAAAATTTCTATAAGAACACGGGCCGGATTGAAAAGGGCGTGAATACGCTCCTCAAATTCGTGTCCAAATACCCCGGCTCTGAGTATATTTGGCGCAACATACTCTTTCATTTTCAGGTGAATGCGGGTGTAACACCGGATTCGTTATGCTATTACTCCAAACGGGCGGTCGATGACTTGCCCGATAATCCTTTTATGCATCTCATCTATGGGCAGGCTCTACAAGTTGCAAACCGCTATACCGAGTCCCTTGTCGAATATGAGAAGGCGTATAAGATTTATGACGCCAACAGGACGCAGGATGATGCGCAAAACCGCATGTTCTCTCTCCACGGAATGGCGCAGTGCTACACTAATCTCGGTAGGCAGTCAAGCGCGTTTGGCGTCTATGAGCTTATCTTGGATGAGAACCCCAATGATGCGACAGCACTTAACAATTTCGCCTATAATCTCGCAAAGAGTAGCGAGGATCTCGAGAGAGCAGAGAAAATGAGCATGCGCTCTTTGAAAATAGAGCCGCTAAATGCCACTTTTTTGGATACCTACGCCTTTATCCTATTCAAGGAGGGGAGATACACTGAGGCTCTTTTTGTCATGGAGCGTTGCATTGATCAGGCGGGTGATGACGTCAACGCTGAAGAGCTTGACCATTACGCCGATATTCTCAATGCCCTTGGCAAAAAGGATGACGCCGTCAAGGTTCTCAAGCAAGCCCTCGATAAGGATCCTGATAACATGACAATCAAGAAGAAACTGGATGAAACATCTGCGCAATAGACTCTCAAATCTTTTGGTGTTGCTCGCCGTAGCCGCCTTCTCGACATTCCTGACGGGTTGCGGTTCGTCTCGCATTGCGTCACACAGTGAGAACTCCCAAATTCCAACCCGAAAGAGCGAAGTGCTGAAGTTCTTGGCTAATGCCGAGAGCAGAGTGACGACAAAGACCTATGAGACAAAGAATTGCAAGACTGAGGTTCTGTATGGCTCAAAGAGCGCGACTGTCAAGTCGAACATTAATTTCACTATGGGCTCCTTGTCAAACGTGTCAGCCCGGCTAACTTTCCCTCCTGTCAACGTAGGGACGCTCGCTCTCTCTAAAAGGCAAGCTGTAATCCAGAGTAAACTCATGTCTTTTGAGAAGACTCTCTCGCTGCCCGTCGATGTGAACAGGTATCTGCAATATTTCCTTCTCGGTGATTTGCCACCTGTCTACGAATATTTTGGCGACGACGACTTCTCCCATTTTGACATTGCGCTGACGTCATCAGACGAGTACGTCCTCCAAAGGGAGGAGCATGGAGTCTCGGTTTTCATTGCTCTGAGCGCTGTTGACGGGACAATCAACGAGATGCGATTGACCTACGATGGTTACCAGCTCAACATGTATGTCAATGAGTATAAAAGGATGTCTGGCAACCTCTTACCGAGCAAAGTTAATGCTGCTGTCTTCCAAAAAGATCATACCAAGAAAGCCGATTTGACTATTGACATAACGGATGTAACTTTGCTCTAAATTATTATTCCTCATGACAATGCGTATAGCTTCCATCATCATATCACTCCTTTTAGCCTCGCAGTTGGCTACCGCCCAAAACGAGAAGAAGACGCTTGACGACCTCAACAGGGAGAAAGCCCGGCTTCAGTCTCTCATTGAGCAGAATAACAAAATGATGGACGAGTACAAGACTCGTAAAAATAATGAGATGATGCGCATTTCTGTCGTGGACAGTAAGATTGCTAAACGAAAGGAGCTTATCGGTGTCTATAACAGTGAGGTGGAGGCATATAATGGCGAGATAAGGAGGATAAACCTCCAAATTGACTCAGTCACCCGTGAGATTAAGAAGCAAAAGGCCGAATACGCCGATTTGCTGCGCCAGTTGCAGGCACGAGGCAACGGTTACTCGCCTTTGGCTTTCATTCTCTCATCTCAGAGCCTCAACCAAAGCTACCGGCGTTTTCTCTTCATGAGGCAGTATAATGACTATAGGCGCTCGCAGTTCAAGCAGCTTGAGGCAAGCAAATCAGAGTTGGCCAATCTTAAAGCCGTGGTCTCTAACAAGCTGACATCTATCAACTCTATCTTGGCGCAAGTTAAAAACGAGACCACCAAGCTCAATGATGAGCTAAGCGCGCGCCAAACAAATGTCCAACAGATTAATAAGAGCCAGAGCGACATAGAGGCGCAAATTAAGAAGGCGCAGGCTCTCACAAGGAAACTTGACGATCAGATTGCCGCTGTCATCCGCGAAGAGGCCGAAAAAGCCCGTAGAGAGGCTGAAGCGGCGAGAAAAAGAGCGGAGGCGGAAAAGAATAAGTCAAGCAAGAAAGAGCCCGTAAAAGACACCTCTGAGCCGCTTAGCGAGCAAATTCTCGAGAACAAGGGACGCCTGCCTTGGCCTGTCCGTAGTTTCGTCATCACAAGCGCCTTTGGAGAGCATGACCATCCTCTCGTCCCCCAAATCAAGATCAGCAACAACGGTGTCGACATGGATATATTGGCCAGCAAGGATATCCATCCCGTCCACAAGGGTAGGGTGTCACGCATCATCGTAATCCCGGGTTCTGGTGCGACTGTCATAATCCGTCATGGTGAGATACTCACTGTCTACTCCAACCTCTCAGAGGTCTTCGTCAAGAAGGATCAGGAGGTCAATGAGTTCACCAATATTGGCAAGGTCTACACAGGCGAGGGCCTTAATTCCAATATTCTGCACTTTGAAATCTGGCAAGGCGAGAACAAGCAGGACCCTGAGCTTTGGTTGCGAAAACAATGATAAAATGTGAAATTAAATTGTAAATTCGCGTAACTAATCGGTGGTTGACTCCGTACAAAAACGTGATTTAATATTAACCACTCGACGTTTTTTCTCGAAATGAACACGGTCAACTTGGAAGAGAATCTTGTTTTGGACTCCGAGATGGGCAGCATTGGGCAGATTGAAAAACTCATTGACAGTCAGTCCCAAATGCTTAACATCGATGACGAAGTCTATGGCAAGTACATGCTCTCCGTCGTCGAGTGTGTTAACAATGCCATTGTGCACGGCAACAAGCTCGACCCCGATAAAAAGGTACATATACACTATGTCATTAACAATCAGCAAATCAAGGTGACTGTTAGTGACGAGGGTGAGGGATTTGACCCGGATAGCCTCCCTGATCCTACGGCGGAGGAGAATTTGGAGAAAGACTGCGGCCGAGGCATCTTCCTTATGCGCCATTTAGCAGACGAGCTTACTTTCAGCGACAAAGGACGCACCGTGACAATGATATTCAATCTACAGTGATTAATTTTGAGTGCGAGGATGTCGAGCTTGATTTGAAGAATAAGCTCATCCTCAAAAAATGGATTAAGCAAGTAGCTCAGAGCTACGGATTTAGGACGGGCGACCTAACCTATATTTTTTGCTCAGACGAAAAAATTCTCGAGGTTAATCGTCAATATCTCCAGCACGACTATTACACGGACGTCATAACTTTTGACTATGATGAGGATGACGTGGTGAGTGGTGATATGTTCATTTCGGTGGACACAGTGCGAACCAATGCAGAGCAGTACGCACCATCGTTTATTGATGAGTTGCACCGTGTAATCATCCATGGCGTTCTTCACTTGTGCGGGCTGAAGGATAAAGCACCTGAGGACGAGAAGAAGATGAGGGCCGCAGAAGAGAAAGCTTTGACTATGCTCAAGGAGCTATTCGCTGAAAATGAGAGGGTTAAGGCGGAGAAGAAGATAAAGAAGAGTTAGGGTGGGGTGTTTTCACCTGCCTGTTCTCTTTAGAAATAATTTCATATTTCAATAAACCATATGGTCAGTCTGCACAGCCGGTCAAGCGGCCCGATGCAGGCTGACCTGTTTCTTTAATATCAGTTTGAGAAGACTATGAGGTTTTCTTATGATGTCGTTGTAGTAGGTGCGGGGCATGCGGGCTGCGAGGCTGCGGCTGCGGCTTCCCGTCTCGGAATGGATACATTGCTCATAACTCTTGATCTTACCAAGATTGCGATGATGAGCTGTAACCCGGCGATAGGCGGAATTGCCAAAGGGCAAATTGTCCGTGAGATAGATGCCCTTGGTGGCCTGACCGGAAAAGTAACAGATGCTACCTCTATTCAGTTCCGGATGCTCAACATGAGTAAGGGCCCGGCCATGTGGTCGCCACGCTCACAGTGCGATAAGACACGTTTTTCGCTCGAATGGCGCAAAAATCTCGAGTCTCTCGAAAATCTCAGCCTCTGGGCGGACGCCGTTACATCTCTGATAATAGAGGATGATACTGTTAAGGGAGTGCGCACAAAACTTGGTTGTGAGTTCAAGGCGAAGGCCGTTGTGCTTACAGCTGGTACTTTTCTTAACGGGCTCATTCACATTGGCCGCGTCCATTACTCTGGTGGACGTATGGGTGACGAGGCGGCTTTTTGCCTCTCGGACCAGATGAGCCAACTTGGAATAACAACTCAGCGAATGAAAACGGGTACACCTGTCCGCATTGACGGGCGTACTATTGATTTCAGCAAGACCGAGCTTCAGTATGGAAATATAGAGGGCCATAGGTTCAGCTATTCAGCGAACTCAAACACAGTGCTCAAGCAATTGCCTTGCTTCATTACTTATACTAACCCTACGGTACATGAAATACTGAGGTCAGGCTTCAATGACTCGCCTCTATACAATGGAACCATCAAGAGCATTGGTCCTCGTTATTGTCCAAGCATTGAGACAAAGCTTGTCAATTTTTCTGACAAGGACCAGCATCAGCTTTTCCTTGAGCCGGAGGGTGTCGATACTGTAGAGTATTACCTAAACGGCTTCAGTAGCTCACTTCCTCTTTATACACAGATGGAGGCCCTAAAGCACATTCCGGGTTTGGAAAACGCTCAGATACTCCGTCCAGGTTATGCCATCGAGTACGATTTCTTTGATCCGACTCAACTCTACCATTCACTTGAGAGCAAAGTGCTAAACTCACTTTTCATGGCAGGTCAGGTTAATGGCACGACTGGTTATGAGGAGGCTGCAGGTCAGGGTCTCATGGCCGGCATCAATGCAGCGCTGAAAGTCAAGGGCAAGGAGCCTTTAACCCTCATGCGAGACGAGGCGTATATTGGCGTCCTTATTGACGACCTTGTCACAAAGGGTGTAGATGAGCCATACCGTATGTTCACGAGCAGGGCAGAGTACCGAATACTTCTGCGTCAGGACAATGCAGATGACAGGCTGATGCAAAAGGGTAGGGATGTCAGCTCTGTCAGTGAGGATGCCATCAGACGGCATGAGTTAAAAACATCTTTACGTGAAGATGCTCTTAGGATAATAGAGAACAAATTGCTGAAGATGGATAGGTTAAATCCTATTCTCGAGAGAGTGGGGACTACTCCTGCGACTGAATCAATCAAAGCAGGTTTAGCTCTTTCTCGTCCGCAGGTTCACATATCTGATCTGTTGCCTATAATCCCGGAGCTCAATAGAATTTGTGACAAGGCGGGTGATTTACGTGATGAGGTATTGGAGAGCGTGGAGATTAACGTCAAATATGGAGGCTACATAGCAAAGGAGAAGCAGCAAGCCGAAAAGATGCTACGACATAACAACATACCCCTCAGAGGAAGGATTGACTATAAAAGCGTAAAGGCTCTGAGTTATGAGGCTCGGGAGAAGCTCTCCAAAATTGATCCCGCCACTATAGATCAGGCTATGCGTATTCCTGGTGTCTCTCCCAGCGATATTTCTATTCTGCTTGTAATGTTAGGCAGGTGAGAATTCTATATGAACGTCAATTTGACAATTTTGTTTTTTCTCGGGTTTCACGTGGAACGCGCGACAAAACTTTCAAATTATAATCAAGACGTCTTTTTAGTCCTATAAAATATCTAATTTTATCACTCGAATTTTCAAATTGTAATCTCTGTCATGATAAATACTATAAAAGTAAACTATGTCGATGTCCTGAAACGCGAAATGTACACGGCCGACATATCGTTCGGGAAAAAGATACAGGATATAAAAAGGGTAGGGGACGAATTGACAGACGGGCTGCCATTCTGTGTGCCGGGACTTATAGATTCCCATGTCCATATAGAGAGCTCGATGCTCTCACCTCAACGCTTTGCTCAGATGGTTATACCTCATGGCACGGTGGCTGTGGTGTGTGACCCGCACGAGATAGCAAATGTATTGGGTGAGCGTGGCGTCAGGTATATGATGGACGATGCGGCAAAGTCACCACTTAATTTCGCTTTCGGAATACCATCTTGCGTTCCGGCTACTCCCTTTGAGACTAATGGTGAGGTGTTCGGCCCGCGTGAGATTAGTCGACTTATGCCTCATGGCGTGGCTCTTGCCGAGATGATGAACTACCCAGGCCTTCTTGCCGGCGACGAGAAAGTGTTGGCGGAACTCGATATAGCCAAAAAGGCGGGAAAGCCAATTGACGGGCATATTCCGGGCATAACTGACGATAGGCTTGAAAAGTATGTGGCGGCCGGTGTCTCGACAGACCACGAGAGCTTCGCTCTTGATGAGGCTCTGGCTAAAATCAAGCTTGGCATGAAGATTTTGATACGCGAGGGTAGTGCGGCGAGAAATCTTGACGCGCTCCTTCCTCTTTTCAAAACGAATGTGGCCGATATCATGGCCTGTACTGACGACGCCCACCCTGATGACATACGCGA
Source organism: bacterium (assembly GCA_963658925.1). GTDB lineage: Bacteria > Bacteroidota > Bacteroidia > Bacteroidales > Marinilabiliaceae > W3P20-009. Next base: position 70,490 of record CAVKRQ010000006.1, read on the forward strand.
CCGCGGTCATATAGACAAATTCTACCGTCGTGCGCGAAAAGAGGGAGTTGATGTTTTTGACATCTTCCAAGTGCTCACTCTCAACCCCATTGAACACTATCGTCTGAAAACAGGGCGCGTCCAAAGGGGCGACAATGCCGATTTCGTCCTTATTGGTAGCCTTGATGATTTTGACGTGCGGTCAGTTTTCATCAATGGCAAGGAGGTGTTTTCTGACGGCAAGGTGACTTACTCTCCATCTCGGTCTAAGCGGATTAACAAGTTTGCGGCCCGCTCGTTTTCAGCTGAGGATTTCAAGGTAATCTCACCATTAGATAATCCGGCTCTCAGAGTAATAGGCCTGGTCAAGGATCAACTTATTTCTGAGTGCGCTCTATGGAGACCAGTGATTAAGTCTGGTGATGAGGTCGCGTCATCACCAAGCGAGGATATCATGAAGATAGCTGTCATCAACCGCTATGCCGATGTCCCTGTTGTCAATGGCTTCATAAAGGGGACTGGCATGAGAGCCGGTGCAATGGCGTCCTCTATTGCGCACGATTCACACAATGTAGTCATCATTGGGTCCGATGACGAGAGTATGGCCAAAGCCGCAAATGCCATTTTTAAACTGAGGGGAGGCATAGTGGTTGTCTCGCCCAATGGAATGACAAGCAAGCTGGCGTTGCCTATTGCAGGACTTATGTCACCAATGTCTTGGGAGAGCGTGGCAAACCGCTACGAGAGCCTCATAAAGAAGGCTCATGATTTTTGTGGTGTGCAGTTGCAAAGCCCTTTTATGACCATGGCTTTTATGAGTCTATTGGTCATTCCGAGTCTCAAGATAGGCGACAGGGGACTCTTTGATGTCGACAAGTTTGAGTTTGTTGACCTCTTTGTAAAAGACTAAAAAGGCTTGCGCTCAACCATAGAAAGCATTTTATATAAAGTTCTAAATTAAGTCTGATTTGTGAGCGATAAGAATACGCAAGTTGTCTATGCCTACTCCTCGGATGCCGAGCGGCTTGAGCACCTCAAGTCGCTCGTCAGCGTCTTGCCCGATGACCCTGGTGTCTACCAATATTTCGATAAGACTGGCAAGATTATATATGTAGGCAAGGCAAAGAACCTCAAAAGGCGCGTCTCGTCCTATTTCCTCAATAAGAAACAGACGAGCAAGACAACAGTCTTAGTCAGCAAGATTTGCCACATCCATCACATTGTGGTGAATAATGAGGAGGATGCGTTGCTGCTTGAGAATAACCTGATCAAGAAGCACAAGCCGCAGTATAATATACTGCTCAAGGATGACAAGACGTATCCATGGATAGCCATACTTAAAGAGCCATTTCCGCGCGTAATACAGACTCGTCGTCATGTGCGCGACGGCAGTATATATTACGGGCCATACCCGAGCGTCACCCAGCTTAGGGACCTCCTTGACATTTTCAAGCATACATATCCGCTTAGGCAATGCGGTCTTAATTTATCGCCCGAGCGCATTAAATCAGGCAAGTATGCGGTTTGCCTAAAGTATCACCTCAAGCTGTGCGAGGGGCCTTGCGAGGGGCTTGTATCAGAGGAGAGGTATAACGAGTACATCCAGGGGGTGCGTGACATCCTCCGCGGGAACATCTCGCCCATATTGCGGAAGTGGAAATCAGAGATGCTTGCCGCGGCGGAGGATATGCAGTTTGAGCGTGCGGAGGAGCTTAAGAAGAAGATTGAGCGTCTGACTAATTATCAGAGCCGTTCTCTCGTTTCGGGCAACGGGCTTATGTGCTGTGATGTCTTCAGTGTGGCGCATGATGAGGATAAGGCGGAGAGCTATGTCAACTTTATGAGAGTTCAGGAGGGGCAGATTTTGTCATCCTACACAATGACTTTCAAGAAGCGACTTGATGAGGAGGACAGCGAGATCTTGTCATTCGGCATCCAGAGCGTAAGGGAGACGAGCGGTGTCCTGCAGCGTGAGATTATCGTCCCTGTGAAGCCAGATACCGAGTTCGCCAACATACAATTCATCATACCACAGTCGGGAGACAAGAAACGTCTTCTTGAACTATCGGAAAAGAATGCGAGACTGTTCAAGCTTGAGTTGCTTAAGCAGGAGGCTAACCGCAGTCGCGCCACGCACGAGGACAAGCTGATGATTCAAATCAAGGAGCTGCTCTCGCTGCATGACCTGCCGAGGCACATCGAGTGTTTTGACAACTCAAACATTCAAGGCACGAATGCCGTCGCGGCTTGTGTTGTCTATCGAGATGCCAAGCCGAGCCGCAAGGATTACCGCCTTTTCAACATTAAGACAGTGGAGGGCCCTGATGACTACGCATCGATGTATGAGGTTGTCTACCGTCGTTACTCACGCCTTCAGAGTGAGGGACAGCCTATGCCTGACTTAGTTGTCGCGGATGGCGGACAGGGTCAAATGGAGGTCATACGTCAGGCTACCGAGGATCTTGGGTTATCTATGAACATTATAGGCCTTGCCAAGGACTCCCACCACCGGACAAACCAGATTCTCGTAGGTTTTCCGCCGAAGGTTGTGGGGGTGGGGAAGAGTGACTCTGTTTTCCGCTTCTTCACTCGGATGCAGGACGAGGTTCACAGGGTGGCCATCACTTTCCACAGGAATAAACGCAGCAAGTCTATGGTCGCCTCCGAGCTCGACGAGGTTAAGGGAATAGGTCCGAAGACAAAAGAAATCCTCTTTAAAACCTTTGGTGGGGTTGAGAGCATTCGTCAGGCTTCACTTACACAAATTGAGGAAATAATAGGAAAAAGTAAGGGATTGTTAGTTTTCGACTATTTTCACCCCGAGCAATCTGACGATTTGAAAGAGTAGGGTGGTGTTCCACGGGAAACAACCCGAGCTTACGTTTCAAAAGACGCGCATTGTGTTTCGCCTCTTGAACTGTATTTTTTGCTGAGGTAGGGTTCGTGTCGAATCTGCGTTTTTCCTCTCATGTAACTCCTTTTTTTATCGGGAGGCTTGTTTACGAGACAAAGAACACGTTTTTTCTGTCTTGACTTGAAAAGATGACTTTTGCCTTTTCATGAGGAAAATACGCTCATATGAGAATAATGACATTTTGATTGGTTTTCCCCGCAATACTCTGTCGCATAGATGGCATATATAGTACATAGAGATTATTAATATGGGGTTTCTTTTGCGGACGGAGATAGTGAACACTGATTTATCATCTATTGCAGTATATCGCCGGTATAAAGCATAATTGTGAGATGCGATGTTAGATGTAATACCGCTGGCTGATTATTTCTTTGCCCCTATGCCTGAAAATTGTGTCTATTGTTCCTTGTAGTATTCAAGAGAGATGGGAATGACAGAGCTGTGAAAAGTATTTGCAAATAAGAATACGATAAAGATGATGTAATACATTTTCAGGATGGTTTTCTTGTGTTACACTCTTCCCGTTTTTGCGATGTGCCTGCCGATTGTTCTATCAATCTTAATAAAAGTGTTTAAGTAAAGGGAACACGAAAGTTCTTTAGAGAATACCTCACACCGCGCAGAGGTATAATTTTTTGTGACTCGCGTTTTACGGCGTTTCACGCAGAATTGGCGGCGGCATGCCGAGTGTAGTCATGTGTGATGGCTATATTTTTAAAGAAAAGATTATGTTTCTTCAGACTAACAGACAAATATGTTGATGTGTACACAGCTGAAGCAAATGACAGATAATTCTTAGTTATCAAAGACAGATAATTTTTAATACATAAAAATCGGTAGTCACAAAACAAAGTGACTGCCGATTTTTGTGTATTCCCATCATATCTGTGCCTTTATGAATCGACTATCACTTATCCTATCATTTGTATATAGAATTGGTCCCCATCCACGAGACCAAGTGTGAAGTGTCAGCAATGCGCGATATTTATATTCATTTAAAATAATCACAATTTCTTATTGGGATATCATTCGTAAGATATTATAGGAAAATAACATAGCACAAAGAATAGAAGCCATCAAGTTATATAAAGCAACATTTTTTTAGAAATCGCATAAGTACTATTCGGTTTCAATTCAACGCTTTTTAAAACCGCTTTCTTTCGTTTTAGAAGCAAACAGCTAACTTTGCAATCAAATCCTAATCCTAACTAATCAACTATGAAAAAACTGTTACCTGCTTCGTTAGCGGCGGCTCTGTTTTTGGGCTCGCTGTTCGCCTCGGCACAGAACCGAGGGGGCATTACGGTAAAGGGTCGAGTCGTTGATGATGATGGCCAGCCTATTCCTGGCGCGGCTATTGTCGTGGACGGAACCACCAATGGTACGGTGACCGACTTTGACGGAAATTACACAATCATTGTTCCAAGTGCCGAAAGTGCTATCAAGGTCACTTTCATCGGCATGAAGGAGGATCGTCAGGTTATTGGCGACCGCACGACGATTAATGTGTCGCTCGCGGCCGATAATGAGGAGCTGGACGAGGTGGTTGTGACCGCGCTCGGCATCACGAGGGACAAGAAGGCGCTCGGCTACGCTATCGCCGAGGTCGATGGCGACGAGATGCTCAAGAGCCGCGGCGGCATGAACAACCCTGTCAATGCGCTTCAGGGTAAGGTGGCCGGCCTCTCAATCTCCAGCGGCTCAGGCTCAATGGGCGGTTCGAGCAAGATGCTTATCCGAGGCAACAACTCTATCTCGGGTAATAACCAGCCTCTCTTTGTTATTGACGGTGTGCCCATCGAGGGTACTGACTTCAATACCTCTGACGCGGCCCGCGGCGCTGGTGGTTATGACTACGGTAACCTTGTGAGCGACATAAACCCCGATGACATCGAGAGCATGACCGTCCTCAAGGGCGCGAGCGCGACGGCCCTTTATGGCTCACGTGCTTCCAATGGCGTGGTTCTCATCACTACCAAGAAAGGACGAGTTCAGCCTGGTTACGGCGTAACGCTCTCTTCAACCGTAGGCTTCGAGAAGGTCAACAAGCTTCCTAAGCTCCAAAAATTGTATGGTGGTGGCTATGGCTCTGATTTTCAGTCTGTCACCATCAACGGCAAGGATTATCTCTATCCCGATATGGCAACCGATGAGAGCTGGGGTCCCAAATATGAGGGTCAGAAAGTTCTCACTTGGTATGATTTGGCGAAGTGGGAGGCCAACGGCAAGCAGGGTGACCCGACCACAAGCGAGTGGAAGGCTCCTGAGCATGACATCGATGACTTCTTTGAGACTGGCGTAAGCACCACAAACACTGTCTCTGTCGAGAACGCCACCAGCCGCGTATCATCCCGTATATCTTTCACAAACACGGTGCTGACAGGCTATATGCCTAACAGCAAGATGACAAAGAATGTCGTCAACGCGTCAATCAAGGGCAGCAGCCCCAACCACTATCTCACCACCGAGGCTAACATCACTTTCCTTAACCAGAAGGCTAAGGGCCGCGCTGAGACTGGTTACGGCGACAACAACGTCATGCAGAAGTTCGTGCAGTGGGGTCACCGAGAGCTTGACATGGATCAGCTCAAGGAGATTTATGAGTTCCCTGACGGAACCCAGGCAACCTGGAACCGCACCGCTTGGGATGACCCGACGCCTGCCTACTCCAACAACCCCTATTGGAGCCGCTATAAGAACTATGAGACTGACTCGCGTAACCGTGTCTATGGTAACATCGGCGCAACTTGGGAGCGTAAGTGGCTCAAGTTGCAGTATAAGGTGAGCCTCGACTTCTTCGCTGACAAGCAGGAGGAGCGCAACGCGGTAGGTAGCCAGGAGCAGAGCGCCTACTCTGAGACCCGCCGTCAGCAGTATGAGCTGAACCACGAGTTCCTCGCCTCTTTCAACAAGCAGTTTGGTGAGGATTGGCACTTGAACGTCAACCTTGGCGGCAACATCATGCACAGCAACTACTCAGCCCTCAAGGGCGCGTCTGTTGGCGGCATTGCCATCGCTGACTTCTACAACCTCAAGAACTCTATCTCTACCGCTGCAGCCTCCAACAGCACGACGAAGAAGAGCATCAACTCACTTTTCGGCAGCTTCAGCATCGGCTGGAAGAACATGCTCTTCCTCGACGGCACTGTGCGTAACGACAAGAGCTCAACCCTCCCGACCTCAAACAACAGCTACACCTACCCGAGCCTCACCGCCAGCTGGATCTTCTCTGACCTCTTGGCTAAGCCTTGGCTCACCTATGGTAAGTTCCGCGCCGGTATAGCAAAGGTCGGTAATGACACTGACCCATACAGCCTTGTATCGACTTACAGCCAGTACACCAACATTGACAGCTCGACCCCGGGCTATCGTCTCCCCAGCACTCTCAACAACCCCGATCTTAAGCCCGAGAGCACCAAGAGCTTTGAGGTTGGCCTTGAGATGTCTTTCCTCTCTGACCGTGTCGGCTTCGACTTCACTTACTATCACTCAACCACTACCGACCAGATTATCCCGCTCTCTGTCTCCGGCACAACTGGCTACATCTACAAGGTCGTCAACAGCGGCGAGATGGAGAACAAGGGTATCGAGCTCGCAGTCCATGGCACGCCCATCAAGAATGACCTCTTCCAGTGGAACATGGGCATCACCCTCGCAAGCAACAAGAACAAGGTTATCGAGCTTATCGATGGTGTTGACTACTATCGTCTGACCTCAGCCCCCTTCAAGGTCGAGGTAGGCGCGAAGAAGGGTGACCCGTACGGCGTCATCATGGGTACCAACTATGTCTATGACGAGAATGGCCACAAGCTTGTTGATGATAGCGGCCTCTATCAGGCTACCGACGGCAACGAGAACCTCGGCTCTATCTTCCCCGACTTCACTGGCGGTTTCTCTAACAGCTTCAAGCTCTGGCGTTTCGACGCTTCTATCCTCTTCGATTTCAGCAAGGGCGGTCACTGGTTCTCAACCTCAAACATGTGGGGCATGTACTCAGGTATGCTTGAGGAGTCTGCTGAGAATGGCATCCGCGAGAACGGCATCGTCGTTGACGGTTACAAGGAGGACGGAACAAAGAACGACATCGTGGCTGACGGCCAGGAGTATTGCGAGTGGTTCTACACCGGCCCTGCCGCGCAGAACGTCTTCAAGAGCGACTACATCAAGCTCCGTGAGGTCACCCTCGGCTACAACTTCCCGTTCAACGCCAAGGATAACTTCATCCACTCTCTCCGCCTCTCCGCCTATGGTCGCAACCTCCACACTTGGGGCCCTGATGTTAAGCACTGGGATCCAGAATCAGCAGTCACCAGCTCGGGCAACGTCCAGGGCATTGAGGGTGCTGCTCTGCCTGGCCTCGCAAACTTCGGCTTCAGCGTGACCATGAAGTTCTAATTCATTTAACTATTGGAACTTTAACGATTTAATAGCCATCAAGATATGAAAACAGCATATAAATTGGCCGCTTGCGCGGCTTTGGCAACCACGGCTTTGGTCTCGTGTCAGGATTTGGAGGATGTCAACGTATCGCCAAACAACCCTTCGAGCGTCCCGAGCAACATGCTCATGAGCGGCACGGAGAAGTTCATCGTTGACTACATATATGACAACTGGTTCTCCGCCCGTCAGTGCCTCGTCTACTCGCAGCAGTGGGCGCAGAGGAACTACACTGAGGAGGACCGCTACCAGATCCGTGAGAGCGTAAACAACAGCTACTTCAACTACCTCTACATGGGCATCGGAAGCCTTAACAAGGTTATCGAGCTCAACACGGACGAGGCTACCGCCACTACTAACTCATCTGTCGGTGCCAACTGCAACCAGATTGCCGCGGCGCGCATCCTCAAGGCGTGGACCATGAGCGTCATCACTGACACATGGGGTGCAGTTCCTTACTCTGACATCTCTAAGCTCGAGAGCGATGGCGTCATCTACTGCAAGTATGATGATCAGGCGACTATCTACGCTGACCTCATCAAGGAGCTTACCGAGGCCGCTGCCCAGATTGACGAGTCGGAGGTGGCTTTCACCTCTGGTGACATGATTTTCTATGGCGACGCATCCAAGTGGAAGAAGTTCGCAGGCTCGCTCAAGTGCCGTCTCGCACTCCACCTCAGCAAGGTCGACAGCAATTGGAAGACCTACATTGCCGAGGCTCTTGAGAGTGGCGTCATGGAGAGCAATGACGACGTCGCCGCTTTCCACTACTCTTCATCAGGCACCGAGTACTGCCAGTTCTACGCCGGTTGGTATGTTGACGGACGTAACGACTTCACCATCAACGCCCGCCTTGTAGACCTCCTCAAAGGTCAGCCTGACACTCTCAATGCCAAGAGCCACCCCTGGGAGGGTACTCTCGACCCCCGCTTGTCTGTTTTCACGACGGACAATGACGGTGTCATCAAGGGTTTCCCCATGGGCGTGACGAGTGCGCAGAGCTCAGCTGTCCGCACGGGCACTCCAAACTGGTACGCCAACCCCCCAATGCATCTCAATGCCGACTATGCGGTGCCCCTCATGACTTATGCTGAGCAGAAGTTCATCGAGAGCGAGTATAACGGCTTTGACGCCGATGACTACAAGGCTGGCGTAGAGGCTTCGCTTGAGTACTGGACCGGCAGCGTGGACGATGATTACGTCTCGGCTGTGAGCGCTAAGGTTGATGCCGAGGCTGTCTCAATCCAGAAGTATATCGACCTCTTCACCAATGGCACCGAGGCGTGGACTGAGATTCGCCGCACAGGCTATCCCGAGCAGCTGCTCCGCCCAGGTGAGATCGCGGCTGTCTACGAAAACTCTAAGGGAACAGTGACAGCGAGGTTTGAGCCTCTCTCTGAGACCAAGGGCGACATAATCAGCCGAGTCAAGTACCCCACCAACGAGAGCACCCTCAACGGCGCCAACTGGACCGAGGCTGTCTCTAAGCTCGATGACGGCACTAACAACTATTACACCAAGATGATTTTCGATGTCCGTAAGAGCACTTACGATCATCCAGCTAACCTGTAGTAGTGTTTCATTCAGGTGATTTCCAGCCACCCCGGCAGCAACGGTTGTCGGGGTGGCTTTTTTTATATGATTTTGAAATCATACCCCCCTGTCAAGACCCCGATACTCTCAAAATTATTTTATCTTTGTGCCAAAACACACGATGCGCACGCAATGCGTTAAAGTGTAAACAGACGTGACCAATATAAACTCTTATATACCCAACATGACCGACATAGAGATTGCAGACGAGGCGGAGAAACTTCCCATCAGGGATATTGCCGCCAAACTCGGAGTGAGTGAGGATGTCATTGAGCCATACGGCAGGCTCAAGGCCAAGTTGCCACTCAACCTCATTGATGACAACAAGGTGGCCAAGTCCAAGCTTGTCCTTGTCACAGCCATCACGCCTACACCGGCTGGTGAGGGCAAGACTACCGTATCCATTGGTCTGGCTGACGGTCTTAGCCTCATAGGCAAGAAGACTTGCGTAGTACTCCGCGAGCCGTCTCTTGGCCCTGTCTTTGGCGTCAAGGGCGGAGCCGCAGGTGGCGGCTATAGCCAGGTTGTCCCGATGGAGGACATTAACCTCAATTTCACTGGCGACTTCAATGCCATCGAGAAGGCGCACAACCTGCTCTCAGCCATGGTTGACAATGCCATTCATTTCGGTCCTAAGGCTTCAGTGCAGATTGACCCACGCACTGTGACGTGGAAGCGTGTGATGGACATGAACGACCGCTCGCTCCGTCACATTGTCATCGGCCTCGGTGGCAAGGCGCAGGGCGTGCCTCGTGAGGCAGGGTTTGACATAACGGCCGCAAGTGAGATTATGGCCATCCTCTGTCTCTCGCGTGACCTGCAGGATCTTCAGAAGAGGCTTGGTGACATCTACATTGGCCGCACCTACTCGGGCGAGCCTGTACATGCCCGCGACCTGAAGGCCGAGGGCGCTATGACCGCCCTTTTGCGCGACGCCATGATGCCTAACCTTGTTCAGACGCTCGCTCATACGCCGGCTCTTGTGCACGGCGGTCCTTTCGCCAACATCGCGCAAGGAACTAACACGCTCGTCGCCACCAAGATGGGCCTCTCTCTTGCCGATTATGTGGTGACAGAGGCCGGTTTCGGCTCTGACCTGGGAGCGGAGAAATTCCTCGACATTAAGTGTCAGGCTGGCGGACTCCGCCCCTCGGCTATCGTCATTGTCGCTACGGTGCGCGCTCTCAAGATGCATGGCGGCGTGAAGAAGGACGAGCTCGGCAAGGAGAATGTCGAGGCGGTGCGCAAGGGTCTCTTCAACCTTGAGCGTCATGTGAGGAATATGCTCTCCTATGGCGTCCGCGTCGTGGTGGCGGTCAACAAGTTCGCCTCAGACACAGAGGCTGAGCATGCTGTCATCACTGAGGCTTGCGGGGCTTTGGGCGTCAAGGCAGTCGTCGCCAATGTCTGGGGCGAGGGTGGAAAAGGCGCAAAGGCTCTTGCTGAGGCTGTCGCTGCTGAGGCCGAGAGCGGCAAGAGCGACTTCAAGCCTCTCTACGATTGGAGTGAGCCCATTGAGCAGAAGATTGAGAAGATCGCAAAGGATATCTATGGCGCCGATGGGGTAGAGTTTGCACCTCAGGCCGTCAAGGACATCGCCACTGCCAAGGAGATAGGCCTTGCCGACGCGGCGGTATGCGTGGCCAAGACCCAGTACTCTTTCACTGACGACGCCAAGCAAGTGGGCCGCCCTGGCCACTTTGTCATCCATGTCCGCAGTGTGGAGCTTGCCGCCGGCGCGCATTTCGTCATACCTCTCACTGGCGAGATGATGCGTATGCCTGGTCTGCCTTTGCACCCCGCCGCCGAGGGCATGACCGTTGACGCCGATGGCAAGATTCATGGTCTCTCGTAGGATTTATCCATGAGTCCCTGATGAGTCTCATTTTGAGGCTCGAAATGACATAAACAATCGCGGCCCCGACAGATGTAGAAATCTGTCGGGGCTGCGATTGTCTCTTGCGTGCTATATCTGTTTTACTCCCTTGTCGTGAGATACCTCCAATAGTTGGCCATGACGTTGTCTCGCTTCAAGTCTCCCCACAGCCCGCCGAGGATGGCCGCGCCGCCGAAGCCCATCTCCGCCACCTGGGGCATCATCTCGGGACTTATGCCGCCAAGAGCGATGACCTTGCGGTTTATTATGTTCTGCTCCTTGGCCTCGCGAAGCCGCTCTTTGCTGAATGCAGCCGCATAGCCGTGCTTGGATATGCTGTCAAAGATAGGGCTGAGGAAGACGTAGTCCATCTCGGCGACAGTCTGCTCGACCTCCGTTAGCGTGTGGCAAGACGCGCTGAGCCGTCCGCACCAGTCTTCGGGGGCATCGGCGCGCCCTTGGCTGATGTGGTATCCGCCAAGTTCAAACTGCTCAGCAATATGCGGGTAGTAGTGCATTGTGAGCCTGTCATGGTATTCCGGGTTTATGCGGTGAATCAGCCGGTTTATGTCGCTCTCTTTCGCGTCGGGTTTGCGGAGGTGAAGTGTGATAAGTCCAGACTCGAACAGTGAGTTTATTATCTCCGCCTCGCCGTCGAAAAATTCAGGCCACGAGATGGCTATTAACTTCATAGTTTAGTTAGCTTTGCGATGGCTAAATTATGAAATATAAGGCAAAATGACTACTAAATCAGCACCAAATAACAGTCCCACGACACACAGCGAAGGCCTGCCGCTCTCTGTGGCGGTCGATTTTTTGATGGGAAACCCCGAGCTGGCATTCTCTACCGTGCAAGATGGTTTGCCGCGAATAAGGGCCTTCCAGGTGATGAAATTGGCATATTCTGGCAGCAGTGTCGATTTGTATTTCGCCACAGCCCCTTTTAAGGCGGTGTGGAGCCAGTTGCAGGTGCAGCCTTATGTCGAGATGCTCGCCATGAGGGGGACTGTCTCCGTCCGCATGGGCGGCAAGGCGGTCTTTGATATTGATGAGGAGACGCGGCGGGAAATATTCTCTGCCAAGGGTAACGAGGTGCTGCCACGCCTCTACGCGACTTACGACAAGTTGGCCTATTTCCGTGTGCGCCTTGATTTTATCGACTATTTCGATGATGCGCCCGTCCCATGCGTCTATGAGCATTATGACCTCAAATAGCTTGGTTTAGCGGCGAGAGTAAAAAGTTGCCCCGGCCGGCGTCATTGCGGAGTGTGCCGCAAGACTGCCGACCGGGGCTTTACTTGTTATTTGCAGAGAGCCCTAATGCGGGTCATCTTCTCTTTTTAGCATTCTTCTTGCTTGTCATGTCCGGGCCTTGAGCCTTGTCTTTGCCGGTGATGCGGGCGTACTCAGCCTTGGCAGCCGCCATGTCGGCCTGAAACTCGGCATTGGCGTGGAGACGGGCCACGGCTGCCGCGCCAGTCACACGGCCGGCGTCGACATCGCTCTGCCAATGAGCTCCGACAATGGTGCGGCTCTGGCCGTACTCATAGCCGAGACGCAAAATCTCGTCCTGCGCGTCGGTGCATACCTCCGCAAGCACGAGCGCTACGCTCCATCCCATTGAGGTGTGGCCTGAGGGGTATGACCCGTTCTTCGAGAGGCCCGGCTCGTCGTCGGGTGTCATGGTGCCTTGGTGCATGACCATGAACGGGCGGCGGCGCATGTAGTGCTCCTTAGCCTTATGGGTGGCGTTGCCGCCCACACGGGCGGTGCGGGCCACGAGGCGGTAGATGTCGGGTGTCGAGTCGGGGCTGATGGTGAATCCGATAGCCTTTGAGTAGTAGGCCGCAATGTAAGTTGAGCTGTATTCGGCGTCGGCCTTAGCCTGAGCGCCGCGTTCTGTCGGGCGCTTGGCGAGGCCGCGGTTGTATACCAGCCAGTCGTTGAAGAAAGCAGCGTCGGCGGTGTCGGCGGGCGCAGGGAGGTAGGTGATGCTGTTTGGCAGCTCGTCCACTGTGACGTACGCCTTATATTTGTCTTGCGCCTGGGCAGCTGCGCAAGTGATCATTGCGGCCATTGCGGCCATTGCTGTAAGTCTCATGAGTCTATAAGGGTTAATTCTGTTTTTTGTCTGGTGTTTCTTTGCAAAGATAGCTCTTTGGTCGCTAAAACCACATGGAGGATGAATTTATGGCTGTGGCCATAGCCTTTGACCAATACACAATAATCAGCCGATATTCGATTTTTATTCAATAACTTGCCATTGCGTGACATTCAAGCTTGTCTGCCCTGACGGAGTTAGAAATATCTTCTGTAAATGTCCCAATAAATCTTGTACCAGCCATTGGTCACGAGTTCCTCAAGCTCGGCTCTGAGTTTTGGGTCTGTGTCCATAAGCGCGACTATGTCCGGGTTATATCTTGTCCCCGAGAGTGAAATGAATTCATCCATCATCTTGTCGAGGGTCTTGCCGTCTTTGTAGCTCCGGCTGAGTCTCTCAGTCGCGGCTTGCAGGCAGTCCGAAATGGTTAGGATGTCTATTAGCAGCCGGATGTCTGACTTGGTGTTGTCGAAGTAGGCGGGGTAGCCGCATTCACCGTTGTACCACTTGTGGTGACCGAGGGTCGTGTCATGATATTTGGCGAAAGCGGGGGATATGTCGAGATATTTGATTCCGAGGGCGGGGTGGAGTTGTATGATAGACCGCTCCATGGATGTGAGAGGCCTGAAGTCATTGTTTACGACTGAAGAGATAGAGTTTTTGCCAAGGTCATGGTAAAGAGCGGCCTTGCGCATGAAATCCAATATTTTGCGTCTGCCGCGCCGCACGGAGCGCACATCGGGCATACCATTGAGAGAGGTGAAGAGGTCAGGGCGGTTGCGTATGGCTGAGCGCGTTATGGCCTCCGCAATTTGGCTGACGTGGACTGAGTGGGCGTAGGTCGGCACTTGCACCGCCACCATCAGCTCGCTTATGTAGTGCGCTTTCTCATCATCGGTGAGGTGGCGAGTGGCGCGGTCGTAGAATATAATCTTGGTGAGGACCGAAATGTAGTAGTTGCTTGACTGGCAGTCTTTGCGCTGATGGAAGATGTCCACATGGTCGTCCCAAAGCATTTTGGCGTTGTCATGCCTCTGCCTGCCACTGACGGGCGCGACGTCATTCAGATAGAAGAAGTTGATGTATGAGTTTGTTATCTCAGACAGGTTGTGGTCGTCTAACCTTGTCTTCTTGATCATCCTCATTTGTGATTTCCTGAGGTTGAGAGCCTCTTTAAGCCCATCATCAGCTGTTATCTGACCCAGTTTCATCCTCATGATTATTGTGTTAACCCTGTTGCGGACAGACAGGTTTTCTTGGGCGAGATTCTGCCTTATGGCTATGCTCATGAGGGAGTCGACGTTGTGCTTGTTCCGGCTCGTCGTGTCCGTCATGAACACGTTGCGGGTCAATCGTGCACCTATCTGCTCGGCTGTCTTGGTTAGCTTTTCCACGTGTTCAGGTTGGAAAAGTGTTCTGACTGCGTCGGTTTGGAGCAGAGCGAGCTGCCTGTCCGCGAGGTCTTTGATATTCTCAGCGGTGCAGCAGCCGAACCTCACCCACTGTGAGCGCAACAGGTTGCTGCTTGAGAGAACGTGAGACTTGAGCCCGAGTGGCATGTTGTCATATTTCCCGGACGATGCGAGGGTGTAGCATCTGTAAGCCTTGGAGATCAGTGAGGTGTCATTGCTTATCACGTAAATGTTGTAATAAGCGGTCCCGAGTAGTGTCAGGACATACCCCTCATAATTGGACGAGTCGGGGCATATCCCGTTGTCATAATACTTGATGAGTCGTTTGCACAGGTAGAGGGACAGGAACGGATCGTCGAGTTTGTTTTCAACTTCGCTTATGGTGTTCTTTACCAGGTCGTCATATACGCGCCTGCGCTGGTCATCGCCCATGGCGGTGTCGCCGTCTAAAAATGCCCTTAACTCATTTATTATCTCCCGGTTCTCGCGGTATATGTCATGGAAAGCTATTGCGCGTCGTTGGAAGAGGCTCATCCAGTCTCTGCGTTTGGCTATGAGAGTGATGCTGTCGTTGTACGCCTGATAGACAGAGCGGTTCTCATGCAGGCGGGTGAAGAGCCCTTTTATGTCTGTCTCATGGGGCGTAGTGTAGCTGATGGAGTCACGCACCTCACCGCCAATAGGCTCACTTGCCGTCATTTGCGCAGCCTGCGCGCTCGTAAGGAGCAGGCAGAGAAGCACGAGGCAGAGAAGTGGCCGATTATAAACTCTCATAATTGCGGGGCTATCCACAATCTCATTAGGTTCGATGGAGTGAAATCTCATTATATACTACGCACATACCTCCGCTAATTTACTATTTTCCTTTTACAAGTTCGCTTTATTTTCCTCATCAATGGGCAATAAGAAGCCCGCCATAGAGCCTTATGAGGATTTTGTCACTCTCTTGGCTTTATGGCGGGGAATTTTTAGGCGGTGCTTGCGCGTCTGTTACTCTTTCAGCTCAAGCGTGCCGTCGTCTTTCTTAACCAGCGTTACTGAGTAGTATGTGGTGTTTTCCGCAATGGTTGTCGAAACCTCTTTGCCACCCATCTTGATGCTCTTCAGGCTGTAATCCTCATTCACGTATAGCTCTTTATTCTCGTCAAGAGCCTCATTCTCAAAGTAAGTTGTTATGTTGTAGGTCTTGTTGGCGATGGTTATATCGCTGCTGTATGACCTTTTGTAAATTGTCGATGACTCGGTGCGCTCCGTTGTGAAGTCATTGTAGATGTTAGGACTCGGGAACTTGACTGTGAACGAGTTGTCCGATGATTTGCTGATTTCGAAGTCGTGTCCCCTCTCAGTGCAGTAACCATGAGTCTCTGTCATGAAAGCATCGTCGACATCAACGCCATCTACAGAGAAGCGGACTTCATAGGAAGTGGTGTTAGGGCTTGCGGACTGATAGCGGAATTCTTCATCGCCCTTGTCATCGGAGCATGAGCATGCGGCCACCGACAAGAGCAGAGCCGCCATTGCGTAAATACTTTTCATTTATTTACTCTTGTTAATTGATTAGTTATGTCTTTTAGTTTTGACGGTACCGTGCTGCGAATTTAGTTTCTTTGATTGGATTTGCATTAGGTTTAATGATAGTTTTTTCAGAATATGTAAAAATAATATGTGATGATGATTTGATAGTACATTTTTGAGGTTTATAATTTTCGGACTACCCCGTGGCTACAGAGAACTGCGCCTTTTTCAACTACAGACATGGCGACATGAAAAAGCCCCCCGCAGTCTGAAAAACCAGACTGCGGGGGCTGATTGATAATGTTTTAGAGCAAGTTGTTTTCTCGCCTTAATTCAAAACCTCGTCCCAGTCTTTCCAGACGGGGATGCGACCAGCCGCGCGTATGCCGGCGCACACGTCGGCTGTTTTGCGGTCGTCCGAGATGTGGAACTGCTCAAGGGCCTGCGGGTAGCTGAAGTAGCCGCCCGGCTCTGTGCTGCTCTCGGCGCTCATGGTGGTGACGCCAAGTGAGCACATGTGGTCGCGGATGTAGGCGGGCTCGCGTGTCGAGTAGCTGATGTCCACGTCGTGGTCGAAGATGCGGAAAGCGAAGGTGAGCTGAGCCAGCTCTTTGTCTGTCATTATAACATTGGGCTGGAATCCTCCATTCTCCGCCACACGCATGCGAGGGAAGTTGACGCTCAGCTTTGTCTTCCAGTAGTGCTGCTCAAGGTAGCGTACGTGGCGAGCCATCATGGTCATGTCCGTACGCCACTCCTCGAGGCCCACGAGGACGCCCATGCCGATGGAGTGCATGCCCGCCATGCCCATGCGGTCGAACCCGTTGACGCGCCACTCGAAGTTGCTCTTCATGCCGCGCGGATGGTAGTCCTTGTACTTCTCGCGGTGGTAGGTCTCCTGAAAGCAGATGACGCCGTTGACGCCCTGTCCTGCGAGGTAGGTGTAGTCCTCGGCTGAGAGTGGCATGACCTCAATCTTGATGTTTGAGAAATATTTGCGGGCTATGCGCACAGTCTCGGCTATGTAGTCCACTCCCGCCTTAGCCGGGTTCTCGCCCGTCACGAGGAGGATGTTCTCGAACGGGCCGAGTTTCTTGATCGCCTTATACTCGTTCTCGACCTCCTCCATGGTCAGGATGGTGCGCTTCATCGGGTTTGAGACATGGAAACCGCAGTAGACGCACGAGTTGGTGCACGAGTTGGTCGTGTAGAGCGGGATGAACATCTGGATGGTCTTGCCGAAGCGTTCGAGCGTGTACTTCTGGCTCAGGCGGGCCATGGTCTCAAGAAAAGGCTCGGCGGCGGGCGATATGAGGGCCATGAAGTCGTCTATGTCGCAACGCTTCTTGCCGAGTGCCCTCAGCACGTCAGACTCTGTGGCGTTGTATATCTTGTCTGTGGTCTCCTCCCACGATATTTTCAGTAGTTCGTCGGAAAACATTTAGATATCAATTAGTCGTCTTCAGTTATTTGATTTTTTAGCAGCCTTTGCCCATCTTGCGCATGTCGCGGCTTATCCTCATGGCGCAGAAGTTGGGCCCGCACATGGTGCAGTACTCGCCGTCCTGGTGGCCACCGGCCTTGAAATACTCAAGGGCTTTCTCGGGGTCGAGGCTGAGGTTGAACTGGTCTTTCCAGCGGAACTCGAAGCGGGCCTTGCTGAGGGCGTCGTCGCGGAGGGCGGCGCCTGGGTGTCCCTTGGCAATGTCGGCCGCATGGGCTGCGATCTTGTATGTCACCACGCCTGTGCGGACATCGTCTTTGTTGGGCAGTCCGAGGTGCTCTTTGGGAGTCACATAGCATAGCATGGCAGTGCCAAGCCAGCCTATGATGCTGGCTCCGATGGCGCTTGTTATGTGGTCATAGGCGGGCGCGATGTCAGTCACGAGAGGGCCGAGGGTGTAGAACGGGGCTTCGTGGCATTTCTCGATCTGACGCTCCATGTTCTCGCGGATTTTGTGCATCGGCACGTGGCCCGGGCCCTCGATGAAGGCCTGCACGTTGCGCTCCCATGCGCGCTCCACGAGCTCGCCCATGGTGTCAAGCTCGGCGAACTGGGCGCGGTCGTTGGCGTCGTGTGTGCAGCCTGGGCGAAGTCCGTCACCAAGCGAGAGGGCCACGTCATACTGCGCGCAGAGGTCGCAAATGTCGTCGAAATGCTCGTAGAGGAAGCTCTCTTTCTGGTGATAGCGGCACCATGTTGATATGATAGACCCGCCGCGGGATACCATGCCTGTCAGGCGGTCGTCTGCCAGGCCGACATTGTGGAGGCGTATGCCGCAGTGGATGGTGAAGTAGTCCACGCCCTGCTCGCACTGCTCCACGAGGGTGTCGCGGAAGAGCTCCCACGTCAGGTCCTCAGCCTTGCCGTGTACTTTCTCCATGGCCTGGTACATCGGCACGGTGCCTACCGGCACAGGGCAGTTGCGCACAATCCACTCGCGCGTCTCGTGTATGTTGTCGCCAGTCGAGAGGTCCATCAGCGTGTCGCCGCCCCATTTGCAGCTCCACACAGCCTTCTCAACCTCCTCGTCTATGCTGCTCGTTGTGGCCGAGTTGCCAATGTTGGTGTTTATCTTGACCAAGAAGTTCCGGCCGATAATCATTGGCTCGGACTCCGGGTGGTTGATGTTGGCGGGGAGCACGGCGCGGCCGGCAGCTATCTCGTCGCGAACGAATTCGGGTGTGATGTGGGTGTCAATCCCGAGCTCGGCGCAGTTCATGTTCTCGCGGATGGCCACGTATTCCATCTCGGGGGTCACAATGCCGTGCTTGGCGTACCACATCTGGGTGACGTGCGCTCCCTCTTTTGCGCGGAGTGGCATCTGTATGTGCTCAAACCTCAGGTGGTCGAGGCTCTTGTCCGCAAGTCTCATGCGGCCATATTCGCTTGTCAGCTCATTGAGCCTCTCCACGCCGCCGCGGTCCATGATCCATTTCTCGCGGAGCCGGGGCAGGCCTTTTTTGAGGTCGATTTGGGCATCCTTGTCGCCATAGGGCCCGCTGGTGTCATAGACGAGCACGGGGGCGTTTTCCACCCTGTGCTCGGTGCCGTCGGCGTCAATGGTGACGGTAGGTGTGAGGTTGACTCGGCGCATGCCGACCCTGATGTCCTTATGCAGTTTCCCGGGCAGGTATACTTTCTCGCTGCCGGGGAATGTAATCTTGATGTTCTCGTTCATTGCCAGTTGTCGTTTTCTGTGTTAATCTGAATTTAGGCAACTCTTGGTTGTCCTTGCGAGCTGCGGTTTTCCCTCTTACTATTCAGCTCATGTGCAAGGTTTGCGTTGTGCGCTGTTAGTTGAGGAAAGATGTGAGTGGGCTGCTCGCCTCGACGGTGTCAGACACAGCGCCAAGTCCGGCCTCGTAGGCGCGGCGGCCGGCAATGACGGCCTCTTTGAATGCGATGGCCATTTGCTCGGGGTTGTTGGCCACGGCGATGGCGGTGTTGACGAGGACTGCGTCGGCTCCCATCTCCATGGCTGCCGCGGCATGGCTTGGCGCGCCAATGCCGGCGTCGACCACGACGGGCACGGTGCTCTGCTCAATGATCATCTGGATGAAGTCGGCAGTGCGGAGTCCCTTGTTGGTGCCGATGGGCGCTGCAAGTGGCATGACGGTTGACGCTCCGGCCTCCTCGAGGCGTTTGCAGAGGATGGGGTCCGCCTGGCAGTAGGGTAGTACCTTGAAGCCGAGTTTGACGAGCTCCTCGGTGGCCTTGAGGGTCTCGATGGGGTCGGGCAGCAGGTTGCGGGGGTCGGGGTGTATCTCCAGTTTGAGCCATTCAGTGCCAAAGGCCTCGCGGCTCAGTTTGGCAGCGAAGATGGCCTCCTCGGCTGTGCGCACGCCGCTCGTGTTGGGCAGCAGCTGAATGTTGGGGGCTTTGATGTGGGCCAGCATGTCGTCGCTCTGGCTGTTGGCGGTGTCAATGCGTTTCATGGCCACTGTGACCATCTCGGTTCCTGAGGCTGTTATGGCGTCGCGCATGATGTCGTTGCTGCTGAATTTGCCTGTTCCGAGGAAGAGGCGTGAGCCGAACTCCCGGCCTGCAATGATAAGTTTGTCAGACATTGCTAATATCTTAAAGTTTTATTTTATGTTGATGCTTGGATTTTGTTGCGTGACAGATATATGGCTTACCATCTCCACTATGCACAACAACACTCTGCGACAGGGGGTCGCAGAGTTTCGTTTTTTCAAAAGGTAGTTGTCTGATGGCTGTCGGCCAATAATGCGGATTAAGTCTCTACCCTCCGCTTGCCGCTTTGATGATCATTATCTTGTCTCCCTCGGCAATCTGGTGGTCAGCCCACTCGCCGCGCGGGATTATCTCCATGCCGATGGCCACGGCTACTCCATTGGCGGGCAGCGAGAGCTGCTCGACGAGGTCGGCCACTGTCTTCCCGGAGAACTCGGTGGGCTTGTCGTTTACTATGATTTGCATATCCTCTTTGGTTAATAAGGTTCATATCCATATCCCTTTTCTCGCCATGGCGAAGCCCAAGCAATCTTGGTTTTGCCCATATAGCTGAAAAAGGCTCGTTGTGGTGAAGATTGGGTATGCCGCCTCCCCGCTGAAACGAGATGTATACTCTTTTGCGCGGAATAAGCACACGCGTTCTTCACGCCTTGCCATTAAATGGGGTGGGGGGTGGGAGTTCTGTGAACCTTGCGAGGATGTGCCGCGGAATTGAATGCGGGCTAATGGGGAAACTCTTTGTTCCCTATTTTCTAACTGTTTCAGACTCACTGTCCCTACGGCAGCATTACCTGCGTCAGGTCATCAGGGTATGATCTCAGCCGCGCTTTCGCGGCACCCCTCGTTGTCTCAATTCGCTCCCATTGAACTACGCGAATATAGCATTTGGCGCTGATAAATGGTAGTCTGCTGTGGTTATTTCACAATCAACATCATGCTTCTGACGCTTTAGTCTGCCAATCTCACGCTGATTATGTGCGTCCCGGGCTGCAAAGTCGTGTTTATGTATGTCTCGCCTTCAGGTCTGAAGGTCTGCTCCTGTGCGCCTGCTGAGTTGAATATGGAGACTTCGGACGCGCTTCGCTCAACCGCTATGGTGACCGTTTTGCCACTCTTGGCGGGGTTCGGGAAGGCGGTGAGGCTTTTTGACTCAGCCGTGCCGGTGAATGTGTATGGGCAGGACACGCTCTCGCCATTCGCCGTTGTGAGTCTAACTGTGTATTCTCCTTGCGCGAGTGGGCTTTGATGCAGATATTGCTTGGTTGCGCCTTCTATATCTTCCCCGTTGAGCATCCATTGGTAGGCAGTGAACGCTCCATCTGAGTTGTCGACCACCAGCGTGTTGCCAAATTTGATGGTGATGCTGACGCTTAGGCGGTCATCCATATCTTCGTCTTCTTTGCCAGCCTCGTCGCCGTCTTCCTCATCATTGCTGTCCTCGTCCTCCTTGTCCTCTCCATCCTCCTCTTTCTTTTCGTCTTCATCCGGCTCGGGTGTCGGCTCGGGTTCAGGCGTAGGCTCGGGTTCAGGCGTGGGGTCTGGTTCAGGGTCTGGCTCTGGTGCGGGATCAGGTTCTGGAGTTGGCTCAGGCTCTTCCACCGCGTTGATGGTGAATGAGGTGGTGTGCCAGTCTTCGTCGCTTAGGGCGTAGTTCGGATTGCTTACTCCCAATTTGTATCTCACTTCATATGTTCCAGCCGAGGCCTCTACGCCTGTGAGGTCCCATTCGCTTATCACTATGCTGGCGGTGTCTGCCACGCCATTGTTGTTTTTCGTCAGCAGGTCCGACTGGTTGAGCGTTGGCAGTGTGACAGAGCCGAGGATTGTTGTGCCGTCCGCGTCGCGTGGGGCTATTGACACTTCGCCTGTGTATGTGACAATCTTTGGGTTTACTGTAACGTCAAATTGCTTGGACAGCTCTTTGTAGCCCACGAAGACTTTTTTCCTCGGGTGGAATGTGTCGTTGCCAATTTGGCAAGATTTGAGGGTGACTTCATAGTGACCCGCGTCTAAGATGGTTGATTTTCTGAACTGTATGGTCTTGTCGCCATCGGCGTATGTGGCCACTACCTGGCCGGAATAGTTATACCCGTCGAACTTGCCGTTAGCCGTGGTCGCATAGGCGAGCTTCTCACCATATGTGATGATGACGGTTGTGTCCTCGCTGCCATTGATGGTTATGGTGGGCGTGTTGCGGCTGATTGTTCCGCATTTGGAGCAGTAGGTCACAAAGTTGGTGTAGTTGTGGCGAACGTCCGCTGTGTCAATGAGTGTTAGCTGGACCTGTACTTCAAAACCGCCGCCATATTGTTTTGGAAATGTGCCGTTCTGTATCATGGCGGTGCGGACATAAAGACCGCCATCCTCGGTGTCAGTGAGGTAGGTTAGCTCTGCCGCAAGGTCGAGCCGAGCGCCGTTCAGGTAAAACCAGTCGTAGTCGTAGACGTGAATTAGCTCCGCCTCGGTCAAGACGCTGAAGTTGTCCTCTATGAGGTCATAGTCGTCGAATTTCTCTTGCCCCGAGACTGAGATGGTTGTGATTATCGCTGCGGCGGCAGTTGCGGCGGGTTTGGTAAATCTCATTGCCTGCGGGTGTTGTTGATGGCCTCAATCACTTCGGCTGTCTTGCGCGTCATGTCCTCCGAGCGGATAAGCTCGCCGCTAAGTGCGATGCCGTCCGGTCCCGCTGACAGCACGTCTGGTATGTCGGCCACCGTGATGCCGCCTATGGCGACTATCGGTATGTTGATGCCCTGGCTGCGCGCCTCCCAGGTGATGTCTCTATATCCGTCGAGACCCAGGACTGGCGCGAGGTTTTTCTTCGTCGTGGTGAAACGGAATGGCCCGCATCCTATGTAGTCCACGGAGTCCTTGACGCGGATGATGTCGCTGATTGTGTTGCAAGTGCCGCCTATCACGAAGCCTTTGCCCAAAATCTCTCTCGCCTCCGCGGGATCCATGTCATTTTTCCCCAAGTGCACTCCCGTAGCGCCTATGCGCTTGGCCACCATGACGTGGTCATCAATGATGAGTGTGGCGCCAAACGTGTCTGTGAGCCTTTTCATCTCGGCGGCTGTCACCTCCACTTCGGCCTCGCTCGCCCCCTTCATCCTCAGCTGAACCCACAGGCAGCCGCCATTGAGGGCTCGGCGCGCCTGGTCTACGCACTCGCCGCCCGTGGGGGCGTTTGTGATGAATTGCAGAGGGAAATGGGCCATGTTGAGTGGCTGAGGCGTGGGCTGGGCTTGCTGCGCGGTTTGTGGCGTGTCTGTCATGGTGGGTGAGGTGGGGTTGTTGTGTGAGGGCGTTTTTGCAGTGTCAGTTGGCTTGGTCGGGTGGGGGAATGTCTCTATATTGTGCGCCCGAGGTTGTACACCACGAGTTGCTCAAGAGCTATTTTTGCTGGCGAGTTGGGCAGTATGGCTAAATCTTTGATTGCCATGTCGGCATATTCATTCATCTTAAGCTCCGCATAGGTCATGCCGCCGCACTTGTTCACAAGGCGAAGGGCCATTTCGGCTGTCGAGTCGGCTTTGGGGTCGCGGCGGATAAGGCGCATCATCTCAGACCTGTCCGCGTCGGCGGCGTTGCGCAATGCCGCTATGAGCGGGAGTGTCATTTTCTGCTCCTTGATGTCGTTGAGCGCAGGTTTGCCGAAAAGGCCGCCTGGCGTATAGTCGAACATGTCGTCGCGTATCTGGAAGGCGAGTCCCAGATGGTTCCCGTAGTTCGCCAGCGCGTCGATATATGCCGAGTCGGAAGAGGCCGTCGTGGCGCCGGCGCGGGTGCACGCCTCGATGAGGGTGGCCGTCTTTTGGCGTATCACCTCCATGTACGATTCCTCGGTCAGGTCCAGCCGGCGCGCATGCTCCATCTGCCTAAGCTCGCCGTCGGCAAGGTCTCTCACGGCTTTGCTCACAATCCGGAGGATGTCATAGTGCCCACCGTCAAGGGCCATCTCCATGCCGCGCGCCAAGAAGAAGTCTCCGACCAATACGGCCACTTTGTTGCCCCACAGACCCATGAGGCTCCATTGCCCTCGGCGCGTATAGGTCTCGTCCACAACGTCGTCATGCACTAACGAGGCGTTGTGCAGAAGCTCGATGAGGGCGGCGGCGGCATACGCCCCATCGCCTACGTTCCCGGCGGCGGCGGCTGAGAGGAACACGAGCAGGGGGCGCATACGCTTGCCGCGGCGGCGGAAGACGTGGCGCGTGGCGAGGGTCAGCAATTTGTTGGGCGATTGCAGCTGGCTGTCAAAGTAGGGCTCAAACGCCTTGATGTGCTCCGCCACGGGGGCTTGGATTTCTTTGAGGTCCATTTGTGCTATTGGGGCGCGGAAAGTGTTATTTTCGCATGGCGTAAGGCTTACCTGCGCCATGCGCTGATATTTCCCCCACGCTCTCTGATATCTATTTTATGAAGATTAGGCTGACTAAGGAGTTCTCTTTCGAGATGGCTCATTTCCTCCCCGGATATGATGGGCTGTGCAGCAATGTGCACGGGCACTCATACCGCCTCTATGTCACTGTGTGCGGAACGCCGTGCGCTGACGAGGCCGACCCGAAGTATGGTATGGTTATTGATTTCTCCGTCCTCAAGAAGATTGTAGGTGAGGAGGTGGTAAACCGTCTCGACCACTCACTTATGGTTCGTCAGGGGTCTGTTAATCCCGCTGCCGTGCGTGGCCTCACCGAGCGTCTTGTCTCGGTGCCATACCAGCCCACTTGTGAGAACATGCTCATCGATTTCGCGTCGCGCATCTCACATCGCCTGCCCGAAGGAGTCTGTCTAAAGGCTCTAAGGCTTTACGAGACTGCCACGTCTTACGCCGAGTGGGTCGACTCGGACAACGAGTAGGCGGAGCGCCTGTCTCACCTCGCCGATGACGTGAAGGTTGTCGGTGAGCTCGGCTTGATGAGTTTCCTCACCGCCTCGGGCAGCTGGTTGCGGATGGCGCTGATGGCCTTGACCCGGTCCTCGGCGTTGTTCACGAAGTCGGTGTTGTCAATGTCTATCGGGAGGATGTTGCCTGTGTACTCGTTAACCCAGTTGTCATATTTGGTGTTGAGCATGGCGAGGTAGTCCTGCCCGATGGCGTTCTCATAGGCCAGTCCGCGCTGACGGATGTGCGTCATGAGGGTGGGTACTGACGCCTTGAGGTAGATGAGCAGCTCGGGCGGCTTGATGAACGAGACGGTCATGTCAAAAAGCTCGCGGTAGGTGTCATAGTCCGGCCGCGTCATGATTCCCATTGTAAGCAGGTTCTCCACGAAGACGTAGGCGTCCTCATATATGGTGCGGTCCTGCACCACGACGCCGTTGGCCCACATGGCGCGCTGCGTGGCCTTGAACCTCTTGGTCAGAAAGTAGACCTGCAGGTTTAGCGCCCACCGCTGCATGTCGGCATAGAAGTTAGCCAAGTATGGGTTGGTGTCCTCTGGCTCGTTGAACGTGTTGAACCCGAACTCATTGCACAAGAGTTGGGCCATGGCGCTCTTTCCGCTGCCTATGTTGCCTGCTATGCCGATGTACATGTCTTTGTCCTTTCTTTTCTCGTTTCGCGTTCCGGTCACATCATGGCCAGGAGCTCGTCCATTATGCCCCGGTCGTTTCTCAGCCGAGGCACTTTGTTCTGCCCGCCCATCTTGCCATGTTTGCTCAGCCATTGGGCGAAGAGGCCTGCGGGTGCTACGTGCAGTTTGAGGCGGGCCAAGGTTATGTCTTTATACCTTTTGGCATCATAGTCCGAGTTGACCTCCTGCAGGGCTTTGTCGAGAGCGTCGGCGAAAGCCTCGGCGTCGGCAGGCGGGGTGTAGAACTCCACAATCCACTCGTGGCAGCCGCGGGTGCTCTGGTCCATGAACACGGGCGCGGCGGTATAGTCTTTCACCAAGGCCCCGGTCCGCTCGCACGCCTTGGCCATGGCGGCCTCGGCGTTGCTTATCATCAGCTCCTCGCCAAAGGCGTTGATGAAGAGCTTGGTGCGCCCGCTTATCGTGAACTTGTATGGGTTTGTCGAGGCGAAGCGTATGGTGTCGCCAATCATGTAGCGCCAAAGGCCGTTGACGCTGCTGATGACCATGGCGTAGTCCACGCCCGGCTTGACGCCCCACAACGGCACTATGCCCTGCGGATGCTCCTGCCCCAACTCGTCTAACGGCAGGAACTCATAGAAGTTGCCATAGTCGAGCATGAGGAGCATGTTGACGTCGTCTGGGTCGTCCTGCAATCCGAAGAATCCCTCGCTGGCGTTATACGTCTCCATGAAGTTCATCTGCCCGGGACACAGGGCCTTATACTGCTCACGATAGGGCTTGAAGCTTATGCCACCATGTATAAACAGCTCCAGGTTGGGCCATACATCCCTCAGTGTCTTAGCTCCTTGCCTCTCCATGATATACTTGATGAGGACGAGAAACCAACTTGGCACTCCGGCCAACGATGTGACGTTCTGGCCGACCGTGGCGGCTGTTATCTTCTCCAGTTTCTCCTCCCACTTTGAGAGCAGCGCGATCTCTTTCCGGGGAGTCTTGAAAAACTCGCTCCAGAAGGGCGCGTTGCCGATCATGATGGCCGAGAGGTCGCCTGTCTGGCTGCCCGTGCCTGTGGCCGTCAGTTGTTTGCTGCCGCCCAGTGTCAGGCATTTGCCGCGATATATGCGCGTGTCGGGGTGGAGGCGCATATATGTGGCCACCGCGTCGTTGGTGCCGCGCAGGTGGCAGTGCCTCAGTCCCTCTTCGGTCACTGGGATGAACTTGCTCTTGCTGCCCGAGGTGCCGCTGCTCTTGGCGAACCACTTGACTTTGCCGGGCCACGCCACGTCGGCCTCGCCCGCCACCATGCGCTCCACGATGGGCCTGTAGCCCTCGTAGTCGACGACTGGGACGGCGGACGCGAACTGCTCGTAGGTCATGTCCGGGCGCATGCCTGTGGCGTGGCCATAGCATGTGCGCGAGCCTTGGCCGAGGATGGCCGCCAACTGCCGGCGTTGCATCTCCGCTCCCCCGGTCTGCATCTTGTCCATCTGCCTATACCGGCCCGCGTAGTAGGCTGCGGCAATGCGGTTGATTAATGCCATGATGTGTCTCTGTGGGAGTCGGACTTTTTAGAAGTATTTCTCGGGAGCCTCTTTGCCCTTTATCTTGAGGATTTGCTTCAGCAGGTTGTTGGCCAATCCGCTTGCGCCGATACGGAAGAGGGTGTTGACAGTGTGGGCGTCGCCCAAGGTGGAGCGCACAATCTCGTAGTAGAGGCATGCGTCCTCGGGCGTGCGGACACCGCCGGCGGGCTTGAAGCCGACCTCGCGGCCTGTCTTGGCTGTGTAGGCCTTGATCGCCTTCGTCATGATGACGGCCGCCTCGGGGCTCGCGCCGTCGCAGTTCTTGCCTGTGCTGGTCTTGATGAAGTCGGCGCCTGCCTCCATGGCTATGACGCTCGCCTCCCAGATCTGCCTGTGGGTCTTGAGTGCCCCGGTCTCCAGGATGACTTTGAGCCTTGCGTCGGCGCATGCCTCGCGAATGGCCACAAGCTCCTCAAACACAAACTGGTAGTTGCCGTCAAGGAACTCGCCGACTGAGATGACGACGTCAACCTCGGTGGCTCCCGCCTCGACGCTCTTGCGAACCTCGGCGGCCTTGATGTCGGTGAACGCCTGCGATGACGGGAAGCATGCGGCCACTACGGCGCGGTGGACGCCCTCGACTTTGAGTGTGGCCTTCATCACGGGGGCGAAGACTGAGTATACGCAGATGCCGCCCACGTTCTTGAGCTCGGGGTAGTCTGTGGCGAACTGGTTGACGCGGCTCACGAACCTTTTTACGCTCTCGGCCGAGTCGGTGTGGCTGAGGGTGGTCAGGTCGATGGCGTTGAACATGGTCTGCAGCGCGTCAGTGTCTGTCAGATATTTGGCGGCGGCTGTCTTGTGGGCCTCTATCTCATTAGTCAGGTTGTCTAATGCGGCGTCATACTCATATGAGCCGAGAATCTCGTCTATGTTCTTCATTTACTTGTTGGTTGTTCTTTGTCAGTTTCTGGTTGTTCTTATGTCGCTCGCTGTCCCGCGAGGTTTTTTTGTCAAAACTCTTGTTTAGCGCGTCCGTCAGGTCCACGCCCGTCTGGTTGGCGAGGCAGATGAGCACCCACAGGGTGTCCGCCATCTCCTCCCCCAGGTCCTGGCTCTCGCCGGGCTTGAAACTCTGGTCGCCATATTTGCGGGCCATCAGGCGGGCAAGCTCTCCCACCTCCTCGGTGAGGCATGCCATGTTGGTCAGCTCGCTGAAATATCTGACGCCATATTTTTTTATCCAGTCGTCTACTCGGGCTTGCGCCTCGCGCAGAGTCATGTCCTTGCTCTCCATGTGCGTGTCTAAGCCTTGTTCCGCGTGTCCACTATAATGGTGACCGGGCCATCGGCCTCCATGTCAATCTTCATGTCTGCCCCGAAGACCCCAGTGGGTATGTCGCGGCCTGTCAGTCGCTTAAGCTCGGAAGTGAAGGCCTCGTAATATGGCACGGCGACATCGGGTCTGGCCGCCTCGATGAAAGACGGGCGGTTGCCCTTCTTGGTCATGGCGAAGAGGGTGAACTGGCTCACAACCAGGATGTCGCCGCCTATGTCCGACACTGAGAGGTTCATGTGTCCCGCCTCGTCCGAGAATATTCTCATCTGGGCCACTTTCTGCGCCAACCATGTCACCTCGGCCATGTTGACTTCCGGCCCGTCGGCCACTTCGACGCCGAAGAGAACCATGAGGCCTTTGCCAATCTGGCCGGCCTGGACGCCGTCCGCCACCACTGAGGCGCGGCTCACGCGCTGTATGACTGCTTTCATCTTCTTCTTCGCTTTCGGCTAAAGTGAATTTTGGTCATGCCCACTTTATGAGTGTGAATTTACGCGATATATTTGCGTTCTCAAAATATAATTTGTTCGCGGGCCTCTTTGCCCGCCCATGCCGAGTCTATGATTAG
This sequence comes from bacterium, assembly GCA_963658925.1. Lineage (GTDB taxonomy): Bacteria > Bacteroidota > Bacteroidia > Bacteroidales > Marinilabiliaceae > W3P20-009. Next base: position 99,266 of record CAVKRQ010000006.1, read on the forward strand.
CCCAAAGTCTGACCCTTTTCTCTCGCGCCGACTCACCGACGCCGAAATCCAGTATGTCTTTGCTCATCTTGCCGCTTTCGTCAAGACCGATGCGCGGATTGACGAGCTCATTGCGTGGCCGCGCTCAGAGGGTGGATTGAGGACTGACTACCTGGTTGAGGATGTCCTGGTTCTTTTCCCTGATGCCGACGCGGGCGCATCGCCGTTTGAATTGGACGAGTCGGGCAATGTCGTTGTGCGTCACGACCTGGTCAAGAGCGCCTTTTATCTCCTCTCCGCCTATCAGGAGTGGGCGACAGACGAGCGTGACGAGTGGGGGCGTTATCCCTATGAGGCGTCCATCCAACGCAAGCTCGAAATTATGCATCGTCCACTTGTGAACTATTACTTTAGCTGGATGCTCGATGCTATTGAGACCCAATGCAATGTCAAAGGAATATCTTTTGAGAGAATGCAGCCTCTCGGTGGGGCGAGCCTGCACTTGTCGCATGATTTGGACACGCTCCGCTATTTCGCTCCGCGCCGATCTCTCTACCGATGCGCGCAGGTCTTGGGCCTGAGACCTTGTGACACGGATAGGCGGAGGCTTGCCAAGGCTGCTGTCAAGTCTTTGGCCAACCTCATCCGGCTGCGTCATGACCACAATCCCTATTGGAGCTTTGACGTCATTCAGGATAATGAGGCTTTCCTCGGTTATAAGTCGGACTGGTTCGTCCTGCCTGATGATGGCGGTCCTTTCCCCCCTGACTATGATTTTGCCCATGATGATGACGTCATCAGCCTTTTGCGCCAACTATCAGATAGAGGAAACAAGGTGGGTCTGCATGCTCCTATAAATTGTAAGACTACAGGAGATTATATCAAATGGTCTAAAGCGTTGCGTGAAGTAGTGCCGAGCCTATCCGATGGTTGCCGGCAGCACTTTCTTGCCATTGATTCCCGCTCTTCGTTCAGTGCTATGGAGGGGGCGGGCATAAAGTTTGACTACTCTTACGGCTTTTCGCATCACGAGGGGTTCCGAAACAGTTACTGCTTCCCTTTCCACCCCTTTGACCATGAGCGGCAACAGATGATGGAAATCACTTGCGTGCCATTGGCCTTTATGGATGTCACTTGCCTTGCCCATCGCAAGATGGGCTATGATGATATTTTTCTCGCGGTTGGTGAGATGCTTGACGAGGTCCGCCGTTTTGGCGGCGTGTTCTCACTGCTTTGGCACAACTCGACTTTTGACGAGGTCTACTACCCTGGCGTCGGTCAGTTCTATCAAGACCTTCACCTCTTTTTCTCGCAATATCAGCTGAGGCAATTCGAGATTTGAGTGTTTGGCTCTACTTGCCGAACATTATGTACCTCCACCGCTTGAGAGTGTTGATTATGCCCCTGATGGTTGATGTGGAGTAGAACCGGTTGAACTCGCTGACGATTGCCGGGACTGGAGCTACGCCTTGGCAAAAACTATTGGGACTCACTGATGTGGCAAGTGGTGTCTCATATTTTACTGTAGGTGCCACATGAGTGCCTGTGCCGTCATTGCCCACATTGCGCACAAGGCTCTTGCGCGGATAAACGTGCGGCTCTCCAGCGCAGAACGCGGCATAGGAGAAGACGATGTCCCACATCTCCCTCGCCCCTGTCTTCCATCTGAGCAGGAACGGTGTCATGTCGTTGCCCGGCTCGTTGAACTGACGCCTTTTTTGCGCCGAGCGGATGAAGGTGTTGAAACTCTTCACCTCCCAGTCTATTTTGTCCCACTCGCTTTTCCATGTGGCCCAGCCCCACGAGCAGTTCCTGTGCATCACGAAAGTGGAGTAGGGGTAGTCTTGCGGGATGGCTATGTCCGGCGTGTAGCCGCCAATGGAGAAGACGCCGCGGCCGCGGTAGAACTCAAGAGCCGAGTTCATATAGGTCAAGAACCCACGCGCCACGCACACGTCATCCTCAATCACAATTACGCGCCCGTGTTTTTCAAGGACATCACTGACTCCGCCTGTTATGTTGGCTGCGAGTCCCACATTTTTGTCGCGCTCCACGAGGGTGACGCTCGCAAAGCCATTAGCGGCGCGGCAGACGTTTCGCGTCTTCTGCACAGCTGTTAGACCTGCCGCGTCTTTCGCCCCGTCAGCGAAAATGTAAAGGTCAGACTGGGCAGCCCCGTCGGCAGCGGCGAGGCATGCTATGGTTTGTTTGGCGTGGTCCGGGCGGTTATATACGAAAAGAGCTATTGGTGACATGCTTACAGGTGAATAGGGAGGGTTAGATATAATAGGGTAGGCGGGGTTTGGGTCCTGCCCGTCACGCTCCAAAGATACGTAAAAATGTCTTTTGTGTGTTCTGTTTCCGGGAGTGTGCCATCTGTTAGAGAGGGGGGATTGCCCGCTCAATGTCTGTGTGACAATCAGGTGTCAGGCCCGCTCTTTTTGTAAGTCATTTACATCATGCCTACTTCTCCCTCCCCCAAAAAAGAAAATCAAACAGAGGGTAGCAACCACTTGCAATTTGATTTTTTTTCTCTACCTTTGCGCTCGCAATGCCCTGATGGCGGAATCGGTAGACGCGTTGGTCTCAAACACCAATGGAGCAATCCGTCCCGGTTCGATCCCGGGTCAGGGTACAGCAAATGCGGCTGTCAATCTTATGATTGGCGGCCGTTTTTTTTATGTCCGTTAACCCATACCGGCTAACGGGGGGCAAAGCATAGCGCGCTACCGTCTCGCAGTCGCGCCGTGATGGCGTGTCAGCAAGTAATAGATACTCGCCATAAGGCTCTTATCGTTGAATGGAAGTAATGCGTTTCCGCCTTGACGCTCGCCACGATGGACTCGCTCCAAAGGGTGCCCAGCCATTTTTTGCTCTAATTACTTCTCATCGAACCGCAACATACCGACTAATTGTAGGAAATAATTGTTCGACCATATGTCGAGTTCCTTAGGATTGCGGACGAACGGCATCACGTCGGCTTTCACTTGGCTGATATCAGCAGAGGCAAGACGCTCCTTGAGCTTTTCGAGGAAGGTGTCTTTACTGATGTCTTCGCCATTGAATTGTAAGGCACGCTCTTGCAAGTGGGGGAGATTCAAAGGAATGCCATGGCGGATGTACCATTCGAAGTCGTACCAGTCGCGCCCTTTAACACGATTCTTCCACTGACGATATATCAAGGCATGCATTTTCTCTGCAAAAAGGCATGATGGCGTAAAGCAGCGCACCATGAACGATTCTGGCTGCAACAGCAGTCTCTGCTCAGTGGAGAATTTCAAAGGAGGCTGCGTGTCGACCTCTATCTTTATCTTGATGGATTTCTCGGTCTGGAATGTCACATCATATACGTCGGTATTGTCTTTTAGAAAAGCAGACTCAACCTTATCGAAGTTTTTCTTATCCTTCTTTTTGATTTCTACTTCTCTGCCAACTATGGCGAACTCGTCTATGATAGGCTGGAAGTATTTGGAGAAGTCGAACTCGATAGATGGCGCCAAGAGCGAAAAGTCCATGTCCTCGGAAAAACGTTGCAACCCGTGGAATATGCGAAGGCACGTGCCGCCATAGAAAGCCGCCACGTCGAAAAAGCCGCCATGGTACAGCCCCGCAAGAATCACCTGCTGGTTTACCTCGAAGATGGCATTTCGCTGCTGCTGAGTGGTGGTCAGGTCGTAGGCCGACAACATCTGGTTGTATATCTCGTTGTTCATCTCTTCAAGTATTTAATGATGGTCCGGATAGAATTGGCTTTCTTGCCCACCCACATGTATCGTTCGAAAACAGAGGTGTCCATCTTGAGGAAATCGTCCATATCCATGCGGAGATCTTGCGCAATGAAACGCTCAACGTCTTTCAGATAGCGGAGGTTTACCTTAGGCGAGTTGGCAATGAGGTCGCAAAGGGCCTTCTCGGGTGTCGCCATCAGGAAGGTGTACGTGCGCTTGTTGACTATGGTTATACCGACAGGAAATGCCTCCCTGCTCATATTTGTATAGTCGAAACGCCCCAAGGGTGTGTCAAATCGCCGGGTGTGTTTGATGGTCATCGACTGGACGCTGTAGACTGCCTCCGGAATAAGTCCGTAGAATCTCAGAGCCGAATGCATGGATACGTATGATGGCGCATAGATATGGTTGGCTATCAATTCAGGCGAAAGTGGCGTATGTGTAGCCGTCGGCGATACGACATATAGACCTTTCTTGATTCTCAGCAGCAATCCATTTCGCTCAAGACTGCGAACCTTATGCCCTCCCGCTTTGATGTCGGGATATATTGAAGCGAGGGTTGCCATGCTCGCCGGGATGTTGGCTAAAGACGCTAATTCGTTGTTCATGCCTAAAAGTAGTAATTTCTCGAACAATAAACGAAGTTTTTATTCCTTTTCTGTTCCCATTGTGACTATTTTGCCCTGTTTCAATAATTAGCTCACTAATGAGAACACTATACCAAACGCACAATCTATGAGAATGGAAGTCTAACCCCTCTGGCATGCGTTATGCGCATCCACTCCCTAATCCCACAGTTTCACCTAAATCCCATGCGCGGGATTTTATGCATTAGACCGCTATCTGTTAAATTATATTTCTGCATAAATACCGCTTAGAATTGAATATGCATGTATAAAATGCGGGCATTTTGTCGCCTGTTTGTGCGAATTATTGAAGTTTGAAATAACACATCGGCTATTCGCAAACAACGAACAAAGGCGAACACCCTTGCAATACAACGCACTTAGCGGTAAGTTATTGACAGCATATTCGCAAAAATGTTAATAATACATATATATCCACTCTCCATCTTGTTAAATTAAATGGGGGGGGGTAAATTTGACCCTTAAATGCAATACTTGGTACAAATTGTTTAATATCTCAACAATTTGAGCCCGGGTGTTGTTTTTTCAGTACAATCTTTTTACAACGACAGTGAAAACCTTATCTAACCTAAACCTCCATTCTCTCAGTGTGCGAACTCTGGCTGTGCGTCTGGCTGTCATCCTTATGTTGGCGCTGACGTCGGTGTCAGCGTTGGCGCAGAGCGAAGTAACGGCTTCGGGCGTGGTCATTGCCAAAGATGACGGGCTGCCAATAATTGGCGCGGCTGTCATAGTCGAGGGCACCACGACGGGCACTGTAACCGATTTTGACGGACTTTTTACTCTTAAAGTGCCAGCCGGGCATAAGATTCAAATCTCATATCTCGGCATGGACCCGCAGACGCTCGACCCCGCGGCCGACATGAAGGTGGTGATGACCGCCGGCGTGGCGATTGAGGAGGTCGTGGTGACCGGTCTGCAGAAGACTGACCGCCGCCTTTTCACAGGTGCTACCAGCAAGTTGGAGGGCGATGACGCCAAACTAAATGGCGTGGCGGACATTAGCCGCTCGCTCGAGGGCAAGGCGGCTGGCGTCTCAGTCCAGAATGTCAGCGGCACTTTTGGCTCGGCCCCCAAAATCCGTGTGCGCGGCGCCACTTCCATCTATGGCAGCTCTAAGCCGCTGTGGGTCGTTGATGGCGTCATAATGGAGGATGTCTCTGACGTCTCGGCCGATGACCTCAGCTCGGGTGACGCCGAGACCCTTATCAGCTCGGCCATAGCAGGGCTTAACTCCGATGACATTGAGAGTTTCCAGATACTGAAAGACGGATCCGCGACTTCCATCTATGGCGCGCGAGCCATGGCTGGCGTCATTGTCGTCACCACAAAGAAGGGCAAGGCTGGACAGGCTCACTTCAGCTATAATGGCGAGTTTACCACACGCCTCATCCCCTCTTATCGCAACTTCGACATTCTCAACTCGCAGGAGCAGATGGGCATATATAAGGAGATGGAGCAGAAAGGCTGGCTCAATCTCTCGGATGTCCTCAACGGCTCGGACTACGGCGTCTATGGCAAGATGTATGAGCTCATCAACACCTACGACTCCAAGACCGGCCTCTTCGCCCTCCAGAACACTCAGGAGGCGCGCAACGCCTATCTGCAGCAGGCGGAGCGACGCAACACCAACTGGTTCAAGGAGCTCTTCTCGCTCGCCGTCATGCAAAACCACTCCATCTCGATGAGTGGCGGCACCGACAAGAGCAACTACTACGCGTCTCTCTCGGCCATGGTGGACCCGGGCTGGTACATTGACAGCGAGGTGAAGCGTTTCACGGCCAACTTCAATGTGTCGCATCACATCCTCGAAGGCCTCACGGTCAATGCCATTGGCGGCGCGGCCTACCGCAAGCAGTCGGCACCCGGCACCATAGGTCAGGATGTCGACGTGGTCTCGGGCGAGGTCAAGCGCGATTTCGACATTAACCCCTACTCCTACGCTCTGAACACCAGCCGAACCCTCGACCCCGACACCTATTATCACGCCAACTACGCCAAGTTCAACATCTTCAATGAGCTTGCCAACAACTACATCGACCTCAACGTGGCCGATGTCAAGTTCCAGGCCGAGGTGCGCTACAAGCCCATCAAGCCGCTCGAGTTCGCCGTCCTCGGCGCACTCAAGTATAGCGCCACCACGCAGGAGCATAAGATTAAGGACAACAGCAATCAGGCCCTTGCCTACCGCGCCATGGACAACCTCCTCATCCGCGACGCTAATGTGCTGCTCTACACTGACCCCGATGACGCCTATGCGCTCCCTATAACCGTACTTCCCGAGGGCGGCATCTATCAGCGTACCGACAACCGCATGACGGACACTGACTTCCGTGCCACTGCGCAGTATAACAACACTTTCGCTAACACGCACATCGTCAACCTCTTCGCAGGCCTTGAGACGACCGACATCAAGCGCACGCGCACTTGGTTCAACGGCTGGGGCATGCAGTATGACAGTGGCGAGATACCGTATTTCGAGTACACCTATTTCAAGAAGATTGTCGAGGAGAACTCGGACTATTACACTCTCTCCAACACAGACTCGCGCTCCGTGGCTTTCTATGCCAACGCCACCTACTCTTTCAAAGGCAAGTATGTGGTCAACGGCACTTACCGCTACGAGGGCTCTAACCAGCTTGGCAAGAACTCCGACGCCCGCTGGATGCCCACTTGGAACATCTCGGCCAGCTGGAATGCCCACGAGGAGGATTTCTTTGAGCGTCTCGCTCCGCTCTCCCACCTCACGCTCCGAGCCTCTTACAGCTTGACCGGCACGCCCCCAAGCGCCGACTACTCCAGCTCGACGGCCATCCTCCGCAGCTATAACCCCTACCGTCCCTTCTCGTCCGACCGCGAGCCGGGCATCCAGGTGGAGAGCCTTGCGGACGCCGGCCTCACCTACGAGAAGAAGAATGAGTTCAACTTCGGTTTCGACGCCGGTATTCTCAATGACCGCGTGAACATCACTTTCGATGTCTACACCCGAAACAATTTCGATGAGATTGTGCCGGTGGCCACTCAGGGTGTCGGCGGTCAGATTATCCGCTACGCCAATCAGGGCAAGATGAAGAGCTGGGGCCAGGAGGTCTCTGTCTCCTCCACCAATATCAAGAGGGGTGACTTCTCCTGGGGCACCAATCTCGTCTTCTCGCACAACGAGACTGAGATTACGGACCTCTACAACCAGGGCCGCGTCATTGACATGGTCTCCGGCTCGGGCTTCGCCATGAAGGGCTACCCCGTCCGCGCCCTCTTCTCTATTCCTTTCGTAGGCCTCACCGAGGACGGCATGCCGCGTTTCATCAACGAGAGCAATGTCGAGACTGTCTACGACATCAACTTCCAGGAGCGCGACAAGACCGCCTACCTCAAGTATGAGGGCCCGACAGACCCCACCATCAATGGCTCTCTGACCAACACGTTCTCTTACAAGGGCTTCAGCCTCAACGTGTTCATGACCTACGCTTTCGGCAATGTGGTTCGCCTCGACCCTGTCTTCGCGGCTTCTTATACTGACATGACTTCCATGACGGGTGTCTTCCGCAACCGTTGGGTCAACCCAGGCGATGAGAAGAAGACCAATGTCCCCGCCATCGTCAGCTACCGACAGTACAAGGACAACAGCCAGATCCGCTACGCCTACAACGCCTACAACTACTCCACCGAGCGCATAGCCAAGGGCGACTTCATCCGCATGAAGGAGATCTCGCTCGCCTACGACTGCCCCAAGCGATGGTTTGAGGATACGCCCGTGGAGAAGATCCAGCTCAAGCTCCAGGCCACCAACATCTGTCTGCTCTACGCCGACAAGAAGCTCAATGGCCAGGACCCCGAGTTCATGAATGCCGGCGGTGTCGCATCGCCTATGCCAAAGCAGTTCACTCTGACGCTCAAGGTCGGACTTTAATCTGGACTGTATCAGACGGTGACATAATCAATTGCCAATAATGAAACAACATATATCACATCTCCTCATGGCGGCTGCCGCCGCCACTGCGCTGACAGCCTGCAACGACTATCTCGATGAGCTGCCGGACAACCGCATGGAGCTCAAGAACCCGTCCGAGGTCAGCCGACTGCTCGTCTCGGCCTATCCGCAGATTCACCCCGCCTATCTCCTTGAGATGTATTCAGACAACACCGACGACGTGGTGGGCACAGGCTGGACCGAGTATACCAAGTTCCAGGGTCAGGCTTACCGGTGGGAGGACATAACCGAGACCAGTGACAATGAGACGCCACAGCGCATCTGGCAGGCCGGCTACTCGGCTGTCGGCACGGCCAACGAGGCTCTCAAGTACATCAATAGCCTTGACGAGGACACTCAGGAGGAGTATGCCGAGCAAAAGGGTGAGGCTCTCCTCTGCCGAGCCTACGCCATGTTCCAGATGGCCAATGTCTTCTGCATGGCATATGACGAGAGCACGGCCTCCTCTGACCTTGGCCTGCCTTATCCCGAGTATCCCGAGGAGAATGTGGGTGAGCAGTATGACCGCGGCACCCTTGCCGACCTCTACGCCCACATTGACGCTGACATAACGGAGGGCATCGGACTCGTGGGCAGCTCATACGACCACCCCAAGTTCCACTTCACGCCCTCGTCTGCCGCCGCTTTCGCAGCCCGCTTCTATCTCTACTATGGCAAGAATGACAAGGCTGTGACCTACGCCACCAAGGTTCTCGGATCTCAGCCCGAGGCCATGCTCCGCGACTGGGCAGCCATGAACGAGCTCTCGGCCAACGGCAACGTCCAGCCTAACGCCTTTATCAACTCAGGCGTCAAGGCCAATCTCCTTCTGACTACTGTCTACTCGCAGTGGGGCGCCATCGGAGGTCCGTATAATGTCGGCTCCAAATATGCGCACGGCCAGCTCATCTCGAAGCTTGAGACCCTCCAGTCGCCAGGCCCATGGGGAACATCAGACGAGGTGTTCAACTACACCGTCTGGTTCAACTCGGCCCTCTCCAAATATATCTTCCGCAAGATTCCACATGCGTTCGAGTATACTGACATTCAGGCAGGCATAGGCTACGCGCACTCCGAGTACGCCGTCTTCACCACCGACCTGCTCCTCCTTGAGCGCGCTGAGGCATACGCCCTCCAAGGCAAGTATGACGAGGCCGTGGCCGACATTAACGCCGAGCTCTCCGCCTTCTCGTCTACCGGCGTGCAGCTCACGCTCGACAAGATTGTGCAGTTCTACTCGCAGAGCGTGCCCTACTACACTGCCACCTCCGGCTCTCCTAAGAAACGCTTCAATGCGCCTTTCGCCATCGGGTCTGAGACGCAGGAGCCGCTCCTCCAGTGCATCCTCCACCTCCGCCGCATCCTTGGCCTCCATGAGGGCTTCCGTCTGCAGGACGTAAAGCGCTACGGCATCACGATGTATCGCCGGACTTTGGCCAACGAGACCTCTGTCAGTGAGGTCACCGACACCATGGAGCCGCGAGACCCGCGTCTCGCCATCCAGCTCCCGCAAGACGTCCTCGCCGCTGGCATGACTCCCAACCCGCGTTAATCAGCCGGGGCGAATTTTCCACATCTGACGGTTAACCAACTAAGCCAACATGACAAACAAGATAATAAGCTCCATCCTGACTGCGGCGGCGGCCATCGCTGCCTTCTCGCTCGCCGCCTGTGACGACGACAAGCCAGACGACGCTACAATCTTCCCCACTGACTCCCCCGAGCGTGACGCTTTCGACCAGTGGCTCCTCGAGAACTACACCTACCCCTACAACATTGAGGTAAAGTATAAGATGGAGGACATCGAGAGCGACATGAGCTATAACCTCACGCCTGCCGACTCGGCCAAGAGCGCGAAGCTCTCCATCATCATCAAGTATCTCTGGCTCGATGCCTACGCCGAGGTCGTGGGGCCCGATTTTGTCAAGAGCAATGTCCCGCGCGTCATCCACCTCATCGGCTCGCCGGCCTATAACACCACCGGCACTTTTGTGCTCGGAACGGCCGAGGGCGGATACAAGGTGACGCTCTATATGGTCAACTCGCTCACCGACGCCATGCTTCAAGATTATGACATGCTGAACACGTACTACTTCCACACGATGCACCACGAGTTCACGCACATCCTCAACCAGAAGAAGCCCTACGACAGCCAGTTCGACAAGATTACCACTTCCGAGTATGTCTCCGGCGACTGGTATGACATTGAGGACTCTGACGCCCACAAGCAGGGCTTTGTCTCGGGCTACGCCATGAGTGAGGCGCGCGAGGACTTTGCCGAGATGATGGCATATTACGTCACTGAGACTCCCGAGGCATGGCAGGCCATCCTCGATGAGGCGGGCGACAACGTGCTCTCTGAGAACATAACGGCGCGTCAGGCCATTGAGCAGAAGCTCACGATCATCCGCAACTATATGCAGGATTATTGGGACCTCGACATTGACGCCCTCCGCGACGCAGTGCTCCACAGGGCTAACGAGCTATCTCGCCTCGACCTCGAGACTCTCAAGTAATATTGTCGGGACGGAAAGACAACTTCTCTTTAACAGATTATTATGCGATATCTCAATCATATAGGAGCCGCGATTCTTTCGCTCTCTTCTCTGACCCTCTCCTCGTGCCTTCATGACGACACCGATTACTTCGATGGCGTGTCGGCTGCCGAGCGCGCCGAGCAGGCCGAGGCCGATGTCCGCGAGATTCTCACCTCTGCACCCAACGGCTGGAGGCTCTCATATTACTATGGCGAGGACTACGCCGGCGGTTTCACCTTCCTCTGCAATTTCAACGACAAGGGCAAGGTGTCAGTCTCGGCTGATATTTTCTCGCCCTATGTCTCCATCTCTACACCGGAGACTGTCTGCTCTTCGTCCTACGACATTGTGCATGACATGGGCTCAGTCCTCACTTTCAACACTGGCAACGACCTCATCCACTATTTCGCCAAGCCTTATCAGGGCGATGTCGATGGCGATCAGGGCGACTATGAGTTCATCATCCTCAGCTACTCGGCCGATGAGATTACTCTCAAGGGTAAGAAGTGGGGCAACAAGATGACTATGGTCCCCATGACCGAGGGCGTCAAATGGGCCGACTACCTCTCTTCCATTCAGCAGATTACCAACTCGATGCCCTACGCCTATACGCTCACTGCCGCCGGGGCTGAGATTGGCTCTGCCGAGATTGATGTCCAGACGCGTCGCCTTGCTGTCAAAACTGATTCGACTGTCGAGAGTGCGTATATCATCACTCCCGAGGGAATTGAGCTGCAAAGCCCGATAACCATAGCAGGTCAGGAGGTGAGCAAGCTCGCTTACTCCGCCGCCACCAAGTCGTTCACTTCAGGCTCTGTCACTCTTGCGGGCTATACGCCTTCCAACATGATGACTTATGAGGCGTGGACTGGCCAATGGCTCGGCACTGTCAACTACTCCGGCACCGAGATAACCATCCTCCTTGAGATGAGCAAGGCCGAGGCCGAGAGGATGACAGCCGCTGTCCGCGACAGCTGCGTCATTTCACTCTCCACTACGGCGGGCGTCCTTGAGTACCACCTCTATTGCGAGTATGACAAGACGTCGGGTAAGATGTCTTTCCCCGCCCAGTACTGCCAGGATCCGAGCGGCGAGTATAACTATCTCATGATGATTCCCGCCTCCCTCGTCGACGGCTATTACTATTTCAACATCTCCGGCGCGCTCACCATGGTCATGCAGGATGACAAGAAAGGCTATTTCGGCTGGGATGGCAATGGCAAGTATGAGGTCAACTCGATGCTCTTCATGGCGTGCGACAACAGCGGAAACCTCATTGTTGAGGACGACAGCTATGTCCTCATGAACCAAATCCCCAGTTTCAAGACTTTCGAGAGGTACGAATAGAGAAGACCCTGCTCACAAGAGAATATGAATATGAACAAGACATACATAGCGCTTATGGCCGCCGCGGCATCATCTCTCTTCTTCGCTGCTTGCGACGAGGATTGCTCTGACATGGCGGCCCCCGAGACGACCATAAAAGTCTCTAAGGCGCAGACAAACCTTGAGGCTACGAATGGCGAGGGCTACGTCACTATCGATGCCACTGTCGCCTCCGCTTACACCAACCACTCTGAGTGGCTCACTCTCTCCGTCAGCGGCTCGACTGTCAATCTCTCGGCTGCCGACAATGACGACCCGCAGAGCCGAAACGCCATCCTCGTGGTCAAGAAGTCTGAGAGCGACTCCATCGTGGTCAACGTCTCGCAGCTCGGTCTCATCTTTGTCGTTGAGAATGATGACATCATCCTCACGAGCGATGACGCCGCCGAGGTCTCTTTCTCCGTCTCTTCCACCCGCGATGTCACTATCGCGGACGCTCCCGATTGGGTCTCGGCCACAGTTGCGGATGGCAAGGTCAAGGTCTCAGTCTCTGAGAACACCACCGGCTCACGCCGACTTGGCTATGTCACTGTGGCGGCCGGAGCTTACACTGACAAGGTGCTCATCTCGCAGTTTGAGTTCGCCAAGGATGTGGCCGGCGCATACACTCTTGAGTATTATGACATTGACCTTGAGGATAATACCACCACGGGAGCTAAGCTCACCTCTGATGGCCTCTACATCGCCGAGATTGGTCTGACTCTCCCTGTCAAGTTTGATGCCTCATCTTTCGCCCTGACGCTCGTTAGCGGTTCGCAAATAGGCACTTATGGCGGCAAGACGGCTTTCCTCGTCTTCACAGACGCCTCCTACAATGTCTCCATCTCAGGAGCCGCCACGGGTTCTGTCTCAGCCCCGATTGTCACAGCTGCTGATGGCAAGACGACCGCCACGTTCTCCGGCACGGCTTTCACTTCTGGCTCCAAGTCCGTGGCATTCTCCGCTTTCGCCATTGCCACCTCGACTTCGGGCGCGTTGGATCGCACGGCTCAGTTCCCCGTCATAATGCAGTCCCCTAAGCTCGTGCGCAAATAGAGTTTACTGTCTCAATGTCTTAGATTATGAAAAAAGCAATCATAACCCTCCTTCTTGCCATGGCGGCCTCTTTCACCGCCTTTGCCCAGGTTCCCTCGGTCTCGCTCAAGAGCATTGACGGCAAGACTGTCAACACGGCCAACCTTGCCGAGGGTGGCAAGCCCGTCATCATCGATTTCTTCGCCACGTGGTGCAAGCCCTGCATCCGCGAGCTCTCGGCCATTGCCGAGGTCTATGAGGATTGGCAGGCCGAGACGGGTGTCACTCTCATTGCCGTCTCCATCGACCAGGCGCAGAACATCAACAAGGTCAAGCCCCTCGTTGACAACCACGCATGGCCCTATGAGGTTCTGCTCGACCCTAATGGCGACTTCAAGCGTGCTCTCGGCGCACAGATGGTGCCCTTCACTGTCATTGTGGATGGCAATGGAGCCATTGTCTACAAGCACAATGGTTACATTGACGGTGACGAGGATGAGCTTATTGAGAAAGTAAGGGAGTTGACCAAATGATAAGACACTCTGTTATCGCCACCCATCGTGTGGCCTCCGCCATCATTGGCCTCGCCTGCTCCGCGACTTTTGCCGTGGCGCAAGACGAGGCTATGTCTGTCATGCCTGAGAACTATCTAAATGTGACGGGCAGCGTCATGAGCGATATTCTTGTCCCTCAGGACGATGAAAAGATTGGCACGACCAAGACTGATGACTGGGCGCTGACCAACACATATGCCGACGTCAACCTGATGTCCAAAAGGGTGGACGCCGGTTTTCGCTTCTCGTTCCTTGAGCATCCGCTGCCCGGCTACGAGGCGGCTTTCAAGGGCTGGGGCGTGCCCTATTACTACGCCAAGCTCCATTTTGACAAGTGGGATCTCACTGGCGGTCACTTCTACGACCAGTTCGGCTCGGGCTTCATCTTCCGTACCTATGAGGAGCGAAGCCTCGGCGTGGACAATCCTCTGCTCGGCGGCCGTTTCACCGCCAAGCCGCTGCCCGGTGTCTCGGTAAAAGTCCTCTCAGGCCGTCAGCGCAGGTATTGGAGCCTCAATCGCGGCCTCGTCTCGGGTGCTGACATTGAGTTGGGTCTTGAGGAGTGGATTTCGTCACTCGGCGAGGGTGGGGGAGTCCTGAACATTGGCTTCTCGTGGGTCAATAAGTATGAGAAGGAGGATGTCGTCATGGCGGATGCCACTCACCGCCTCCACATGCCCAAGTTCGTCAACGCCTTTGATGTCCGCGCTAATTTTCATCGCGGCCCGCTCGGTATCCTTGCCGAGTACGCGTGGAAAGGTGAGGACCCGTCGGCCGACAACGGATATATCTACCGCCGTGGAACGGTAGGCATGCTCTCGGCCACCTATTCGCTGAGTGGCATGAGCATCCTCCTCCAGGCCAAGCGTAGTGACTACATGAGTTTCCGCAGCCGCCGCGGGCAGACCGGCACCAGCTCGTTCATCAACCACCTCCCGGCCTTCTCCATGGACCACACTTACGCTCTCGCGGCCCTCTATCCCTACGCCACGCACCCCGATGGCGAATGGGCGTTCCAGCTTGAGGCGGGATACAATTTCCGCCGCGGATCGGCTCTCGGTGGCAAATACGGCACCAATCTTAAGCTCAACGCCTCGCACATCCGCTCGCTGGATCGCGATGAGACGACTCCCGCCATCGGCTCTAATGGCCATGGCAGCGCATTCTGGAAGATGGGCGACACTAAGTATTATCAGGACATCAACATCCAACTCAGCAAGCGACTCTCTAAGGTTTGGACTCTCAATGCCATGTATATGAACCAATATTACAACAAGACTGTTGTTGAGGGGCACGGCGGCATGATTCACTCCAACATCTTCGTGGTCGATGCCAAGGCGCGAGCCACCAAGAAACTGACCATCCGCGCCGAGCTTCAGTATCTCGCCACGGCTGATGACGAGGGCGACTGGGCGCAGGGTCTCATTGAGGTCTCGCTCCTCCCGCACTGGATGTTCACTGTGTCCGACATGTATAACGCCGGCGAGACCGACCTCCACTATTACAACGGGGCGGTGACGTTCAACACTGGCGCGCACCGCATTCAGGCCGGCTACGGCCGCACCCGCGCGGGTTACAACTGCTCTGGCGGTGTCTGCCGCTATGTCCCCGCAAGCCGTGGCGTCTCCATCTCCTACAACTATAACTTCTAACACCCAAGGCGCGATATGATAAGCCAGAATAATAATTACAGGCTCTTAGGCAAAGCCCTTGGAGTGGCTCTCGCGGCCTCTGCCGCCTGGTCTCTCGCCTCGTGCGACAAGGTGGATGAGGATGACCGCCTCATCTATGTGGCTCCCGCCGAGGTCTCCGCCCATGTCCTCATTGAGGATTTCACGGGTCAGAGTTGCATCAACTGCCCGGCTGCATCTGATGTCATTGCCGAGCTTCAGGAGACTTATGGTCATGACAATGTCATCGCTGTCGGTCTGTACAGCGGCCCGTTTGGTAAGAGCTCTAAGGGTATCTTTTACCCTCTCACCACTGAGACTGGCGACTATTATTATGAGCAGCGCGGCATTGAGGCGCAGCCTTGCGGAAGCATTAACCGGGGCGCGGCATCTTACAACACTGCCGAGTGGGCCACAGTGGTGCGTGACGCTCTCCAGCAGACAAGCCCCGTCTCAATTAATTGCGAAGCTTCGCTCGATTCTGAGACGAATAATATTACTGCTGACGTCGTTATAGGCTCTTCGCAAGAATATTCTGACGCAAAAGTCAATGTTTGGCTCATTGAGGACAATGTGACAAGCTGGCAGCTGATGCCAGGCAACAAGATGGATACTGAGTATACCCACAATCACGTTTTCCGCACAGCCCTGACAGCCGCCGATGGCGACGCGGTGTCCATATCTCCCGACTCTGAGTGCAAACTCTCTTACTCCTTGTCGCTTTCTGAGGCTGACACCAAGAGCGAATGGAAGTCAGAAAATCTATCGATGGTCGTATTCGCATCAAACGCTAACGGAGTTCTTCAAGTAATCAACGCAAAAATCAACATCCGATGAAATATAATTTACTGCCTTTTATCTCCCTTCTCGCCGGAGCGGTTTCCGTCGGCGCTAATGCGCAAGGTCAGGCTCTGCCAACGCAGGCAATCCGCCAAAACTCTGTAACCTCCGCCACAATGGCGCGCCCCGTGTCAAACGCCCGCGTGATTGATGGCTTCGAGGCCGAGCAGGGTCTCGCAAACTCTGGCGTGCTCAGCTCAGCGGTTTCTAAAGTCTCATCCGCCAATCTTGTCTCAAAGGCTGTCAAGGCTTCACGCACTTCCCTTGAGGCCAACCAGGTCATCATGGGCAACTATCGCACTGATGATATCTGCGCCACAAACGAGGGTCTCGGTTTCGACAGCGGCACATGGAAGGTGGCGAGCCTCATCTCTACTTCTGACGCCGTCAAGTATAATGGCGGCAAGATTGTGGCCATCCGCTACGCCCTCTGTACCACCGAGGCTTCTAACATCAAGCCATTCATTTACGAGGTCTCCGGCCAGGGCGTCATAGCCTCCGACCCTGTTGTCAGCCTCACCGGCACCAACAATGTGGGCTGGAACGTCGTCTCCCTCCCCGAGCCTTACGAGATTAACATCGACCGCTCTGACGCGTCTGGCGTGGCGGCTTTCATGATTGGCATCCAGTGCGATGTCACTGAGGGCACCTATCCCATTGGCAAGTACATCTCTTTGCCATATAGCGACCTCTATGTCTACGGCTCTTTCGATGGCGGCACGGCTGCATGGAATGACCTTGGCGACAGCTATGGCAATCTTGCCGTGCAGTGCATTGTCGAGATTGACGGTGGCCTGACAGCCGCCGACCTTAAGCTCTATGACATCTCGGCTCCGCGCTACGTTCAGCTTGGCGGCGAGGCCAACATCTCTTTCTACTGCGAGCCGTATTCCGGCACCATCAGCAGCGCCAAGTTCGGCGTCCGTTTTGGCGAGTCGGGTGAGGATTTCATGGAGATTAACTGCCCTCAGCCCATTGAGGAGACAAGTGTCTTCTCTCAGAAGATTCAAATCCCGTCCGATTTGGCTGCTGCTGGTGAGTCTGACGCCCTCTACGTCTATGTCAAGGAGATTAACGGCGCCGAGCCTGACAATGCCAACCTCCGCTTAGACGATGCCGTGGGTCAGACCGTGGTAACCTACACCGAGGCTCTCAAGCGCCAGAAGCAGCTCTATGAGTTCTACACCTCAGCCTACGCCACCTATGGCACCTATGGCGACCAGGTGTGCGAGGCTGTCATGTCTCTCCGCAATGACGTAGCCCCTGCCGGTTTCCACTGCAACCTTTCGACTGGTGACGATGATCTCTATCTCTCCGAGGCGCAGAACATCATGGCGTTCTCGCTCTATGGCATTCCCGCCGCGTCGGTCAACCGCTATTACTACAGCGATGATGTCAATTCAAATGGAGTATTGGCATTCACCACGGCCTACACGAAGCAATATCAGTCCATCGTAGCCCAGAATTTCAGCACGATTATGGATGCCTCAAATGCTGATTATCCCGCTTTTGCGACTGTCAACATAGAGACCAGCTCAGAGGTAACTGACACCCTTGACAATGGAACTCTCACGGTCAAGGTCTCTGGCGAGGCTGTCAGCAACATTGACGCTGTCATGGGCGATGCCGTCCTGACTGTCTACTTGACCCGCAGTAGAATGCATCTCTCTCAGCTTGAGGTGAGCGGCAGCACTAATGCAGGTTATCGTCACAACTATGTGGTGCGTCAGATTCTCTCAGCGCCCCTCGGCGACGCCCTCACTTTCGATGGCGGCAAATATGAGAAGACCTATACGGTCACCGATGTCGAGAAGATAACGACCTATGCTCGGTACTATGACGTGGTAGCGTTCATCAGCCGCCCCATAACCTACGCCTACAGTGAGTCACTCAACCAATATGTCTTCACCACCTCGGTGCGCGACGCTTGGGTGACCAATTGCAACAGTGTCAACCTCGCTGGCAAAACGACAGTCGTCAATGATGTCAACGCCGACGCTGATGCCGTTGAGGCCCGCTATTCGCTTGACGGTCGTCTGCTCGCCGCCCCCTCTCGCGGCATTAACATCGTGAGGTTCAAGAGCGGCAAGGCTGTCAAGTCTATTGTCCGCTAAGACCGAGTCTCCCGAACTTCTCCCCACATTAATCTATTCAGATAAATAGATGATTTCTATCTCAAACATAATGCTTTCACGCAAGGCTTTGGCCGCGGCTGCCGTACTCACTTTGAGTCCGATGGCCGCAGCCCAGGCCCCTGCGCAGCCTTTTGAGGGCGAGCACCGAGGACTCATCATTCTCGTTGAGTTCGGCGCTAAGTCATCGGAGGGAGTCTCAGAGGTTCTGTTCTCTGACCCGACCGGTGCCGCCACTGACGATGCCACCCGCAAGGCTAATGTCCGCGCTTTCTATGATCGCGTGGCGAATGAGGAGGGCTTCTCTGACGAGGCGACGGGCTTCACGCAAAGCGTCTGCGACTATTTCTTGGCGCAGAGCCGCGGCGCGTTCAAGTTCAAGTTCGATGTCATGGGCCCATATAAGTTGCGCAACCCATACACCTATTACGGAAAAGACAATGGGTCGACTATCGATGACAATCTCTGCAATCTCATTCAAGACGCTTGTGTGTATGCTCAAATGAAGGATGGCATTGCAGACCCCTCCGCCTATGATTGGGATGGTGACGGATACGCCGATCAGGTCTTCATCCTCTATGCCGGTCAGGGTCAGAACACGAATGGCGACAACACGAGTCTCATCTGGCCTCAGGAGGGTGAGCTAAAAGGTTTGGGCTCTACTGTCTCCCCGTTCGCCCTTGGGGACGATGCGTCCGGTGTCAAGGTGAACACCTACGCTTGCAGCTGCGAGCTTGGCGCGGGTGGCAAGATTGACGGCATAGGCACCATCTGCCACGAGTTCTCTCATTGCCTTGGCTTGCCAGACACCTATGACAAGGGTACGAGTTTTGGCGCGACAAGCCTTAACTACGGCACTTATGTCTGGGATCCCATGAACATGGGCAACTACCTTGGTGACAGTTTCTCCCCCTCTGGCTACACGGCCCTTGAGCGATGGATCTGCGGATGGTTGACGCCCATTGAGCTCTCTACGACCACTGAGACGGCTGTGGCAAATCTTAAGCCGCTCTCTGAGGGTGGCGACGCCTACATAATCCGCAACCCGGCATACACTGATGAGTTCTATATGATTGAGAACCGAGCCCAGACTGGCACGGACGCTGCCCTCTATGCCTCTGGCGTCCTCATCACTCACGTCGATTACTCCGAGGAGGCTTGGACGGGCAATAATGTCAACACGACCAAGGAGCGTTGCGCCGTTGTCCCTGCCGACAATTCGCAGTTGCGAACCGTTGATGATGTCATTGGCGACCTCTACCCCTATGTGAAGAATGGTGTGGTCGTTAACAACACCCTCTCCAATGTCTCGACTCCGGCATGCGCCACCATACACCCCAACACGGACGGCTCTTACTTTCTCAATGTCAAGATTGAGGATATAGAGGTCAATGCCGACGGCTCCGCCAATTTCGTCTGCAAAGCGGATGAGACTAAGCCAACTGCCATTTCAGAGCCGAAGAGCGATGCGGAGCAAGCGGCTGATGTCTATTCGCTCGATGGCAGAAAGATTATCACGAGCGGCTCGTCACTTCCCCGCGGCCTCTACATTGTTGGCGGCAAGCTCAAAATGATAAAGTAGTAACCTAAAGACATTTTTATATATGAAAAGAACTTTACTCTTCCTTTCCTCTCTCTTCTGCGCAGTCCAGCTTTTTGCGCAGTCTGCCTCTGATGTCGTCTTCACTAAGATAGGTGAGTATGGCAATTTACTGACCATTGAGAATGGCGCAGAGCTTACTGCATCTAACATACAGGTTTTGCAGTACGAGGGTGTGGTTATTAAGAGCTATATCGAGTCTGGCATCAGTGTCTTATGTCCTAACAGTGAGGTAAAACCTGAGATAAGCATCAAATATGAGGTTCTCTCTATTGATAACGGAGATTTTCAGATTTGCTATAAGGGTTCATGCAATGCGACAAAAGAAACAGGCGTCTACTATTATCCAGAAGGCTACACGACAGAAGCCGAAGATGGGTCGCTCGCCGATGAGTGGTCATTCACAGCCAAGGGCGAGGCAAAGGTCAAGTTCACCATCCTTATCTTTGATGACAGCAAGACCAATTTCATTGAGGGTAACTCGGTCACTGTGACCTACTCATCCAAGTCCGCCGCACTCTCAACCATTTCAGCAGCCGACGTTGTCAGCTCAGAGTATTACTCCCTCACCGGCGTCAAGGCTGCTGCCGACGCCCGCGGTATCCTTATCCGCATTGACTGTCTCGCCGATGGCACCAAGCGTGCCCATCGCGTCATCGTGAAGTAAAATCATAATGTGTCAAAACTTCCCTATGAAGAAGTATATTCTTTCAACCGTAGCTCTCGCTTGCGCCACTGCGCTCTCGGCTCAGACCATTGACACGAAGCCGACGTTCCTCAAGGTGGTCCAGAGCGACCAGAGCATCGTGGCCAATCTCTCAGACAATGGCAAGTGGCTTCTCGCCCAGCCGGCGTCTAATGAGACTTGCGCCGAGGCTAATGTCTATCTTTATAATGTCGAGACTGGCAAGAGTGTCGTCATCTATGGCGAGGAGGCTCTCGATGAGGAGGATGCCATTGGCATCTACCACGTCAGTGATGTGACCGACGACGGCAATATCGTTGTCGGCAGCTATTCAGGCGAATTCTCGACCGAGGCTGGCGAATATGCCGGAACTCCCGGCTATTGGGTCAAGTCTGAGAAGAAATGGCACGCCTTTGAGACGCCTTCGTCTACTCTGACCAAGGAGATGACCGGATCGGACCTCACCTTCTCTTATGGCGTGGTCTCTTGCGTTACACCCGATGGCAAGTACGCTTGCGGCTCCGTAACCTATGAGGGTGAGAGCGTCTATAGCTCACCATCCTATGGCGTCCTGTGGGATCTCTCCACCGGCAAGATTATCACGCTCAGCAACCTCCCGACCATGACGACCGAGAGCGGATGCCACTTTGAGGCCTACACCTCCATGTCGGCCGATGCCCGCTACATCGCCATCTATGGCGACCAGTCTGTCCAGCCCACCTGTTTCATCTACGACAGGCAGAAATCCACTTGGTTCAAGTTCGGCAAGGGGCTCGACAATTTCCTCCAGATGGAGGGTGGCGCGGTTATCAGCCCCAATGGCAAGTATGCGGCCGGAACTATCCGCACCGAGGATGATGGGCTATTCCCTGTCCTCTATGACCTCACCAAGGATGAGTATGTCTACTACGGCAATACGGACGAGGAGAACGACCTGATGGTCACCTCTGTGGACAATGACGGCAATGTCTATGCCTGCAGCCCGTTCACTTCTCCTTCCCGCGAGTTCCAGATTCTCCACAATAACATCTGGTATCCCTTCACCTCCATCTGCGAGCTCCGCTACGGCATCGATTTCAGTGAGTATACCGACTACCAGAACACCGGCACTCCATATAATGTCTCGGCCGACGGCCACGTCATCGCGTCTATGGTCTATCCCTATGCCGACAGCTATGTTGTGACTCTCCCCGAGGACGCCTCTAAGGCTTGCGAGGGTGTCAACCTCCTCTCGTCCTACACTGTCTCTCCTGTCGATGGCAGCGAGTTCGCCAATGTGGGAACTGTCTCTTTCACTTTCCAGTATGACATCAAGGTTCTTGCCGGCAAGACCGCAGCCCAGTTGATTGACGAGGATGGCAATGAGGTGCGCAAATCTATGAACATAGCTGTCTCGGCTGCCAACTCCAAGACGCTCATCGTGACTTTCCGTAGCTTCGAGATGTCTGCGGGCAAGACCTATTCACTTGTCCTCCCCGCCGGCTCTGTCGCTCTCGCCAAGGATAACACTAAGACTAACGACAAGATAACGGTCTCTTACAAGGGTCGCTCATCCTCTCCTGTCACTGTCGCAAGCGTCTATCCCGAGGACGGCTCTTCTATCGCCCGCCTTGACAATGGCACTGTCTACACCATTTTGACCATGGACACCAAGGTGAATGTCACCTCAGACGCCAAGGCTAACCTTTATCAGGTTGATGGTGAGAGCCTCAAGCTCATCTCTTCACTCAATGTCGTGGTCCGTGACGACAAGGTGGCCCTCTATCCGTCCTCTACTCAATATCTCTATGACGGAGCCGAGTATAAGGTGATTCTCTCAGCTGGCGCGCTGACCAATGCGGCAGGCGAGTCGTCAAGCGCCAATGAGGAGTTCACCATCTCTTACAGCGGCACCTACGAGCGCCAGATCTCAACCGACGACGCCACTCTCTTCTCAGAGGATTTCTCTGACATCTCTAACGCCCTCAACAACCTCATGCGCTATGAGGGCGACCACAACACCCCGACTTCGGCCATGCAAAGCTGGGAGTTCGATGCCGACAATCAGCCTTGGAATTTCTCCATCCGCGAGTCAAGCTCAAGCACTGACTATTGCGCTGCCTCCACTTCAATGTACAGCCCCGCAGGCCAGAGCGACGACTGGATGGTGATTCCTCAGCTCGCCATCCCCGACGAGAGCTGCTACCTCACTTTCAAGGCGCAGAGCTATAAGGATGATGAGCTCTACACGGATGTGCTCAATATCGTCATCTGGGAGTGCGACCAGAATATCAACACTCTCGACTCTGCCACGATTGCCAAGATGAAGGCCGAGGGTGATATCAAGTCTTACACTCTTACCATTGGCGAGACTGAGGAAGGTCTCGATGGCGAGTGGACCTCTTACTCAATCGACCTCGCCGCCTACTCCGGCAAGAATATCTACATCGGCTTCTGGAACAACAACACGAACCAGAGTGTCCTCTTTGTCGATGACATTGTCGTCAAGCGCAACCTCAAGTATCTCATCTCACTCACCAACCCCTCTTCGGTTGTCAATGAGAAGTCTATCAACATTGCAGGCTCTATAACCATCAATGCCGATGAGACTACCTACTCGTCTGTCAAGCTGACTCTTCTCGACTCCGAGTCGAATGAGATTTCCTCCTATGCGCAAGATGGCCTCAGCCTCACGAAGGGCGACAAGTTCGCTTTCTCTTTCCCCGACGCTCTGCCTCTGACTACTGGCATCTCTAATGCGTTCTCTATCAAGGTCCAGCTCGACAGCTATACCGATGTCACCAAGAGCGCCATCAAGTGTCTCGCTTTCGAGCCTGTCAAGCGTGTCGTGCTCGAGGAGATGACTGGCACAACATGTTCCAACTGCCCGCTCGGCATCCTTGCCATTGAGAATCTTGAGAAGCTCTACGGCGAGAATTTCATCCCCATCTCCATCCACGCCTACACGGGCGACCAGATTGGCGGCAGCATCTCAACGTCCTATGCGCAGGCTCTCGGCTTGAGCGCCGCGCCCACTGGCATTGTCCAGAGGTCTGGCACCATCACGTCGCCCATGGTCTCAAACAAGAAGGGTGTCTACAGCTTCAATAAGTACAGCGAGACTGATGCCGACACTTGGGCCGATTGTGTCCAGGCTGAGATGGAAATCCCTGCCGACATTGATGTGAGTGTGGATGACTTCACCTACTCCGAGAGTGACAATAAGCTCAATCTCGTTGTCAATGTCCGCAGCGCCATCAACCTGACTAACCAGTACCTCAGCACTCTCGTTGTGGTCCTCGAGGACAGCATCCGCTCTTATCAGGTCAGCAATGTCTACACCCAGACCCAGGACATCTTTGGCGAGTGGGGTAGTGGTGGCAAGTATGGCATTGCGCTCGCCTCTGGCGTCTACCACAGCGATGTCGTCAAGGCTGCCGTCGGTAGCTCATTCACTGGCACCACGGGTCTCGGCTTCCCGTCAACTCTCAAGGCTGGCGAGGATAACACCATCGACATCAGCTTCTCTTATCCCGACCAGGTGTCTCGCTCACGCCGCGGCAAGATTGTCGTAATGATTTTCGATGGCAACACCGAGGCTCTCATCAACTCTGTCGTGGCCAAGTTCCCGACCAACAGCCCCGGCTATGATGACAAGGATACTGAAGCCCTCCCCGAGATTGACGCCGACGAGGCTTTTGCCAACACTGACGTCTACTCGCTCTCCGGCATCATGATCTTCCGCAACGCTTCGGCTGAGCAGATCGCCTCTCTGCCACGCGGCCTCTATGTCATTGGCGGCCGTCTCTACTCTGCCAAGTAAGCGGTCTCAGGACAGATCCAGAAAAAAGCTGTCAACCCGCGGAACACGACCGTCCGCGCTCCGCGGGTTGATTTCCCCAAATACAATTTTATTATTCACCTAACTCTAATCAATTATGACAAAAGCATCAACCTCTTTTGCCGCGCTTGCCACTCGACTGTGGGTCGCGCTGATGCTCATTGTCTCGTCGGTGACGGTCGCCAAGGCCGCCGACCTTGAGGCTATGGAGCTGGACAAGGCGTATTCCGTCTCGGGAGTCTTTGCCTCGAAGATGATGACTTTCACCCCCGACAAGGACATGACCTTTAAGGTCTACTATGCGAATGGTAATGTCCGCATCTTTGACTCAGAGGCAAAAACAAATGACCTCAGCTCTTTTGCTTATGAGAGCTATACCGATGCTGACGGCAATGGCTACAGCAGCCGTGTGCAAATCTCTGCCAAGGCAGGGACAACTTATTATGTCTGGGCTGAATGCTCTTCAAGCATCTCCTCTCTGAAGTATATTGGCGTTGGCGAGGCTGCCGGTCTCACAATTAAAAAGATGGAGATTGACGGTGTGACTGTAACCGAGGGCGCAGCACTCTCCACAGCAAAGCAGCTCAACATCAGCTTCACCCTTGAGCCTGAGGTTGACGAGAAGGTCGCGACCCTCACTTGCGGCTCTCTCTCTGCCGAGGTCGAGCTTCACACTTCGTCTACTGCCATCATTGCCATGACGCATGTTGTTGTGAAGGCATGGAAAGAGGCTGGCTCTGTGAATGGCGGCGACAAGGCCACTCTCACCATCAAAGGCGTAAGGGATGTGGACGGCAACCTCTACAACGGCGACGGAGTGATTACTCTCAACTTCGTCATTCCTCAGGACGCCGCCAAACTGACAAACGAGGACGAGGTCAACGCATGGCTCGCCGCAGGTTTCCGCAGCTACTGGAAGTCCAGTGACGAGAGCGGCATCCTTACTCTCGAGTTCGACCGCGACCTTATGACTATTGCCAATGGTCAGCCCGCTAAGGTATCTCTTGTCTTTGGTTACAAGGGCGGCGCTGAAGGCAATGTCAATGAGCAAGTTGACTCAAGCAAGATAACCATCGACGGCAACAAGCTGATGGTTGATTTCACTGGCAAGCTCCGCACTGTCACCTACACCAATACCAACATCTCTTTCTACAACATCGCCATGGCCGACGGCTCTAAGCCCGAGTTCAATGGCAAGAACTACCTCACTCTCACCACCGAGTTTGAGGACATGACGACCGATGTCAGCTATGAGTTCACTCCCGCTGACGGCTCAACCCTCACAAGCAAGGAGGTCGAGCTCTACCTCTCTAACAAGGACGCCATCACGTTCACCTCTTTCGAGGTCTCTTATCAGACTCAGGATGACGTGAAGAAGAGCGAGTCAATCACCTCGTTCACCTCTAAGGAGGAGGGTGCAGGCGCAATAGCCTACACTTTCTCAATATCCGACGATGCTTTCGCTGGCAAGAATATCCGCGTCACTCTTGGTGGTCAGGAGACCATCGACGGCCGTGACCATTCAGTCTCTGCCAAGTTCAACCCTGGCGACGAGCTTACCGACGACCTTACGCTCACCTATCTCTACCCCTCTGAGGGCATGGTCTATGGCACACCTGCTGATAATAACATCTCCTTCTATTTCAGCGAGGATGCCGTTCTCGCCGTCTATCGTGACGTTATCATGAAGGACCTCACGACGGGTAGGACATACTATGAGGAGAACAATGATTTCTATGTCCTCTCTTCAAACGAGAATGCCAAGCTCCTCAACTTCAACTTTGAGTATGAGGATGGCCACCAGTACACCATTGTCATCCCGAGCAAGGCAGTCGTAACGCCCAAGTATAATGACTCAGAAGGCAAGTATGGCAAGTACTACACCGGCGGTGAGTTCACCTTCACTTTCTGCTCCGCTTGCAAGGGCTACGACTTCACCACGAATCCTCTCATCGGCTCGACTGTATCCAAGCTCGAGACTGTTGAGTTCCTGCCCAAGAGCGACAAGAGTTCTGACGCTCTCAGCGCAAATGAGGGCTTCTCTTTCACCGACGATACAACTCCCTCTGTCTATGCCATTCTGAAGTCAGAGTATGACGCTGCTGCCACTGGAACTAAGACCGACGACGGCACCACCTTCAGCACTAAGGCTGCTTCGGAGGCCGTGATCGCTGCCAAAGCCGCTCACACCGCCACTGTCAAGAGCAAGGACGGCAACGGCGTAGGCTTCGATGTCACTTTCGCTAACCCCGTCACTGAGGCTGGCGACTACTACATCGTCTTCGAGTATGGCACCTATAACTATGGTGATGGTCAGGATTCCGGCTTCAATGACACCGAGACTGTAGTCCCCTTCACTGTCGTAGCAGGCCCAACGGCCACCGACTTCACCTACACCACCGACCCCTCTGAGGATGACGACCTGGAGAGCCTCTCCCAGTTCTCTGTCACTTTTGACGATGAGGTCTATATGAACGAGAGCGAGGAGGTCACCATCCACGGCTACTCTATGCTCGGCCGCACTGAGGTTGAGGGCACTCTCTCATTCAACGCTGAGACTCACACTGCGACTGTAACCCTCTCTGACGAGATTGCCGAGGAGGGTGCTTATAACTTCGAGTTCCCCGAGGGTCTCTTCGGTGACAAGACATGGTATGACGGCAGCTACCTCGTCGGCAAGACCAACAACGCTTTCACCGTCTCATTCTATGTCGCTCCCGTTGTCGAGTACAGCGTCGTTGCCTCACCTGCCAATGGCAGCACTGTGGCCTCTCTCAGCGAGATCATGTTCTACTTCACTGTCGATGATGAGCCTATCTATGATGTGGCGCCTGCCTCTGGCAAGGTGTCTGTCTACAAGGATGGTGAGAAGGTTGATGATATTGATCCAGAAATCGACGACTATGACACGGACTACTCTCACCTTTATCTCCACTTCAATTCAACAGGTGATGGCATCTATTCATTCGTATTCCCCGAGGGTGTAATATCTATCAATGAGAACGACAGCCCCGAGTTCACTCTCTCATATGTCGTCTCTGCCTTCGGCTACACCACCGATCCCTCTGAGGAGGACGAGCAGGAGAGCCTCAGCGTTATCAATGTCACGTTCAGCAACACTGTGACCTTCAATTCTGACAAGGCTACCGCTTACGTCAGCAGCAACCTCCCAGGCTCTCAATCAACTGGCACCATCACTTTCGATGCCACCTCAAACACTGCCACCATCACTCTCGCCAATGAGATTACCGATGAGGGCCGTTGGACCATCCAAATCCCCGAGGGCGCGTTCTCTCTCGCCTCTGGTGATACAAATGACGCCATCTACCTTGTCTACTATGTCGCCGAGTCAGCCTCAAGCGACATCACGCTCACAGCTGACCCTGAGGAAGGCAGCACAGTCAAGTCTCTCAGCTCTATCGCCATCACCGTCAACGGTGTTGAGTGGCCAGGCCTCGGCAGCGGAATGGTGACCGTCAAGAAGGACGGCGTCCAAGTAGCAAGGATTGACCTTGCTCTAAATCCTGATGATCTTGACGACCCGAAGCTCTATATAACCTACTCAGCTTCTGAGGCTGGCGTCTACACGTTTGAGATCCCCGAGGGCTTAATCAATGATGACAATGGCGACCCCATTGAGCAGGCGTTCACCCTCACCTATACCATCGCGCGTAAGACTGCCATCAGCAACATCTCTGCCGACAAGGCTGACAATGCCGTCTACGACCTCTCTGGCCGTCGCATGACTCAGCCCGCGCGTGGCCTCTACATCAGCGGTGGCAAGCTCCACCTCAAGAAGTAGCCCCCCTACTCAAGTAAAAATTGGTTGATTACAATTCTCTGCCATAAGTCATTCGGCAGGGCGGGAAGCCGCCCTGCCGTGACTTAGGCACTGATTGGCCTCAGCCATCTCACAAACAACGAACCCCGACAGGGCACTTAGCCTTGCCGGGGTTCGCTGTTTTATATTTTTCGCCTAAGGGACCCTTGGGTGTGTCTATGCCTCACATCTTGATGTCCCAACCAAGAAAATCCTCCGGAGTGATTTCACCCGCGGGGCCTACCACAATTGATTTTTGAGGATGAAATTTATCATCAAATGCCCTAAGTCCTGTGTTCCCTCTCTCGTTGTTACTTTTAACCTCTATGGCCATCACGTTCTGCCCATGTCTCAAAATGAAGTCAACCTCGTCATTCCCTTCGCGCCAGTAGTAGACATCAAAATGGTTGGAGAAAGCGCAGTTTATAATGTGCGCCCCTAATGCGGATTCGAGCGTATGCCCCCATTCTCTCGGTTCGGAGGTCAATTCGCTGTATGATTTCTCGGCATAAGCATTGCACAAGGCATTGTTGTAAACTTGGAATTTCGGTATGCTCGCGCGCCGTCTTGCCAAGTCTACTGAATATTTCTGCAATGCGCGAACCATGCAATTGTCTCCCAGCAAGTTCAGATATGAGGCCAAGGTTGTCGTGTTGCCCGCATCCTGCAATTGTCCCGTCATCTTGGTCAGAGATAGGATTTTGCCCGAGTAGGCGGCGGAAAGTTCAAATGTCTGTCGGAGAAGTGCCGGTTTGCTGACCGGGCTATCCATAAGGATGTCTTTGTTTATCGTGGCGTCTATTATTGACCCGAGGATGTACGCCCTCCACCGGTCTTCGTCCTCAATGAGCGTCGCCGCTCCCGGATAGCCTCCGAAATAAACATATTGGTTCAGTGTGAACCCGAAGGCTTCTCGCATCTCCGCATAGCTCCAGTGACCCATTCTAATCTCCTCATATCGCCCCATGAGCGACTCCGAGAGTCCCTTGTCTATCATGACGCGTGACGAGCCGAGCAGCACCACTTTTATGTTTAACCCCGAGGCGGAGTCGCTGTCCCACTCTTTTTTGACTTGCTCACTCCAATTGGGGATTTTCTGGATCTCGTCAATCACGAGCACTACACACGTGTCCGGCCCGTTTGATAATTTCAAGCGGGCTGCCGACCAGCACCTTGTGAGCCAACCCCAGTCGGATGTGGGGACGGCATCTGCGGTAAAGAACAAACTGGGCCCTGCTATTTTTTTCAGTACCTCGCGCACGGCAGTCGTTTTGCCTACCTGACGCGGCCCCATCACGACCTGTATGAACCGCCTTGGCTCAGCGAGTCTGCTCTCTATTGTTTTCGCTACACTCCTAACATACATGTTTTCACGCCATTATAACTACTCCCGCAAAATTACTCAATCCATTGAGTAATTTTACTCAATGCACTGAGTAAAATTTTAGTATATGTTTTAAGTGGTTGAAAATAAGCTTATAAGACTACATAAGAAATGCGCGGCGTCCCCATTTGTTCTGAGGCGCCGCGCATTGTGCCAAGTAATGGCCAGTGTTTGTCAGTCGTTCAAGATTGAGTTCAATATGTTCTCGCAAGCCGTATGGCCGCCAGGCGGCACGAGATGCTCCGCAAAAAACCGGTCTCTCTCCGCACGCATGGTGTCTTTGCCGCCAATGACGACATCCACCACGAATCTCTCTATCTCCGCCTCTGTCTTCGCCTTATAGTGCATGTCAAAGGCTGTCTTGTAGAGGCTGAAGCAATTGGGGATTTCAGAGTCTCGTGTCTCTTTAATCAGGTAGAGGACCGGGTTGCGCGTGTAGTGATACTCTATGGTGAAGGAGCTGCAATCGTGTATCATGGCGTCGGAGTGGGCGAAGAGGCCGTCATATTTGCCATTCTCAAATTGGCAGTTGGGCAGGGTCTGCCACTCGTTGTAATATGCGTCTGTGCGCTCTTTGCCCCAGATTCCCTCCAATTTGGAGCGCAGAAGGGGGTGGGGCTTGAATGCGAATTGGACTCTGTCGGCATATCGCTTGGCAATGCGCAGCATGGGCTCGCCGAGTGTCATGAATGTCGAGAAGTGCAGCCCGCCGTCATTCTCGATGCTGTGATGCGGCGCGTAGATTATTCGCTTGGCGGGGTGGGGGAGGCGTTTCCACGGGTCAGGCAGCGATTCGGCGGGTGTCATCAGCTGGTCTTGAATCGGCATGCCGGTCACGCACAGGTTGCCGCCTCCATTTCGCATAATCTCCCCCGCCTCGGTGGCGCTCATCTGGTTCTCGAAGAAGATTTTCCATGCGTCGCGGTAAAGGGGCGCGTCTAAGCTCCAGCCGACCAAGGCGGTGTTGAATGCGTAGGGGACGTAACAAGTCAACGCCTCAGGGTTGCGCCAGTAGGCGAAGCATCCGCGGTCTACGAAATAGTGGTAGGGTTTTTGGTAGATAATGATGTCCGCCCTGAGCGAATGCCATGCCCTAGTGTCGTTGAACCCTAATTCGGAATACTCGTATCCTTTTTCTTTGACGTATTGCAGCAGGGCTGACCTGTCTTTCTCGTCCAACCCGGGTGTGATGACTATGTGGGGCGAGAAGCGCAGATGACGTTCCATGGAGTTGTAGAGCATCTCGGATTTCCATGCCGTCAGACCATTCAGTAGAAACGCCACGCTAATCACCTCTTTTGAGCGAATAACCTTGGCAAGAGCCTCGTCATTGCGGCTTCGCATATAGCGAGGATATAAAACGGCGTGACTTATCGCTCTGGTTATCTTATTGTCTGTTATGCGGTTGATGATGCTCATCTCCTATGAAATATTTTTTTGACGCGAGGCTCTATGAACTCCATATACACCGAGTCCCCCCTCATTTTCAGAATGGCTAAAAGCAGCCCGACGGCCACTATTCCGCCCACTGCGATGTCAAGGAGCCAAATGTCGCAAAGCTCGGCCATGGCGAACGCCGGAGCGCAGCACACTAATGATATGCCGAGATATGGCAATATGTCAGCCAACTGCTCGCGGTAGCCCAACCCGTAGTAACGCCCCGTGACGTTGGTGTTGATGGCCACCGCCACCTGGGCGTACAGGACTCTCGACACGCATATGGCCATGACGCCAAAGGGGATGGCGGCTGCGAGCATGGCGAATGATATTGTCTTTTTGATGACCTCGGTGCGCAGGAACACGTCTGTCCGACCGCTTATTTGCAAGAGGTTCATGTTGATCTGGTTGACGTGGTCGAACATTATGCCGAAGGCGAAGACTTGCAGAAAGGGTATCGCGCCCACCCATTTGTCGCCAAGCAGAAGGATCACTACCGGCTTTGCGAGGGCTGCCAGTATGACTGTCAGGAACATTATGGCGAGCGACGATGTGCGGATGTATTTGCGGTATGCCCCGATGAGTGCCGGGCGGTCGTCCTGAAGCCTCGCCAAGATGGGGAATGTGACGCGCTGGAGTACGGATACAATCTGGTAGTTTGGCAATGTGGCGAACTGCTGTCCGCGGGTGTAGTTGCCAAGGTCGGCTGGCGTATAGCATTTGCCGATGGCGAGTGTGGTCAGCTGGCCGTGGATGGTGTTGATGATGGATGCGGTGAGCAGTTTGCTGCCATAGCCGAACAAGTTGCGGAATGACGACCACGAGAAGCGCGCACGAGGCCGCCACCGTGCGACGTACCAGATGACGGCTGTGTTGATGGCCGATTTGGCAACGCTCTGCCACGCCAATGCCCACACCCCGAAGCCCGCGTAGGCCAACCCCACGCCCACTATGCCCGAGATGAAAGCGGCGGATGCCGATGCCTTGGCTTGGCTCTTGAAGTCGACTGCCACGGTCAGCTTGGCGACCTGGACCACCGACAGTGAGTTGATGAAGAGGCAGAGGGCCATTACTTTGGCGAGGTCCTCAAGCACGGGCGTATTGAAAAACGTGGCGATGAGCGGCGAGGCGAAAAACAAGGCCGAGTAGCAAACCAGTCCGACAACTATGTTGAAGTAGAAGGCTGTGGAGAAGTCGGTCTCCGTCCTGTCCAATTTGCGGATGAGGGCTTTTGAGAAGCCGCTGTCTATTATGTTCTCAGACACGGCGATGAAGATGGACATCATGCCCACGACGCCATAGTCCGACGGCGTCAGCAGGCGCGCCAGTATGAAGCCCAGGACAAACTGTATGCCCTGGACCGCCACCCGCTCCACAAGGCTCCATTTGACGCCCCGTGCCGTGTCCTCTTTTATACTGCCCAAGAAATTATGCGAATGTTTATGCCTGCTGACCTGCCTTGCTCTCTTCGCGCCAATAATAGTGGTGGTCTGAGTGACAAGGCTTGCGTTTCTCTGGAGGCGGCGGAGTCATGTAGTCGCCGTAATATTTGGTCAGGATGGTGTCGTAGCCGCTCACGGCTTTGAGTTTGTAACCCTCAAAGTCGACGTCTATATACTCTTCGGTGGCCTCTATGGGGATGTGCTCCTTGGCCAGGTTGACAAGGCAGCTGATGACGCCCACGTGCCTCATCTCCGCCCACTCGGGGTTGCGGCAGAACTCATCGCCGCGCCTTATGATGTCGAGCATGTCGATATGCGCAGTCGTGAGCTTGGCCCAGGCCAACTGGACGTGGCTGCCCGGGTGGCGCAGGCTGTAGTCTGAGAAATGGCCCATGGCGAAACGCTTGCTGTGGGCAAGGTTGTGGAGTTTGCGCATCTCGGCGGCCGCCGCGTCAAACTCGGCCTGGTTGTCCGGAACGCGGTCAAGCGGGAATACGTCCACCCACACGCCGATGTCGTCTGACGTGCCCATGGGCCTCCACGATTTGGCCCACGTCCGCCTCTTTTCCACCACGCGCCCGAAGAAGAGGTAGCTGTTGCCGAGCGATGGGCACACCACGTCATACTTGTCGCTCCTGAAGGTCTTGAAAAACCTCTCGTAGTCCTCGCGCGGCATGTCTATGTCTATGTCGTCATCCCACGGGATGAAGCCCTTGTGGCGTATGGCGCCGAGCAATGTGCCGCCCGTCAGCGTGTAGCGTATGTTGTTCTTGACGCAGAAGTCGTGGATGTCAAGCAATATGGACAGGCTCTCCTGCTGCAGCTCTTTGAGTGTCAGTTCTTTCATTTTATACCTTTGAGTGCGGCCATTGTCGCGTGTAGTCCTTCCGCCAAGGTGTGTGTCGGCTCCCAGCCCAAGCCGCGGAGTTTGGTGGTGTCAAAGACGGCGCGCGATATGACGCTGAAGCCCCTCCTCTCATCGTCCGACGGCAGGTCGAATGTCAGACGCACTCCGCTCTCGTCGGCTATTGTCTGGGCAAAATCGCGTATTGTCACGCATTGTGTCTCATCCGCCACGTTATACGCCTCGCCGCTCACGCCCCTCTCCATGATGGTGATGATGGCGCGTGCGCAGTCCTCCACATAGAGCCACGAGCGGTATTGCTCTCCCCGGCTTTTCATGACGATGTCCTCGCCCCGAGCCGCTTTGGCTATGAACTGGGCGAAGGCGCGGTTGTCGCACGGTGAGAAGTGTGGCCCGTAGGTGTGGCATGGCCGAGCCACGACGACGTCTATGCCATATTGGGCTGCGTATGATGCGCAAAGTGTTTCGGCGGCCCTTTTGGCAGACGGGTAGCATGAGCGCGGTGACATGGGGTCTACGTATCCGCTCTCATCCTCTTTCCATATGGTGTCGGCGCTCTTGTCTGGCCGCTCGCCATAGACCTCGCCACTCGATATGTAGACGAGGCGGCGCATTGAGTGCGCCCGTCCATAGTCCATCAGCAGCCTGACGCCCTCGATGTTGGCCATCATGACGCCCACGGGGTCGGATGCGAAGGCCCCGGGGCAAGCCCCACCTGCGCAGTGGATTATGTAGTCGAAGTCTATGTCGCCCTCAAGCGGCTCGCGCACGTCATATTTGATGAAGTGGAACTTGCTGTCATCCCATGTGGAGGCGAACCTCTCACGCGCATGGGCAACGTTGCGCCCGGCAGCGAAGACTTCGCTCTTCCCCTCTGCGAGCAGTTGCTCCACCACGCTTGAGCCTATGAGGCCCGTGGCTCCCGTGACGAGTATGCGCCTCTTTATTTCAGCCATGAGTCTTTCTTGGTGTGCATGAGGGCTTTGAGGATCTCAATGTCCTCTGTCGTGGTGACTTTTATGTTTTTCTCTGAGCCTGGCGAGAGGTACAGCTCTGTGAAGTTGAGCTCGACGGCGAGGGTGCAAGTGGCCACGCTGTTCAGCACGCCTCTGCGCCGGGCCTCCTCATGTAGCCTGAGCATGTCGCCAAGTGAGAATGAATGCGGTGTCTGGGTCCTTATCAGGTTGTCGCGCGGGATGCTGCTGTGGCTCGACAGCCCGTCGCCGCTTTCCAAAATGGCCTCGCGGCAGACGATGCCCGTTATGGCGTTGCCCTTGGCTTTATATGTGGCTATGTTGTTGGATATGACCTCCTGCTCAAGCAGAGGGCGTACGCCGTCATGAATCATCACCATGTCGGTGTCAGCGCACCCCGCCTCGTGGAGGCCCACTATGCCGTTGTGGATGCTCTCCTGTCCGCACCCGCCGCCCGGGAATATCCACTTGAGTTTTGTGATGTTGAACTGGTTTGCGTATGATTGCAGGACTGTCTCCCATCCCTTCAGGCACACGACGGCTATGGCGTCTATGTCCGGATGGCGCTGGAAGCAGAGCATTGTGTGAATTATGATGGGGCGGTCGTCCACATGCATGAACTGTTTGGGTATGTCCTGCCCCATGCGGTTGCCCGAGCCGCCAGCAGTGAGAAGAGCGATGTTCATTGGTCTGTATAATTCCTTATTCGTCAGCCCTCTGTCTAAGCGACGCTGATGAGTTCGATCTCAAACACGAGTGTGGAGCCTGCGGGTATGCCTGGCTGCGAATATTGTCCATACCCCGCCTCGGCGGCGATGTACAGCTCCCATTTGTCGCCGCGCCTCATCTGCGTCAGTGCCATCTGCCATCCGTCAATAAGGTCGCGGACGCGGAAGGCGGGAGGCGTCGAGCCCTCCGCGCGGCTGTCGTCAAAGGTCTTGCCGTCTATTGTCCGCCCTGTGTAATGGGTTGTCACAATGCTTGCCAAGTTGGGCTGGGGGGCGTTCTCGTCTCCGCTCGCTATCACCTTGCGGTAGACCCCGGGGCCTATCTTGCCCACGCCCTCCTCTTTTGCTTTCTCAGCCAACCACTGATGGTTGGCTTTCATATATTCTTTGCGTGTCATTCTGAAAATTATGCCTCTTCAATCTCTTCGTCTCCTGTCTCGGCGACTTCGCCCTCCTGTGGGCGACATTTCTCACCTAATGTCCGCGAGAGTGCCAGTTTCAGCAATATTGTGAGGACTGCCAATGTCGCGAGCAATATGGCGGCCGACCTGCACAGCATGCCGTTGGCAATGTCAGTTAGAGACTCCTCGGAGACTCCGCAGAGCAGAGACCAGCCCGGCGTGCCGCCAATGGGGTGGCTCGCCACGAAATACCGCTTGCCGCCGTCCAATGTCACGTGACCCGTGGAGTAGGAGTGGCTCCCCATGGTCTCCGCTATTTTGTCCATCCCGTCGCCGGAGAATCCCTGACGCAGGTTATACTTGAGTACGAGCCTCTTGTCCGCCGCGCCGATGACGTTGCAGCCCTCATCCACGACCCATGCGAATTTCTCGCCGCCCTCGGTGAGGATGGACACCATGTCAGACAAGATGTCGACACTTATGTTGGCGGCTATGCACCCCTTGATGCCCCCGTCGCCATCGTGGACGGGCACCGCCAATGTGTATTTCATCTTGCCTGTGTATTTCGAGTAGTCGGGGCTTGTCATGGAGAAGCCGCTGCCCTCGGCCACCACCTCCTCGAAATATTTGCGGTCGCTCAGGTTGTGGCCGTCTATCTTGCCGTGGCCTGCGAAATAATAGTCGCCAGACGGCTCGATGAACATGAGGTTCATGAAGTTATCCGACATCTCGCGGGTCTTGCTCGCCAAGTAACCATCCATCTCAACCCAGCTGCCCGTCTGCACCTCTGGCCGCTGCGCTATCCACGTCAGTTCCTTGCGTATGGCGGTCAGGCTGCTTGTTATCTGCTTGGCTGTCAGTTCGGTCACACTGCTCATCTGCGTCTCGACCTGCTTCTGCCGGCTGCGCTTGATTATGACGTAGTCGGCAACGGTTGAGGCTATCGCCGCTATCGTTATTGTCGGGATGACGATGGCGAGTATCTTGGAGCTGGTTTTCATCGCAGTGGTGTTTGGAGATTAATCTGGCTGAACCGCGCCTCTGTTTGCCCGAAAAGGCGAGTCGCAAAGGCAAAGATAAGAAAAATGACGCGCTACGGATGTCTGTCACGAAGACTAAATTGTCTGTTCGCATCTGTTAAAAATGCGGGGCGGCGGACCTTAGTATTAGAACAACTTTAAATAGAGAAATTTTTCTTTAATTCGTCTCCGCCTTTTGAGAGCCTTTCTTATTTTTGTGTGCGAAATTCAGTCAGATGAAGACCTGCGGCCCAGCGCCGACATCCTTTCACTCCGTAAAACCATATAAATTACACATATAATTACAAACAATTTTTTATGAGCTGTATCTTCCAATCGTCCATTGGGAAGAAGTTGATTATGAGCGTCTCGGGCATCCTGCTCGTGCTCTTCCTCCTCTTCCACATGAGCATGAACCTTGTGGCTGCGTTCTCAGCGTCGGCTTACAACGCCGTCTGCGAGTTCCTCGGCACCAACTGGTATGCCCTCGCCGGCACCGCGGTCCTCGCCATCGGCTTCCTCATCCACATCATTTATGCTTTCGTCCTCACTGTCCAGAACCGCCGTGCGCGTGGCAATGACCGTTACGCCGTAGTTGACGCTCCCAAGGGTGTCGAGTGGTCCAGCCAGAACATGCTCGTCCTCGGCATCATTGTCGTTGTCGGCATCGTCCTCCACCTCCACCACTTCTGGAGCAACATGATGCTTGCCGAGCTCGCTGGCACAGAGGGCAAGTTCCTCCCCACCGATGGTGCCGGTTGGGTCGCCTACTACCTTGGCCAGTGGCCCGTCGCCATCGGCTACGTTGTCTGGATCGTCGCCATCTGGTTCCACCTGACCCATGGCTTCTGGAGCATGCTTCAGACCATCGGTTGGAGCAATGAGATCTGGCTCTCCCGTTGGAAGACCGTCGCCGTCTGGTATGCCACCATCGTATGCCTCGGCTTCGCTATCGTAGTCCTCGGTTTCGCTTGCGGCATATTCCCCCTCTGCGGTGGCGCTGAGTGCTGCAAGGCTGCTGCCGGCGCTTGCTGCGGCGGTTGCGGCATGTAAGCCCGCCTCCTATTCCGGGCTCAACCTTTCTTCAGGTAACAACAACCATTTGACTTTTCCTTTCAGAACATCATGGCAAACACTATAGATTCCAAGATCCCTCAGGGTCCGTTGGCGCAGAAGTGGACCAACTACAAGGCTCACCAGAAACTCGTCAACCCCGCCAACAAGCGCAAGCTTGACATCATCGTCGTCGGCACTGGCCTCGCAGGCGCTTCTGCAGCCTCAACTCTCGGCGAGATGGGCTTCAATGTCCTCAACTTCTGCATCCAGGACAGCCCCCGCCGCGCTCACTCCATCGCAGCGCAGGGTGGCATCAACGCCGCCAAGAACTATCAGAACGACGGCGACTCAATCTACCGACTCTACTATGACACCATCAAGGGCGGTGACTACCGCGCTCGTGAGGCTAACGTCTACCGCCTCGCCGAGGTGTCTAACAACATCATCGACCAGTGCGTCGCTCAGGGTGTGCCTTTCGCACGTGAGTACGGCGGTCTCCTCGCCAACCGCTCTTTCGGTGGCGCTCAGGTAAGCCGAACGTTCTACGCCCGCGGCCAGACCGGTCAGCAGCTCCTCCTCGGCGCTTACTCTTCTCTCTGCAAGGAGATCAAGAACGGCACCGTCAAGATGTACTCACGTCGTGAGATGCTCGACGTCGTCATCATCGACGGCCGTGCACGCGGCATCATTGTCCGCAACCTCATCACTGGCGAGATTGAGCGTTACTTCGGTCATGCGGTAGTTATCGCTACTGGCGGCTATGGCAACACCTATTTCCTCTCAACCAACGCGATGGGCTCTAACGGCTCTGCCGCAATGCAGATCTACCGCAAGGGCGCATATTTCGCTAACCCCTGCTACTGCCAGATTCACCCCACCTGCATCCCTGTCCATGGTGACATCCAGTCTAAGCTGACACTCATGTCGGAGTCTCTCCGTAACGACGGCCGCATCTGGGTTCCCAAGAAGAAGGAGGATGCCGAGGCTATCCGCGCAGGCAAGAAGACCGCCAATGACATCCCCGATGAGGATCGCGACTTCTACCTCGAGCGCCGCTACCCGGCTTTCGGCAACCTCGTCCCCCGCGACGTGGCTTCGCGTGCCGCCAAGGAGCGTTGCGACGCCGGCTACGGTGTCAACGAGACTGGTCTCGCCGTATTCCTTGATTTCAAGTATGCCATCCAGCGCCTCGGCGAGGACCGTGTCCGCGAGCGTTACGGCAACCTCTTCGAGATGTATGAGAAGATCATGGCTCAGGATCCTTATAAGACCCCTATGATGATCTTCCCCGCCATCCACTACACCATGGGCGGCATCTGGGTTGACTATGAGCTCCAGACCTCTATCCCCGGCCTCTTCTGCCTTGGCGAGGCCAACTTCTCTGACCACGGCGCTAACCGCCTCGGAGCTTCCGCCCTCATGCAGGGTCTCGCCGATGGTTACTTTGTCCTCCCGTACACCATCCAGAACTACCTCGCTGACCAGATTCAGGTTCCGCGCATCCCGACCACCGCGCCCGAGTTCGACGAGGCTGAGAAGGGTGTCAAGGAGAAGATTGCCAAGATTATGGGCATCCAGGGCAAGGAGAGTGTTGACACCATCCACAAGAAGCTCGGCCACGTCATGTGGGAGTATGTAGGCATGGGTCGCACCAAGGAGGGCCTCACAAAGGCTCTCGGTCTCATCAAGGAGATTAAGAAGGAGTTCTGGACCAATGTCTACGTCCCCGGCTCTGCTGATGACCTCAACACTGAGCTCGAGAAGGCTCTCCGCCTCTCTGACTTCATCGACATCGGCTACCTCATCGCCATCGACGCGCTCAACCGTGAGGAGAGCTGCGGCGGCCATTTCCGCGAGGAGCACCAAACTGAGGACGGCGAGGCTCTGCGTCATGACGACAAGTTCAGCTACGCAGCATGCTGGCACTACCTCGGCGAGGATCAAGATCCTGAGATGCTCAAGGAGGACCTCACCTATGAGGAGACCGAGCGCAAGACACGTAACTATAAGAACTAACCCCTTTACCGAACATCGATTCCAATGGATAAGACTATAAATATCACGCTCAAGGTCTGGCGTCAGAGAGGACCTAAGGAGAAGGGACACTTCGAGACCTACGACATGCCCGGCATCTCTGTCAACATGTCGTTCCTCGAGATGCTCGACACTCTCAACGAGAAACTCGTGGCTAAGCACGAGGTGCCCGTCGTCTTCGACCACGACTGCCGTGAGGGCATTTGCGGCATGTGCTCGCTCTACATCAATGGCCACCCACATGGTGTCAACGCCAAGACGACCACTTGCCAGCTCCACATGCGCACTTTCAAGGATGGCGACACCATCACCATCGAGCCGTGGCGCTCAGCCGGTTTCCCTGTCATCCGCGACCTCATGGTCGACCGCTCTGCCTATGACAAGATTATGCAGGCAGGTGGCTACACCTCCATCCGTTGCGGCGCTGCTCAGGATGCCAACGCCCTCCCCATTTCCAAGGAGGCTGCCGACAAGGCTATGGATGCCGCTCAGTGCATCGGCTGTGGCGCTTGCGCCGCCGCTTGCAAGAACGGCTCAGCCATGCTCTTCGTCTCTGCCAAGGTCAGCCAGTTCGCTCTCCTTCCTCAGGGTCGCGTAGAGGCCGCTCGCCGCGCTAAGGCCATGGTTGCCAAGATGGACGA
This sequence comes from bacterium, assembly GCA_963658925.1. Taxonomy (GTDB): domain Bacteria; phylum Bacteroidota; class Bacteroidia; order Bacteroidales; family Marinilabiliaceae; genus W3P20-009. Next base: position 139,629 of record CAVKRQ010000006.1, read on the forward strand.
GCTCGGCTTCGGCAACTGCACCAACACTGGCGCCTGCGAGGCCGAGTGTCCCAAGGGTGTCTCTATCGCCAACATTGCCCGCCTCAACCGCGAGTTCCTCAAGGCTAAGCTCAAAGACTAAGGCGGCGTTAGCTGTTTTAAGTCTGCGATAAATATCGCCTCCGTCCCGATGTCTCGGGGCGGAGGCTTCCTTTTTATTGTTTGTTGTCATTTGAGATTATTGACTTGCTCTTATAATATCATAAAGAGATAAGATTGTACCGCTGGCAGTTAAAAACACCGCGAAAACTACTAATCATTTGCCCAATATAAGTGCAACCTTTATATTTGCCCCGTCTAAAGGAAGAGCGACACTGAATTCTCAAATTGCGCAAGGTATCACCGTTACCTTCCCTTGGCAAAACAATGACGTTTAAAAACTACCATCTAAAAAGTGAAAAATGTTTTTTTAGCCCTAGTGGGGCTATTGTGTTTTTGTGTTTCTTGCTCAGAGGACAGCGTCAGGCCTGTCGCTGCGCAATCTGTTTCTGACTCTTCAACGCTTATCTCTACAGATAAAGCAAAAGAGGAAAGTCTGGTCTCTTTTGCGCAGATTCTGTCTGCTGCAACGTTCGAAAATAAGGATGTGAGGGAGTTCCTCAAGACTGAGGCTTTGAAGAAGTTCGACAAGAACTACGACATCCTCTATTTAGCGGTAAAGGATGAGATGATTGGCGACTTAACATTCCGACAGACGCTCGCCTCTTACTCTTCAGAGGAAGCAATAGATAGCATAGAAGCTAATGTTCCATTGCTGAACATATACCTAACTTGTACTTCTTTTCTTGAAATCTATCCCGAGAATCTTGATACAGAAGAAAAATTCACTCCAATTGCGGTGTCTGTCAGGGATAGCGTGGATTTTTTCTGTGCTGGCGAAAAGGAATTAAGTCTGCCCAAAGGCGAGATTCCCGACTGTCACGTATTCGTTGTGGGAGAAAACTCCCGTGTTGTAGTCGATGGGGTGACCGCAAGTAACAAATCTTTGTCCGCAAGAGGATTTAGGTTCATTGACGAGGCTTTTGATGGTACAGTTCCTGAAGAGCAAACTTTAAAGTCTGTGGAGGTTTCTGTATCTAATGTCGGTCAGAGGGCGGTGGACGCATTTAAGTATTTCTATAGTGACGGAGACGATATTCATCAGAAAGGTCTCCAAAGGGACTATATTTATCACGGGTTGACCCCTCAAAACACGAAAGGAGAGCTCGTGAAATCAGTATCAGAATACATAGGAACTGTCAGAATCCCTATTTCGGCAATGTACACTTTCGCTGATGATAGAACTACGCAAGAGGCGTATGCTGACCCGTACATCCTAACGACAAAAATTGAGAAAAAGGGCGCAGGACTTAGTTATGAAGAATTGATGGAGAAGGTTTGGGCGAAGGGTGCTTTCAACTTTATGTTCGAGGTTGTAACTTCTAATCAAACTGTAGCTGGAGTAACATATGTATCCCTAACGCCTGATGATTTGTGGACAATGTCTTATACGCACACAAGAAAACATAAAACATGGTTTCATCGATCAAGGCACACGTACGTCGTGAATGTTAATAAATTCGAGTCAAAGGATGTCATCCTTAAGAGGCCCGTCAACATGGGGAAGTGGAATGTTGCGCAAGAGTCAATATTCCGTTATGTGAAAATTAAGGAGTTTGACAAGGGTAGGGAGATTTCCACAAAAACGACTTATGAGATGGATAAGATGAAGTCAAGCAGCTTTAGTGGAGATTACAAGTTGTCTCTCGGTTTGGGAAAGGATAGTGATACGCATGCGAGCGGAAGTGCGGATTGGACCACAAAGAACGATAATACTAACACGGTAAAAGTAACCAAAGAGATAACAGAGAAGTGGACTGAGGAGTCCGATGATTTGGGACTTGTCCAAATATATTATTATGACCCGGTAATTGAATCAATTGATGGAGGCTTACCAGTTCTCCGTACCTACAATACCGGGTCTGTTGAATTTGGAATTTTTGTCAAATAGTCATCTGATATGAAACATCTCACATTCGCTTTATTATTAGCTTGTATCCTACATCCGTTTTGCGCTTCCGCCCAGGACACCTACAACAAAGTTACTCTCGGCTTCGAGTCTCTCCACACGACGTATGATTCAGACCCGACTGATGTCTCTAAGGGTCTTGGTCTCGGCTATGCGCACGGATTCTGTTTTTCCCAAAGAGTGCCTTTATTCCTTGAGACAGGTGTAAAACTCGCTTGGACTCACAGCGTATCTCAGAAAGATGAATTCTCGGGCTACTCAACGACGAGGCTTGATTTTCTGAGTGCCTCAATTCCCGTTGACTTCGGCTACAAATTCAGCTTTTTCAACGGCAATTTGCGCCTTGCGCCATTCACTGGCCCTAATTTCAAGTTCAATATTATTGGCCGTCGGCAAAAGACTATAGGTCAAAAGGTCAAGCACTATGACTCGGAGAACTTTCTAAGCCGCGATGTGCGATATCCGGCAAATATTTTCCAATTCGGCTGGAGGCTTGGCGCAATGGTCTCTCATGGCGCTTTCAGCGTCGGTTACGCCTTCACGTATGACATCACGAACTATCGTGACGTTATGTCAGCCAACTCTTACACAGCGCATTTCGGTGAGCAGAAGACGGCGTCGCACTCTCTGACCATTGGTTACACATTCTGATATTCGACGGCAAGCACGATTAAGGCAAAATATAAAGGCCTAAGCCCAGAAACATAAGTAAAGCCCCGCCCCCAGTCGCTTGACGCGTACGAGGGGCGGGGCTTTTGTGTCTCTTCGTTATCGCTCCGCAGTCTGAAGACGGATAATTCGCATGTCAAAGGCAGCAAACGTAATAAACAGGCAGGTATACCACCCCGTCTTTTTGCTCTACTCTCCCTGAGTTTGAAAGGACTATGCCGCGGCTTATGCCATAGTCTGCTGTTGAAAGAAACGAGTCGAGCGCACTGTGAATTCTGTAATCTTTGCCGCTTTTGACTTCTATTGGGAGTACTGTCATGTTATCCGTGTCGTCAATCAGGTAGTCGACCTCGCCTTTTTCCTTGTTGTCGTAGTAATACAATTTCGTTCCATGAGAAGCGAGTTCTTGCGCGACGGCAGTCTCGTATACAGAACCTAAATTGATGCTCGTGTCATCATCCATGATGGGTTTTATGTTGTTCCCATAGAAGACGGAGGTAAGCAAACCTACGTCATTCATGTAAAGTTTCAGAAGATTTTTGCTACAACTCTCCACAAGAGGGTAGGCGGGTTTGCTTATTGCCCGGACTTCTAATGCTATCCCACTTGATATGAGATACTCAAATTCATTCGCGTAATCGTCCATGCGTTTGCCATTTTTGTCCTCTATGTCCTTGGCTACAATACGCTTTTTCTTGTTTTCCATGTTTGAGGCGATCATGTCGTATACGCGTCTTATCTTGAGCCGGGAGTTTGTTGACTCGTAGCGCGAAGCGTCAACCCCATATAGAAATCTGATATTCTGGTGTATCTTACGTACTTCAACGATATTTTTTTTGTCTAAAAAAGTGACCACGGCGTCTGGTAGCCCTCCCACCAGCAAGTATTTTTTAAAGATGTCAAACACGAGCCTATGTAGGTTTTCCGGTAAAGATTGGAGTTGCCTATATTTCTCGTGAATCGAGTCGATTAACATTTGCCCAACACCATTGGCAAGCATAAACTCCTCGAAATCAAGTGGGAACATATGCATAATCTCAATGCTTCCTAAGGGAATGGATGATGTGGTTTTCAATGCTATGCCGAGCATTGAGCCGCTTGCCACATATGTGAACTTGCCATCCTCGCGAAGAAATTTGAGGAGTGTGAGCATATGGTCGTATGCCTGTATCTCATCGATAAAGACTATGGTGTCTTTCTTATTACCCATCTTGTCGCCAGCAATGGAACTTAGCGACAGGTAGAAGTCGTTCACTGTCCGCGCGTTCTCAAAAATACGCTGTGAGACCTTGTCCGCTTCCATGTTTATCTCGATGTAATTTTTGAACAAGGATTTGGCAGTGCGCCTAATAACATGCGTCTTTCCTATCTGTCTCGCCCCGTCAATCACAAGTATTTTATCATTGCCGCTTTTGAGATGATTTTCAATCTCTTGGCTAATCTTTCTGTATAGCTCCATACACTTTTCCTACATTTTTAAGCCTTCAAAAATACACTTTTCCGCAATTTTACCCCCTCGAAAAATACACTTTTCCGTGATTTTCACCCCCCTGAAAAATACACTTTTCCGAAATGAGGCCGTCATGTTTGCATATCCCGCCCCATATGATTCGTACTGCGTCTTATGAGAAATGCGCACGCCGGCGACTGGTTTAGTCGCCGGCGTGCGCATCTTCACAATGTGTGTCTTTGCCTCTACACCGCTTTTCTTCCAATGGCTATGGCCACCGACCCGTACATGTCCGGCAGTGGCACGATGCCCTCGGGTATGCTTGCGCAGAAGGTGTCTACGGCCTTGCGGACGCCGTCCCACGAGTGGTTATAGCTGTGGATGATGATAATCCCGCCGCGGCTCATGAGAGGGTAGAGGGTGCGGAGCGACAGCAGGACGGCGTCATGCTCCACGCAGTCTATCATTGCCAATGAGACAGCCCCCTCAACTTGCCCGATGAGGTCAGTCACGCGGCCCTTGAGCACATGGTTTAGCCCGTCTTCCGGCATCAGGCTGCGCACGTCCTCCTCTTTTGCGAAGTCTACAGCCACAGGCTCTGTGCTTATCTCGCCTTGGCAGTTCTCATGCTCAAGTGTGACCTCGGTCGCCTCCATAGGGCCTATGGCCCACATCTCGCGCTCGGGGCATTGCCTGCGAAGCAGTGCGACCAAGTCCGCCTCCTCGACGCCCGCCATGACGAAGGCGCCCGGCACCTCGGCCCTCTCCACTTGCTCCATGGCGAAGAAGTAGGAGTAATAGCGGGCGCGGTCTTTGAAGACACGCTCGCGTCTCATCACCTCTTGGTCAATCAGCTTGCGCTTTTTCAACTCAAGCCACGCCCACGGCTTGAACAACTTGTATGTCCAAAAGCTCCAGAAATAACTGAGCGCCACCCAGATGATGACGTTGATGATTATCAGGTTGACGTATATCATATCAGTTCTGTATCTTGACCAGTGTCTTGCGCTTGTCCACCACGGCGGGAATCTCCTCCTCGTAGTGGGTGACGTATATGAGTGTCACTGACGGGTCGTCGCAATAGCTCTCAATGAGCAGCTTGGCCAAGTTCTTCTTCCCGGCGTCCAGCCCGTGCAACGGCTCGTCGAGTATGACGAGGCTTGGCCGCTTGACGAAGACGCGCGTCAGCATGACTATCCTCTGCTCTCCGTAGGATGTCTTGAGAAATGACCTGTCGGCAAGGTTCTCGCAGTGGAATCTTTTCATCCACTCCAAGGCCAAGGCGCGCTGGGCGTCGTTGGGCTTGCGGTAAAGCCCTACGGTGTCGAAGAAGCCGGATGCAACGACGTCTAAGCATGGGATGTCGGCCTGGTAGAAGGTGTGCATGTCTGGCGATATGTAGCCAATGTGGCTCTTGATGTCCCAGATGCTCTCTCCCGAGCCGCGGCGGCGGCCGAAGAGGGTTATGTCGTTGGCGTAGCCCTGTGGGTTGTCTCCGCACACGAGGCTGAGCAGCGTGCTCTTGCCGCACCCGTTCTTGCCGAGGAGCGCCCATTTCTCGCCGCGTTTCACAGTCCAGTCCACGTCGCGCAGGATGGTCACGGGCGGATACTCGACCTTGACCTTGTTCATTACGATGGCGTCTGAGTATTCGCCATCGTCCACGGCGCGCATGTCGGCTGGCAGGGTGGGGAGGCTGTCGGCTGTCAGCCCCTCTTCAGCAAACAGGCTGGAGCGCAATGCGCTGTCTGACAGGAATTGCTGACGTGTGGTGACAATGGCCACACGGTTGTCTTTCATGCCAATGATGGTGTCCACCCACTCGGGCAGGTCTTTGGGGTGCGAAATGAGAAGCAGCACTTTGATGCCGAGTTTCTTGGCCACGTCAGACAGGACGTCGTTAATCGTCATGCGGCTTGCGGCGTCAAGGCCTATATACGGGTTGTCCACAATCAGCAGCTCGGGCTGGCTCATCAGGCTGCGGACGATCATCAGTTTGCGGAGCTCGCCAGACGATAGGAATATGACCCTCTTCTCGAGCAGAGGCGTCACGCCTACGGCGTCGAGAAGGTCGCGGTGATACTCTATCTTCGCGCGCCCCAAAGCGTCTCCTACCACGGGACTCTCCTCATTCTCTGTCGCCTGCCACCTCTTTTGGTAATAGTTGTCTTGCGAGGCGCCGCCCATGCGATATATGTCGCGGAAGGAGAGTGAGGCTATCTTCATGCGGGGAACCTCGGTTTCGTCCGCCCGCAGCACTTTGACCGAGCCGGACTTGAGGCTGATGCCGCCGTTGATATATGTGGCCAACAGCGATTTGCCTGAGCCGTTGGGGCCCACAATGACCGCGTTCTCCCCCTCGCCTATGTTCAGGGTGACTTCTCCGCTCAGGCGCTGGTTGTCATATCTCGCCTCTGGCTTGTCTATTACTATATGGCTCATGCTGTGATGTGTTTTTGCTTATTTTTCAGTCTGTTGTTTTGTGGTTGATGATGGCAGGCGGTGCGCTTTTCTTAGCGTTATCCTGAATGTGGTGCCGACTCCCACTTTGCTGCAGGCCACCCATACGCGGCCGTGGTGGTACTCCTCGACGATGCGCCTGACGAGGGATAGGCCTATGCCCCAGCCTGTCGTCTTGGTCGTGTAGCCGGTCCGGAAAATGTTCCTCATTGTGGCGGGGCTCATTCCCTTGCCGGTGTCTGTTATGTCAATGACGGCTTTGCCGCCCTCGGCGTGTAGGCTTATTGTTATGTCGCCCTCTTGAGCGATGGCGTCGGCTGCGTTTTTGCAGATGTTCTCCACTGCCCAGCGCAGCAGGGCGGGGTTGTGCGGGGCGCATATGTCATCGCTTCCTTCTGCCTTGAGGCTCACGTTAACACGCCCGCCTGTCCTTGCCTGCATATAGTCCACCACTTTTTTCAGGTCGGGGGCAATGGGGCTGTCTGTCAACTCAGGCGTGGAGCCCACTCTGGCGAAACGCTCTGCCACGCCGGCGAGACGCTCGATGTCGCTCGCCATGCCCTCGGCCACAACCTTGCTGTCGTCATACCCGCTCTCAAGCAACTGTTGCCAGCCGCGCAGACCCTGAATTGGCGTACCCAGCTGGTGGGCCGTCTCTTTCGCCAACCCCATCCAGATGGTGTCTCGCTCGCGCCGGCGTGCGCTGGTCAGAATGAGAAGGACGAGAAGGACGATGAGGATGATGACTATAACCTCTATTATCACCAAGTAGCGAGCGTCGCCAATGATGTGGGATTCGCCATAAAGCAGCGTCTGCTTGAATGTCTCGCTCTCCCCGTCAATGTCCACGTCGACGGTTATCTCTATCGAGTCGCCATTGGCTCTCAGTTCGCTGACCATGCGCGCCACTTCCGCGTCAGTCAGCAGTGAGTCCGGCGTGCCCATCTTCAGGTTGCGGTGTTCCATGGCCGTGCCGTCCGGCCCGAGCAAGATGACGGGGATGTATTCGTTTCTCTCCAGCACTTTGACAGCCATGTCGATGTCCTCGCCTTGGGCTATCTTGTCATAAGCGTCGTGAACCACGCTCACGAAGTTCCGGCCCTCCGATTTGACCTCATCGCCGACTCTCCCGGTCAGCCACACGACTGTCACCAGCGCGCCGATGGCCGCCACGAGTGTCACCACCGTGAGCCACTGCCGAGCCATGACGCCTTTCGCCCTCTTTATCATACTTTGCTCAGAATCTGCCGCGTGTGGCCCAAAACCACAGGAATTTAACCCCTATGGGTATGTGTTTCAAGACTGTGCCGACTGTGCCGAAATGTCGGCGCATGATGGCGAAACGCTCTTTCAGCCCATCGACAATGTGGCTGCTGGTCACGCCTCCGTCCAAAAAGCGCACGAGTGTCTCATGAGTGTTGACCACTTTCCGCGCGGACTTGAGGATTTTGACGCACCAGTCGTAGTCGGCCGAGTATTTGTAGCGTGTGTCATATTGCGGGCATAGGCTGCGGCGGGCTATGAAAGCCTGGTGGCACACCAGCATGCCGTTTCGGAAGCTCTCCGCCGTGAGGCTCTCGGGCGGGGCGAGTCTGCGTTTGCCGATGACGCTGCCGTCCATGGAAGTTATAACGGTGTCGCCATAGTAGACGTCGGCCCCCCTGTCCGAATTCATCACCCGGCTCACTGTGTCCGGGCTGTTCAGCTCGTCTCCGGCGTTCAGAAACCACACGTATTCGCCCGTGGCCACTTTGAGGCCTTTGTTCATGGCGTAGTACAGCCCGTCGTCAGGCTCGGATATGCATCGGCCCACTGTCGAGGCGTGGCGGCCGACCACTTGCATGGTGCCGTCGGTCGACCCGCCGTCCACCACTATGTACTCTATCGCGCGGTAGTCCTGCGCCTCGACCGACGCGATGGTGCGCTCGAGTGTCTCTACCGCGTTGAATGTTATGGTTATTATGCTCACTATGGCCTGAGCTTGGCTTGGGCTATCTTCCATTGGTGCCGCTTAAGGCTTTCTCGTAGGCGTCTATGTATTGCTTCACCACTACGTCCTCGCCAAACAGGCCGCGGGCGTGGTTGACAACGTCTTGCCTGTGGAGTTTGTTGTCAAAGAACATGGTGGCGTAAATCCCGTTGGCTAATGAGAATGAGTTTTTCGCCTCGGCCAAATATCCGGTCTTCTCGTGAAGCACCATCTCGGGCACTCCGCCAATGCGGAATCCGACCACTGGCGTGCCACAGGCCAAACTCTCGACTACGGTGTTCGGCAGGTTGTCTTGCAACGAGGGCAGGACGAAGGCGTCGGCGGCGTTATACAGCCACACGAGTTTCTCCGCGCTGTTGATGAAGTTCATGTTATGGATGGCGAAGTCGTCGCCAATAATGCCGCTCTCCCTGTCCGACTTGCCGAAGACTGCCAACTCAATCTGCTTGGCTATTGTCGGGAAGCTGCCGCCTATGATTCGCAGTGCCTCAACCAAATATCGGTAGCCCTTGCGGATGTCGCTGACCTTGGCGGCGCCGAACAGCAGCAGCTTCTTGTCGGTCGGCAGGCCGAGCCGCTTCCGGCACTCCGCTTTGTCAAGGGGCTTGAATATGTTGGTGTCTATCGGGTTGGGGATTGATATGCACCGTTTGCGGTGGAAGAGGCTCGAGCTGCTCGCCATTGTGTTGAGCCACTGCGAGCAGGACACCACCGTGAGGTTCATGTTGGCGTAAATTTCTTTCTTCTCTCTGAACAAGCGTGCCGACAGGTCGTCGCGCCCCCCGTCTCGCAGGAAGGGGCAATATCCGCAGTGCTCGTTAAACTCAAGGCACGTGCCTCCGTAGTGGCACCCGCCTGTGAATGGCCACATGTCATGCAGTGTCCAGACCATGGGCTTGCCCAGTGCCGCCAATTTCCTCAGGCTGTCCATCGACAGGAAGCCCTGGTTTATCCAGTGCAGGTGGATGATGTCGGCGTCCCGCACAAGCGGATGCTCCGAGACGTCGCGCCCGTCAGACGCGATGGAGAAGTTGTAGCGCATTGACGAGTGCTTCTCATGGGGCAATATCCTGAGCCGCTCCTCGACAAAGTGCGCGAAGTCCACGCCGCGAGCGAACATGTTGTCGCTGGCCGAGACGATGTTCGGGGCCTTGGTCCTTTTGTTGATCACGAGGACGGACGATTCAACGCCGGCGCGGCGCAATGCGGAGTGTATGCGTGTCACTGCCACTGATGCTCCGCCACCCGCGTCGCTATGGTTGATGTGTACTATTTTCATTTATGCGTATGGCTGCCGCTGATGCTGTCGCCACATATTTGTGTGAGTAACAAAGTTAAGCAATCTCCGTGAATCTCTCGGTTCTTTTCTGATTCTACTCCGGGGCGTTGGCTATGGTTACGGTGACCTTCCCCGAGCGTTCTCTGCCCGTGGTGTCCCATGCGCTGATGACGGCTATGTAGATGCCGGGTCTGACGGTGCTCCCGCTCTCACCGCGACCATTCCAGACGAGGGTGTCCTCTGCCGAAGACAGTGGCCTGTTGTTCTCAGGTATGGCTATTCGCCTGCCATATGCGTCATAAATTATCATTGTGGCGTAGGCCGCCTCCGTGCCGCAGTCTATTCCCACTTTCAGTGATTCTGGCGCATAGGTTCCCCCGCCGTCCGGTATTATGACTCTGCTGTTGGGGCTTAGCCTTAGTCTTGTCATGGGTGTGGCGTCTACCTTTTCTTCCTCGTCGGCGTCTTCATCCTCGTCGTCGGGTGGGGTGGGGGTGTCCTCGTCGCTCGTCTCAGCATTGGTTATAATGAGGTTGGACAGGTAGTGGTGGCCTGTCCTGTCGATTGTCTTGTGCCGGCTCTCTATTATTGTGTAGGGGCCGGAGGACATGTTGCTTCCAGCCACGGCGAATTTTTTCGTCCATTCGCCATTGGCCTCCTCATCGGCGTATAGTGTCACCCGGCCGTTGTCGCTCATCTCCACTTTGGCGCTTATGGTGGGGTAGCCGTTGACGTCTGTCGTCTGCACTATGGCCGAGTTTATCATTTTGCGTTTCCCTTCCGAGAGTCTTTGCAGCCCAAGCCTCTTGTTCCCGTCCGATGCGTAATATTTCAAAATCAGGGCCTCGGCTCCGCTCTCGGTTAGTGTGGTGGCGGTGGCTCCCAATGCGATGGCTATATAATTATATGTGTCGAGTTGCGCAGCCGGGTCTATGGTGAATGTCACTTGCCAGTCCGTCCCCACGCTCGGCTCTCCCGTCACGGCGTATATGCTGCAAATGGGCATGACGTCGTCATCGTCGCATACGCACATGTGGGTCTCGTCCATGCAAAAATAGTCGGTGTCGCCGCGCCATTTCCATGTCTTGGACTCGCTGCCGAAGGTGTCTTGGGCCACGCAGATGGCCGAATTACACAAAAAAGCGATAAAAATAACAAATGCGGCGGCCTGCATCTCCTTAACTCGTTTCTTTTTCATATTTTTGCGCAGCATTGAATGGGGGCGGTCACTTGTCTCTCCGCTCCGTGCCGACGGGGGCAAAGGTATGCCAAAACGGTGACAACTTAGCGGCTCTTTGCCCACTTCCGTCAATGTTCCTTTTTAAATCAACCAGCTCGAGGCTCAATCTTCCGATGGGCCGACTGCCATTAACAATCCGCATCTCTTCAAAATGAAAGTTGCTATCGTTGGCACCAGTGGTGCCGTTGGACAGGAATTTCTCCGCATCCTCGACCAGAGGAATTTCCCTCTTGACGAACTCGTCCTCTTCGGCTCTCAGCGTAGCGCCGGAACCAAGTACACTTTCCGTGGCAAGGAGTTGACCGTCAAGGAGCTCAAGCACGGCGACGATTTCAAGGATGTCGACATAGTACTGGCTTCGGCTGGCGCGGGCGTCTCTAAGGAGTTCGCCGAGGATATCACCAAGTATGGCGCCGTCATGATTGACAACTCGTCGGCTTTCCGCATGGACGACGACGTGCCCTTGGTTGTCCCGGAGTGCAACGCCGAGGATGCCCTCAACCGCCCACGTGGCATCATCGCGAACCCCAACTGCACCACCATCATGATGGTTGTGGTCCTCCAGCCCATCGAGAAACTCTCGCACATCAAGCGTATCCATATCTCCAGCTACCAGTCAGCCTCTGGCGCGGGCGCCGCTGCCATGGCCGAGCTCCAGCAGCAGTACAAGGAGCTTGTTGAGACCGGTGAGGCCAAGACTATCAGCAAGTTCCCCCATCAGTTGGCATACAACGTCATCCCGCAGATTGACAAGATGACCGAGAATGACTACACCAAGGAGGAGATGAAGATGTATAACGAGACCCGCAAGATCATGCACTCGGATGTACGCACTTCTGCCACCTGCGTCCGCGTCTCAAGTCTTCGCAGCCACTCCGAGAGCGTCTGGGTTGAGACCGAGGCCCCGCTCACCGTGGCTCAGGTCCGTGAGGCTCTCACAGGCGCGCCCGGCGTGACGCTTGTCGATGACCCTCAGAACTATGTCTACCCCATGCCTCTCGAGAGCGCTGGCAAGGATGACGTCTATGTCGGACGTGTCCGCAAGGATCTTGCCAACGACAATGGCATCACCCTCTGGCTCACTGGCGACCAGATCCGCAAGGGCGCGGCTCTCAATGCAGTTCAAATCGCCGAGTATCTCATCGAGAAGGGCAGCGTGAAGAAATAACAGGCGGGAGCAGTGCTCCCGTGTGGCCGTGCGCCAACTCTCATCAGCCGTGGTTTGCCTCACAGGCGTGAACGGGAGTGGCGCACGGTCTTTTTGTATGCCATGCCCAAAGTGTAAAAATATCTTAATAACGCGCGGCTGGGTTTCGTCTTGTCTGTGTTTAAAATCATCTGGTTGAGTTCCTGCGCCGCTAATATTTATTCAACGTGTAAGGCTGTTTCTCTATGTTTCTCCCCTGCTATGAGGTCACGTAATATCACATCCTGCCGCCCAGCCCATCCAGAAGATTCTTCTGGTTGTCTCATGTCCAATTACATTTGTGTCCACCACCTGTTCGTTCGCCCATGGTTGAGGCGTTATGTGCGCTTTTAGCTCGAAAATGTGCGTTAATCTGTTGATTGTTATACGGTTCGTCTGCCATGTGCTGCGTTTCTGCCATAGTGAGTCCCTCATGTCGTCCCTATCACCGATTTTTTTACTTTTTACGGTTTCGTCCACCAAGCTACGCTATGCGGATGCTCCCGTTCTGTTCCGTTGGCCAAAATCGGTAAAAAGAGGCTCTTTAATTGTTAACATGTAAAAAAACTACTTTTTATTGTTAAAATAGTATCGATGGTTCTCGTTATCTCGATTTACCTTTGTGCTGTAGTTGATAACGAGAATTAACATTTGCGCTTTCAGCTTCTCAACACCAATAAATGATCTTATGATAAACAAACAGAGAAATTCAACAAGCAACAGGCACATGCTCATGGCGTGGCTGTTCGCTTTGCTGCTATGCGTGCAAGGCATGGCGGCCTCTGACTGCTTCGCTCAGGCTCAGACGGCCTCGGGCACGGTCATCTCACACTCCGACGGACAGCCGCTGCCGGGAGTGGCAGTTGTGGTCAAAGGGTCCACAATAGGAACCGTCACCGACTTTGACGGCAAGTATACGCTTCAGGCGGAGAACGGCAGCACGCTTGTCTTCTCTTTCCTCGGCTTCAAGACTCAGGAGGCTGTTTTCACAGGAGCGCCCATCAACGTCACCATGGAGGATGAGGCGTCTGACCTCGATGAGGTCGTTGTCGTCGGTTACGGCGTTCAGAAGAAGAAGCTTGTCACAGGTGCCACTGTCCAGGTGGCTGGCGATGACATTGCCAAGATGAACACCACCAATGCGCTCACCGCCATGCAGTCTGTCTCTCCGGGTGTCAGCATCACCCAGAGCTCAGCTCAGCCTGGCAAGGGCTTCAAGGTCAACATCCGCGGCGCCGGCACCATTGGCACTTCGTCTCCTCTCCTTATCATCGATGGTGTTCAGAGCGGTACGGCCAATGACGGTCTCAACGGCCTCAACCCCAACGACATCGAGAGCATCGACGTCCTCAAGGATGCCGCTTCGGCCGCCATCTACGGCGCACGTGCCGCCAATGGTGTCATCCTTGTCACCACCAAGCAGGGCAAGGAGGGCAAGGTCACCGCTCAGTATGACGGCTATGTCGGCGTATCCAACGCGCTCAAGCGTCCCGCGACCCTCGGCGCGCAAGACTACATGAAGGTTGTCAATGAGGCTGTCTTCAACGAGACCGGCAATGTTGTCGACTGGGCTTCGCTCGTCCCCGCCTCAATCCTCGAGAAGGTCAACAACGGTTGGGATGGCACCGACTGGTTCAAGGAGTTCCAGAATGAGGACGCCATCCAGCAGAGCCACTCGTTCAGCCTCACTGGCGGCTCTGACCGCTCCAAGTTCGCCATGTCCATCAACTACACTGACCAGGATGGCATCATGGGCGGCAGCAACGCCTCCAACTATCGCCGCTACGGCGGACGCATCAACTCCGACCACGTCCTCTACCGCAGCGCAAAGGACAACCGCGACGTAATCAAGATTGGCGAGAACCTCTCTTTCTGGTATCACAGGAGTCACGACCTCGCCGAGGGCAACGGCTACTGGAACGTCATGCACGACGCTTACGCGGCCTCTCCTCTCACCCCGGCTTATAATGAGGACGGCTCTCTCACCAGCTATGAGAAGAACGGCTCGGGCTTCTCGACCCAGATCTTCTCCAACCCGCTTCAGACTCTCTACAATGGTGGCCGCAACTCCATCAACCGCAACCGCGATTTCGGCGTAGGGGCTACTTTCTTCCTCGAGGTCGAGTTCATCAAGAACCTCAAGTACCGCGGTCAGTTCAACACGGGCTACTCAGCCTACGCCAACAAGCGCGTCGGAATGCCCTACAGCACCAGCTCTACGGAGTCCGGCTCTAACTACAGCGTCTATCAGGCTGCGGGCGCAAGCTCAAGCATCAATGTTGAGAACACTCTCTCTTATGTAGTCCCCGAGTTCGCCGGCAACCACTTCGATGTCCTCGTCGGCCAGTCAATTGAGAAGTCTCTCTGGAGCGCTGACCTCAGCGGCACGGCACAGTCTGGCGCTGACAAACTCAACTCGCTCATCCTCAATGGTTACAAGTATAACCTCCTCTCCAACTACGACCTCAGCCAGGTGACTGGTGTCACTGGTACGGCCACCGAGGGTCAGGGCACCATCGCCTCTGTCTTCGGCCGTATCAATTACAACTACAACGAGAAGTACCTCGCCACCCTCATTGTCCGTGGCGACGCGTCCAACAACTTCTCACGTGGCAACCGCTGGGGCTTCTTCCCCTCCGCCTCTCTCGGCTGGGTCATGACGAGTGAGGATTTCATGCAGAGCACGAGCAATGTTCTCAACTTCCTTAAGGTCCGCGCCTCTTGGGGTCAGAACGGTAACTGTAACATCGACAATTACGTCTACCTCTCCAACATCGGCTTCTCGCCCTCTGACTATGCCGACTACGGCTATAAGTTCAGCTCCGACAACGCCTACACCACCGGCTCTGGCAACTACACCACAGGCGCCTACGCCCGCAACCAGCCTAACCCCGATGTCACTTGGGAGACCTCTGAGCAGATTAATGTAGGCTTTGACGCCCGCCTGCTCGACAGCCGTCTCGGCGTCAACTTCGACTGGTATAAGAAGACCACCAAGGACTGGCTTGTCCAGGCTCCTACCCAGGATGTCTTCGGCTATGAGGAGGCCGCCTATATCAATGGTGGCGATGTCGAGAACAAGGGTATCGAGGTCGCCCTCACTTGGAATGACACTAAGGGCGACATCCACTACAATATCGGTGTCAATGTGGCATACAACAAGAATGAGGTCACCAAGCTCGGCACTGCCTCAGGACGCATCGGCGACAGCACGGGCTCGGCTCTCTTCCAGAACTCATCCTACGTCTCTCTCGTCGAGAAGGGTCACGCTATCGGCTACTTCAGCGGCATGAGCTACAGCGGCATCTGGCAGAACCAGGCTCAGATTGACCAGGCCCGCGCTGATGGCAAGGCTGTCCTCGATGGCGCTCGCCCTGGCGACTGCATCTGGGATGACTGGAACGGCGACGGCAAGATTGACCTCGACAATGACCGCCATGAGATTGGCGACCCGAACCCCGATGTCACTCTCGGTGTCACCCTCGGTCTCGACTGGAAGGGTCTCGACTTCAGCGTAAGCGGCAGCGGCGCTTTTGGCCAGCAGGTCATGCAGTGCTACCGCACCGCGCTCCTCGCCAACCCCTACAGCAACTACACTCGTGACGTCTTCGACCGTTGGCATGGCGAGGGAACCAGCAACTCTAAGCCACGCCTCGGCTACGGCAATGAGAACTACAGCTGGGTCTCTACCAACTACATGCAGGATGCTGACTTCTTCAAGATCCAGAACATCACTCTCGGCTACGACTTCACCAAGAATCTCTGGAAGTCTTCTCCATTCAGCATGCTCCGCATCTACGTCCAGGCGCAGAACGTCGCCTGCTTCACCAAGTACACCGGCGTAGATCCTGAGGTGGGTGCTTCTGGTGGCACCAACGACTGGGCCAAGGGTGTCGATCTCGGCCTCTACCCGTCAGCGCGCACCTACATCGCGGGTGTCAACATCAAGTTCTAAGTGTCTCCAACCCTTTAGATGCTAATTATGAAAAAATTTATAGCACTGGCTGCCGCCGCGTCGCTCGCGCTCTCTTTCTCGGCGTGTGACGACTTCCTCGACAGCGAAAACTATACGGAGGCTAACTCGGGCAACTACCCGGGCTCCGCAGCCGACCTCAATAAGGAGCTGGCTGCACTCTATGGCTGCCTCAACCAAATCTCTAATAACCCTCTCAACGCCCCGTTCTTTATCAACATTCTCGCGAGTGACGACTGCAACGGAGCCGGCGGCACGGGCGACACCGAGTGTCACGCTCTGGGTCACCTTATGGTCACTAACACTGACTATTTCGGCACCTCGACCAGCTCGAGCAACAACACGTGGCACGTCATCTATGTGGCCATCGCCCGAGCCAATGCCATCCTCAATACGGATGAGTCCATCATGAGCAGCATTGACGAGAAGACGCGCAACCAGCTCATCGGTGAGGCTTATTTCCTCCGCGGTCTCTTCTATCTCTGGGGCGCGCAGATGTGGGGCGACATCCCGGCCTACTACACGGCTGCGGCTCCCGATCCATGCCCCCAGCAGAGCGCCGAGGAGGTTGTCTACCCGCATATCCTGGCCGACTTCATGAGCGCGTATAACCTCATGACCTATGGCGCCACCACTCAGGGTGACGGCCATGCCACCAAGGGCGCCGCCGGCGGTTATCTCGCCCGCGCCTATATGTTCTACGAGGGCTTCTACAAGAAGGTCTCTGAACTCGCCACTGCTACCCCCGATGCTGTCTCGCTCCCGTCTCAGCAGGGCATCGAGAACACCTCTCTCTCCAAGGCCGATGTCGTCAAGGTGCTTGAGGATGTCGAGGCCAGCGGCCAGTACTCGCTCATCGATGACTATCGCCGCCTTTGGGACTACTCCAACAAGTTCACTGCCGAGTCCTACGAATACGTGAAGGATCTCTATGAGGCTGGCAAGACTTGGGCCGGCAACGGCAATGAGGAGCAGCTCTTCCAAATCCAGTACGGCAACACCGCCTCTTGGAACGGCACCACGGGCATGGGCTTCTGCAACATGGCTTCGCTCTATTGCTCTCTCCGTTGCGATGATGACGGCAATGGCAACTCAAACGGTGGCGAGGCTACTTTCCCCTACGCGCAAGGCTGGGGACAGGGCACTGTCAATGCTCAGCTCTGGGATGATTGGAATGACTCCGACCCCCGCAAGAAGGCTACTATCGTCGACTGCCAGGATGAGCTCACCAAGTTCGCATTCACTACTTCTTGTACTGAGGATGCCGGCTACTATAACAAGAAGCTCTGCGCTGTCACTGTCAAGGATATCTCTACGCCTCTCGGAACATTCAATTCTTCCAACTGGGCAGGTACCACCGACGGCCCCTACACTTTCTGGGACTTCTACAGGCTTGAGACGGGCGGCAGCCAGTCGCCCACCACGGGTAACGCTATGCAGGGTTCTCACTACACCGATTTCGTCCTCATGCGCTACGCCGACGTGCTCCTCATGCACACTGAGCTCACTGGCGACGCTTCGGGCATGAACAAGGTTCGCGAGCGCGCAGGTCTCGCCGATCAGGGCTACTCGCTCATCAACATCCAGAATGAGCGTCGCTTCGAGTTCGCTTGCGAGGGCCTCCGCTTCAACGACCTCCGCCGCTGGTCTGGCAAGGATGGTGGCGTTAATTGCCTCGCCGCCAAGACTCTTCAGCGCAAGGAGAACACGCGCGTCAACTACACCGGCAAGTGGACCACTATGCACCACGCCTCCTCTTCTTGGGCGCAGCGCTATGCCGACACCGACGGCTTCTGGCCCATCCCGTCATCACAGATTAATATTGTCGATGACGAGTCGGTCCTCAAGCAGAACCCGGGTTGGAGTGGCTCCGACTGCATCATGACATCTGCTCCCGTCTACAATTAATCGTGACGGCGCAGGTCTATAAAGCAATTCATTAAGTGGGAAAGGTCAGGCTGGCGGCTTCCCACCGCCAGTCCTGCCCCCCACTCACAAACGAAAAGAGTATCAAAATGAAGAATCGTTATATCTTACTGGCTGCCGCTTGCCTGCTCTGCGCTTGCGACCCTGTGGAGGATGACGCCACTTTCGATCCTATCGTGACCACGCAGGAGGCTCTCTCGGAGTCCTTCTCGTTCACTCAGGCCGATAAGGACGGCAACCCTGCGGCAGATGGCAACTACTTCACCTACACCACATCACCCGCTCAGATCGTCAAGGTCTATAACCTCAAGGCTGACGGCTCACAGAACATTCTCGCCACGGGCGCGTCTGGCTCTTTCACCATCGCCCCGTCGCGCGGCTCTGACCCCAATCAGAAGTTCTATGTCGTCTGCTATAACTCGGATGGAACGGAGGTCGTCTCTGAGAAGACTGCCAATGTCTATGTCAAGCAGGACCTTACTCTCGCCGAGAAGCTCTTCTGCTCCAGCACCGGCCGCAAGGTCTACAAGTGGAACACGTCGGCTAATGAGAAGGGCACTGTCTGGGGCAATGATGGTTGGATTAATACTTCCGAAGCCTCAGGTTCAGATTTTGCAAAATCCAACCACTGGTGGGGCGTAACCGCCGAGTCTGATTGGGATGGACAACTTAAGCACTCAGTTACTGGTCAGCTCACCGGCGAGGAGAGCTTCGACGCCTACATGGTCTTCACCGAGGATGGCACCATCGAGAAGTATGACGCCAATGGCACTAAGCTCAATGAGACCACCTATGAGATTATTGAGCTTACCGAGAACACCCAGTGGGCTAAGTACCGCATCAAGACCGGCGAGAACTCTATCCTCTGGCCTTTCGAGATGAATGCCTGCTCGAATTTCGGCGCTCCACGCTATGTCACTGAGTTCGATGTTGTTCAGATAACAGCCTCCAGCATGGTTCTCGTAGCTCCCGATGGCGGTGACTACAACAGTGATGCCTGCAATCATGAGGTAGCCTACTGGAACTTCAAGGCGGTTGACGCCCTCGGCTCTCTTGCCGGTCTTGACGGCACTGGCTCTAAGAAGTGGACATGGAACACGACTGCTAATAAGGACGGCAGAGTCTGGGGCAATGATGGTTGGATTACCACGTCCACCGCATCTGGCTCAGAGTTCGCAAGTTCAAGCCATTGGTGGGGCGTAACCTCTGAGGACGAATGGGAGGGCCAACTCAAGCACTCTGTCTCTGGCAAACTCACTGGCGAGGAGAGTTTCGATGCCTATATGGAGTTCACAGAGGACGGACGTCTCATCAAGTACGACGCCAATGGCAACAAACTCAATGAGACTGAGTTCGAACTCGTCGAGCAGACTGAGAACACCAATTGGTCTCAATATAAGCTCAAGACTGGCGAGAACTCTATCCTCTGGCCTTTCGAGATGAATGCCTGCTCGAATTTCGGCGCTCCACGCTATGTCACTGAGTATGACATTGTCTTCCTTGACGACAACACGATGACGCTCGTAGCCCCCGATGGCGGTGACTACAACAGTGATGCCTGCAATCATGAGGTCGCCTATTGGAACTTCAAGGCAAAATAAATCATTAAGCCTGCCCAAACAACTTAGTAAGACATAAGTTGACTTGAGAGCTCTGGCGTCGTTGCTGTCTAAGCAATGACGCCAGGCTTTTTTTTGAGACCACCCAATGGTTGTAGTTAGTGAATTGAGCGTGCGGTTTGTTCGCCAATCGCCATCTTGCTGTCCTCCCTAAACGCAGCCCCACATCAACCTGCAGTTCCCTTATCCTCGTCGCCTAACCTGTCTCGTGAAGGCGTTCCATATTTTGCTCATCTCTGCTCCTCTCTCGCCAATTTCCACGCCTATGCGTGCTTGTCTTTGCTCATCAGACTTTGACGAATAGGTCTCTAAAACAATATTATTGTGAGTGTTAATTGCCTGTGCATGAAAAACGGGCTGCATCATGATTTATGATGCAGCCCTTTCCGTTTTTCTTGTGCGGACGTTTCCTACTCCACGCCCACCTGCTCTTTTCCTCCGCGTTTCGCTATGCGTCCCACTTGCTTGCCCACGTTTTCAACCCTTCCTGTGCTAAAGTCTGGTACGTTATATGAGTACATCATCTCGCGGTAATACCGCTTGGGGTCTATCTGCGGCAGCAGAAAGGGTTTTGAAGCTCTCCCCTCGGGCGATATGTGGGCCATGTAAAGCCTTGTGAACAGCCCGTCGCCGCGACGGCTCGAGAATACGACCCACCTTGAATCAGGACTCCAGTTGTGAAAACTCTCTGCTTCATCACTGTTCAGCTCTTCAACAGGTCTTGCCTCGCCAGTGCGCAAATCCATCAGCCACAGGTCCGCCTCGCTATGCCAAATGGGGAAAGTGCCATAATCGCAGGCTGTGAACATGAGGAAACGCCCGTCGGCCGAGGTCCGCGGGAGCGATATGCTGAGCCCCCTGTCCCTGAGGTCTAACACGGTGTCCGACTTGGCTGCAAATCTTCCTGTGCTGGCGTCAAATCTGACGCTCGATAATATATAGCGCGACTCTCGCACGTCCGATGGCACTTGCCGCGGCTTTGCGGAGCAGTAGAACAATGCGCCGCCGTCTGCGCTGAAACATGGGAATGTCTCCCAGCAACTGTCTGTCTTGTTGAGCAAAGGCGAGGTTATTATTTTGTTCTCGTCTATGTCGTATGCCACAATGTCGCTCGCCACGTCAAAGACTTCAAGTCTCTTCTCTTTCGTCTGATGGAATGACTGCCGTGTGGTGTTGACTGAGAATGCCACGTAACGCCCATCGGGATGCCAAGCAGGGTATGTCGTGGCTCCAATGGTCTTAGCGGTCGGTGTGTTGAGCAGTTTTATCTGGCCTCCATGTGAGAGCACAGTCCCGCCACCCTCGCCGCGGACGTGGAACACGTAGTCCTCCGCGCTGCCTCGCCTCGACGTGTGGCAATTAACGCAGCTGTTGGGAATTTCTGTGTTCTCCATTATGACTGTCTCCTCAAATGACGAAAGGCATCGCTCATAAATCCCCATGTGGCTGTACACTTCATACCCAGGCGCTATGCGCCGATAGGTCAATCCATATGCGGCAAGCGTATCTTGCGAGACGTATATTGCGAATGGCTTATACCCTTTCCATCCGTCTGGGTACTTCGCAGCGACAGACACCATTACGCTGTCTCCATCCCCGCATCCCGATAGTAAGGCTCTCCATTCCTCAATATCGAAATTTGCCTCCTCGCCATCGGCTGTGATGGATTTGCCGTCCGGACCCGTGATTGTCGCAAAGACAGCAGTCACCTCGTCGTCAGCCATGGCGAAGTTGAGCGGGGCGATCGTCTTCGGGATTGTCACTTCTGTGTAGTCGGGCCATATCTCTGGCAATGTGTCAACTTGGCGCACGTCTTTCGGCATCTCTGTGCACGATGCCAGGGCAATTATTATTGCTGCCGATGCTATGTCTCTATATGTCATCGCTCTCATTTTCTCTTTTTGTTTTCCAGCAGAGGGGGCGCATGCTTTAGCCATGTCTACTTAACAGCCCCTTGTTGACTGACGAAGTAGGTCCAATAGCTGCTGCCTAATCTCCCTTCGCTCAATCGCGGGTCTTTGTTGTTTGCTGAGTGTATGTGCGCGAAGTCCACAAAGGAACTCTTAACCGATGGGTCTATTGGCCATGGCATGCCTTCAAAGCTTGTGTGTTTCTGAGCCCACGTCATGCACAGGGCCTCCTGATACGCGCGGGGGATGCGCATCCCACCGCCGTCCGGCAGTTGGCCAAGCAGCGGCACATAGCGGACAAAGGCCTGCAGGTCTCTCGTCAGCAGTTCACATGCAAGCAGGTACTCCACCGCAAGCCTGTTTGTCTTGTCATGGTTGAACAAAAGGCCGAGCATCTGGTCAAGCTCGCGGTCGCTGTAAAAGAAGTCTTCTGTGACTCTCTGCCGCCTAAGTTTGCCATAGAGCGGATGGTTGTTGACTTTAGTCTCGTCCGCAATCAGCACCCTTGTCTCTTTCGCCCACTGCCTGTATGCAAATGTCTTTTCCAGCACGCCAATGTATCGCTTGGCCAATTCATATTTGCCGTCGACTATTGCGACTTCGGCTAATCTGCGCGTCAGTCGACCGCTCTTCTGCTGGTTGGGTATTGACTCTTGTGCCTCAAATGCGAATCGCTGCGCCGTGTTCACCATGCCAAGCTCAAAATATATGTCGCCCGTCATCATTGTGGTAAACACTTCGCGGCCGAAGACCGGCAGCAGCCCCTCGCTGTTCACTTGCTTGAACTCGAACATCCTGTCGGCTAACTCTCCGCGCATGGCGAGAGCGAGGTTTATTGTGGCTAATTCTAATGGAGATTGAGCCTCGCTTCCCTCTGCTATTTTTAAGGCTTGCTTCCAGTCCCGCGTCCGCAGGCACATGTCATATTTCATCACTCTATATTTGAACTCGTCATATGACATTCGAGTCCCGACAACGCACACGATCACTACTGCCACAATCGCCGCAATCTCGCCGTTCTTTATGTTTGCCCCGCGCCACCCGGCTACAGCGGCAATGAACCCCAACAAGGCGATCATGACTGTAGGCATGACTGGTGCTGCCGCCATTCTGTAAATGCCAACGCCAAGTGCCATGCGGTCCATTGGGAAGGCAGACAACCGATAGCCTATGATAACCGCCAATATAACTTCAATTATGGCGGCTGCGAACATGAGGTCGGCCGTCTCAACAGTTCTCCATGACAATATTCTCAGAGCCAAGGCGTATGTCAGTAGCATATATGCCGCCGGCCCCGCCATATAGAATACAACAGGAAGGCCGATAAGCAAAGCCGGTGCGCCTGCCCCTTTTCTCCTTCTTGCGACTCCGTATAAGGCGCAAGCCCCAAGCCCGATGATTATCTCCACTGCGTAAGTAAGCAGTATGTTCTCGTCGCCCATCAATATGAGCAGTATGGCCGGAGGAACGGTCGACAGTCCGTAAACGAGTCCCGCGCTCTTGCAATCTTTGCTCCCCGCGCCTGTTCTCATCACCGCCCATGTCAGCATCTGTATGCCCATGAACACGGCGGCCATAAGTACGGCTCCCAATGTCAGCGGGTTAAAGAATTGGGTCAGGAACTCGCCAATGTACACGCTAAGTCCGCCGGGGTAGGCGAGGCGCTCGACAAAATACTCTTTGCTGAACAGGAACAACTGTAGCTCCTCGGCGCATGACAGGGCCTCGGGGTGAGCGTACCTCCAAAAAAAGAAGACAGACACGCCAATCGCTAATGTCACTGCGGCATGCCAGCCTCTGTCCTTTATGTTAAGTCTCATCTGAATGAAATAATCTTCTTGCGTGACTGGCTAAGCGGCGTCCTCGCCCGACATCCATAAATCTAAACAATACGCCTTCTTGCCAATCTGCTGCCCTTGTGATGCAAGGAGTATGTCTCACACCACAAGCGCACTATTAAAATATGTGCAAATATATAAAATAGTGGTCTTAACACTGTGTTTGTCGAGGCTCTTTAGCTTGTCTCGTCACATAAGAAAACCATTCATTGCTCAGCAGGTCGGCCTTTAACGCGGATTAACATAATAGGTAAAGACTTGAAAAACAGTCTCTGGCAAGCCGATAAAAAACAAAAAAACGCATTTTTATGCGATAATCTTCCCCTCACCCCTTGCAAATCCAAAAACTCTACCTAACTTTGCATCCGCTTTCGGGAACGAAACGCTCCCAACAAGCTAAAGCACAT
>CAVKRQ010000007.1:0-158625 GCA_963658925.1 bacterium
ACCAAAATGCTTCGGAGGTATTCATGCCCAAATTTAACACTTTCAGTCAAATCCTATGCACTGTGTTTTCGGCTTGAGCCCCGAAACGCAAAAGTACCTTAAATGTGGTGTTTGGTTAAATATATGTGTCTCAAAGGTATAGCTTTTGAGTCTTAAAAAATCTTGCTTCTCTTTAAAGAAAAATTAGGAAAAGTTTGCACGTGTGTTAAATAATGCCTAATATTGCAATGTCAAACAAGAACAAAGCACCGCAAACGATGACGGAAGCGATATCATCGTTCGGTCCAAGATATATTTCTCGTCGTGATGACGAGATTATTTTCATCTGTTGTTGTCTATTGTTGATTAAAGCCCCGGCGCCATAAGGCGGGCGGGGCTTTAATTTTTTTGTGCCGGTCTGGTTTGTCTGCATATTAAAGATGTCTCGCCAAGTTCACTCAATTCTGCCTATCTTTGCCACTATGATTGAGCAAATGATTGAATATAACCGCCAGTTCGTGAAATCGAAGGCTTACGAGCGGTTTAAGACGTCTAAATTCCCCGACAAGAAGATTGCCATTGTCACCTGCATGGACACGCGCTTGGTGGAGTTGCTGCCTGCCGCTCTTGGCATCAAGAATGGCGACGTCAAGATAATCAAGAATGCGGGCGGCGTGATCACCAATCCGTTTGACTCAACGGTGCGCTCACTGCTTGTGGCCATCTATGAGCTTGGCGTCAATGAGGTCATGATTATTGGCCATACGCACTGCGGCGTCCAGGGAATGGATGGCGAGGAGATGCTCTCGCTCATGCGCAGCCGCGGCGTCGATGATGAGCATATCAACCTCATGAAGCATTGCGGCATTGACCTCGAGTCCTGGCTGCATGGCTTTGACGAGACTGACAAGGCTGTGCTTGAGACTGTGGACCTCGTCAAGAACCATCCGCTGATGCCCAAAGACATTGTCGTCCGAGGCTACATTATGGACTCGGAGACGGGTGAGCTTTCTGCCCTTTAAATCTTTTGTGCGAAAGGGCTATTTCCTTATCTCATTTTGTTTTAGTATCTTCGCGGCAAGAATTCACCTAAATAGATATATACAGATAGCGGAATGATTACAGTAACCGATCTCGCGATTCAGTTCAATAAGAAACCACTCTTCGAGGACGTCAACCTCAAGTTCTCGCCCGGCAACTGCTACGGCGTCATTGGCGCCAATGGTGCGGGCAAGTCCACTTTCCTTAAGATTCTCTCCGGTCAGCTCGACTCCACCAAGGGATATGTCGAGATGGCTCCCGGTGAGCGTCTCTCAGTCCTCGTTCAGGATCACTTCGCTTTCGATGACCATACTGTGCTTGACACTGTCCTCATTGGCCACAAGAAATTGTGGGAGAACATGCAGCGCAAAAACGAGCTCTACTCTAAGCCCGACTTCAATGACGAGGATGGCGCTGAGGTAGCAAAGCTCGAGGAGGAGTTTGGCGAGATGGGTGGCTGGACAGCCGAGAGCGATGCAGCCAACCTGCTCAGCGGACTCGGAATCAAGGAGGACCTCCACTACATGATGATGAAGGACCTCAGCGGTAAGCAAAAGGTGAAGGTTCTTCTGGCACAGGCCCTCTTCGGCAACCCGGACAACCTGTTGCTTGACGAGCCTACCAACGACCTTGACCTTGACACCGTGCTCTGGCTTGAGGACTATCTTGCCAATTTCCCTAACACGGTCATCGTCGTCAGCCACGACCGCCACTTCCTCGACAATGTCTGCACTGACATTGTGGACATCGACTACGGCAAGATTCGCATGTTCTCCGGCAACTACACTTTCTGGTATGAGAGTTCGCAGCTTGCGCTCCGTCAGCAGGCCATGCAGAACAAGAAGGCTGAGGAGAAGCGCAAGGAGCTCATGGAGTTCATCTCACGTTTCTCTGCCAATGTGGCTAAGAGCCGTCAGACGACCAGCCGCAAGAAGATGCTTGAGAAAATCAATATCGAGGAGATCGCGCCTTCTACGCGCCGCTACCCGGGTATCATCTTCACCCCGGAGCGCCCTGCCGGTGACAAGGTTCTCGAGATTCGCGACCTCGCCTACACAATGGAGGATGGCACCAAGCTCTTTTCCGACGTCTCTTTCAATGTGGAGAAGAACGACAAGATTTGTCTCCTTTCTCACGACGTCCGCGCGACCACTGCGCTCTTCAAGATTTTGAACGGTGAGATTAAGCCTACCTCTGGCACATTCTCTTGGGGCACGACCATCTCAATGGCTTATCTGCCTCTTGACAACACAGAGTTCTTCACCCAGAAGCTCGACCTCACCAACTGGCTTGCGCAGTTCTCGCCAAACACGGAGGACTTCTTCCTTCGCCAATATCTTGGCAAGATGCTCTTCGGCAGCGAGGACATCAAGAAGACTTGCAACGTCCTCTCCGGTGGTGAGAAGATGAGGTGCATGATTTCCAAGATGATGCTTGCCAACCCCAATGTCGTAATGCTTGATCACCCGACCAACCACCTCGACATGGAGTCCATCCAGGCTTTCAACAACAACATGAAGTCATACCCTGGCAACATCCTCATGACCAGCCATGACCACGAGTTCATCCGTTCGGTCTGCAACCGCGTCATTGAGATTACGCCCAATGGCACAATTGACAAGTATATGGATTTCGAGGACTATATGCAGGATGAGGCCATCCACGCTAAGCGTGAGACTCTCTATGCATAGGTCCGTAGATTCCTTTCGCCTATAAGTTTGCCTTAATATGGAGCGCGGAGACGCGGCTCGGCAGACAATGGTAAAATGGTAAAAGTCCGCCCCGGCAATTGAATGTTGTCGGGGCGGACTCCTTTTGTTTTGGGCTTAATGCGTGTCTTCGTAATGTGCCGCAGATTTTCGCATATTACTTCTGCTGCGAATGACGGGTCCTGCCATTGACGAGTCAGGATAAATTGTTGAGACCGGAATATAAACCAACACACCGACCTTGATGTAGCTCAAGGTCGGTGTGCGGCTTTTTATTTTTTATTTAATAGCCGAATGGCGTGACGCCGCCTATTTTATCGTCACATGTCCACTGGCCGTGTTGCCCTGCACGCTGTTGTCATACATCATGCGCGCGTCAATAGCTGGGGCGTAATACTCGCCGGCGTAGGTGGCGCTCAGCCTGACAGTGAACTTGGCGGTTCCTTTCAGTTTGTCTGTCACATAGGCTAAGACGCGGTCGTCGCGGACGTCAAAGTGGTCTATGCCAGAGTCTGAGCTTACACCCAGGATTTCCATGCCGGCAGGCACTGCGAATGTGATGGCCACCTTCTCAACGTCCTGACGGAGTGAGGCCGGCGTGACAGTCACAGTGGCAACGACAGATTCGCCTGCCTTGTATGTGGCTTCGCTTGGCATGTCGGTCTTCACTTCCAGACCTTTGTTTTGCGCACTCACTTTGCCTTGGTTCGGCTTCACATAGGTCGTAACGATTGCCGTAATCTCGCCTTTCCCCGTGTTGGAGACCTTGACGGTGTGTGCCTTCGAGTCGTCGAGCTCTTTTCGCCATGCGCATTTATCCGTGTCGATGTTTGTCTTGTCTTTGCTGCCATCGATTGAGACTAATGCGGTCAAATTGCCTGACGGAGCGTGTTTATGGATGTAGTTTCGCCAAGCCATGATGCCCATGGCTGTGCTGTATGTTGACATCCAATAGTTTGGCTCGGCCATATCTTTGCGCAGGGACTCTGCCGTTTGAGCTGCTTGCGCGTCATTAAGCAGGGCTTGCGCCAAGAGGCATGAGGCTTTTTCGCCACTGTTCTTGCCTTTCACTGCCAAATTGTAGGCTACTTTTGTCGAGCCGATCTTGGCATAGGCGGCGGCAAGCAGGTTGTAGGTCTCAGATGTATAGTAGCCCTCTACTAATTCGGCTTCCAGAGTCTCTTTCAGCCTATTCATTGATGAATTCTCCGCTTTTTTGTCATTGGCCAATGCGTAGAGCGCAAGGGCAAGGTCGCGGTGACTCAGGTTGTTAGCGTTGTATACGTTACCCCAATTGCCGCGCACCTTGTTGCGAAGATATTGCGACAGGTTGTTCTTGATTGTCTTAGAGACATAATATCCCTTGGTTTCGGCCTCGGTGAGGAAGAGGTAGATGTAGGATGACGCCCAAAGGTTCGAGTTGATGTTGCCGGGCCAATATGCCATGCCGCCATCTGTGGTCGTGAACTTGTTAAGGAGGCTGATTCCAGCCTTAACGTTGGCCTCTATATCCGCGGCTTGCTCTTTTGTCAGTTGGGCGAAGTCTTGCAAGTAGAGCTGCGCGAAGGCCTTAGATGTGGTCTGCTCCGCGCATCCATGGGGGTAGCCGACGAGGTACTTCAGTCGTTGCGACAGGTTGAGCGGACGTATGGACGAAATGTCGATGCACGTGCTGTTGACATATCCGCCGTTATCCGTTGTCACCTTGGGTGAGGTCCACTCTTTGTCTGGCTTGATGGTGGCGAGCTCGGTGTGGGGGGCGAGTTGAGACTCCTTGCGTATCTTGAGTTTGGTGGTATAGTCCGCCTTCTCTCCTTTGGCCGAGCATGTCAGGCTGATGGTGGCCTCGCCCTCATCGGCTCCGGCCTCAACCTCAAATGAGACGGTCTTGTCTGTCGCCGCGCTCATCTTGACTGTCTTTTTGCTGTCTCCAATCACCATTACTCCATTCTTTGCGGAAATGGACACGGAGACGTCTCCCATCGCCCGGTCTGTGAAGATTGTCGCCGAGACGGTTGACTTGTCACCGACACCTATTTGGCGTGGCATGGTGCCGAGAAGCATCAGAGGCTTGGACACTTTGACGCTCTTCTCCGCATTGCCTGCGGCTTGTCCGTCGGTGGCGACGACCATAACTCTCACACGGCCATTATAGTTTGGAATGTCAATCGAGTGGGTCTTCTTTTCGCCCTGCCCCAATGTGTATGGGCCTGAGAAGTGGACCATCGGCGTGAAGCGGTTGACGATGGCTTTAGGCCCGTTGTTGAGACCCTCATCGCCGCCAATGCTGAAGAGTTGCTCAATGTGTCCACCAAATGCGCCCGCCACGTCGCGGTAGAGGTCCCATATCTTCAGTCCGAATGCTTCACGGGCATTGAATTTGCTCCATGCGTTGGGTGTCTTGAAGCGAGTGAGGTCAAGCAGTCCCTCGTCCACCACGGCAAGAGTGTAGGCCATTGGGCGGCCGTCTTTCTCATTGACAGTCACGCTCATTTTCTGCAGCGGACGCACAGCGTCTGCGCAGCTTATTTGTGGCGTGATGTGACTTTGGGCGGATGTGACAGTGACGGGGGTCACGCCATAGAGGCGTATGGGGTTGTCGTTTGCGCTGTTGGCGTATGGCTGGACGAGGTTGATCACGACATAGGCGTTGGGGCGCATCTCCTCCGTGATGTCCACGCTCAACTGCGTTGTGCCTTTATTGCAGTCGGTTACAATGGTGTTGACAATGGAGCCGCCGTGGCAGATGTTTACAATGGCGTGGGCATTCTCAGCCGATGGGAATGCGATGTTCATCTTGTCGCCCACGGAATACTCCTTCTTGTCGGTCGATATGGTCAGAGCCTCAGCCGCATTCATGCCTCCGTCTCTTCTGTTGGTCGCGGTTGGCCAGTCAAAGTAGGCGAGCAGACCAGTGGAGTGGCCTCCCGTCTCGTCCTCTACCATGACGAGGTATGTACCCCAGTCATCATAGTTTGCCCTGAATTTGAAAATACCGTTACCTTTGGCGTCAGTCTTGATGGTGGACTGTTTTACCGGCTTGTTCCACGTGTTGGCTGTGTAATCAGCTAAGTCATAATCTGATGAGCTCCACCACCACCAGTATTCAACTGAGTAGACTGCCACTTTGAGAGGGACGTTCCCAACGGCTTTGCCATCAGCCCCGACTGTCACCACATGGAATGTGTGGTCTTTGTCTGTATCCAACTGGTGTGAGCCGTTTTGTGGGCTCTTGATGCCCACGTAGCGACTATATGGCGAGTATGTTGTGCGAGCCTGATCCGTGCTAAATTCACCGCTTGGCTCAAACACGCGGGTTGTGAATGCCGCGGTGAGCATGCCCGGGGCTGTGTTATTTATGTTGTTGGAGATGGAGACGGTGGCGTCGCCATTGCCATCTGTCACGCCCTCGGCCACTTTCTCGTCTCTGACTGAGAACTGTTTTTGTGTCGGGTCGTCAAACACATAGTCCTTATAGCCGCTGAATGAGGTCTTGGTAGGCAGCATCGTGGCCGTGACCTCATACTTGAGGTCGTGCGTCTTTGCGCCGGTCAACCATTCTGTGTGGAGGTTGAATTTCTTGTCGCCATGAGCTGCTATCTCCGATGGCAGGTCGAGGTCTATTTTCAGTCGGTTGGGTTTGATTGTCTCAACTCGTATGCTCTTGGTGAATTTGGCAGAGCCGACAATGGCTGTGGCTGTCCAAGCCCCTGTTGGCGCATCGGCGCTTGTGGGGATGTTGAAAGTGTAGAGCCCCATTTTGCCGTCATTGGATGTCTTGGTGGCGTAGAGTTGCCCCACAGGCGTGGTCAGGTTGAGCGTCACAGGGTGGTCGGCTGGCAATTCATTGCCAATGGCCTGAATCATGAGTGCGACATGTATGGTGTCGCCTGGCCTCCAGACGCCGCGCTCGCCATAGAGGTAGCCTTTCATTCCGTGTTGAACCTCGTCGCCCGACACGTCGAATGTGCTGGTTGACAGGCTCTCGCGCAGTCGCAGATAGGACACGTCTTCGCCATCGGTGGCGCGGACGAATAGTGGTGCGCCCTGCTTGGCGTCATAGGTCAGGTCGGCCATTCCGTTCTCATCTGTCTTGCCTGTGGCCATCTCGCGGTTCTGGAGGCTGAAGAGTGTCAGTTCCACGCCTTTGCGAGGCTCAGAGTCGGGAATATTGAGGGCGAAGACGCGAATCTTGCCATCGCCGTTGGAGATGGACGTCAGTCCGATGTTGGTGACTAAGATGTTGCGGCTTTCGTAACTGGTGTAATAATATTGCGCGAAAGCAGGGTCGCTTTGTTTCTCCCAGTCATACTCATAGTCATACCCGTTGTCATTAGGGTTGTACCATGTCTCACCGCTGTTGAATTTTGCGACAAGCCTGTCGTAAATGCGCTGGTCTTCTTTTTCGATTTTCGTCTTGTCGAAGTCTGCATCCACGCCTGGCCATGTTGAGAAGTTCGGGTCCATGGTCAATTCGACTCGGTACATCGCGCCTTTCTCCGTCTTCATGATTTTGCTCATGTCAATGGCGAATGTGTGCCAGCGGCTAAGGTCATTTTTCTCGCTCTCGTCTAAGAATATTGTCTTGACGGCTACGGGTTGGCCATAGCGCGCCAAGTTGCCGGCTCCATTCAGCTCGTTCTCCTGAAGCATTGAGCCGATGTTGCTCTTGAATATGCGGAACACGCGGACGCGGACGGCTTTCATGTATATGCTGCGGAATGGAATGGTCACCTCGTCTGCGACTGGGATAACGGTGCCGTTGCTTGTGAACCGCACTGTCGGTTTCGCCTCGTCTATTTCGACTGTTACTGACTTGTCCTCACCAAGTAGTTTACCTTCGGCCGACCTGATATTGGTGGAGAGGAACACTGTGGCTTTGCCCTCAGAAATATCGGGATAGAGGCGGATCTTGTTGTCAATCACGTCTACTGTCGTGTTGCTGTTGCCCTCTATGTAGGCCAAGCCGCTCATCTTCTGCTTGCTGTCTATTTTTTTAGAGAATGTGACCTCTATATATTTTTGGTCGCCTTTCACATATTTGACATCGCAGACTTTAAGGGAGTCGATGTTCGGAATTTGAGCCGTGGCTAATTCCTTGTCGTTAAACATGATATTGAGGGTGCGCTCTTCCGTCGTCGCTTTGACTGTGACTTGGCATGTGAAGCTCTGGTCACTCTCTTTTTCGCATTTCAGTTCGCCCTCAGATGCTGTTATCGACTTCTCCACAGTCTCAATTTCCTCTTTGTCTGCCGAGGTGATGTCGAAAGCAAGTGTGTACTCCTTCTCATCGTCCGATGTCCAGATGTCAGCAAAGCTGCCCATGAAGTCGAGGGGGGGGGTCTTGAAGTCGAAAGCGAATTTTTTCTCTCCGTCTTTCAGGTCTTTGAACAGTTTGGACATTTTGACGGTGACTGTGTATTCGGTGTCACGGTTGAACTCCGGGTCGGGAGTGAAGGTCACGAGGTTGGCGGACGGGCTCGCGAATGTGCCTTTCGCGCTTGGTGAGAAGCTGATTACGTCCTCCCACTCGACAGACTCCCAAACATCTTGAGGGATGTCTTGGTTAAAATACAGTTTGATGGTCTCGGTGCGCGAGACGGTGCCTGTGGTGAAAGTCTCGACGCGGCTGTTGGTCCGCGAGGCTTCTCCCCCGCTGCACGATGCCAGGGCAAGAGCGGCTGCCGCACTTGCCCACAACAGCAATGCTCTGATTGGGCTCTTCATTTTAAGATGATTGAAAGGTTTATGTTCTTTTGTTTTTCCACAAGACGTGTGGAGGCTCTCATGTTTTTGCTTTACTTGACTTTGAACTCGACCACCATGCGTTGACCTGTCTCTGACACGATGGCGAGTCTGTGACTTCCTACGTCGGGGCGTATGGGCATGTTGTGGATATTTGCAGTCTCTCCAATAAACGTGCCATCCAAATGCCAATAGATGCGCATATTTTGCGGAGCTACGGCTTGGCATACAATACCCTGCAATTCGCCGTCGAAATTCTTTGTGCGAACCACGGTTTGCCCCCATTCGGGGTATATGATGGCAATGCGGCGGCTCGTGGCGTCGTCGCAGTCGGGGCGGAGCGGTGGCAGTGGCTTGTAGTCGGAGTGTTGCTGGCGATAGTAATACTCCATGGCTGGCGGCAGAATGAATCTGCTCTCCGTCACCATGTCTGTCACACTCTCGCACGAGCTGTTGACTTGCCATGCGCTGTCCGGGCTGAGGTGGACTATTTTGCAATATTCGCAAACAGGTGTCTCCGAGCACTGGCGCGGCAGTCTTGCCACCTCCACGTCCTGGCAAGTCTCTGAGGCTCGCCTCCCGGAGTGGGTGCAGATGGTCATAGGGTCCTCGTCCTCCACGGGCTCCTCAAACCATGCTCCCTTCCCGTCTCTCTCTATGAGGCTGAAGACGTCGAACATCACGGGTGCGGCAAATCCCACACCTGTCATCCCCGCGCGGCCTTCGCCCGTGGCGTTGCCCACCCACACGCCCACCACGTGGCGGCGCGTCACACCTACGGCCCATGCGTCGCGGCTGCCAAAGCTCGTGCCTGTCTTCCATGCCACTGTGGTCATTGACGAGAAAGACTGCCAGTCTGCCTCCTCTTCGGGGCGGCTGAGGTTGGTCATGGCCTGGAATGTGTGCCATATGGCTGCGGGCGTGATCGGTGTGGCGGATGGCTCTGCTGATGCTTCCTCTGGGGCTGTCCCGCCTGTCAGGGTGAGCGGGTGTATGCCTTCGGTCGCGGACAAGTCGGTGTGATTTGTCTGCGCGTTATAAGTGTTGAGGCGGCGCGCCATTGAGGCGTACATCCCGCACACGTCCCACAGTGTGGCCTCTGCGCCGCCAAGGATGAGCGACGCCCCGTAGTGCTCGTCAGAGTAGTGGAGCGTCGTCATGCCCAATTGGCGCAAGTCCGCCATGAACCTGCCAATGTTATGTGTGGTGAGCATTCGGACGAGCGGGACGTTGAGTGAGCGGATTATGGCGTCGTCTGAATGAACCGCTCCGCTATAGCTGTGGCTGTAGTTCTCGGGCGTGAAGCCATTGAGGTTTAATGGCGTGTCGGCCACAATGTTGCGTGGCGTCGTCTCGCCTCCGCTCATCATGGCGGCGAAGAGGAATGGCTTGAGGATGCTGCCGGTGCTGCGCTCCGCAGAGATCATGTCCACCATGCATGTGGGGGACTTCTGGCTCGCATTGCCCACGTAGGTCATCACGTGGCCGGTAGCGACATCAGCCACGAGGATGCCAATGTCATAGATGTGGTTGGATGTGTACCTCTGCCTGTAGCTGTCCGCAATGGTCTGAGCCTGACGCTGGAGTGACGAGTTTATGGTTGTGCGTATGGTGGCCCTTGTGGCACTGTCTTCTTTTTTGTCAAGGCCTGACGCCAATCTCTGAATTAGCTGGGGCGCGCTGTTCTCTATGGCGAAAGGGTGGTCGGGTAGGGGCTCCGCCACGGCCAACTCATGCTCTGTCTCATTTATGGTCCCATTGCCCATCAGGATGTCCAACAGCCTGTCACGCTTTGCTTTCAGGCTTTCGCGGTTGCGCGCCACGTGGATGCGCGCCGGGGCGTTGGGCAAGACGGCCAACAATGCGCTCTCGGCCCACGACAGGTCATACGGGCTTCTGCCGAAATATCTCCATGCCGCCGCCTCAATGCCGACCACGTTGCCGCCAAACGGGGCGTGCGACGCGTAGAGAGATAATATCTTGTCTTTGCTATATGAGAATTCAATGTCGACAGCCCACGCCGCCTCTATTATTTTTTGTCCTACTGTCCGGCTCTGGTTGCCGCGGGCCATGCGCGCCAACTGCATGGTCAGTGTGCTGCCCCCCTCCACGACATGTCTGGCTTTGATGTTGGCGACCACCGCGCGCGCTGTGGCCAAAGGGTCTATGCCCCAATGATAGCGGAACCTCTTGTCCTCAAAGGCCGTGATGCACTGCTCAAACTTGGCAGGCACGCTGTCAATCTCCTCAAACCGCCACTGCCCGTCGGATGCTATGCGGGCGGAGAGCAGGCTGCCATCCTCAGCCAACGCCACTGTGGAGACTGGCTGACGGAAGAGAGGCTTCGGGCGTGATGAGTGGACCGCGATCAGGGTGACGAAAAACGTGATGAGAAGCCCAACTCCCCATCGCCAATGCTTCAAAATGCCGACTATTTTGTTTGTGCCTTGCATATCGCCCGCCTAATATAGGCCCTTTTCTTATACCGTAAACGACTTTTCGTCAATTTATTTTACTGGCGCAGAGGCAAAAACAAAGCCCCGGCCATTATGCATTTCTGCTATTGGTCGGGGCTTTACACGCGTTATGAAAAACAGACAAATCTCAAATCATTCTGTCCTTTATTACGCCGCATATTGGTGAATGTTACGCTGTTAAAGTTAAAAAAGAACAAAAACGCCTATTGCCCAAAACGTTACATCATCTTTGTCGCAATCATTCAATGAAAAGTGAGATTTGCGGGTCGCGGCCCAAGTAGTCGCCTGTGAGGTAGCTCAGTGGCATGTCGTCGCTCAGGGCAATCCAAGCGTTGCCGTCGGGCGCGTAGCAGAATACTAAGTTTCTGCCGTTGGGAGACAAAATGCGGAGTTCCAGGCTGTCGCATGTTATAATCTCTTGAGCCACTCTCGTGCCGCGGCTGTTTTCACCTGACACTTTAATGACATCCACCGATGTGCGGCCATCCACTGACGGGCCCGCGCAAATCTTATATTGGTGTTCCGTGTCGCGCATCACTGCGATTCCGGCCCGCTCGGTCGTGTCTGTCATGGCGAGGCTCATCTTCACCCGGCTGTCAAACAGCAGGTTTGTCAAACTTGTCGTTATCCGGGCCCCTTTCTTTTCGCCTGCGGATGTGGCATTGTTAAGCGTGAGCCACCCCGGGCGGGCAGTGGTTGACACTAACGAGTCGGCAGCCTCCTTGTCATAACCCCATATGGGATTTAGTGTGCTGGTATTGAATGAGTCAGTCGTCACTTCGTCAAGGTGGTCAACCCATCTCAGCTCGAAGTTGTCAAAGTGCGCCGAGCCCGGTCTCTGTGGCTCGGGGGTGCAATGCGTCAAGGTGACTGCGGCCACTGCCATTGCTATGTTGAGTATGCTCTTTTTCATCTCTTGCCTATGTTTGTCCGCAAAATTAGCTATTCTGCATATCCTTTCCAATTAATATATGGTAGGCTGTGAAGTCTCAGATATTCAGTGTTTTATAAAATATTCTTTTCTTGCAGTGCCGTCTAATACCAAAAATGTGGGATGCCTTTTGCCATAAATGGGGGTTGTTCTACCTTCTTGGCGCATGGTAATTTAGCATCGTGAAACAAGAGCATTACAACTGACAAAGTAACACTGACATGACACAAGACAAAATTACACACCTAAAGGAGCTTGAGGCCGAGTCCATCTATGTCCTTCGCGAGGTCGCGGCGCAGTTTGAGCGGCCTGTCATCCTCTTCTCGGGCGGCAAGGACTCAATCGTCATTACACATTTGGCCTACAAGGCTTTCTATCCCGGGCATATACCCTTCCCCCTTCTGCACATCGACACGGGGCATAATTTTCAGGAGACTATTGACTACCGCGACGCGCTTGTCAAGAAACTGGGCGCGAAGCTGATTGTCGGCTCGGTCCAGGAGAGCATTGACAAGGGCCGCGTCAAGGAGGAGACGGGATATTACGCCAGCCGCAACAAGCTGCAAACCACCACGCTGCTCGACACCCTTGAGCAATATAAGTTCGACGCGGCGATAGGCGGCGCGCGACGCGATGAGGAGAAGGCCCGCGCCAAGGAGCGTTTCTTCAGCCACCGCGACGAGTTCGGGCAGTGGAACCCCAAGAACCAGCGTCCCGAGCTGTGGAACATTTTCAACGGCCGCAAAAACATGGGTGAGCATTTCCGCGTGTTCCCCATCTCCAACTGGACCGAGATGGATGTCTGGCAATACATTCTGCTTGAGAACATTGAGATGCCGAGCCTCTACTTCAGCCATGAGCGCGAGTGCTTCCTCCGCGATGGTCAATGGCTCGCCGCGTCACCATATATCAAGATGAAACCCGACGAGAAGGTCGAGACTAAGGTGGCCCGCTGCCGCACCATTGGCGATGTCACTTGCACCGGGCTCACCCTCTCGCATGCCGCCACTGTCGAGGATATCATTGACGAGATCGCGTCAACCCGTGTGACTGAGCGCGGCGGCCGAGCCGACGACAAGCGCTCTGAGACCGCGATGGAGGATCGCAAGAAGGCCGGCTACTTCTAAGCCTCGCGACTTCCTTCACCCCATGCCCATCAGGCTGAAAGGCCGACGACGGGCTGCCCACCCCAAAAAACATTTCACATCCCAAAATCGCCAATGGCGTTTCTGCGTCCATCATGTCATGAGGCGCTTGCGCAAATCTATTTGGCGACACTCAAAAACAAGATTATAATGTCAGGATATTTAGATATGGAGCTGCTCCGCTTCTCGACGGCGGGCAGCGTGGACGACGGCAAGAGCACTCTCATTGGCCGACTGCTCTATGACAGCAAGTCCATTTTCGAGGATCAGTTGGAGGCCGTTGAGGAGGCCTCGCGAAACCGCGGTAACGACGAGGTCAACCTCGCCCTCCTCACCGACGGTTTGCGCGCCGAGCGCGAGCAGGGCATAACCATCGATGTGGCCTACCGCTATTTCGCCACGCCCAAGCGCAAGTTCATCATTGCCGACACCCCGGGTCACATCCAGTACACGCGAAACATGGTCACTGGGGCCTCGACGGCCGACTTGTCCATAATCCTTGTCGACGCGCGCCATGGAGTGCTTGAGCAGACCACGCGCCACAGCTATATATCGTCGCTCCTTGGCATCCCCCACATCGTAGTGGCAATCAATAAGATGGACCTTGTTGACTGGAGCCGTGAGACCTATGACAAGATTATCGAGGACTATAACAAGATGGCGTCCGTGCTGGGCATCAAGAACGTTGTCTTCATCCCCATGAGCGCCAAGTTGGGAGACAATGTGGTCAACCGTTCAGAGAACACGCCCTGGTATGATGGCCCGGCCCTGCTCGAATATCTTGAGACTGTGTCCGTTGGTCATAAGACTGGCGCTGGCGAGTTCCGTTTCCCGGTCCAGTATGTCATCCGTCCCATCAATGAGCGTTTCCATGATTTCCGCGGATATGCCGGCCGCATCTCGGGCGGAAAGATTAAGCTCGGCGACAAGGTGACGGTGCTCCCCGGCGGGCAGACCAGCACGGTCAAGGAGATCCGCGAGGCTGAGAAGACTTTTGATGAGGCCACGGCCCCGCAGAGTGTCCAGCTGCGACTGACTGACGAGATTGACATCTCGCGAGGCAATGTCCTTGTCAAGGCCGATGAGAAGCAGCCCAAGGTGACGCAGGACGTGGTGGCGGACATCTGCTGGTTCAATGAGAACGATTTGCAGACCCGCACGCGCTATGTCCTCCGTCAGGCCACGAATGAGACCATTGCCATGGTCCGCGGAATCAATTACCGCATAAACATTGATACGCTCGAAAAGGAGACCGGCGTCTCAAGCCTCAAGATGAATGACATTGCCGAGGTCGAGATCCACACGGCCCAGCCCATTGTCGTCGACCTCTATTCCGAGAACCGCGTCACGGGCAGCTTCATCCTCATCGACGAGGCGACCAACGAGACCATCGGAGCCGCCATGGTCAAGGCCATCAAGGACTAAGAGTCTCAAACCCTTAAAAAACAGAGTCACTCTTATGCATCAGGAGCAAATAGACCGTTTCATTGCCGATCTCAACGGCAAGGGCGCGCAGGAGGTCATCGAGTATTTCGGGCGCGAGTTCAAGGGGGAGATTGCCCTCTCGTCAAGCCTCAGCTATGAGGACCAGGCCATCACCCACATGATCGCCTCCTCACCCGAGGCGCGTGAGGCCTATCGCATCTTCACGCTTGACACCGGCCGCCTCTTCCCTGAGACCTATCAGCTCATCGACCGCACCAACATGACCTATGGCATCAATGTCGAGGTCTTCTTCCCGGACTATAAGGAGGTGCAGCGCATGGTGCGCGAGGAGGGAATCAACCTCTTCTACAACAGCATAGAGAGTCGCCACCGCTGCTGCCAGATTCGTAAGCTGGAGCCACTGGGGCGAGCCTTCAAGGGGCTCAAGGCCTGGGTGTGCGGTCTGCGCCGCGGCCAGTCGCTCACCCGCAAGGACATGCAGCTTGTGGAGTGGGACGAGAAGAACGGCCTTTTCAAGATCAACCCTCTCATCGATTGGAGCGAGGAGGAGACCGTTTCGTTCGTCAAGAAGAACGGTGTGCCATATAATGTCCTTCACGACAAGGGTTTCCCCAGCATAGGCTGCCAGCCTTGCACCCGCGCCGTTAAGCCAGGCGAGGATGTTCGCGCCGGTCGATGGTGGTGGGAGAGCCCCGAGCACCGCGAGTGCGGCCTCCACGTCAAGTAAGGTCTTTCAATTTTCAGCTTCCCATCCGCCCGAGCCGCCCGTCATGTCAGGCTCGGGACTTGTTTCACGCTAATCACGAAAATCAGTCTCGGCGCCAAGCTGTAAGGTTCATCTCTTGAGCCTCTGCTTGGCGCCGAGTTTGTGTGCGAAGTTGGGTCGTGGACGGCATTAAGAATTGTCAAGCCCCCCATTATCTTGCCGTTGGTTAATTTTTATAAATAATAACGTGAGTTCGATGAATTTAGAATAGGGATAACTGTCTGTCATTTGGATCGTTACATAAATCAACCATTATAGATGGCTTTTTCGGGAAAAAGCAATATGCTGCCAATGCATTAACCATAAAGCCCATTATTGAGCGGTGGCGTGAATGCTCAATCTGAGCTATATTCTTCAATTCATCATTAACAGTCTCTATTATAGCCCTTTTCCGAAGCAGAACCATGTCAGCGACACTTCTCAGCCCGCCCTTCATCCCCTTTTTAAGCCTCGTGACGAGATGTATGCCGTCTGCGAACAGCGTAGTGAATAGCGATTTGCTCACCTTCACAGAAGCTAATAGTATAGTTGGCCATTCAAACGCTCGGTGACCTATACGCACTCGAGAATATACTGCCTGAAGATGCCTATGAGAACATCTTCAATATCATAGACTGCTGGAGCCTTGACTCCAGCATTGCGGACATTGAGGAGGGGCATGCGCATGGCGATGCTGACAAACTTCTCAGTGCCAATAACAGACGCCGCTTCGTGTAACTAACCTATGACGATGACTTGTTGCGCATCATCGAGCATGGCATGGACAAATTTATGTGGCGAGCACGCATGCTCGACAATCAGTTTACAAGGTTGGCTTTGGAGAGCCAACGGGATTGGTGAATTGTAGTGTGTATATGTAGGCAACTGCCATTCTGCGCCTTTACGCTAATCTGAAAAAATCAGCCGGGCCGCCTCCCAATTCTCCTTGGGGTGCGGCCCGGCTTAATGTTTTCCTTCGGCCATATAAAGCCGTCCCTATCTCTTCCCTCCCTTGAACGGCTTCTTGCCGTCCCTCCATTGAGAGTTGCCAGTGCTGCCTTTCGCTCCTCCGTTGTAGCGGCCGTTATCCCTGAAGTTGCCGTTTCGGGGATTTGAGCCTCTCTCGCCGCGCTGGGGGTGTGATGGCGACTCTTTTGTGCGCCGGCTGTCAGTGTGCCTGTCATCAATCCTCCTGCTCTTGTCCGGCACGTTGGCGTTTGGCGCGAAACGGCATGGGGCGGCGAACAGACGGTCGGCCAAGTCCTCGCGCTTCATCTTGCGCAGCTCGTCAAGAATGGCGCGGCGCTCCTCCGGCTTATACCAGAAGAAGAACATGCGCTGCTTCGCCTTGTCCTCTGGCGAGAGGGCTGTGAAGACGGGCTTCAGTGTGTATGGATGGACGCCTGAGTGGTATATGACGGTTGATACCGTCATTGGTGTCGGTGTGAAGTCCTGCACCTGCTCCAGCTTGAAATCCAAATCGTGAGTCTCGGCTGCTAACAGCGCCATGTCTTCCTCGCGGCAACCCGGATGGCTGGACATGAAATAGGGAATCAGCTGCTGGTTCAGGCCGTATTTCTTGTTCACCTCGTCAAACTTCTTCTTGAACTTGTAGAAGAGCGAGAATGAGGGCTTGCGCATCACGTTGAGCACCACGTCCGACGTATGCTCGGGAGCCACTTTGAGGCGGCCCGACACGTGGTGGGCTATCAGCTCCTCCATATACGCCTGGTGGCTCTTCTCCTCCTCGGGGGTGGCATTGTCGTTCAGCAGCATGTCATATCTCACTCCGCTGCCAATGAACGATTTCTTCACCTCGGGCAGGGCGTCCACGCGCTTATAGAGGTTTATGAGGCGTGTGTGGTCGGTGTTCATGTTGCGGCACACCGAGGGGTGTATGCATGACGGGCGCGCGCACTTCTTGCACAGGTTGATGTCTTTGCCCCTCATGCCATACATGTTGGCCGACGGACCTCCTAAGTCTGACAGGTAGCCCTTGAAGCCCGGCAGTTTGACCACTTTCTCCACCTCGCGCATGACGCTCTCCTCAGACCGCGACGCGATGAACTTGCCCTGATGGGCCGAGATGGTGCAGAAGCTGCATCCGCCAAAACAACCGCGGTGGAGGCATATGGAGTTCTTGATCATCTCATAGGCCGGGATGTCGCCCTTGCCATCATAGCGCGGGTGCGGCATGTGCGTATATGGCAGGTCGAACGAGTGGTCCACCTGTTCGGGCGTCATAGGCTCGTATTGCGGGTTTACAACAATCAGCTTGTCGCCAACGCGCTGGGTCAGTCTCTTGGCGTACCACTTGTTGCTCTCCACCTCAATGTGGTGGAAGTTGTCAGCGTAGAGCGTGGGGTCGGCCACGCACTCCTCGTGGCTGTGCAACTCCAGCGTCTCCCAGTTCTTGTTTTTGGGCAGTGGCGCGTCGGCGTCTTGTATGAATGATGTCTGCGGCACTGTCTTGAGCGAGCTGAACGGCACGCCTTTCCGCATCAGGTTGGCAATCTCTATGAGCGGGTTCTCGCCCATTCCGAACACAAGGAGGTCGGCTCCGCTCTCAACCAGGATGCTGGGGCGCAACTTGTCCTCCCAGTAGTCATAGTGCGTCAGCCTCCTCAGGCTGGCCTCAATGCCGCCAAGCAGCACCGGCGTGTCCGGGAAGAGCTCCTTGAGAATCTTGGTGTAGACGATGGATGGCATGTCCGGCCGGCGTCCTGCCTGCCCACCGGGTGTGTAGGCGTCGTCATGGCGCTTGCGGCGGCTGGCCGTGTAGTGGTTCACCATCGAGTCCATCGCGCCTGGCGATATGCCGAAGAAATATTTGGGCGCTCCAAACTTCTTGAAGTCGCGCAAGTCGTCTTGCCAGTTGGGCTGTGGCACAATGGCCACGCGGAATCCCTCAGCCTCCAGTATGCGGCCAATCACAGCCGCTCCAAACGACGGATGGTCCACATAGGCGTCTCCGCTGAAGAGGACCACGTCCATCTCGCTCCATCCCCTCAACTCCGCCTCTTTGACGCTCGTGGGCAGCCACAGGCGCAAGTCCTTGCGCTCCTTCGTTTCGGTCTTTGCGCCTTGTTTGCCTTGCTGCTTGGGCTGCTGTTGTCCGCCCTGCGCTTTGACGTCCGTCGGGTGTTGGCCCTGCTTGTTCCGCGTTTTGTTGTCAGCCTTTGCGCCGTCTGTGCGGTGGACTTGTTTCCTGGCTTCCTCCTTGTGCGGGGTTGCCGGTTTGTCCTGAGGGCGTTTGCCGTTATTGTTTGCGTAGCCTTGTCTTGCCATGTGCTGATGTTGGGGTGGGGGAGATGTGAATGTCGCCGGCGGAACTGTCGCCGGCGTAGGGGCAAATGTAGTGAAATGTATGGGCAAAAAAAAAGCCCGACTTCAAATCGGGCTCTAAGACATTGTGCGCAGGATGAGACTCGAACTCACACGATCTTTCGACCACTACCCCCTCAAAGTAGCGTGTATACCAATTTCACCACCTGCGCATTAGCTTGTTTCTTGTCGCCCATCGACAAGTAGCAATGCTTTTCAATATGTTATTGAGAGCGGAAAACGAGACTCGAACTCGCGACCCCAACCTTGGCAAGGTTGTGCTCTACCAACTGAGCTATTTCCGCATTAAGTGTGCGCAGGATGAGACTCGAACTCACACGATCTTTCGACCACTACCCCCTCAAAGTAGCGTGTATACCAATTTCACCACCTGCGCATTTGTTATAATGCTTTTGTCTTGCTTCAGCACCCAATTCGCTTGGCTTGACTTCATTACTGACAAACACGGAATTATACCTTCTCTCTGACTTTTGAGAGATTAAACCCCTCTATCAATACCGCTGTTCTTGCAGTAAGAGAGGCGTTTGCTTCCCGTTTGCGACGACAAAATTACTGCTCTTTTCTTATTCTGCAATAGCAAAGGCTTACTTTTTTTGAACTTTTTCCCCCTGTTTTCCTATTTTGTTGAAATATAGCAAGATGAAAGCAGCGATTTTTGCCATTGCTTGCGTGGCAAGTCGTGTGACCGCCTTCCGTTATCTGATTGTCTGTGTTAGACCATCTATATCTCCGCCAAAGGTGTCTTGTCCGCGTTTCTCGCCCCGTCGTTGGTTAGGGCGTCTGTCACAGCCTCTATTCGCATGAACTCCTCATTCCGTATGTATTTCAGCTTGTCGTCATCGCCCAGTTTGTCAAGCTCGGAGCATATCAGGGTCACAGTGATGTCATTTATATCGATTGCCGGGATGAATGTGCGTTCCATTGACTTGTCGTCGCCATTCTCGAGCTCGGCTACGAGGTTCGCCCTTTTCAGTCTTTCTATCAAGTGGAAGAACAGGGGTTTGGGCATGCCTGTCTCGTTGGCTATTTCAATGCCGGACGGCACAGTGTCGCGTCTCTTGAAAGCCGTCACGATCTTGTGCATTATCAAGACGGACATCTTGCGCCTCATGTTCTGGCTCACCTCGACGACGCCGTGCTCAAGACTGTAGTCGGTCACGTTCTGTATGGAGAACGCTATTTTGCAGCCAGCTAAGACTATCGTCCATGTGATCTGCAGCCAAGCGAGGAGGAGGGGCAGAAATGCGAAACTGCCATAAACGGCGCCGGCGCTGTTGACTCCGATTTGA
This sequence comes from bacterium, assembly GCA_963658925.1. Taxonomy (GTDB): domain Bacteria; phylum Bacteroidota; class Bacteroidia; order Bacteroidales; family Marinilabiliaceae; genus W3P20-009. The sequence continues at coordinate 19,853 of CAVKRQ010000007.1, forward strand.
AAGGTTATGTAGACCCATTGCACTATTTGGAACGCCGTGCCTGTGACCACGCCAGCCACGAGAGCGGGGACGAATTTGACCTTGGTGTTCGGCATGACGAGGTAGAGCAGTGTGAACGACGTCCACAACAGGATGTAAGGCAGAATGCCCAGCAGTATGTCCTGAAAGGGCGTCAATCCACCTGTGAATATGACTTTGACGGACGATTTGATGATGAGTGTCGCGCTTGACGCCGTGAGGAGCAGGATGGGCGAGAAAAGCATGATGCACATGTAGTCCGCTATCTTGCGGAAGAGGCCGCGCGGCTTTTTCACGCACCACATGGTGTTGAACGCGGCCTCGATGTTGCCCAGGAGCTTGAAGACTGAGTAGAGCAGCATGACGACTCCGACGCCGGCTATGACGCCGCTCTTGGTGTTCTGGAGTGCGCTGCTCGAGAATGTTATCAGGTAGTCAGCCACGCCGTCTGACATGGAGAAACTCTCGTTTATGTAGTCCTTCAGCAGGTTCTCGAGGCCGAAACCCTTGGATATGGCAAAGGCCAATGCGGCGACCGGCACGATGGACAGCAGGGTGTAATATGTGAGGGCGGAGGCCCTGATGCTCGCCTTCTGCTCCATGAACTCCTTGACGGTCATGACGATGATGCGAAGCAAGCCATATCCCATGCGCTTGATGAGCGGCATGCCTGTCATGTCAATACTCCATAATCCCGTATCGATGAATTCTTTCGCTTTGGCAATCAAACTTTTCGTGCTCACTTGGGGTGCGTAAATGGTTAACATTGACAAAGGTATGGATTTTTAACCCACATGGCGGCGATCGTGTCGCTAAAAAAGGCTATATTGTGATACATTATACCACTAATAAAAAATGAAAACCTATCTAATGTGCTTGGCCGCTTGTGCCGCCGGGTGCGGAGCGTCGGCGCAGAGCGGCGTGTCGTTTCACAGTCTGGCTATGTCCAAGGACCTGTCCGTGTATGACTTGGCGGAGCTCCGGGTGACGGCCGATACCGTCCTCGCCTATCAATTCCCGTCGGGCGGTTGGCCTAAGAACCACCAGTGGCAGCGTCTTGACATGGATGACCGAGAGCGGGCGGATCGAGCCAAGCTCCGGGAGGCGATGCGTACCACCGGCATTGGCAGCACCATTGATAATGACGCGACGAGCCAGGAGATTGTCTTCTTGGCCAAGATGTACGCCTTGACCCGTGACGCCCGCTATTTGAAGTCGGTTGTCAATGGCGTGAACTTTATCGTCAGGTGCCAATACGCCAATGGAGGGTGGCCTCAGTTCTGGCCCTCGCGCGGCTCTGGTTATGACCATGTGGCCCCTTATGCCGACCACATAACGTTCAACGACGACGCCATGGTCAACGTTATGCTCCTTTTGCGGGATGTCGCCGAGGCTAAGCCCCCATTCGACATCCCGGCGCTCGACGGCGATTTGCGAAAGCGCAGCCGAGGCTCTTTTGACAAGGGGGTGCAATGCATCCTCGATTGCCAAATCCGGAAAGACGGCAAGCTGACTGTCTGGTGTCAGCAGCATGATGAGGTGACCTTAGCTCCGGCTCCGGCGCGGGCTTATGAGCTGCCGTCGTTCACGGGGCATGGCGAGACTGTGGGCATACTCATGCTGCTCATGGACCTGCCTAACCCTTCTGATGAGGTTAAAGCCGCGGTCAAGGCCGCTGTCGAGTGGCTTGAGGCGCACGCTCTGCGGGGCGTTGAGTTTGAGTACTTCACCAATGAGGATGGTAAGCGAGACAGGCGCATTGTGCAGACTGGGGACTCCTCTATTGTCAATTGGGCGAGGTATTATGATTTGGAGACCGAGCGGCCCTATTATTGCGACCGTGACGGCATCAAGCGCTACGACTTTTCCGAGGTCGGCTATGAACGGCGCAACGGTTATAGCTGGCTTGGCGACTCGCCCCTCCGTGCCATTAAGCGGTATGAGGAGTGGGTTAAGAAGTTCGGTGGGGCTGATCGGTAACCTTTCGTGAAGGAACGCAATAAGGGCTGGCGCTTCCGTATCCGATGCGTCAGCCCTTATTGCGTCTTTGTTATATGCCTTGGCTATTGAGGGAAGCTATGCGGCCTTCTGTCGAAGTGCCTGTTTCTTTGCTATTCTGTCGTTTGTTCGTTGCGCTGAGGTCGCTGCCGATAGAGCCGTGTCCTTGCCTTGAAAGGCGGAATACGCCTTATGCGCAGACCCGGTCCGGTTGCGCGTCTCGCCCCGCAAAAGGCATTGGCTGATTTTTGTTTCCCAATGGGGTGGTGGGGCGCCTTAAGCTTTGCCGCTTTGGGATTTTAGTATATAGCGGCGATATATATATGAAAAAAGCCTCGGACTCGAAAAGTCCAAGGCTTTAACCTCTTGAGCGGGAAACGGGACTCAAACCCGCGACCCTCTGCTTGGAAGGCAGATGCTCTATCGACTGAGCTATTCCCGCAATTTAACTCTATACCTTCACCAAAGTGAAGAATTGTGGGAGGTGAAGGATTCGAACCTACGAAGCCGAAGCAACAGATTTACAGTCTGCCCCATTTGACCGCTCTGGAAACCTCCCATTCTTTCAAAGAGTAATCTTTGCTCTCATTAAGAGAGCCAGCAGAGGGACTCGAACCCACGACCGGCTGATTACAAATCAGCTGCTCTACCAACTGAGCTATGCTGGCAGGTGGGTAAGCGATCTACGTCGCACCGCTCAACCTAGTACCTTTGCTGCGGTCAGGCCCTGGAGGATTCGAAGGGAGCTGGTCGCGTAGGACTTACCCGTGTGCTTTTGCGATGACAAAATTATATCAAATAATTCATTTTGCAAACCTTGAGGCACTTTTTTTGAATATTTTTTGTAAGTGGTTGAATTTCAGTGATTGCTACACAAGCTTTTTTTCTTCCGTGTTCCGAAACCGTTGCCTTATGTATCATGCCGCTCTAAAAAAACTGCTTCATTGTCATTGTGACTCCCGTGAGAAAAATTTTACTTTCGCATATATAGCAGATTAAGTGGTGAGTCCTACGAAATATATAAGTTTGCATGCGAAGAGCTGGTTTTTATAAGTCGCACCTCAAAAAGCATTTCCAATGCGTCCTCTAATTGTAATTTACCAGAGTAAAAAATCTCAGAAAAGGCAGTCCGAAGACGTTATAATGCCATGAGTGACTAATTGGGGCGTGTTCTCTACAAAAAATGCGTTTTAATGCAATAAAATTGCGGCTTTTGCGTATAAAATGGAGTTATCTAAAAAACAAGACAACATGAAGAAATTAATTGTCGCGATTTGCGCCGTCATTGTGGCTGTTACTGCCGTTGCGCAGTACAAAGCTATAAGTTGTTTCAACTTTGAAGTGCGCTTAGATTTTTGTGATGATGATGGCGAATATGCATACACTACTATCGTAGGGGTTGAGAATACCGATCTTGGTGTACTGGTTAGGTCTCAGGTTAAGGCAGAGGATATATTAAGCAATCTCGATAATCTCAGCGAAATTGAAGTCTGCTCCGCCCCCTTCTGCTCTGATGGACCCACCTATGATTACGGCGCGGACAATCTGACCGATGCTGTGCATCTGCTAATCAAGGCGATCAAGGCGAATTAGTAAAAAGAGGATTGCGAACCAGTTCCATAACTTCATCTCATGTAGGTGACGGCAAAAAACGAGTGGATGGTCGGAATATTGCGTCCTTTTTTCATATGCGGCTGTAAAAGTCAAATAAAATTAGCCGGCTGACAAATGCTTGTCAGCCGGCTTGTTTATTGTCCGCTCCGTTTGGCGCGGAGTTTCCTTGGCTTAGTCTACTTTGATGTCGGTATTGACATTCTTGCAGCCGATAAGCGCATAGTAGAGGATGTAGGCGAGCATGGCTATGACGAGCCAATAGCTGCTGATGGGGCCGAAGCTCTTAGCGATAGACTCCTGGATGAGTGGCATGATGCCACCGCCGACGACCATCATCATGAAGAGGCCCGATGCCTGAGCGGTATACTTGCCAAGTCCCTCAACTGCGAGGTTGAAGATGCCGCCCCACATGATTGAGGTGCAGATGCCGCACGCTGCGATGAAGAAACACTTGACTGGCACTGGCACGTCGTTGAATGTCGTGGTCATGCTGTCTGGCAGCAGGATGGCGATGAGCAGCAAAAGTATTGCGAGTGAGGATACCGCCGTAATCTGAACCTTGGTGGAGATTGCGCCGCTAATGAAGCTGCTGAGGAAACGTCCGCAGAGCATGAGGAACCAGTATACCGCGGCAAGAGTGCCGCCAACGGCTGCCGCACCCTCAACAGGATTGCCTGCGACATCTTTGAGGCCAGAGAGGTAGAAGTTGAGCTGTGCGGGGATGCCAATCTCAATGCCGACGTAGAAGAAGATGCCTATGATGCCGAGCAGGCAGTGGCGGAATGCGAGCGGGCTGCGCTCGTAGACAATCTGCTCGCCATCTTTCTGCAGGTTTGGCTCCGGAATCTCGACAAACTTGATGATGACAAATGAGAGCGCAAAGACGGCTATGCCAATCCAAAGAAGTGGCGCCACGTCGCTCATGCTCGTATTCTCGGTCACAGTGCCAATCATGACACCTGTGAGAAGCGGGGTGAGCGTGCCTGTGAGAGAATTCATTGTTCCACCAATCTGGATGAACTGGTTGCCGCGGTTGCCGCCGCCACCCAATATGTTGAGCATCGGGTTGACGACAGTGTTGAGCATGCAGACGCAGAATCCGCAGATGAAGGCGCCAAGTAGGTAGATGAAGAGGTTGAGCGCGATGGGCTTGCCGTCGTAGCTCATGACCATGATGTCATTGCCGAAGATGCTGGAGACGTATTGTACGAGAAGTCCCGCGATGCCGACGATGAGAGCGATAAGTGCCGTCTTCTTGTAGCCAACCTTGGTGAGCATCTTGCCCGCCGGGATTCCCATGAAGAGATAGGCTGCGAAGTTCATCATGTTGCCCATCATCTTGGCCCATTCGTACTTCACGCCCCAGATATTGCCAAATGGTGCGCCCATGTTCGTCACGAATGATATCATGGCGAAGATGAAGCACATGGTTATGATGGCAACGATGTTGCTGTTATTCTTTTGTGTCATTTAAGGTGTTCTTTTTTGTTCTTTAAAACTCAACCTTGACAGAGCCCTGCGGGCGGATGAAGAGCTTGTGGCACTTGCCCTTGCCGAAGGTGTGCTCGAGAGTCTCGATGTATTTGTCAATGAGGTGGGTCGGGACAAAGGCCTGAATGGTGCCTGCGAATCCGCCGCCATGGACACGCCATGCGCCCTCTGAGCCGAGGACAATCTGCGAGAGGGCGAGGGCTACTGACAAGCCTTGCTCCGCTACATTGTTGATGGGGTAGACGTTCTGGTTGTACATGAATGAGCTCTGCCCTGAGGCTATGACTTTGGCCAAGAAGGCCTTGAAGTCACCCTTCTCAAGGTCGGCCACCTGCTCTGCCACGCGGGCGTTGTCCATCTCGAAGTGGATGGCGCGGAGAATGGCGCGGTCTGACACGCCTTCACTGCGGAGGGTCGGGATGGCGTCGAGAATCTGTTCGAGGCTGAGCTCGCGGAGTACTTTCTTGCCGAGTTTGGCAGCAACGCCTTTCATGTCGGTTGGCAGCGACGCGTACTCGTCATTGAGGTCCGCATGGTTTCCGCCAGTGTCGGTGATGACAAGGGCGTAGCCCGTCTTGGTGAAGTCGAAGTCTACTTTCTTGACTATGGGTTTTGCGGGGTCAGCGAAGTCTATTGTCACGAGGCCGCCGACTGAGCAGGCTGTCTGGTCCATGAGTCCGCATGGCTTGCCAAAGAACACGTTCTCGGCATATTGGCCTATCTGGGCGTTGAGGACGGCGTCAAGCTTGCCGTCGTTGAAGAGGTGGCTGACTATGGCTCCGACGAGAACCTCGAAGGATGCTGACGAGCTGAGCCCTGAGCCCTTGGGCACGCCGCTGTTGATGACTGCGTCGAAACCGCCAATCTTAAAGCCGAGCTCTTTCATGCGAGCGCAGATGCCGCGCACGAGTCCAACCGATGTGTAATACTCTTTCTCGCTGGGTGTGAGGACGCTCAAATCGACCTCGAATTGAGGGTAGCCCGATGACAGGATGTGGACTTTGTCCGTTCCGTTGGGTGCGGCTATCGCCACATTGTCAAGGTTGACTGCGCCAGCCAGCACGCAGCCGTAGTTGTGGTCGGTGTGGTTGCCGCCAATCTCTGTTCGCCCTGGGCTGCTGAAAACGGTGAGGTCTTTGTCGCCGTATGTGGCGACGAACTCATCCACCAATTTGGTGTAACGCTCTTTTTGTGTGTCGATGACGGCGGCATCGCTTCCGTAGAGTGTGCGGAGGGTGTCACCCTTGGCGATTGCGCCTTTGAGGCTATTGGTTTGCATTTTCTGTTTATAACTTACGAGTTCTTAACGAAGTGTCGGTAGCGATTGGCCGGGCTTGTCTCCCTTGTCACCAAACGCAAAGCAAATTTAATATTTTTATCTTATTATTCGTGAAAAACGAAGCAGCTGTTCGCGCAATTTTCGACAAACGGGCAATAATGGAGTACCAACGGGAAATGGCAAACCCCGCAAAGGCCGTGTTAGCCTTATGCGGGGTTTGTTTGTCGTCGCAAATCGGTGTGGCGAGGAAATATTGTGTACCTCAGACGCTTATGCCGATGAACGTGACGTCGTCGTTTTGCGGGTAGTCGCCTTTCCACTGGGTGAACGCCTCTTGGATGGTCAGGCTCTGCTGGTCCATGTCGTCGTCGCATATGCTTGAGAGCAGATGCTCTATTTTGGTGTTTTTCAGTTTTTCGCCGTTATGCCCGCCGAACTGGTCGCTATATCCGTCGGTGTACATGTATATCTTGTCGTGCTTGCGCAGCTTCATGCGCGTCGTCTCGAATGGTCTGCACCTTATGGCCGGCTCTGTGTCGCCAATGCTGCGTCTGGTCCCGCGTATTGTTGTCTGTATGCCGTTGTGGATGATGATGATGGGGCGTCTTGCCGCCGCGAGTTGGACATCGTGCGTCACGACGTTCAGCACTGCTATCGATATGTCCAGACCATCCTTGACCTCCTCTGTGTTCTGCTTGTTGTGCCTCAAGTTCTGGATGAGGCTGCGGTCGAGCTGCTCTAATATCTTTGCCGGGTCGAGCCTCTCCTCGTCCATCCTGTTGCACGTCTCGTTGAGTATCGTGGCGGATATCATTGAGAGTAAGGCTCCCGGGACACCATGCCCCGTGCAGTCGGCGCAGACTATGACGAGGTTGTCGCCCACGCTCTTGAACCAGAAGAAGTCTCCACTGACAACGTCGAGCGGGCTGTAAAAGACGAATGAGCCGGATATCGGGTAGGCGTTCAGTTGCTCCGGGGAGGGCGATATGGCGTGCTGGATGTGCTCGGCGTACGCTATGCTCTCTGAAATACGGTCGTTGGTCTTGCCCAATGCCTCGGCTTGTTTTTCGAGTCTGGCTATTTTGTTTTCATAGCTGTCCCTGATTTTCTTGTTCGTCTCGTCGGAGTGGGCCCGGCTGTCGGCTCGGCGGATGTGGAAGATGATTATTGCTGTGATTGTCAGCGTGATGATGATGGTGGCCACTATGACCAGAATGGTCTGGCTTTGCCTCTCGGCCGGCACGACTGACGTTTGCTGGGCTCGCAGCGATGCTGCGCGTGCCACGTCTTCCTCGCGGTTCCGGTCGTTGATTGTCAATATGTCGTTGCGCAGAATTGCCGCATGACTGTTTTGCTCGGATTGTATCTTATTGGCTTTTTCGTAGTCGCCTGTCTTTTCGCAGTGCCATATCTTGCAGTCGTCCCATATCGAGCGCTCGAAGAGGGTGACGTCTTTCGTTTTGGCAATGTCTTGGAACAATATTCGTTGGGCCGTCTTGTGGTCACCTTTGAGGTCGCATACGCATGCCGTCAGCAGTTTGTAGCACAATTTGCCATCGGGTGTCAGCAGTCTGGCTGTGTCCACTTTCTCCATGAACTGTGCGGCCCAGTCGGCGTCTTGCATTCTCGCCCTCGCAAGTCCCTGAAGGGCGTATACGTCTTGCGCCATCTCCCTTTGCCCTGTTTTGCCTATGAGCAGTTCGAGGCGATTGAGTGTGGTCACGGCTTGTGGCATGTCCTCGCAGAGAAATCTCAGTCTGGCGAGTTGGCTCAGGTAGGCTATTTTGCCCGAGTCGGATGCCATGTCGTACGTCTCGCTGGCTTTGAACAGGTTGCGGTTGGCGGTTGATGCGTCGCTGATGTCAATAGCGACACCTGCTATCATTGAGTAGGCTGTTGTTTTGCTTGTGGCGTCCAGTATCGTCTCGCGCGCTGTGTCCGCCGCAAGCTCGGCGCGTCGCAATTCGGCGAGGCTCGCGCTCAGGTCTGCCGTCATGCAGTGCACATTGGCGTTGAGCAACGACATTTTTATGATGCCCGCCGGATGTGACCCCCTTATGGCGTAGCTTGTTCCGGTGGTCAGGTGGTTGCTTGCCTGCGTGGGGTCCCCTGTTTGGGCGTATGCGGCCCCGGCTATGTATTCCATCTCGGCCTGCAGGCGCAGTCCTGCCATGGTTGTGCTGTCCTCTGACGCCTTAATGTTGGCAATGGCTGAGTTGGCGAAGAGAATGGCGGCGTCTGGTTTATTGACTGACATGAAGTGGAGGGCGCTCATCACGTCCGCCCCTATTTTTTCTTGTGCGGGGCTTTGCGCATTTTGAATCTTGTGCGCTGTCTGAGCGTAGCCTGTCGTGTCCCCCTTTTGCGCCTTGTCAAGCAGCCTGGTGGTGTATGACGAGCGGTCTCCCCCCTGTTTGCTGTGGCAGGAGGCAAGACATAGTGCTGCGGCTATGAGTGTGAGTCTTATTATTCGTTGACAGTTGTTGGCGAGTCCCATTAGTGGCGTGCGTGTCTGCCTTGCAAAATTATGTATTATTCCGAAAACTCTAACCCCAACGTAACGTCGTTTTTTGCTTTCGAGACTATGCGCTCTGTCTTGCGATTGAGTGTGTATTCCATTTTTGAAGGTTATCTGTTTGCACTGTTCGCTTTTTGACTTATCTTTGTGACATGGTGCGACTTTACAAAGAGATGAAGAGTCTGTCTGTAACTTTTGTCGCAGCTGTCTTGTAATTGGCGATGCTAAAATAAATATATGGAAACCACCAAGAATGCTAAAGAGCTTCCTGCCGCGTTTGTTGAGCGTATCAGGGCTACGCATGCCGATGCTGACGAATTTTTGTCGGCAATAGGCCGTGAGCCCTTCCTCTCTGTGAGGATTAACCCGGCCAAATGGACGGACGGGGTTCTTGCGCTTGGTGATGCCGTGCCTTGGTGCCCGGATGGCTTTTATTTGACGGATCGCCCAACCTTTACTCTCAATCCCGCCTTTCATGCCGGCGCGTTCTATGTGCAGGAAGCCTCAAGCATGTCTTATGCCATTGCGATAGACGAGGCGCGGAAAGGTTTGCCGTCATCGCCCGTATGTCTCGATCTGTGCGCTGCGCCTGGTGGCAAGACCACTCTGCTTTTGAGCCGGTTGGGGAAGGACGGAGTTGTTGTGGCCAATGAGGTTGTCAGGCAGAGGGCATGGATTTTGCGAGAGAATGTGGCTAAATGGGGATGCCCGGCGGCCATTGTCACAAATAAGCGCCCTGCTGAAATCACGGAGTCGGGTTTGAAGTTTGACCTTATAACAGTCGACGCGCCTTGCTCGGGCGAGGGCATGTTCCGTAAAGACGATGTGGCCGTGAGTGAATGGAGCCCGAAGTCAGCTGCTGATTGCGCAGACCGTCAGCGCGATATTCTGACCGATATATGGCCGGCCCTGAACAATGGCGGTTTCATGATATACTCCACATGCACTTTCAATCCCGATGAGAATGAGCGCAATATGGAGTTGGCGGTCAGAGAACTCGGTGCGGAGGTAATCCCGCTGACTATGCCTGAAGGTGTTGGGGTAACCACTGTCGCATTTGACGGTGGAGAAGGTTATGCGTTCTATCCCCATAAGGTGAAGGGTGAGGGCATCTTTGTGTGCCTTTTGCACAAGTCTGGTGACAGTGACTTCGCTCCGTGCGCCTCTCTGCGTAAGGATAAGAAAGACAAGAAAAAGGTCAGACAGTCTGCTGGGCTCAAAGAGACAGAACTAGGCAAGACATTAGTCACCGGGGCGCGTCTCTATCGACATGGTGACGAGGTGTGCGCATTCCCGACGGATAAGGCTTCCGTTATGCTGAACATAACTGAGGCGCTCGACCCGTTGCTCGCTGGCGCGCGTGTCGGCACTGTTTGGGAAAAGAGGGGGGCTGCTGTGCTATCTCCCGCACCTGAACTCCCTCTGTCGCAAGCTTTTGATGGTTCGTCTCTGGCTATGGCGGATGTTGATAATCTGACAGCCCTGAAATTTTTACATGGCGATTCGGATCTCGCCCTGTCAGATGGAGATGACGGCTGGTGCGTGATATCGCATCACGGTCTCGCGCTCGGACTGGTAAAACGGATGGGGAATAGGCTGAATAACTATTACCCAAAGGAATGGCGGATAAGGATGAGCGTAAATCAGTAATTGGCATAATTTTTTCATCATCATAAAATAAACCACAATAATCAATGACAAAGCAACTGTTAATTTCATTTCTCGCCCTGTCTGCGATAAGTGCCATGACGGAGGCGCGTGGCCGCGAGAAGGCCGACGACGTCTGGGCAAAGGGCAGGGCTGTGGCCGACGCCATCGCGACACCTGCCATCAACACCGACTCGTGTTTTGTGATAACGGATTTCGGTGCGTCGAAGATTGCTGACGCTCTGACCAACGCGGCTGCGATTAATGCCGCAATCGACCATGCGTCCAATGCGGGTGGCGGACGCGTTTACATTCCCTACGGCGAGTGGCTCACAGGCCCTATCACACTCAAGAGCCATGTGGACCTCTATCTTGAGAATGGGGCTACTCTGCTTTTTGACACGAACCCGGATTTATATCTGCCAGTGGTGCGCACGCGTTGGGAAGGTCTGGATTGCTACAATCTGCATCCGCTCATCTATGCCAATGGTGCGACTGACATATCGATAACAGGTCAGGGCACAATCAATGGTCAGGGCTCAAAAGAGCATTGGTGGCCCATGACCGGCGTTGCGCGTTTCGGCTACAAAGAGGGCATGCTCAAAACCAATAATGGCGATGATAACACAGGCCGTCCGCTTCTTAGCAAGATGGAGCGCGAGAAGGTGAGTGTTGAGGATCGTCGCATGGGCATCCGTGACGCTTTGCGCCCACAGCTTATCAATCTCTATGACTGCCAGCGTGTTCTCATTGAGGGTGTGACTCTCCGCGACTCTCCATTCTGGGTCATCCATCCTTGTTTCGTTACCGATATGATTGTCCGCGGCGTGACCATCATCAGCCATGGCCCTAATTCGGACGGCTGCGACCCAGAGAGCAGTAAGAATGTGCTCATTGAGAATTGTTTCTTCGATACTGGCGATGATTGCATAGCCATCAAGAGTGGAAGAAATAATGACAGTCGTGCCATCAATGTGTCAACCGAGAACGTCGTCGTGCGCAATTGCCGCATGAAGAACGGCCATGGCGGTGTGGTCATAGGCAGTGAGATTGGCAGTGGATTCAAGAATCTATGGGTTGAGGATTGCGAGATGGACAGCCCAGAGCTGGAACGAGTCATCCGCATCAAGACTAACCCTTGCCGTGGTGGCGTCATTGAGGGCGTCAATGTGCGTAATGTGAAGGTTGGCCAGTGCCGTGAGGCGGTCCTGAAAATCAATTTGGACTATGAGCCGCGCGAGAATTGCGACCGCAGCTTCCCTCCAACTGTGAAAGACGTGAACATTGAGAATGTGACGAGTCAGAAGAGCCGTTACGGTGTTCTCATCATCGGTCTCAAGGAGTCTTGTAATGTCAAGAATATCAAAGTCTCTAACTGCCAGTTCGATGGCGTTAAGGATGGTAACAAGATTTCCGGCATGGTTGAGAATGTGAAGTCGAAGAACTTGATAATCAATGGTAAGTCATCTGATCTCTAAAAAATAATTGTTAGCAAATGTTTATGAAACACATAGCTCTTTCTGTCTTTGCCGCGGCGTTGTCTGCATCCGCCTTGGCTCAGACTTCAGATGCGCCTGACTACTCGTATGTCAGCAAGGCTTGGATGGCCGATCTTGGCAACGGCTATTATCAGAACCCAATCCTCTATGCGGATTATTCAGATCCTGACGTATGTCGCGTAGGCGATGATTACTACATGACGGCCTCGTCTTTCAACTGTGTGCCGGGCCTCCCAATCCTCCACTCACGCGACTTGGTCAACTGGACCATAATTGGTTACGCACTTGACCGCTTAGTGCCAGCCGAGGCCTATGACGGTGCGCAGACTGCCAACCCTACGACCGTGACGGATGGCCGCATTTTCATTGATAACTCTTTTGACCGCCCACGGCATGGTGACGGAGTCTGGGCCCCCGCCATCCGCTATCACAATGGTGAGTTCTTCATCTATTGGGGCGACCCGGATAATGGCATCTTCATGGTCAAGACCAAAGACCCCGCAGGGCGATGGAGCGCGCCTGTGTTGGTCCACAAGAGCAAAGGCATTATTGACACCTGCCCGTTTTGGGACGAGGACGGGCGAGCTTATATCGGTCACGGCTTTGCCGGCTCGCGTGCGGGCCTCAAGAGCATCTTGGGTCTGATTGAGATGACGCCCGACGGCACTGCAACCATCGGTGAGGACTGTGTGATATATGACGGGCACGTGGACAATGTGACCATCGAGGGTGTAAAACTCTATAAACGAGAGGGGTATTATTACATTCTCTGTCCGGCAGGCGGTGTCCCGACAGGTTATCAGCTTGCCATGAGGTCCAAGAGCATCTACGGGCCATACGATTGGAAGATTGTCATGGCAGAGGGCAAGTCTGGCGTCAACGGTCCTCACCAGGGTGGTCTGGTCGACACCCCCGATGGCAGTGAGAACTGGTTCATCCACTTTCAGGATGTCGACGCCTACGGGCGCATAGCGCATCTCCAGCCTGTCAACTGGGTTGATGGTTGGCCTGTCATGGGAATTGACAAGGATGGTGACCTTTGTGGCGATCCAGTCATTAAACATAAGAAGCCTAATTTGCCCAAGCAGACGCCCTGCGCACCTGTTGAGAGTGACGATTTCAATCATACGGGTCTTGGCTTGCAGTGGCAATGGCACTCTAACCCTAACGCCTTGTGGAGTTTCGCCGATCAAAAGATGGGAGTGCTCCGCCTCTTCTCTTGGCCATGGAAAGACGCGGCTGGAGTACCCGTCAAGAATTTGTGGGGCGTTGGCAATTTGCTGTTGCAGAAATTCCCGGCTCCCAACTTCAAGGCTACTGCCAAGGTGCGTTTCCATCCGTCAGATAAGCATGTGGGTGAGCGTTGTGGACTGGTTGTCATGGGTTTGGATTATGCCGGCGTTGTTATGGCCAATAAGGGCGATGCCATTGAGATGACCCAGGTGGAGTGCAAGGGCGCGAAGAAAGGCACAGCCGAGACTGTCAACTCCGATGCCGTGACTGTCGCTAAAGACCAGTATGTTTGGCTCCGCGTCGAGGTAAGGAAGAAAGGTGCTGATGCGATATGCTCTTTCTCTTATAGCACGGACGGTAAGAAGTTTACAAAGTTCGGTAAGGAGTTTACCGCTCAGCCGGGACAGTGGATTGGGGCTAAGACAGGTCTCTTCTGCACCCGCGAGAAGCAGGTGACTAATGACGGCGGTTGGATGGATGCCGATGAGTTTATCGTTGACAAACTCTAATTACTTGTGTGTCATGCGCCTCTCCCTAATCTCTCTTTGTCTTTTCTTGGCGGATAGTCTAATCGGCTGCCGGTCCTCGCAAGTTCAGACTGAGGCCGTTAGGCTGTCTGCCGCTCCTGAGTCAGGGGTAAAGTATGATAGCGCAATTGGGCGTTTCAATCCGTCGGTTGTCATGGTCTCTTATGCTCTTGACGGGGGCAAGTCTGCCCTCCTGTCAGCCGCAGAGAGGGTGGGGGGCAAGATTGTCTATGACTACGTTAATTTCAACCTCTTAGCCATCGAGAAGCCTGACAGCATGACAATGTCTCGCGCCGTCGAGTACTTCTTGTCGGTGAAAGGTGTTCTGAACGCCGTCCCCGACCAGATGTGCGAATTGGACGGAGGCGAGGTTGAGGCTCTTTGAGTCTTTCCCTGAAAAAAAAAGCGCAATAGTCGTTTCTGCTTATGAACGACTATTGCGATTTTTTTGTGCGCCTGCGATTGTAGGGCCCCTACAAATAAACTTTTGTCAGGACCTCGTCATATTCGCTCCTTACGTTGCTGCGTGCCGTAATTCCGCCGCCAGCATGATAGCGGTAGCCGTGGTTCTGAGTCTGGCTTATGAATCTTATCATAACTGCGCTGGTCATCATTCCATCGTGGCAGACTCCCATCACGCCAGTGTAGTAGCCGCGTCCGCATGTCTCTGCCTGGGCTATTATCTCTACTGTCTTTTTCTTTGGGGCTCCTGTTATAGACCCGGCGGGGAGCATAGACGCCAAAATGTCGCCCATATGGTTGCGATATCCATCTGGCAGTTGTCCCGCAATCGCGCTGCTTGTCTGCCAAATGGGGCCGTGGCTCGTCTCTATCTTCTCTGCGTATCTGTATCTCTCCACCCGCACCTGAGTGCAGTGCTGGCTCATGTCGTTGCGAATGAGGTCCACGATGGTGGCGTGCTCGGCCGACTCTTTCGCGTCATTCATCAAGGCTGTCAGCGAGTCTTTGCTATCAGCTTTGGCCGTACCCTTCATCGGGAAGGAGCGCATTGCGCCATTGCGGTCAATGGATACGAAAGGCTCGGGTGAGAAACAAACAAATGGCTGTCCGCCAAGTGGATGAAGCAAAAGCCTGAAAGGCGCCCGGGAATTGTAAAACACGTCAGAGAGCGACCCTTTGAGGTCTACGTCCACAGCCCATGTCAGGTTGGTCAGGAAAGAATCCCCGCGGCGCAACCCGCGCATGACTGTGTCGAAAGCCTTGGCGTAGTCGTCAAACCGTGGCGGGCGCATTGTCATTGCTGGTTTGGGGCATGGCCCGCTCGTGGCATTGGTGTAATCACCAATGGAGTAGAGGCATGACTCTGTGTTGATGTCCCGAAGCAGCCCTACATGCCATGCCTTGGCCTCATAGTCTGTCACGAAAAGGAAAGGGGCGCGCCCCATCCCCAGTTCGTTTATGGCCTCTCTCGCCTCTGTCTGACCCATCGGCTTGGCAAAGTCGCCCGGTCTATCATTGAACGCGTTTCGCATATGGGCGGCAAAGTTACCAAAATTAGATTTGCGACTTCAACTTACCCGTAGCTCTTTCTCAATCTTTTCCTCTGCGGCTTTTGAAAAAGTCCCCGAAGAAATCCAATTGCCGCTGATTTGGCACGCTGTCAAGGTGGAAACCCTCGCGCATGATCATGACGGTTGGTTTGTTCTGCTCGTAGGTTGTCCAGTAGGGTAGGGCGTCTCCGTTCGGGTCGCCTGTTTTCGTGAAGTTGATCCAGTAGCGTGACATAATCTGTTGCATGTGGCGCTCCGTGTCTGTCATGTGGCCTCCGTTATATGTATAACCATAAACGAAAGGCATCTCTGCTACGTGGCTCGCGCCCCCTTTGCGGCTCCTGAGTATCGTGTTCTCAGAGTCTTGGTCGAAGTAGTACATATAGACTCGCCCATTGCCAGTCTTTGTCTGCAGGTTCGCCCAAGCGTATGAACCCCAAGCGAATGAGCCGTCGCGGAATATGTCTGCCTGTGCGAAATATACCTCCTGCTCATTGGTGGCGGGATATATTTCAAGCATACGGTCGGCCCAATCGCCATATGTGGCGCGGATGCGCTGGTGGTATGCCTCGACTGACATCGGGAAAGAGAACATTGAACCCTCGTCTGAGTTGGTGCCGATTAGTACGTTCACGTCGTTATACAGTCCCGCCTCGTAGAGCTTATACTGGTCGTCGGTAATGACATAGCCATCGACAACCGGCCAAAAGGATTCCATTCGGGTGCTGTCAACGAGCGTCTGGAATGGCACTTTGCGCAACTGCTTAATGTTTTTCTTGCCGAGGCGTTTCTGAAAATCGAGGCCACTTTGCTCTGCCGAGCGCATTGTACACATTGCCGTGTTGCCGCCGCGCTGGTCGCTGACTGGCCAAAATGAACTGCCGCTCTCGCATATCGCGGCGCGGAACAATCCCTTTGTCAGCGGAGAGGCGCATAGGATGCTCACTGAGATTCCTCCTGCCGACTCTCCCGCTATTGTCACCTTGTCAGGGTCGCCACCAAAGGCCGAGATGTTGTTATGTATCCATCGTAGAGCCTCAATCTGGTCGAGGATGCCATAATTGCCAGATAATCCGCCTGCCTCTTTGCTGAGATCCGGGTGGCTCATGAAGCCAAGAGCCCCCAGCCGGTATTCGATGCTGACGTAGATAATGCCCTCGCGCACGAAGCTCTCTTGCGTTCCGCTATAAGAACCTGTGAGAAATGCGCCGCCGTGAATCATGACGAACACGGGCAGACGCTCTGACGTGCTTTGGGCGGGAGTCTCTACACTTAGGTAAAGGCAGTCCTCGTTCATCGGAATCTCGTTGCCGTTCTGATTGGGGTCTGTGGGCTGTGGTGGTCTGTTGCCCCATCGGTCGGCTTTGTAGACGCCCGTCCATGGTTTCTTAGGTACAGGAGCTTTCCACCTCAGGTCGCCAATGGGAGCCTCCGCATAGGGAATGTTTTGATACAGGGCATGCCCTTGATGCTCAACGCCCTCAATCTCCCCTTGCTCCACTGTGGTGCGCAGCAGTTGGGCCTCGGTTAGTTGGGAAATTGTCAA
Organism: bacterium; assembly: GCA_963658925.1. GTDB lineage: Bacteria > Bacteroidota > Bacteroidia > Bacteroidales > Marinilabiliaceae > W3P20-009. The sequence continues at coordinate 36,734 of CAVKRQ010000007.1, forward strand.
TGCTATGGCGATTGCACAAATCAATCTGTTCTTTTTCATACTGTAATTTCTATCTCTAAGTTTTCCGGTCCAAGGATGCAGCTCTCATAATAGCCGTCGCCTGTGACTCTTGGACCACTCAGCCGCTGATATCCCTCGGCTTCAAGGCGTTGGGTCAGCATGTTCACGGCCTCTTGGCTCCCTACGCTCATGCTGAGATGCGTCAGCCCCTGCATGTGCTTCCTGTGCTCAACTGGCGTGGTGTCGGGCCACGACATCAGTTCAAGTCGTGTGCTGCCGACGGGGAAGAGCAGCATCCAGCTGTGAAGTCCCGTCTTCGGGTTTCTGTACTCCGCTCCCTCCTGGGCATTGAAGTATTCCACGAAGAATTGTTTGGTGCTTTCTATGTCTATACAATTGATGGCGATGTGATTTACTTTCATTTTTATCACGTTATTATACTAAACAGAACCCACTTTTGTAAGCGGGTCCTGTCGTTGATTTTTATATGTTAGGGGTGTCCCACACTTTTGTCTTAGTACATTCGATTGGTACTGTCAGAGTGTCAACTTTGAGGATGAAATCCCCCTCCTCAAGAATCCATTTGCCGTCTGCTCCAACGAAAGCGAGTCTCTTGGCGGGGAGTGTAAAGGTTACTGTCTTTGTCTCACCTGGTTGCAATTCAATCTTTGTGAAGTCGCGCAGGCGTTTGTTGTCTGGCACCATAGAGGCTACGAGGTCGCTTGAGTAGAGCTGGATAACTTCCTTTCCTGTCACATTGCCTGTGTTTTTCACATCGACTGTTACAGTGAGCTTGTCTTCATCTGTAAACTTGGACTGGCTGACTTTAAGGTTGCTATACTCATATGTCGTGTAGCTCAATCCATAGCCGAATGGCCATTGGAGTGAGACCTTCGCATCATAGTTATAAGCACCCGCCATTGTAGCCACCTCTTCTGACACCTTGTAGTCATAGGTGTGAAGTGAGTTGATTTCCTTGGGATATGTGTAGGGCAGCTTTGCTGAGAAGTTCACATCGCCAGCCATGAGGTTTGCGAGAGCGTCAGCTCCATAGTTTCCTGGCAGGAGTATGTCGATCACTGCATTGGCAAATGGCTCAATGTCGGCTATGAGGCGAGGGCGACCCTCGTTCAGGACGAGTATGATAGGCTTGCCTGTCTTGGCGAGTTCCTTCACCAGATTGCGCTGGTTCTCAGACAGCCAAAGGTCGCTCAGGTTGCCCGGGGTCTCGCAGTAGGAGTTTTCGCCTACGCACGCTATGATGACGTCAGCATCGGCTGCGGCGTTGACAGCGCGACCTATTTGTGGCTCGTTCTCCTCATAATAGGCGCCGTCCTCGTTATATGTAACGCCTTGCTCGAGGATTATGTTATCCTTGCCATACTTATTGCAAAGAGCCTCATAGATGGTATTGTACCGGGTGGCGAGATTCTCGGCTTTTGAGCCTTGCCACGTATAGCTCCATCCTCCGTCCAAGCAGCGCATCTGGTTGGCATTAGGACCGGTGACGAGGAGCTTCTTACCCTTTGCGAGCGGCAGTATTCCGTCATTCTTAAGCAGCACTTCTGATTCTTCTGCCGCGTGAAGAGCCTTATCGGCAAACTCGGCACCGCCAAACTTCTCGTATCCTTTTCCGCCCGTGTTTGGCTCGTCAAACAAGCCTAAACGGTATTTGACGCGGAGAATGCGGCGCACGGCGTCGTCAATGCGTTCCATTGACACCTTTCCTTCCTGAACCAACTCTTTCAGCAGCGGACAGAACTCCACGCTGTATGGATCCATGGACATGTCGATTCCGGCATTGATGGCGATGCGAATGGCGTCTTTCTTGTCCTTGGCCACCTTCTCTCGCGTGTAGAGGTTGTTGATGTCCGCCCAATCGGTGACAATCATGCCGTCCCAGTTCATGTCCTCTTTGAGCCACTTTGTCAGATACTCGTAGCTGGCATGGACTGACACGCCGTTGATGCTGGCCGAGTTGGCCATGATGGTGAGTGCCCCTGCCTGAATGGCTGCCTTGAAAGGCTCGAAATATTTCTCTCGCAGCATGGCTGGTGAGACGTAGGCCGGCGTACGATCTTTGCCCGACCAGGGTGCCCCGTAGGCTAAGAAGTGCTTAACGCTCGTGGCGACATTGTATTTGCCTAAATGGTTCGGGTCGTCTCCCTGATAACCCTTGATTTCGGCTTCGCCCATGCGGGCGTTGACAATGGCGTCCTCGCCGAAGCTCTCCCAAATGCGGCTCCAGCGCGGGTCGCGGCCGAGGTCAAGCACGGGATTGTACACCCAAGGGCAGTTGACTGCTCGGCTTTCGTAGGCGCATACCTCAGCCATGTCTGTCGCCAACTGCGGGTTGAACGATGCTCCGATGTTGATTGGTTGCGGGAAGAGTGTGCCACCCTGCACATATGTCACGCCGTGGTTGTTGTCAAGTCCGTAGATGTCTGGTATGCCAATGTATTTCAGAGACATCTTCTGTATCAGCTGAATCCAGTACTGCCATTGGGCTACGGTCGCGGCGCGGGTGGCGGGGGCGTTCAGGATGGAGCCTACCTTGTATTTAGAGAAGCAGGTGTCGAGCATTGTCTCGTTGAGAACCCATTCGCTCTCAGGATTGCCTTCGTAGATGTCAAGGTTGTAAGGCCCAAGTTTGTCAATAATCTCCTCGTCAGAGAGTTTCTGCAGTTCATTGGCCGCTCCGGTTGGCATGCCAAGTTCCCTAATGGCTTGCTCCAATTTCCCACGGTCGAGTTTTGCGTTCTTGGCCTTTACTGTCCCCATCACGTCAAGGTTCAGCTCCAGCATCTGCCCGATTTTCTCATCGAGCGTCATCTTCTTGAGCGTCTTCTCGATTTTTGCCTCAATCTTGGCATCCCGTGGGATGGCGGGCTTTACATTTTGAGCCGTCGCGCCGATTCCAATCAATGCGAGGGCTCCAAGTAAAACGTTTCTTTTCATATTGTGAGTTATATGATGTTCATTGTTTCTGTACGTTGTCTTTTGCAGGCGAAGCGGCTTCCTTTGCCGGTTTGAAGAGCTTCTTTCTTAGCCATTCGCGGACTGGCAGGTCATAGAGTCTGTAGGCGGCGTAGGCCACGACGATTGAGAGAATGAATACGCTGACTGCCACGAATATGTGGGTGGCAAGTGGCGCGTCCTGATGTTTGTCAGCCCACGACATCTGCATGTAGACGAGGGGAAAGTGTGTGATATATATCGGGTAGCTTATTTCGCCAAGGAACTTGTTGATAGCCTCTGTCTTGCCACCTTTGACTGAACTTCCTGCTCCAATCATGACGATGAGTGGGAACAGCGCAATGATGCAAATGGCCTCATAGAGTCCGTTTGTCCAGCGTCCGTCTCCTGTCACGTCTAATCCCATCCATGGCATGCACAACAGTACTGCCACCAACAGTGAGCACCACCAGAAGCCGCCTTTTACTCTAATCAGTCCGCCTGTGCGCGAGATGAGCAATCCGCAAAAGAAGGGGTAGAGTAGTCTGGTGAGGCCTATCTGCAACTGGTCTGGCGAGAGACTCCAACCGCCTATGACTGTGTATGCCGCGTATTGGCGCATGGCAAGCCACCCCGTCACGTCAATATTCAAGCAGAGAATGATTGTCATGACGGCGAATATGCTGACGCAGATGGCGAGCGCAATCTTGGGCAAGTGACGGAAAATCAAGGCGTATAGGATATTGGCTATATACTCCCACTGCAATGACCAGACGGGACCGTTTAGCGGATTGGTCTCCATCCAGCCTCGGATGTCCATGCCAGTCGGCACGGGGACCATTGTGAACGCCCAAAGCATCACGAGCAGGACCATGTACCATGGCGTGCCATTGATGAGGGGGAATGACTGGCAGTCACCAAAGTAGAACAAGCCGGCGCCAAGCAAAGTGCCGAAGATAACCATCGGATGCAGCCGGATCAGACGCCGTTTGAAAAAGTTCCATGTTGACATCCGGTCCCACCGGTCATCATAGGCATAGCCAATGACAAAGCCCGACAGTACGAAGAAAAAGTCGACGGCAAGGTAGCCGTGATTGACGGGTTGGTTTGGCGCGCCATGATAGTATGTTTCAAACAAGTGATGCGCCACGACGAGCAAAGCGGCAACACCACGAAGCCCGTCAAGGATTTCGTAGCGCGGCTTGGAGGCGAGGTAAACGTTGCTGCTCATGTTGAGAATCGATCTTTAATTATTGTAAATCCTGTTCTTTTGGTGTGGATTTTAATTTTATGCAAGGTAGGAAAAGCCTTTTTCACGGCTTTGTTGTTTTTTTTAAAATGCTTGTCGTATCATTGCACTGCTTATGGTAAAAACTAATTCAGTCAGTTATGATCATGTTTTGCTGAAGCCCAGCGAACAGATTGGTCTCCACCACTGGAACTCGTGGGAGATGTCCTATATAATTTCGGGTGAGGGGCGACGTATCATTGGCGACACGGAGGAGTCTTTCGCTGCGGGTGAGGTGGTGCTGGTCGCACCGGAGATGCCGCATCAGTGGATTTTCGCACCAGACAAGACTGACCAGAATGGAAATATTGAGAACATAACGATCTCTTTTCCGACCGACTTGCTCCAGAGGTTGTCTACCGTCATGCCTGAGTTCAGTCAGATGGCGGAGTGGTATGAGCGACTCGACACGTCCATCAGGTTCAAACCATCGGAATGTGAGAGGATTGCCTCTGTCTTGCGTAGGATGGAGAATGAGTCAGCCGTGGAGCGTGTCATATCTCTCATGCAACTGCTTGCCTCAATTATGCGAGAGCGAAACTTTGTCGTGGCAGGCCGTTTCGTTACTCCCACAACTGAGGAGGACAAGATAAAGAAGATTGAAATCTACATAAGCTGCAATTACAACAAGAACATAGACATAGACCATTTGGCTAAACATGTCGGCATGAACAGGAGCGCGCTCAGCACTATGTTCAAACGGCATAAAGGCGTGACTATCATTGAGTATGTTCTCAGCCATCGTATTGAGATTGCCAAGTACTTGCTGACTTCCACCACAGAAAGCGTTTCCTCTTGCTGCTACAGTTGCGGTTTCAATGACGTCCCACATTTCAACCGGACCTTCAAGCAAATGGTCGGCATGACTCCTGGTGAGTATCGGGCTAAGAATGTGGGGTAGGGTGGTGCTTCTCTCGTCAGTCTGTCGCTCCAAAAGTGTTGTCCTACGACCGCATTTTTGTAAATTGCGTCTGATAGTCAAGTTTGTTGTTCATCAATAAGTGCGCATTATGGATCTGAAAGGAATCTATCAAGCGGATGCCAATCGTTATGCCGACTCCGAAGCCCTCTACGTGCGATGCGGCAAGAGCGGTGTCCTGCTCCCCAAAATAAGTCTCGGCTTTTGGCACAATTTCGGAGGCGTAGACCCCTACGAGCGAAGCCGAGCCATCTCCCACTACGCTTTCGACCACGGCATCACCCATTTCGACCTCGCCAACAACTATGGCCCTCCATACGGAAGTGCCGAGGAGACGATGGGACGGCTTATGGATGACGATTTCCGCCCCTATCGCGACGAGCTTTTCATCTCCACCAAGGCCGGCTATGACATGTGGGAGGGCCCTTATGGAAACTGGGGCTCGCGCAAGTATCTCATGGCGAGTCTCGACCAGAGCCTCAAGCGCATGCGTCTTGACTATGTCGACCTGTTCTATAGCCATCGCTACGACCCCGATACGCCTCTTGAGGAGACGCTCCAGGCAATGGTGGACATCGTGCGGCAGGGCAAGGCACTCTATCTCGGCGTGAGCCGCTGGCCTCTTGATGCTCTCAAGTTCGCCGACAAGTACCTCAGAGAGCGCGACGTCCCGCTGCTCATCTATCAAGGCAAGCTTAACCTGTTGAATCGTGAGCCGCAAGAGAATGGAGTCCTCGACTATTGTGCCGAAAACGGCATAGGCTTCATCTCTTTCTCCCCTCTCGCCCAAGGTCTACTCACCGACCGCTATCTCAAAGGCGTTCCACAAGATAGCCGCATGGCGAAGGAGCATTTCCTAAAACGTTCAGACCTCACGCCCGAGCTGCTTGACTACATTAGGCAGATGAATGGGAAGGCCGCTGAGCGTGGCGAGACGCTGGCGGAGATGGCGTTGGCGTGGATTTTAAGTCAGAGGGGCGTGACGAGCGTCCTCGTTGGCGCAAGCTCCACAAGCCAGTTGGAGAAGAACATGAGGTGCGTCCATGCGCAACCTGTGTCGATAAAGTGACAACCATTTCATCAGTGAAAAGCTCTGTTCCGGGCTTGCTGCGTCAGCAATAAGTTCGTACATTTGTTAAGGCTGCCATTGCGTCTCTGTACGCTCAATGGCTGTTATCCTCATTTCCGAAATTATTTCCCGACATGACAACAACAGAAAAAGTCCAGGCTTTGCGCCTTTGGATGAAAGCGCATGCTGATGGCGCAGATGCTATGCATACAAGTAAGCCAGTCACTGCCTATCTCGTGCCAACCGCCGATCCCCATAATGATGAGTATATCCCCGACCACTGGAAATGCCGTGAGTGGTTGACCGGTTTTACAGGATCGGCAGGTACTGCGCTTGTGACCTCAGACGAGGCACTCCTTTGGACAGATTCGCGCTATTGGCTTCAAGCTGAGGAACAACTCAAAGACACTCCGTTCCGCCTCATGCGTGACGGGCTTGAGGGCGTACCTTCGCCTGTCGAGTGGATTAGTCAGAACGATGAAGTCCGTAAGGGTAGTGTGGCATGCCCAGCCGATATGCTTAGCAATGAGCAGGCTAATGGGCTTAGGCGTTGCGGTGTCGAGATTTATGTGGAGAAAGACGCCTTCGATGACATTTGGAACGAGCGTCCCACTTTGCCCCATGGTTCGGTTGATGTCTTCCCTGAGAAGTTTGCAGGTGAAAGCGTGTCAGCGAAACTCTCCCGCGTGCGCTCGGTCGTGAAAAAGATCATCGATGATGGGCGATTCTCAATCTTTAATTCACAAAACACAAGGTTTCACGAGGCTCAGTCGCGCTTCAGCAGTGCCGGCTACCTCGTCAATGACTTGAGCGAGATAGCATGGCTGCTTAACCTTCGCGGTGGCGATGTGGAGTTTAATCCTGTTTTCCTGTCCTACCTGTGGGTCGGCATTGCTGAGGACAAGGCTTATCTTTTCGCAAATGTTGATTGTTTCACGCCTGCTGCGCATGAGGCCCTCGCTTCTGCCAATGTGGAGGTTCGTCCTTATGACGAAGCCCCCAAGTTCGTCTTGGAGCACGACACTCTTTTGGATAACTCTGCCTCGGTACTCTTCGGCGGCTCAAATCCCGCAAGGCAAGCTATTCTCGATTACATTCCTCCTGTCATCCCTGAGCTGCGCATGGTTAAAAACGCTACCGAGCTCAGTTGTATGCGCGAGGCCATGTTGCGTGACGGCGTTGCGCTTGTGAAGTTCCATCGTTGGTTGGACGAGAGTATGGCAAAGGGTGAGAAACTAACCGAGATATCGGTAGACGAAAAGCTTACAGCCCTTCGTGCGCAACAACCAGGTTTCAAGGAGCGCAGTTTCGCTACCATAGCTGGCTACGGCCCACACGGCGCTGTTGTCCACTATGAGCCGACCCCCGAGACCGATGTGCAGCTCGAACCGAAAAGCCTTCTTCTGCTTGACAGTGGCGCTCAATACGATTGCGGCACGACTGACATCACAAGGACCGTGGCTCTCGGTCCGCTCACAGACGAGGAGAAACGAGTCTACACTCTTGTCCTTAAGGGGCATCTCGCCTTGGCGCACCAGCAATTCCCTGATGGTGCGACGGGTTTGCAATTGGACCTTGCCGCACGCCAGCATATGTGGAACGAGGGTTATGACTTTGGTCACGGCACAGGCCATGGTGTGGGCACGCATCTGTGTGTCCACGAGGGGCCGCAACAGATTCGTAAGGATGTGCGTGCATGCACTGCTGTGCGTTTCCGTCCCGGCATGACTGTGACTGACGAGCCCGGGCTCTATGTGGCTGGCCGCTTCGGTGCGCGCATTGAGAATGTCCTGGCCTGCGTGGAAAGCCGTACTACTGATTTTGGACGGTTCGACAGATTCGAGACGCTCACTCTATGCCCCTATGACCTTAGGCCTGTTGACCGCTCCTTGCTCACCCCTGTGGAGGTGGAGCAAATCAATGCGTACCATGCTACAGTGCGCGAGCGCATACTCCCGTTGCTCGATGACGAGGCTGATTGCAATTGGCTCCGAAAAGCGACAGAGCGCATCTGACCCTTTCCGCAATTACAGGAACAAGATTTCCAATTGCGTTTTGTCAAAAACCAGAAAAACATTTACACACACATATAATGCGTAGTCTCTTACTTACCATCTTGCTCGCGACGCCCGCCGTTATGCTCTCGGCCCAATCGACCGAAGGCGGTATCTCTTCAGACATGTTGCAGCAAATCCGCAAGTCAAACCCCGTCACCGCAAGTGACCGCGCCTTGCGCAACGCCCTTGCCGGCACAAGCATCAACCAGCTTGCGACATCGGCTGAAAATCCCGATGCGACCGACACATATTTCTCAAACGAAGTGCCGTCAAAGGGCATTACCGACCAGAAAAGCTCTGGCCGTTGCTGGCTCTTCACTGGGCTCAACGTGATGCGCGCAGAAATGATAAAGAAATATGATCTTGGCGAATTCCAGTTCTCGCAGAGCTATTGTTTCTTCTATGACCAGCTTGAGAAAAGTAACCTGTTCCTCCAGGCGGTCATTGACAATGCCAAGAAACCCATGGATGACAAACTTGTGGATTGGCTTTTTCAGAACCCGCTCTCTGATGGCGGCACTTTCTGCGGTGTCATCGACGTGGTGAGCAAATACGGTCTCATCCCCTCCGACGTGATGCCCGAAAGCTTCAATGCGAACAACACCTCACGTATGGCATCTATTATCTCGACTAAGCTGCGCGAATATGGCCTCACGCTGCGAAAGGCTGTTGCCGACGGCGAGAAGAAGGCGCAGCTCGCAAAGAGGAAGACGGAGATGCTCGGCACCATCTATCACATCCTCACCATTAGTCTGGGTGAGCCTCCTGCCGAGTTCACTTGGACAATGAAGGACGCTTCTGGCAAGCCGGTAAGCACTAAGAAGTACACGCCAATGTCATTCTACAGCGAGTATTTAGGCAAGGATCTCAAGAACTCCTACGTCATGCTTATGAATGATCCTTCACGTCCTTATCACAAGACGTATACCATAGATATGGACCGCCACTCCTATGATGGCTTGCAGTGGACCTACATCAATCTTCCCATTGAAGAGCTCAAGCCTCTCGCTATAGCCTCCATCAAAGACTCCACTATGATGTATTTCAGCTGCGACGTGGGTAAATGCTATGACTCTAAGACTGGTGTACTCTCGCTTCGCAACTATGATTACGCCTCTCTCTTCAACACGACTTTCCCTATGACCAAGGCTGAGCGCATAGCCTCGCATGCTTCCGCTTCAAGCCATGCTATGACCCTTATGGCGGTTGACCTCGATGAGAATGGTACGCCTAAGAAGTGGATGGTTGAAAACTCTTGGGGCGCATCCTCTGGTTACAATGGTCACCTCATCATGACGGATGAATGGTTCAACGAGTACATGTTCCGTGTAGTTGTGGACAAGAAATATGTCCCAGCCTCTATTCTCGATTTGCTTAACCAAAAACCGGTTGAGCTCCCTGCTTGGGATCCTCTTTTCGCCCCCGAGCTGTAAAGGTTTGGTGCGGCTACCTGATTAATCGTAATACCACAACCTTGCTTAGTGCAAGGGCATGGTGATGCCTTAAGCAAAACCGGCAGCATAGTCATCTGACTTGCTGCCGGTTTATTTTACATATACATTGGCTTCTCTCTGTTCGATAGCAATTTAAGAGATAGATGAGCGTCAAAGCGCTACATTTCAAAGTGCCCAAACCTATCGTCTGTCTCGAAGCCTTAGCATCGCCTTGTGTGCCATGTCATGAGTCTCTGCCAGTTGATTATATTTATGGTATGGTACTATTTTTACAACCACGGTCGAATGACTCTTTTGAGTTTCTATGCATTTCAATATCAAATCAGGATTGGCTGATTTCTCAGTCGGAAGCTTTGAGAAATTTTGCTGTATATATGACACGTTAGTCAGAAAAACAATGTCTGAGCCGGCCGGGCATCGCTCCATGGCGTGAAGCATGGCCATGAGCATCATCCTGAACTCTGTGGTGTGAATGTCGGCAGTCTCGAATCTCTCGACCTCTGTCCCTCCTTTCTCCATGATGTAGGCTCCACCTCCTGCCCTCTCCTCGTGAGCATAGTCGCAGCTGCCCCCCACCCATATGTAGTATGTGTCTGCTGCCATTCTGATTGTCGGCCGTTTCTCTTGTCTCATACCACCTATTGCGCTATTCTATGGGTGTGTTGTCCAATGTGTCCTCCTCATCCGTCGCCTCAAGTTTGAAAATAACGGGGCGCAATCCGTCATTGCAAGAGCATATGGCCACTCCTGGCTTGCGAATCCAATCTTTGTAATAGAACAACTCTTTAGTACCCTTGCCCAAGTGGGCGAGGGCAAAGACATATTGGTAAATCGCCTTCCACGCCTCATCGCAAAAACCATCGGGTTTGGAGTAGGTGGCGTAGAACACTTGCCCCTCTTGCATCATTGGGCATTTGGTGAAGCCCTCTATGCCATACTCATCTGCGAGATCCTGCTGCAATGTCCTGCGCAGCACTGTTATTTTTACTTTCTTCATAAATCAGTTGTTTAGTCCGTATTGTCACTCAATTTGTTTTACGTCATTGTCCACGGAATGAGAACTGACGTCTTTGGTCATCCATATTGAGACCGCCGGATGCCCTGAGTCGCCAAGCGCATGCGAGATGTGGCGGAACCCCAGTCTCTCATATAGGCTGACCGCCTTGCCAAATTCCGGGAATGACTCAATATAAAGTTTTTTATAACCGGCCGTTCGTGCCCGCATCTCAATATGCTCCAGTAATTTCCGTCCCAGTCCCTTTCCTCTTAGTGCCGGCGAGAAGTATACTTTCACCACTTCCGCCATTCCTTCTGGAAGTCCCTCTGTCGGGAAGAAGCCGCCGCCTCCAAGAACAGAGCCTTCGCTGTCTTCTATAACCCAATACTCCGCATCGCTCCTGTTAAATTCTTGGGACAAGTGTTCCATCCGAGGGTCGCAATAGACGGAGCCCGTGAGTGGGGCCCCGAATTCCTCAAATGCGCTTCGGGCAATGTCATAAATCCTTGGGTCGTCCGCTTCTTTTATCTGACGTATGTTGAAACCGTTTGGCATCTTATTCTAATGATTTATGCGAATATCGCCACTTTTTAAATTGTGAGAAAAAGAAATCAGGCGGCTCATCAAAAAGTGATGAAGCCGCCTGACGACTTGATTATGACAATGAGGCTAAAAAGCCTCAGACCTTGTCAAATTTAGAGAGTCTCGTGAGCCTGACGTGCGATGACGTCGAGCTGCTGCTCGCGGGTCAAGTCGATGAACTTGACAGCGTAGCCAGAGACGCGGATGGTGAAGTTTGCATACTCCTCCTTCTCCGGGTGCTCCATGGCGTCCTTGAGCTTCTCGATGCCGAAGACGTTGACATTGAGGTGGTGTGCGCCACGGTTGAAGTAACCGTCCATTACGCCAACGAGGGTGTTTGCACGCTCATCATCATTGTGGCCGAGTGCGCTCGGGCAGATGGTCTGGGTGTTAGAGATGCCATCGAGAGCATACTCGTAAGGCAGCTTGGCGACTGAGTTGAGAGAAGCCAAGAGGCCGTTCTTCTCTGCACCATAAGCTGGGTTAGCACCAGGTGAGAGAGGAGTGCCAGCACGACGGCCGTCGGGCAGGTTGTTGGTGTACTTGCCGTAGACGACGTTTGAGGTGATGGTGAGGATTGAAGTGGTAGCCTCGCTGTTGCGATAGGTGTGGTACTTCTTAATCTTGCCAAGGAAGGTCTTGAGGAGCCATACTGCAATCTCGTCAGCGCGCTCGTCATCGTTACCGTAGCGTGGGAACTCACCCTCGGTCTCGAAGTCAACGGGGAAGCCGGTCTCGTCGCGGAGGATCTTGACCTTGGCGTACTTGATGGCGCTGATTGAGTCAACTACATGGCTGAAGCCTGCGATGCCGGTTGCGAAAGTGCGGCGTACATCGGTGTCGATGAGAGCCATCTCAGCAGCCTCGTAGAAGTACTTGTCGTGCATGTAGTGGATGAGGTTCAGGGTCTTGACATAGACGCCTGCGAGCCAATCCATCATGACATCGAAGCGGGGCATGAACTCGTCATAGTTGAGATACTCACCCTGGATAGGACGCATGCTCGGGCCACACTGCTCACGGCTCTTGGCATCCTCACCACCATTGATGGCGTAGAGGAGGCACTTGGCGAGGTTAGCGCGGGCGCCGAAGAACTGCATCTCCTTGCCGGTCTGGGTAGCTGATACGCAGCAGCAGATGCTGTAGTCGTCACCCCATACTGGACGCATGACGTCGTCGTTCTCGTACTGGATTGAGCTGGTCTTTACAGAGATCATCGCTGCGAACTTCTTGAAGTTCTTAGGCAGACGGCTGCTGTAGAGGACGGTGAGGTTAGGCTCGGGTGACGGGCCCATGTTGACGAGGGTGTGGAGGAAACGGTAGTCGTTCTTGGTGACCATAGAGCGGCCATCCTGGCCGAGACCACCGACCTCGAGGGTTGCCCATACGGGGTCGCCTGAGAAGAGCTGGTTGTAGCTCGGGATGCGGGCGAACTTGACCATGCGGAACTTCATGACCATGTGGTCAACGAGCTCCTGAGCCTTCTCCTCGGTGAGGACACCGTTGGCGATATCGCGGGTGATGTAGATGTCAAGGAAGGTAGAGACGCGGCCAACTGACATTGCGGCGCCGTTCTGGGTCTTGACTGCTGCGAGGTAGCCGAAGTAGAGCCACTGGAATGCCTCGTGAGCGTTGGTTGCAGGCTTAGAGATGTCGTAGCCATAGATGCTGGCCATCTCCTTCATGCCCTTGAGGGCCTTAATCTGCATGGCAACCTCCTCGCGGAGACGGATGACGTCGTCAATCATGCCCTGGTCACCCATGTTGTCGAGGTCCTTCTGCTTCTCAGCGATGAGGAAGTCGATACCATAGAGGGCTACGCGGCGGTAGTCACCGACGATGCGGCCGCGTCCGTAGGTGTCGGGCAGACCGGTGAGGATATGGTTGTGGCGTACGTTCTTCATCTCGGCGGTGTAAGCGTCGAATACGCCATCATTGTGAGTCTTGCAGTACTTGGTGAAGACCTCGTGGATCTTCTCTGAGGGCTGGTAGCCGTAGGTGGTGCAAGCCTGCTCGGCCATCTTGATGCCACCGTAAGGCATGAATGCACGCTTGAGGGGCTTGTCGGTCTGGAGGCCTACAACCTGCTCAAGATCCTTGGTGCCCTCGCCAATATAACCAGGGCCATAAGCTGTGAGGCTGGAGACAACCTCAGTCTCCATGTCGAGTACGCCACCCTTTGCGCGCTCCTCCTTCTGGAGAGACTGGAGCATACCCCAAAGTTTGGTGGTAGCCTCGGTTGGGCCGGCAAGGAAACTCTCGTCTCCGTCGTAGGCCGTGTAGTTGTTCTGAATGAAGTCGCGGAGGTTAACCTCCTCACGCCATCTCTGTCCCTTGAAGCCTTTCCAGGCCTCAGCGTTCAGTTCTGCCATGACTGATTTTTGTAGATTAAGTGATTAGTAAGGATATGCTTGAAATTCTATTCTGGAAGTAAAACCATGTTGATGTTTCGTATCTGGGCGACCGGAGACGTCACGTCTTGAAGTTACTCGCCCTCCCCGAGCATCTCGACAGATTTACATTGTTTTAGTGTCTTAAACTCTTTTTCTATTTAGACATTTTATAAACAGAGCAAAATTACAGAAATGTTTCAAATAGCAACACTAACAGATGATAAATTTAATCGCCATCTTTGATGGAGTGCTTAATGTCTTGTAAAATAGGGTTTTCGCCAGTAATATATATGTCCGCTTGGGTATTTGCTTTTGTGATAATAATAACAAGTGGAGAAGTCCAATGCAATCGGTTGCATAATCGTTTCTTGCGTTGAATTATGCACAGTGTTAACTTCATGAAAAGCGCAGCCGAGATTTAAATGTTTTAACGAATACCAATGCATAAGTTATAAAATCTATCTCTGCGCTCCCTGTTGCTTATATATTGTCATGTGCGGTTTTCTCGCACAATGAATTTTGATTGCCTCTGTGCGGGATGTTTGAGGTCAGCCTTCGATTATTTGTAAGGCTCGTGTCTCTGCGAGAAGGTATGTAAGTGAAAAAAGCAGCAGCCCCTCGCCAACATTGTTGACGAGGGGCTGCGTTAAATTTAGCTTGTAGCCTATGACTATATATTAGTCGAGGTTAGCGAGCTTGTTGTCTGAGCCGAGGACGTCAGTGATCTTCTCGCTGTACATCTCGATCATCATATCGCGAGCAGGGCCGCAGTACTTGCGGGGATCGAACTCGGCAGGCTTCTCAGCGAGGGTCTTGCGGACACCTGCGGTGAATGCGAGGCGGCTGTCAGAGTCAATGTTAATCTTGCAAACAGCACTCTTCGCAGCCTTGCGGAGCTGCTCCTCTGGGATGCCGACAGCGTCGGGGAGCTTGCCACCATACTGGTTGATGATATCAACATACTTCTGGGGTACAGAAGAAGAGCCGTGAAGGACGATGGGGAAGCCAGGAAGCTGCTGCATGATGGCGTCGAGGACGTCGAATGCGAGTGGGGGAGGAACGAGGCGGCCGGTCTTCGGGTCGCGGGTGCACTGCTCGGGCTTGAACTTGTAAGCGCCGTGGCTGGTGCCGATTGAGATAGCGAGAGAGTCTACGCCAGTCTTAGAGGTGAAGTCGATAACCTCCTCGGGCTTGGTGTAGTGGCTTTCCTCAGCTTGAACCTCATCCTCAACACCTGCGAGGACGCCGAGCTCACCCTCGACGGTAACGTCGTACTTGTGAGCGTACTCGACAACCTTCTTGGTGAGGGCGATGTTCTCCTCGTAAGGAAGAGAAGAACCGTCAATCATGACAGAAGAGAAGCCCATGTCGACACAGTTCTTGCAGAGCTCGAAGCTGTCGCCGTGGTCAAGGTGGAGAACAATCTCAGGGTGGTTGCAGCCGAGCTCCTTAGCGTAAGCTACTGCGCCCTCAGCAAGGTAGCGGAGGAGGGTAGCGTTAGCGTAGTTGCGCGCTCCCTTAGAAACCTGAAGGATGACAGGCGACTTGAGCTTAGAAGAAGCTGTGATGATAGCCTGAAGCTGCTCGAGGTTGTTGAAGTTGAAGGCAGGAACTGCCCAACCGCCATTAATCGCCCTCTTGAACATCTCGCGGGTGTTCACAAGGCCCAAATCCTTGAAATTGACAGACATTGTATTAGTTTTTATTAAAGTTTTCGGTTCATGCGCGGCACCTTTCCTCGGTTTCCGCACAGCCCAAAATTACAACTTTTATCCGAATAACATAGATTGATTAAAGAAAAATTTCCCCATTTAGAGGGATAAGCAATTCCTCCACCTCCTTTTGTAAAATGCGGATATCAAAAAACCTCCATAATCGCCAATTCGTGATTTAAGAAAGGCAGTTCACCGAAAAATCAGTTCGCATTTCAGTAAAATGTCCCACCTTTGACAAAACCAAAAACCGATATGACAATGAACAGACAGAATTTAGGCATAGTTGGTCTCGTTTTGGCGGGACTTATCGTAATATGGGGTATGGGCGTGGCTTGTGTGCCTGCGCATAAGTCGGAACCTCAAATCGAGAAGCATAAAGGCAAGAAGCATGGTCGCCATCACAAGTCTCCAACGTTCATGTGCCCTGAATGTGGAGCCGAGATCGAGATGCCGGCCCCTGGCCCCCGACCGGGAGAACCAGTTGACGGAGGAAATATGCGGCCGGATGCACCATTTGGTGGTATGGAAGCCCCCGATGGCGGTCAACAGCCTTGCCCCAAAGATGGACAGGGCAAGCACAAGGGCGGAGCAGCCCCGGATTGCCGCCCGGCTCCAATGAACCCTGCACCGGATTTTAAACCCGCAAAATAAACCATATACACTTATCAACTACCTTTTTGCGGTTCAGCCCCTGCCACTCTTTTCTGGCGGGGGCTGTCTTTTTTTCTGTCGGTTCATTTCGATTGTGTCACTGAAATGATTAAATTTGAACCGTTCTAAACAATCGGTTTCTATCCATGGTAAGGCAAGTCTTTTTCAATCTTTCGGCCAAGCGGCGCGGTTGTCATCTGATAACTCATGAGGTTTTGCAAAAGGTTGGCCCTCTCCCTCAGGCGGGTATGCTTAATCTCTTTGTGCAGCACACTTCTTGCGCATTGTCCATCAATGAGAATGCTGATCCTGATGTGCGGAGCGACATGGAGAAGATTTTAAATCACATGGTTCACGAGAATGAGCCCTATTACGATCACACGCTTGAGGGTGCGGATGATATGCCCGCCCATGCCAAATGTTCGCTTTTTGGTGTGAGCCTCACAATCCCCATAACGGGCGGGCGTCTCAATCTTGGGACTTGGCAAGGTATCTATCTTTGCGAGTTCAGAAACTATGGCGGAGAGAGAAAAATCGTGGCAACCATATTTGAGTGAGCAAGAAGATATGGAAGAGGTCAGGCGTTGCCGTTGGTGCAACATGAGAAACCCGCTCTATGTCGATTACCACGACAATGAATGGGGACGGCCTGAGCATGATGACCATAAGCTGTTTGAGCTTCTTGTCCTTGAGGGTTTTCAGGCCGGTCTGTCTTGGGAGTGCACCCTCAACAAGCGTGAGGCGTTCCGAACCGCGTTTGACAAGTTCGATTTGAATGCGGTGTCGGCTTATGATGAGGTGAAAAAGGCGGCGCTCATGCAAAACGGCTCTATTGTGCGCAACAGGCTCAAAATTGATGCGGCAGTGACTAATGCTGTGGTTTTTAGAGATATAGTGAGAGAATTTGGAAGTTTTGATAATTATATATGGGGATTTACTAACGGCCAGATAATCCATGAGTACGACAAGACATCATCGCCCCTTTCTGACTCCATATCCAAGGACCTCAAAAAGCGCGGGATGAAATTCGTCGGGACTACTATTATCTATTCATACCTTCAAGCCATCGGTGTGATTAACTCGCACGACGCAGATTGCTGGCTGCACGAGGATATTTGATGTTTCACGATAAAAAAATGACATAATTCTTATGAGAAAAGAGAGTAGGGCGATGAGTTCCGACTGGGCTCTTGAGGTGATGCGCAAAGCGCCATACATCACAGTGAGTTTCACGCGCTGCGACGGCTCGGCCTATGGTTTGCCCTTGTCTTTGGCCTCGGCCGACGGAAAAGTGTGGTATTTCCATTGCGCCCTCGAAGGTGAAAAATTAGATTGCATAGCTGCGCACCCTGAGGTCTGCCTCTCCGCTGTGACTCGCTGCGTGCCAACCGCAGGCCCCAAAGATGGCAGTTTCTCCTTGCAATACAAGTCGGCCATAGCTTTTGGTCATGCCGAGATGGTGGCTGATGATGCCGAAAAGGTGGAGGCGCTCCGCCTTATCAGTCAGAGGTTTCTCCCAGGGCATATGGATTGCTTTGATGCCGCTGTTAGCCAGAGTCTCGCCCACACGGCTGTCGTCCGCATTACTCTTGACGCTCTGCCAACAGGCAAGCGCAAGGAGTATGACAAAAATGGCGATGAGATGAAATACGGCCGAATGGAGTAATGTCCCATGAGTGATATCTGGTTTTGCGCGGCGGGGCTTGGTGGGGCGACTATAATCGGCTCTTTGCTCGGCTTCGCCGTTAAGAACTTGCCACACAGGTGGAATGACACCTTGCTGGGTTATTGCGCTGGCGTGATGCTTGCCGCGTCCACGCTTGGTCTCATTGTCCCCGCATTCGGCATGGAGCCTTGTTGGGACGGCAGGTTGGTTGTGGCCATCGGAGTCATGTGCGGCGCTTTGTTTCTCAATGTCCTCGATCTCGTCACGCCGCACTTGCATCACATAACAGGTCTTGATTCCGAGGAGCATCGCAATAATAACCGGATTAACCGCATATTGCTCTTTGTCATGGCAATCGCCATTCACAAATTCCCCGAGGGTATGGCGGCTGGTGTCAGTACCCACTCAACTGACGAGGCCTCGTTGGCTGTCGTTTTTGGCATAGCTCTTCAGAATGTGCCGGAGGGAATGGTTGTCATCACTCCTTTGCTCTTGGCCGGGGTCTCACGTTGGCGGACGTTTGTCATATCGGTGGTCATTGCCCTTCTTGAGCTGCTTGGCGTTGGCGTCGGTTATGCCATGGGCGGCTTGAGTGAGAGCCTGTTGCCCGTAATGCTCGGATTCGCGGGGGGCGCGATGCTCTATGTCACAAGTGATGAGATGATTCCGGAGACTCATGCGCATGGTTTTCAGAAGGAGGCTACTTATGCTCTTCTTCTGGGCTTCATGACTCTTCTTCTTATGGCGTAAAACAAAATATTCGAATTTATGAAAAACATATTCATATCTATTGCAGCATTTTTCGGTGTTGCCGCTTGTGGCAGTAGTCAAGAGGTTGTGGATGTCCTTAAACCAAAAGAGTTTATTGCAGCTGCCAAATCAGATACCTCGTCTGTGCTTCTCGACGTAAGGAGGCCGGATGAGTTCGCTGATGGACACATAGATGGCGCTGTGAACCTCAATTGGTTGGATGTCGATGCTTTTTCTGCCGGAGTAAGTAAATTGGACAAAGAAAAGTCCTATTACATCTATTGCCGAAGTGGCCGACGAAGCAATGCCGCCGCCCAAAAGATGAAGTCGCTCGGCTTCAATGTCCACGACATGAGGGGTGGAATTCTAAAATGGCAAGAGCTTGGACTGCCCGTTGTCAAATAGCAGAAGCCTACATATAGTAATTTAGAAATATAAAAGGGTGACGCATTTACCGAATGCGTCACCCTTAATATCATTATGTCAAGAGCGCAGGCCCTTAACCTCTCGCCTCAAGAAGAACCACAGACTCCACGTGGTGAGTGTGTGGGAACATGTCAACAGGGCGGAGGGCTGTGACCTTATACTGCTTGTCCATCAGCTGTAGGTCGCGTGCCTGAGTGGCCGAGTTGCAGCTGACGTACACCACTTTGCGTGGTGCGGCTTTCAGTATCGTCTCGACGACGTCGGGGTGCATTCCCGCACGTGGAGGGTCTACAATCATGACGTCCGGTCGGCCGTGGGCATTGATGAAGTCCAGCGTCAGCACGTCTTTCATGTCTCCTGCGAAGAACTCGGTGTTCTTTATGTCATTAATTTGGGAGTTGACTTTGGCGTCCTCTATCGCCTCCGGCACATATTCGATTCCGACGACTTTACGGGCTGAGCGCGCCACGTAGTTGGCAATGGTACCTGTGCCTGTGTAGAGGTCGTATACCACCTCTGAGCCTGTCAGACCGGCAAACTCCTTGGCCACGTCATAGAGCCTGTGAGCCTGCTCCGAGTTGGTCTGGTAGAATGACTTGGGCCCCACTCGGAATTTGATGTCGCCCATCTGCTCCGTGATATACGGGTCGCCAGCGAAACAATTGATGTCGAGGTCAGTGATTGTGTCGTTGGCCTTCGTGTTGACCACGTACATCAGGCTTGTGACCTCAGGGAACCTCTCTTTGAGGGCGGTCAGCATAGCCTTGATGTTATTTTGCTCATCGGCTCCGAAGGCAACGATAACCATGATGTCGCCCGTCGAGGCCGTGCGGATTGTCAGGTTGCGGAGCAGTCCGGTGCGCTCACGGAGGTCATAGAAGGTCAGCCCGTTGGCAAAGGCGTATTCGCGTGTCCAATTGCGGATGGCGTTAGACGGCTCCGCTTGAAGGTGGCAGTCGGTAATGTCGACTACTTTGTCAAAGAGACCGGGAATGTGAAATCCGACGCCTGGTGTCTTGGCCACCTCTGGGTCTGCCAACTCCTCCGGAGTGAGCCAACGCTTGTTCGAGTACGTGAACTCAAGCTTGTTGCGGTAATACTCGTTCTTCTCAGACGGCAGGATGGGCAGATTCTCCGGCAGCTCCACATGCCCCAGTCTGCGGAGGTTATTGAGCACCTCGCGCTCCTTATACTCAACCTGCTTTTCGTAGGGGATGAACTGCCACTTGCATCCGCCGCACTTGCCAAAGTATTTGCAGAACGGCTCGACGCGGATGGGCGAGTATGTTATAAAGCGGGTTACGAAACCCTCGCAGTAGTTGCTTCTCTTCTTGGTAATCTGTATGTCGACTACGTCTCCGGGGACGGCGCCTGTGATGAAAACGACTTGGTCGTCAACACGACAAATCGATTTACCCTCAGCTGCCATGTCGCTAACCGTGACTCCTAAGAGCATCGGCTTGCTTTTCCTTGATCTGGACATTGGGTAGTTTCTTTCTTTGGATTTTTGTTGCGGCAAATTTAGCAAATTTCCCTATCTTAGCGAAAAACAGCCTATAACAAACGGAAATGTCAGCAAGTAGGCTTTAAAGGCCGCACTGTCGATGAGAACGAGCGGAAGCGAGGGACGAAAGAGTGTGGCTATGACTAAGAAGGGATGGCCCAAAGACAGCATATCATCGTCGCCCAAATCGAAAAACTATTTGAGCAACTGCGTTAAACGGTTTAATTGTAGCTCATAACTAACGGAAAGAAATGTCAACCAATAACACCCCGACGCCCCGCCCCGCCGATGAGTTCGTTGAGACCATCAGGGTGGTGGATGGCGAGCCGCAGGCTTTGGATGCTCATCAGGAGCGAATGAATCGCACATTGGCGCGGTTCGCTCCCGATATGGTTGGCCGTCTGCGGATTGAGATGAACAAGGTTGTTTGTGGCGCGGGTGTTTGGAAGGTGCGGATCGTCTATGCCCCCTCTCTCGGCTTGGTGCGCTATGAGGCAGCCCCCTACCAGATGAAAATGATTCGGACACTCCAGCTTGTCTCGTGTGACGATATCGATTACTCTTTCAAAAGCACCGACCGGAGCGTCCTGGCCGCTCTGCATGAGATGCGTGGCGATGCCGACGAGGTTATCATTGTCAAAAACGGGGAGTTGACTGATACATCTTATGCCAACTTGGCCATTTGGAATGGCTCGCGCTGGCTGACGCCCGAGCGGCCTCTGCTCTGTGGCACTATGCGCTCGCGCCTCATTGAGAGCGGCGTTTTGTCCACCGCCCGTCTGACGCCCGGTGATGTCGCCACAGACACCCCCATAGCCATCTTCAACGCCATGATCCCCTTTGGCGATATTGTAGCGCGTCTCGTGTGAAAATAGCCAAGTCGTTACTAACTTCGCGGCCGACAAAGAACACTACAAAGAACAACAGATGAAAGGACTTATACATTCCACAGAATCTTTCGGCTCGGTCGACGGACCTGGCATACGATTTATTATTTTCACTCAGGGCTGCGACATGCGCTGCCGCTATTGCCACAATCCGGACTCTTGGGGCAAGAAGGAGGGCTACAACCCTACCGCACAGCTGATGGATGTGGAGGAACTCCTCAAAAAGGCTGAGCGTTACCGCACCTATTGGGGTGAGGTTATGCCCAACGGGAGGACTTTTGGCGGCATAACGGTGAGCGGTGGCGAGCCTCTGCTCCAGATTGATTTCCTCATTGAACTTTTAGAGGAGGCGCAGAGGCGTGGCATATCAACATGTTTGGACACTTCCGCCCAGCCTTTCCGCCCCGATGGCGAGTGGCGCGCCAAGTTCGACCGCCTTATGAAGGCTACGGATACTGTGATGCTGGATATTAAGCACTTCGACCCTGAGGGACACTGCAAACTGACCGGGCAGCCCAATGACAATATCTTGACTTGCGCCAAGGCTATTGATGCCGCTGGTGTCGATTTGTGGATTCGCCACGTCCTTGTGCCGGGTTGGACTGACTCAGAGGAGGAGCTCAAGTCCATCCGCTCTTTCATTGACACTCTCCACACAGTTCGCAAGGTTGAGATTCTGCCTTATCACACCATGGCCAAATTCAAATATGAGAAGCTTGGCATCCCTTACACGCTCGATGGCGTCGAGCAGCCCACAGCCGAAGAGGTCGCAAGGGCTGAGGCCATTCTCTGCGGCAAGTAAATTATCCTTGTCGAGCATGACCGCTTGACAAGGAAGTGTCGGTTTGACCTGCGCACAAAAAAAAGTCCAAGACGTCTCCGTTTGATTGGAAACGTCTTGGACTTTTCTTATTATGTGGTATTCCTCTTTTCCTCTTGAGGTTCTGTGCGTCGCCTGTTTTATTTCTTCTTCTCGGTTCTGAAAATCTTATATCCGATGGCGGCCACGATAATACTCATGATTGGGGATATGATGTTGAAGAAGCAAAACGGCAAATAGGTCATTGTGGAGACGCCCAGCACAGTGCTTTGCGTCATGCCGCAAGTGTTCCATGGCACAAGGACCGAGGTTACGGTCACGCTGTCCTCTGTCGTGCGGCTCAGCAGTCGCCGCTCGTAGTGCTGTTTGTCGTAGATGTCCTTGAACATATTGCCAGTCAGCAGGATGTTAAGATACTGGTCGGCAATGGCAATGTTCTGAATAAGTCCTGTGGCCACTGTTGCGCCAACGAGTGATGTCCGTCCCTTGATGAAATGTATAAACATGCGTGTGATGCCATTCACGAAGCCGCCTGCCGCCATCGCGCCGCCAAAGCACATGGCGCATATGATGAGCCAAATGGTGTTCATCATCCCGGACATTCCGCCTGTCTGGACAAGGTCGGAAAGCATAGGGTTGTCTGTCGGAAGCGCTGTCGAGTCGTAGAGGCATTTCATTGCGGCCTTGAAAAACGATGGGTCTATGTCAAGCAGTGCCTCGCGCTGGAAGATGCATCCAAACACAAGTGCTAATAGTGCAGATAGAAACAGCGTGATGAGCGACGGCGTGCGCTTGGCGATAAGAATGCCGGTGGCAACTGGGACAACCAGCAGCCACGGAGAGATGTTGAACCTCTCGCCGAGAGCTGTCTTGAAACTCTCGATGTCCTGCCCGCCACCCGTTTGCATAAGCAAGCCCGCAACGGCGAACAATATGACGGCTATTGTTATCGAAGGCACTGTCGTCACGAGCATATATTTGATATGCTTGAAGATGGGCACGTCTGTGCAGCCTGATGCCAACACAGTTGTGTCTGACAGAGGTGATATCTTGTCGCCAAAATAAGCCCCTGAGATAATCGCGCCCGCAATCCATCCGTCAGAAAAGCCCTGAGCGCGGCCAATGCCCATAAGAGCCACGCCAATTGTGGCGATTGTGGTCCAGGAGCTGCCTGTCATGACGCTCACTATGGCGCAAATGACGCATGTCGAGGCGAGGAACACGTGCGGGTTGATAATCTGCACTCCGTAGTAGATGAGTGTCGGCACGACGCCGCTCGTCATCCATGCGCCGCCCAAGGCTCCGATGAGCAGCAGGATTATGAGCGCGCTGCAAACACTTGCTACATTTGATGTTATGGCTTTCTCAAATTCACTCCATGGCACGTTCAGAAACGCCATGCCTATGAATATGCAGAATGCCGCGGCGCTGAGCAGCACTATGTGACTGGCTCCGCTGAGTGAATCGCTGCCGAATGTGCGAATGGTGAATGCGAGAAACATCATGAGCAGCAACATGGTGAGCAGTGATAGCCACACAGATGGTTGCTTGACGGTGTCTTTCCCGTTTTCTGTTTTCGTTGTCATTGTCTTTGTGGTGGAGTCTTATGTTGGTTTCTAAATGAATATTCTATGAATATTCTGCGAAATTAATATAAATGCGTGGCTGAGGCATAAATATGCGCATTAACAATCCCTAATTGTGGCGTCTCCCGATGAGCCTTAAGCGTGGAGTGGGGTCTCTCGGAATTTATTTGTACTTTCGCCATTCAATTAAAACTTAACAAGTCATAGCACATATACAGGCGATGTTCAAGAAAATTCTTTCGCTTGTTGCCGCCTCTGCCGTTTATGTCGGCGTGACGACAGCGCAGCAAAATGCCGCCCTCTGCCCCGAGAAGCCCAAGCTTGTCCTCCTCATTGTGGTCGACAATCTCAATAGCCAGCAGGTTGAGATTGTGCGTAACCAGTGTGACGCCAAGGGCTTCAACCGTCTCTTTGGTCACGGGACGCAGTTGACTGACGCTTATTATGACGCGGGCGGCAATTTTGCGGGTAAGAATCTCGCCACGTTGTTTACTGGTGCCCCGGCCGCGACTCATGGCATTGTGGCCAAGCAATGGATTGACAGTTTCTCGCACAAGAAGATTGACGCCATCTATGGCGAAGTCCCGCAGAGTGGCGTCTTTGACACTTTGGCTGTACCTCACAATGGTGCTCTCTTGTGTAGCACGATTGCTAATGAGATCCGTAAGATATACAACAATAAGGCTAAGATATTCTCAATTGGTTTCGACCCGCAGATGCTCATCTGGTCGTCTGGCACACTCTCTGGCGAGCCCTTTCTCTGGCTTGATGCCCGCACTGGTAAGGCAAGAACTGCCAATGTGACTAACCCCGAGACCCTCAAATGGGTCAAAGAGTTCAATGATAAGGATATTGCCTCGATTTATCGGACAAAGATATGGGCGCCGCGCAAGGATATTAGTGAGTATCACCAGACGCGTTTTTTCCCTGAGACGATGTCAAAAGACAAGTTCTACTACTCTCTCAGCAACACAAAGGCTGGCAAGCCACGCTTCTCTTCCGTCCTTGGCTCACCATACGGCAATGACCTCATTCGCGATTTGGCTGCTTATGCGCTCACCTATGAGGACATGGGCAAAGATGACGTGCCGGACATAATGCTCGTCCAATTCACTGCGACCCCGGCTCTTGGACGCAAGCTTCAGCCTCTTGACCCTGAGACTGAGGATCTTTTGCTTGGCCTTGATGGCAACATCGCGTCGCTCCTCCAATTGGTCGACGGCACTGTCGGCATGGACAACACTCTTGTCGTCTTCACGTCAGCCCAGGGCGCTTATGATGTGGCTAATACCGACTCACCGCAGTGGGGTGAGCGCGGCTTTGTCAGTCTGCGTAGGGCCACGGCTCTGCTTAACCTCTACCTTATGGCTCTTCATGGTCAGGCCGCATGGGTTAAGAACTATGCGCCTGGCGCTGTCTATCTCGATCATGATCTAGCGGAAAGCAAGAAGGTCGATTTTGACACTCTTCAATCTCAAGCTGCCGATTTCCTTACCCAGGTCAAAGGTATAGGTGACGCCATCCCGGCTCAGAATCTCAAGAAACTCGTCTCTACGTCACCTGTCATCGAGGCCATGAGGCGCAATTACCACCCCAAGCGGTCGGGCGACATCTTGATTCATCTTGAGCCTGGTTGGGCCGAGGAGCAGGACGACGGGTCGAGGCTCACGCAGTTATGGGGTGGCGAGTTCGTTCCCCTCGTCTTCTATGGGTGGAAGGTGCAGCGTGGCATGGTCTATGAGCGTCACAACATGACGGACGTGGCGCCCACTATCTGCTCTTTTATCAAGGTCGGCATACCAGATGGTTGTAGCGGACACCCCATTGACTTGGGAGTTAAGCGTTAGAATGTTATATGATAATCAGATATAGAGATGAAACAATATAAGCGAGTCTTAACCATCGCTGGCAGTGACCCGTCTGGTGGCGCTGGCATTCAGGCTGACATTAAGACAATTTCGGCAATGGGGTGCTATGCTGCCTCGGCCATCACTTCTGTGGTCAACGAGAATACGGTTGGCGTGTATGGTGTGCATGACATACCTGCCGATTTTGTCGTTGGCCAAGTGGAGTCTGTTCTTGACGACATTGGCGTTGACGCTGTCAAGATTGGTATGCTTCACTCGCCTGAGTTGGCTCATGCCATTGCCGAGTTGCTCAAAAATCGCAAAATCGCTAATGTGGTTCTGGACCCGGTCATGGTCGCTACATCGGGTGGCGATTTGATGCTGGCGGAGACTCTTGATGTCCTTCGCAAGGAACTTATCCCCCTCGCAAAGGTCATCACGCCCAATATTCCCGAGGCGGAGAAATTGCTTGATGGCCGACCTGTTAAGAGTGTGGACGACATGAAGGAGGCGGCCTCTGACCTTACAGACCTTGGCGCCTCGGTCTTGCTCAAGGGCGGTCATCTGGAAGGCGAAGTGATGATTGACGTGTTGTGCAACTGCGAGACTATGCAACGTCTCGAACTCCCATCCGACCGAGTCAAGACTCAGAATACCCATGGCACGGGCTGTACACTCTCTTCCGCTATTGCCAGTGCCTTGGCTCTCGGAAAGAGCCTAACCCCGGCTGTCATTATGGCTAAGGAGTATATGACAAATGCAATATCGGCGGGCGCTGACTATGAGATCGGCAAAGGTCATGGGCCTGTTTGCCATTTCTTCGATCGTATGCGATAATCAATTGCGCTTCCAAAACAGAAAGCCGTGGCTCCATCAGCCTCGGCTTTTTTGTTTCCCCGCATTCCCCCTCTGTCACCGATAAATGCTTAAATTCGCGCTGCACAAATATTGCAGAAGCAAATCTGAAAATGGTCAACGAAGAGCAATTTGAGGACAACGACCGCATCAACGTATATGGTGCGCGGGAGCATAACCTGAAGAATATAGATATTTCAATTCCCAGGGATAGTCTTGTTGTCTTCACCGGTATGAGCGGCAGCGGCAAGTCGTCTCTCGCCTTTGACACCATATATGCCGAGGGCCAAAGACGCTATATTGAGACTTTCTCTTCTTACGCGCGCCAGTTTCTCGGTGGCTCTCAGCGTCCTGACGTTGACAAGATTACAGGCCTCAGCCCCGTCATCTCGATCGAGCAGAAGACAACGAATAAGAATCCCCGCTCGACGGTCGGTACGATAACAGAAATCTACGATTTCCTTCGTCTGCTCTATGCGCGAGCCGGTGAGGCACGCTCTTATGAGACTGGCGAGAAAATGGTGAAATATTCCGAAGGCCAGATCTTTGACATGATTGAGTCTGCTTTTGATGGTCATCGTGTCTCGCTCCTCGCTCCTCTCGTCAAAGGCCGCAAGGGACACTATAAGGAGTTGTTCGAGCGTGTCTCAAAACGCGGTTTCATTTATGTTCGTGTCGACGGGGAAATCCGTGAGATTGTCCCCAATATGAAGGTCGACCGCTATAAGGTGCATTTCATTGAGCTTGTCGTGGATCGTTTGGCTGTTCACAAGCCAGATGGCGGAGCGGACGAGACTGATGCCAAGCGGCTCAAGCAGTCCATTGAGACCGCCCTTCAGATTGGCAAGGGCATAATGATGGTTCTTGACGCGGGCTCTGACACTCCCAAATATTTTAGCCGCCAGTTGATGTGTCCCACCACGGGCATATCTTACCCGGAGCCCGCTCCGCATAATTTCTCGTTCAATTCACCTCAGGGCGCTTGCCCCAAGTGCAAGGGAATGGGGCACTTCGCCTCTGTCGACACCGACAAGATAATCCCCAATACTAAATTGAGCATCGCCCAAGGAGCAATTGAGCCTCTCGGCAAAGCCAAGAAAAACCTCATTTTTGCGCAACTTGAGGCCATCGGCGACATATATGGTTTCACTCTTGACACCCCTGTCGAGGATATCTCTGAGGAAGGACTTGATGCTGTGCTCAACGGAACTACTGAGCAGCTTCACCTGAAGGACGACATGGGCTTGCCCAGTAACTTCTTCCCATCTTTTGATGGCATTGTCAGCTACATCGTGTCAATTCAAGACTCGGCTACGTCCATCAAGGAGAAAAAATGGGCCGAGCAGTATATTAAGGATGTCGTCTGCCCGGAGTGTGGCGGCGCGCGTCTTAACAAGATTGCACTTCATTTCTTCATTGATGGCAAGAACATCGCCGAGGTCAGTGACATGGATATGCTCCAGTTGTCCGATTGGCTCGGCTCTCTTGAGGACAGGTTAGATGAAAAACAACGTCTGATAGCCAAGGAAATTCTAAAGGAAATTCGTGGGCGTGTGGGTTTCATGCTCGATGTGGGTTTGGATTACCTGTCTTTATCACGCAGTGCGACAACTCTCTCTGGCGGTGAAAGTCAGCGCATAAGGCTTGCCACGCAGATTGGCTCGCAACTTGTCAACGTCCTTTATATCCTTGACGAGCCAAGCATCGGTCTTCATCAGCGCGACAATATCAAGCTGATTAATTCACTAAAGCACCTTAGGGATATTGGCAACAGTGTCATTGTCGTTGAGCATGACCGCGACATGATGTTGGCTGCCGACTACATTGTTGACATTGGCCCGGGGGCTGGTCGTAAAGGTGGTAATGTTGTGGCAGCCGGCACTCCGTCTGAGGTTTTGAAGACGGATACCATGACGGCTGGCTATCTCAACGGTACCCGTTGTCTCGAGATTCCTGCCGAACGCAGGAAAGGCTCAGGCAAGTTCTTCACCATCAGAGGTTGCCGAGGCAATAACCTCAAAAATGTAGATGTCTCTTTCCCCCTTGGCAAGCTCATTTGCATGACGGGCGTGTCCGGCAGTGGCAAGTCTTCGCTCATCAATGGGACGCTGTCTCCAATTCTCAGTAAGCATTTTTACAACGCATTGCGCGACGCTCTGCCTTATGACTCTGTTGAGGGGTTGGAGAATGTGGATAAGGTTGTGACTGTCGATCAGACACCCCTCGGCCGAACACCGCGCTCTAACCCTGCCACATATACAGGCGTGTTTGACGACATTAGGAAAATTTATGCTGAGCTGCCTGAGTCAAAACTCAGGAACTATAAGAGCGGGCGTTTCTCTTTCAATGTCAGTGGCGGACGGTGTGAGACTTGTAAGGGGGCTGGCGTTCAGGTCATAGAGATGAGCCTTTTGCCCGATGTGATGGTCGAGTGTCCCGACTGCGCCGGCAAACGGTATAACCGAGAGACGCTTGAGGTCAAATTCAAAGGCAAATCTATTGGTGATGTGCTCAAAATGACCATCAACATGGCGACTGAGTTCTTTGAGAGCATCCCGTCAATCTATAATAAGCTCAGCACCCTCAAGAATGTCGGTCTCGGCTATATAACTTTAGGACAGCCCTCCACGACTTTGTCGGGCGGTGAAAGTCAGCGAGTCAAGTTGGCTACGGAACTTGCCAAGCGAGACACGGGGCAGACTATATATTTGCTTGATGAGCCAACTACTGGCCTCCATTTTGAGGACATAAGGATTTTGATGGATGTCCTCAACAAATTGGTGGACAGAGGTAACACTGTCATTGTCATCGAACATAACCTTGATGTCATCAAAATGGCTGATTATGTGATTGACATGGGGCCGGATGGAGGCCGTGGCGGTGGCCAGATTGTGGCTCAAGGCACCCCCGAGGAGGTCGCCAAATGTGAGGAAAGCTACACGGCTAAATTTCTTCGCGAGGAGTTGGCTCGGGGATAATCCCAATGCTTCATCGCTTGCGTCTGTAACTTTACAGTTATTTAAGTTTAGCAATGGTGCGGGCGACTGTCATGCCTGTGCACCATGCCGCGGTGAAGTTAAATCCGCCTGTTATGCCATCCACGTCAATGACCTCTCCCGCAAAATAAAGACCCGGGCGGCGTTTGCTCTCCAATGTGCTTGAGTTTAACGAGTTTAGACTGACACCGCCTGCTGTGACAAATTCATCTTTGAATGGTGCGCGGCCAGCGATGGGGTAGGGGGCTGCCGTCATATTCTGGATGAGTTTGTTCATCTCTTTTTTGCTTATCTCGCACCATCTTTTCTCGGCTGTGTCACCCATGGTTTGTTTGACTATGTGTTCCCACAGGCGGGTGGGGATATCCTCGGGATGTGTGTTTAGGATTTTCTTTTGAGGACTTGTGGCAGACATGTGTTTCAACTCAGCTGCGGTATCTTCCTCGTTTTTGCTTTGCCAGTTGATAAGCAGAGTGCCTGTATAGCCATTTTCATTGAGTGTTCGGGCGGCATAGCTGCTTAAGCGGAGTGTGGCTGGTCCACTTACCCCCCAATGGGTTATGAGAAGAGCGCCGCTCGCCTTGTGTTTTGTGCCTGCCAAACTGAGTGTGGCGTTTTCGGCAACCGTACCCATCAGGTCGTTCAGATTAGCGTCGTTTATGGCCATGGTGAAGAGAGATGGGACCGGTTTGACAATCTCCTCTGGCGTTAGTTTTAGCCAATTGAGCATGGATATGTTGGGTGCGCCGCCTGTGCACACGACCACTTTGTCGCCATCATTTAAAAGTTTGTCTATGTCAATGTCAGGGACATTTTGTAGTAACTCTACACCGAGCCGTCTCGCCTCTCCTCGTAGGCAGTCTATGATGGTTTGAGCATCCTGAGAAGCTGGGAATATGCATTGGTCCGGTTGAGTGACGAGCTTGACTCCATGGTCTTCAAACCACGACCGGATCTCTTTGGGGCCAAATGAATGAAATAGTTTGCGCATCAATCTGTGGCCGCGCGGATAAGCCTCCGATAAATCGCCAATCTCGTCAAATGTATTTGTAAGGTTACATCTTCCGCCCCCAGATATTGCGACTTTGCTCAGCACGTAACGAGTGCGTTCAAGAATTGTTACTTTAATATCGGGGCGAAGCGCTTTTATGTTTATTGCTGTGAAAAATCCAGCGGCACCCCCACCTATTATTTTGACTTGCATCGCTATATATTTTTTATGTAAATGAAAAACGACAATTTGCGCCACCCGAAGATACCCTCGTATCCCCGGATGGCGCAAAGCCGCGCTTTGAGTTTATTCCGCTTCTTTCTCCTCTTTGATTAGGACAGTATAGCCGAGCTTTTCTAATGCCTTGCGCAGATTTTCGCTGTTGGTTTTGTCTTTGCGGTAAGTCACGGTGACAGTCTTTGCCGCCACGTCGACTTTGAGGTCTTTTACGCCTTTCTCATAGGCGATATTGCTCTCAATTTTCTTTTTGCAGTTTTCGCAATGCAGGCTTGTCGCAAATACAACGGTCGCCAGTTCTTTACTTTTGCCCTTTTGGGCGAAGCTTGGTGTTGATGAGCAGATGCTGATGATGATTGCCATCAACGAGATGATAATCTGTTTCATTATTTGAGCTTTTTTCTGTGAATGTTCAATCGAATTTGTCGAGGTGCCAACGCAGGCCGATGTAGAAGCGTCTTGACATGAGTGGACCCCATATGAGTGACGAGTCAAAGTAATTGCTATGCGGGTCATCTGCCGATATTATAGGATCCTCTTGCATGAAATTGCCTATGTTCTCGCATCCGGCATATATGCTCCATCGTCTGAACCATTTGGTTATTTGCGCATTATACATCTGATAGCTCCCAAATGTTGTCGTACGTGCATACCTGTCGGGATTCCCTGCTGTGGTCGGTATCCGCCCGCCACCATTAATTTGCATGTTGGCGTCGAACTGCCACGTTTTAAGTGGCGTCTGATATGAGAGTGCGACGAGCGACTTATATCTGCTGGTCAGAGGCCTGCGCTGCATTTTGTCGTTAAGAAGCAACTCGTTGTCATTCCACCTCCACGCTGCTGTCAATTCAAGTCCTCTGACTGGCTCTATTCTTCCCTCTATTTGGAAGTTGTTGGCATATCCGCGGCTCGTTGCGAAGTACGCGTGAAGTTGTCGAGGGCTAATGTCCATATCAGTGACCATTTGCTCATCGAACTCT
This sequence comes from bacterium, assembly GCA_963658925.1. Taxonomy (GTDB): domain Bacteria; phylum Bacteroidota; class Bacteroidia; order Bacteroidales; family Marinilabiliaceae; genus W3P20-009. Next base: position 68,359 of record CAVKRQ010000007.1, read on the forward strand.
GTGTGATAGAACTCGGCGTTGATGGTCAACTGTCTGCTGCCCAAATTGACGTATTGGGTGACGCTCAACCCCATGTTCCAAGCCTTTTCCTGTCCATAATTCTTGTCGAGCGTCCACTCTCTTTTGCTTGTCAACAGGTAGTTGTTCTCTGATAATATGGAGGCGCCGCGATAGCCTCGTCCCGCAGCCAACCGTATTGTCGTCAGTTCACTTGGCGCATAGCGCACGTGAAGCCGGGGAGTGACGAATGTTCCATAATGGTTATGGTAATCCACTCGCAGACCGGCAATGATGCTTAGGATCTCTTCGTGACGGAATGTGTATTGGCCATATGCGCCAAATGATATGTCGTTTCTGTCAAAGTCTTTTGCGCCAGTGCCATAGTCGGCAGTCTCATTATAAAAATCACCTTGTGACGATATGCCGGCATGAAACTCATGACGCCCGCCATTGTGCCAATTAGCTATGGAATTGAAGTTATAGCTATGCTGCGTCCCTTTGTACTCGCGGTCTCCAAAGAATGAGCCTTGGTGGTGGTATGTGTAACCAACGGGGAAACCAATCGAGAAGTCAGGAGAAAAGACAAACCCGTTTTTCATCCATGTCTCAACCCTGTCTGTGCGGAGGAATACGCCATAGTGTTCCCCGTCAGGATGTGTCGAATCGAAATCTTTCTGACCTCCCAATCTTCGCTCGTTGAGTGTCTTTATGGCAAGGTCAAACGTGTAGAAGTCAGTGTGGCGATACCATCTGTTGAACAGGTTGAGTTGCCTTACTTGCGGCTCGTCCCTGAACCCGTCGTTGTTCTCGTCCATGTCCATCAGGTCGTTGACCATGTTGAGCATGATGTTTGTGCGGACTTGCGGGCCGACTTTCAAATTGAGGCTCGCGTTGGCCTCCATGCGTCCTGCATTTGATCCGTAGACGTTGAGCGACGCGACTTCGCTTGTCCCTACGGGTTTCTTATAGTCTATATTAATTTGGCCAGTAATAGCCTCATAGCCATTCACGACTGTGCCGACGCCTTTTGAAATTTGTATGCCGTTCATCCATGGACCCGGGACATAACTTAGTCCATATGGTGACGCAATGCCTCGCAAAGATGGCACGTTCTCGCTCATCATTTGGACGTAACGCCCCTGCAGCCCAAGCAGCTGGATTGTCTTGGCTCCTGTGGCGGCATCTGCATAGTTCACATCGACCGAGGCGTTTGTCTGAAAACTCTCCCCCAAATTGCAGCAGGCCGCCTTGCTTAGCTCATCGGCCGTTACGTTCTGTGTCAACATTGGCGACAGCCGGTCTATCGCCGATCCTATTCGGCGTGCCGTCACCTCCACGTCTGTCATTTCAATAGGGCGGAGCGTCACATCATAATTGCCTTCTGTTGATATGGTAATGGTGTCTGACGTGTACCCCACGTACGAGACGACCAGGTTGTGAGCCTTCCCGTCAATCATTTGGAGGTCATACTCTCCATCGGGTGACGTTATGGTGCCATGAGATGTCCCTGCCCAAATGACGTAGGCGCCAGCTAACGCTTCTTTGCCTTCGGGGCTCGCTCCATATACATGACCCGTTATGCTTTGGCCATAAGTGACTGATGTCAAGGCCGTGAGGGTCGCTATGGGTAAAAGTCTCTTCATCATCAAGTTGAGTTGCCTTATGTTTTGATGATGCAAAGATAGTGCGCCCAAACGTCTGTGCTCTTATATAATTATGGGCAAAATTTACATCAAAATTTCAATCAGCTCTCTTAGGTCGTATATTGTTTTGGTATTGGGGCAAATGCTCGTATCTGCCTTTTGCCAATTATACCAGATTGCCTCTATTCCAAAGTTTTGTGCGCCCTGTATGTCTGTCTGAGGATTGTCGCCTATGACTATGCACTCACTCTTGTCACATCCTAACCCGGCTAATACTTTTTCAAAATAGCAGGGGAGTGGTTTCATCTCTCCCATCTCTGCTGATGGGAAAAGGTGCGCCACATATTTGTCAAGTCCACTTGCCTTCAGTTTTCCCTTTTGCGTCAAAGCCATGCCATTTGTCACTATCTCTATTTGATATTTTGTGCTTAACTTGTCAAGCACCTCAGTGGCGTAGGGCATTGTGGCAGGGCAATTAATCATGAGAAGCAGGTAGTCGTCGTTTAGCTTCTCTCCGAAAGCCGGGTCTTGCACACCAGCTTCTTCAAGTGTCATGATGAATCTTTTGACCCTGACTTCTGGTACTGTCAGCCCATTGCCTGGCATGCCAGCCCAAAGTGCATGGTTAATCGCTTGATACCGCTCGTTGAAGGCTTCAAAAGACTTGAAGTGCTTGCCCAACTGATGGCTGTCATACAGGCGGCGGAGTGATATGACACTATTGCCCGCGCAGTCCCACAGGGTGTCGTCAAGGTCAAAAAGCAGGTGGTGGACCATTTGCGTCGTTGTCTTTGCTTACTCGCTTTCGCGGTTCACGTAATAGGGCATTGCCTGCTGAGTAGGCATAATGAGCATGTCGTTGATGCAGACGTGAGGCGGGCGGGTCACTATGAATTCGATGGCTGATGCTATGTCCTGAGCCGAGAGTGGTTTGACGCCTGTGTATACGGCATCGGCCAATTTCTTGTCGCCTTTGTAGCGTACGGTAGAGAATTCTGTGTTTACCATGCCTGGTGATACGGATGACACTTTTATGTTATGTTTTAATAGGTCTATTCGCATTCCCAGTGTAATGGCGTCAACTGCGTGCTTTGTGGCGCAATACACATTACCTCCGTAATATACATGCTTTCCCGCTACGCTTGACAGGTTGACTATATGTCCGCATCCATTTGAGATCATGGTGTTTGACACTAATTGCGACATGTAGAGCAGGCCCTTGATGTTGGTGTCTATCATGGTGTCCCAATCATTGTCATCGCATTTGTCGAAACTGTCAGCACCAAGCGCAAGGCCTGCGTTGTTGACGCATACCAGTAAGTGTTTCTTCCATGAATCCGGCAACATGTCATAGGCGTCAAACACCTCATGCTTGTCCCTTATGTCAAAGCAGAGTATGTAACTCTCTACGCCTGATGTCTTCTCTATCTCCTTGCAAAGATCTTGGAGAAGAGGAAGGCGGCGTCCGGTTATGATTACGTTATAACCCAAACGGCCAAGCATGAGTGCTGTGGCTCGGCCTATTCCTGAAGTAGCGCCTGTTACTATGGCAGTTTTTATCTCTTGTTTCCCCATTTCCCGTTTGATAGTAGTATGTTTGATTTTTTTGCCTATTTCAGATTTTTTAGTTTGTCAAGAAGGCCCTCTGACAATTCACGTTCTATGTTTGGTGTAAGAACTCCTGTCCCTATTTGGGACTCTAATTCATCTGTCGACCAGAACCTCAGGTCGTCAACTTCGCCTGCGTTCTTGGGCTTGAAAGGCCCCTCACTTTTGGTCGTGAATACAAAGACATATTCATTCTCTGCTTCACATTTCCACACGTACCGGCGGGTCAGTTGAGCCTCAAAATTTGTCAGCCCTATCTCCTCGACTGTCTCGCGCTTTAATGCGTCTACCAAGTTTTCACCGAGCGATATGTGACCGCCCACACCTGTGTCCCATCGGCCTGGCTGAATTTTTTTACTCTTGGGGCGAAGTTGCAGGAGCAGCTGACCTTTTGCGTTTATCACGTGGAGATGGACGACGGGATGAAGCCAATGGCTGCCATTATGGACTAATGGTCGCGGAGCTCCACCCACGACGTGGCCGTCTTCGGTTATTAAAGGCACCCACTCCACATTTTTATACTTGGTCTTCCTGACTCGTGATATGATGATTTCAGTGGCTAAGTATGTCAGGAGGAGAGTGAGCAGGAAGTAGTTGTCAATCCACTTAGCCGCTCGTACACTTGAATTCGTCATGTCAATGGCGTATACGACAGCCGCTAAGAGTGCCCAAAGTAATATCCTTTTCATACTTTGCCGCATCAGGCCAACCATAAACGGGTTTTCTGACATGCCCGGCCTTACTCGCTCCATTATGCTGAGTGCGAATCTTGAGCCTCTATCCGTCAACCCCAAAGCAAGCAGAAAACTTAGCGTTACCGCGCTGATGACGGCTGACGCCTCGGGTGCTACCTTCTCAACAGCTATGTCGCTCACCCCAAACAGAAGTATGACGCATATGTCAGCAAACACGGCTTTCCAGCCAACGCGCTCGCCATGAAAACGGGCAATGACTTCACTTATAACAGACAATGACACACCCACAAACATTCCCCAGAAGCTTCCAAATATCTGTTCGATAAGGAAGTAACAGACTATGGGAATGAGAAGAAGAATTAAACTCCGCATTTAGAGCAACTTTTTCAACTTCTTCACTTCGGTTTCGTTACTTAGGCGGTCGTTTATGTTGATGAGGTATTTGATGTAGGTTTTGTTCTCTGCATCAATCTTCCTAAGCCGCTCAAAGTAATCTCGGCTCTCCTTGTAAAGTGGTGTCACCACTTTTTTCAAGTCTCGCGTCAGATATGCGTAGGCCGCCTGCGTTTTGTTCTTGTTGTAGTCGTTCATCAGCTTGGCGTACTTCTTTTCCGCCGAGTCGTAACGTGATGTTCCAAGATACAATAATGCCGCTGTTTGGTTCGGGGCGGCTTTTAGGATGTCTTTGCAGGCGCTTTCCAAAACTTTCTCACTCTCCGTCTTCTTTGCCATTTTGAAGTAGGAGTCGAACACTTTCGCCTTAACGTTGTTATCCGTCAAACGAGGGTAGAGGCTAAGAAGTTCCATGTTTCCCGCCTCTGCCAGACGTGTGGCCTTGATTGCAAGTACTGGCTGTTCGCCTATTATGCTGAAGAAGGACGTTGTGTCGCTTAATATGAGGTCTTCCCTTTCTTCCTCTCGACCTAAGCGGGCCAAGCTGTTGCTAAGTGCCGTCAATTTGACTTTGTCACCGGTTGAGACCATTTTATAGCCCCACATGACGGCGGCACTGTCTTGCTTGATTTCGCTTGCGGTTATTGTCGCATAACGCCACGAGACACTGTCCCATGCCGCCAACTCTCCAGCCTTCGCATATTTGACATACGCTTCAGCGTACCTCTCCTGCTGGGCCAACAAGTTCGCGTCGCTCAACGCTTTGTTTGCAACGGTCAACTTGTTCGGACCGCAACCAATCAAGGTCAATGACAATGCGCAAAGTGACGCTGTCGATATGCTGCTAAATTTCATCAGTTTCACTAATCCTCGCTTTCTGTATAGCCATAGCCATTACCATAGCCATGCTTCTTTCCGTAGCCATAATGTCCGTACTTGCCATAGTTGCCATATCCGTAACCATAGCCATAACGCGTTTTCTTGCTGTTGATGTCGTTTAGGACGACTGCGGGGTTTTTAAGGTTGTTTTCTGAGAGTTGCTCTAACGTGAATTTTAACGCGCTCTTGTTAGTGTAGTCTTGGCGAATGACGAACATTGTTGTGTCCGCCATCTGTGACAGCATGATAGCGTCTGAAACAAGTCCTACTGGTGGAGTGTCCATTACGATAACGTCAAAATTCTCCTTAAGCTTATCCATCATCTGATGGCACTCCTCACTCACAATAAGCTCTGATGGATTGGGTGGGACTGTACCAGAGCCTATAACGTAGAGGTCGCCTACTTTGACAATAATATCTTCGAGTTTACAATTGCCAATCAGATAGTCTGTTATGCCCTCTTTGCTCTCAATGTTAAGAACCTTAGAGAGTCCCGGCTTGCGAAGGTCAAAACCCAAGAGGAGGGTCTTCTGTTTGGCTATGGCGAACACAGAGGCTGTGTTTATGGAGCAAAATGTCTTGCCATCCTCAGGCATTGACGACGTCACCGCTATGATTGTCGGTTTGCATCCCTTTGTCATGAAGTTCAGCTTGATACGCATTCTTCTGAACTCCTCGGCAACCATTGAACGCGGATACTCCTGAACAACAAAGGTGGTCTCTTTCTTGTTGTTGGGTATCTCGCCGATGATGGACATTTGGGTCAATTTCTTGACATCGCTCGTGGTACGGATTTTATTATCAAGAATTTGGCGGAGTACTAAGAATAGGAGTGGCAGGAATATAGCCGCCATTAATCCCAGCATTTGGTTTCTGTTGACATTGGGGCTTACTAAACCTGTTATGATTGCGGGATCCAGCGCCTTATGGTCAGGCGTGCTTGACGCACGCTGAATCTGCGCCTCAGCGCGTTTCTGCATAAGGAACGTATACAGCTCATTGGTTACCTTGAACTTGCGGTCTATTCCCAATAGTGCGCGCTCTGCCTCGGGCAAATCCATAATGTCACGGGTATAGCCGTCTATCTTGCTTTGGACCTCATTCATGTTTTGAACCACCATCTCGCGCTGGCTCTTAATGCTCGTCAGCAATGTGTTGCGGACAATGTTGAACTCGGCGTTGAGAGCGTCAAACATAGGGTTTCCCTCGCGTCCATAAGTGTCGCGGTATACTTGCCTCTTGGCGTTGATATCCAATATCTTGTTCAGCAGGTCGGTTATGATGGGACGCTCTGTTTTAAATGTCGCAGGCGCAATGTCGCTCTTCATTATACTGTCGTTGCTGAAGTACTTTTCGAGGTAGTCATAGTACGCGTTTTCAAGCGTCAGTTGCTTGAGCTCAGTCTCGTACGATTTGACCTCGTCAAACAGCTCCTCTCCCTTTTTGCTCAGGTCGTCTTGAATCTTGTTGTTTGACCTGAAGCGGCTCAGCTGGGTGCTTACAACGTCAAGTGAGTCCGACAATAAGCCAAGTTGGCTCTCAATGAACCTTATGGTGTTCTCGGACATCTGAGTCTTTTGGCGTAGATTGTCATTCACGTAAGTGCTCACCAACGTGTTCAGGAAGACGATGCATTTCTGTTGGTTAGCCCCTGTTATTCCAAGTGTTACGACTGTTGACTCTGTTTTGCTCTCACTTGATATCTCGAGCTGGCTCGAATATTGCGAAATCAGCGACTCAGGCGTATTAAAGTAGAAATAGTATTTCTCCTTGATGGGGGCGCTTGCTACGACCGAGAATGCGCACCATGGGGTTATTATCGGTTCTCCATAGCGGAATGTATCCTCAAAATTAACTGCGACAGAGCCCCCTCCTCCTCCGCCCGCACTGCTGCCGGTTGAGTAGTTGTATGTGCTGATGGCTTCTGCTGACACGTTGATTTTGAATGAGTTGTCGTCAACAGGCGTGATGTATATGCGTGTGCCTATGGGTTGCACATGCGTCGAGTCCATCACGACCATGAAATCGTTCGTGCCATAGACTTCCGTGTCTTTTATCCTGCCTACGTGGAAATAGGACACGTATATGCCCATCTGCTCAATAACCTTCGTTACCAGTGTGCGCGAACCGAGGATGGCTAACTGATTGTCGAAGTTGCTCATGTTCTGGCCAAGGTTGACGCCATCGAGTATGTTTACTCGGTATGTACTCTTCACCGAGTTGTCAACAATGACAGTGGCCTGGGCATGATACATCTTGGTCTTATACCGGTGGTAGTATTTAAGGCCGACAAGCACGACTGCCACCGAAATGACAAACAGCCACCAGTATTTGACAACGTCAGACAAAAGTTTCTTGACATCTATGTATGACAAGAAGCTGTCGTCCTCTTCTTCCGCATTATAGTTCTTATTCTCCATTTACCTTTTATGGTTTTTCGGGGACAACCTATTGGTTTATATTGACCTTATGAGCACGTATAACGTCACGAGGGATGTCGCTAACGCTACAGAGAATGTTTCGCTGAAGCCAAACATCTTGAACCACAATGGGCGTACGTATATCACGTCATTGGGGTAGATATAGTAATAGTCCGACTCTATGAACGCACCCTTTGTCATGTCCAAGACGTGCGCCTCCACTTCTCCATGCTCATTTTTGCGGAGCAGCTTCACCTCGCGTCGCTTAGCGTACGAAGTGAAACCTCCAGCCATAGAGACGGCGTCGAAGACCGTCATCTGGTCGCGGCTCATTGTGTAGTTGCCTTGCTTATTGACTTCTCCCATGATGGAGAATGTGTTTGAGGCCAATCGCACGGTCAGTGTAAATCCGGTCAAGGTCTTTGCTACGGCTTCGTAGATGCGCTCCTTTGCCTCGCGAAGGTTGCAGCCTTTCAAGTCTATGAGACCGGCGACAGGAAAGTCTATGCGGCAACTGTCATCCAAACCATAATAAAACAGATCCGAGCGTGTTTGTGTGCCGGTTGTTTTCTGGTTGCTCTGAGGGTTATAGAAGGCCGACAGCTCTATGTTTGGCGATGAGACATTTATAAAAAGATAGTCGTTGGGCTTTAGAATATAGCGTTCAGTGACTTGCTCTGTTGTCTTGTATGTACTCTCTTCTGGTTGGGCATCCTGCACCAGGACGACTTGTCGCTGGGGAATGCACGAGGACATTAGCAGCGCTACCGCCGCAGTCAAAAGGACAGTCTTTAATTTGGAAGTCATTTGTCGGATGGTTCTATGTTCGGACTTTTCTATGCCAAAATCACTCAATTTGCAAATTTAAGTCTTTGTGCCGAATTTTCCGAGATTTTGAACTCTAAACGAGTAATTTATGCGGCAGAGCCAATCATAAAGAGCATGGACATTGCAAATGTTGAAATGCTGATCACTTTTAACTGTGAGTCATAGAATGCGGTGCTTACCTCTGGCTTCATGACTTTTAAGGCGTTTATCACGAATGGAGGCATGGCGGCGATGCACAATAATTGGCTCGCTTTGCCGAAAATGAAAATGTAGCCAATCATGCATATGATGGCAGTGGACATTAGTAGAAGCTGGTACTTTTGGGCTGATTTAAGGCCAATTATGATAGGAAGCGTTCTTTTTCCGGCTCGCTTGTCGCTCTCCATGTCGCGCATGTTGTTCATGTTTAGCACTCCGCATGACAATAGGCCGACACTGGTCGCGGGTAGCCATATACTAACGGACGGGATTCCCGAATGTAGTGTGTATGTGCCAGCAACACCCACGAGGCCGAAGAAAATGAACACGCTGATGTCCCCGAGGCCTATATATCCGTAGGGGCGTTTGCCTACTGTATATGTTATGGCTGCCGCAATGCAAAGCAGGCCAATTACTAATAGGATGGCTACGGTCGCAATGCCAATCTGCATGTATGCGGTGTATAGCAGTAAAAGGCCTGACGCTAATGACAAAAAGGCGAATGTGATCATTGCCTTTCTCATTTGTGAAAGACTGATTGCGCCGCTTTGCACCGCTCTGGTCGGACCTACTCGTCCCGCCTGGTCTGCACCACTCACGCTGTCGCCGTAGTCGTTGCTCAGGTTTGACAATATTTGCAGAAAGAGAGTTGTCAATAGGATGAGCATAAATAGTCCGGCTTTGAACTCCCCGTTTTGCACGGCTACTGCTGACCCCATTATGACGAGCGCAAATGAAAGGGGTAATGTTCTTAACCTAAACGCCGAAATCCAAATCTTGATTGTCTGCGACATGCCGTCTTTTTGATTGGGTTATATAAAAACACGCAAGCCCCGGCGTTATTGTCGGGGCTTGTGTGTTTGGTGTTTGTTACAACTCGAGGTCAATGTCAAACTTCTCGTGCCAAGGCAAACCTTGTTCCCCGAGGCGGGCAAGGAATGGATCCGGGTCGAACTCCTCCACGTTCCATACGCCCGGCCGTTTCCACAGCCCCTTCATGAACATTTCCGCTCCGAGAGCGCAAGGTACACCCGTGGTGTAGCTGACCGCTTGTGTGCCAGTCTCTTTATATGCGGCCTCGTGGCTGCAGTTGTTGTAGATGTAATAGGTGTGCTCCTTTCCATCTTTCTTGCCTTTGATGCGGCAGCCGATTGATGTCCATCCCTCATAATTAGAGCCGAGGTCTCCAGGGTTGGGCAGTACGGCTTTGAGAAATTGGAGTGGCACAATCTTGACGCCATTGTACTCCACTTCGTCAATGCGGGCCATGCCAATATCCTGAATGACGCGCAGGTGAGTGAGGTACTCCTGTCCGAATGTCATCCAGAAACGGGCGCGTTTGATGGTCGGGAAATTCTTTACGAGGCTCTCCAGCTCCTCATGGAACATGAGGTATGACTCCTTCTCGCCAATCTCAGGGTAGTTGAGTCCCTTGTGGATCTCAAGTGCGCCAGTCTCAACCCATTTGCCATTCTCGTAGAAGCGCCCTTTCTGGGTTATCTCGCGAATGTTAATTTCCGGGTTGAAGTTGGTCGCGAAGGCCTTGTGGTGGTTGCCGGCGTTGCAGTCGACGATGTCGAGGTAGTTAATCTCATCGAAGTGATGCTTCGCTGCGTAAGCAGTGAAGACGGATGTCACGCCCGGGTCAAATCCGCACCCGAGGATTGCCGTGAGACCCGCTTTCTCGAACTTTTCTTTATAGGCCCACTGCCATGAGTATTCAAAATGGGCTACATCCTTGGGCTCATAGTTGGCCGTGTCAAGATATGACACCCCGCACGCCAAGCATGCGTCCATTATTGTGAGGTCCTGATAAGGCAGGGCGACGTTCACAACGAGGTCCGGCTTGACTTCATTGATGAGTTTGATGAGCTGGTCTACGTCATCAGCGTCAACCTGAGCCGTCTTTATTTTGTGACCGGTGTTTTTCTCCACCTCTTTGGCCACGATGTCGCACTTGGATTTTGTGCGGCTTGCGAGTGTCACCTCACTGAAAATCTCGGGCAGGCTGGCCATTTTGTGTGCCACTACCGTGCCGACGCCACCGGCGCCTATTTGGAGAACTTTTCCCATCTCTTTGTTAATCTGTTGTTGTGGGTGTTGATGTATAGGTTTATTCAGCCGCTGTCCGCTGACTGATATACTTCTTTACCTTGGCTTTCAGCACCTCGGTGTTAAGAGGCTTGGCGATGAAGTCGTTGCAGCCCGTCTCTAATGTTTGCGCCCTGTCGTTGTCAAAGGCGAAGGCGGTCAGCGCTATAATGGGTGTCGTTTTGTCTGTCCGCCTTATTTGTTCCGTTGTCGCCAACCCGCTCAGCCTCGGCATCCTCATGTCCATAAGAATCAGGTCGACATGCTTAGTCTTGTATAAATCAAGAGCTTCGACCCCATCTCGCGCCCAAATGATATTGTATTGGTCGCGCAACAGATAAGATACCAGGAGGTAGTTGCTCTCGGTGTCCTCTGCCACAAGAATTGTGGGCTTCTCGTGTTGTTCAGGCATAATGTAATGTTAGGCTTTTTGAAGTGTTGGCCATCTAAGGCGGGGGCTTTTTCACAGCCGTCCCGAAAATCTCAGCAAATGTAACTATTATTCTCTTATTGTACCATCCAGAACAAGCTCAGAGTCCATAATTTTATACACTTTGTCATTCAGGCGCGTCCGGTCTGGCGTCTTGACTGCTATGACCTGTCCTTTAGATGCTGTTTGAATCTCATGGCCGGCGTCATCGCAGATAAGTCTGACAGTCGTCTCTACGACACCTGAGGTCGGTCCCATGATGATTATCTCGTCGCCTACTGATAGTCCACAGGTCTCAAGTTTTATCTCGCTTACCCCTATTTTCTTGAAGTAGTTGGTCACTTTGCCTGCATAGACTTTTTTCTTGGTCGCTTTGTTTCCGTTTATGTCATTCCACTCGCCCATCTTCTGGCCTTGGTAGTAGCCGTCCCAGAAACCGCGGTTGAAAACGCGGCTGAGTCGCTCGTCCCATTGTGTGATTAGTTCGGGGGTGTATGTGCCGTCGCATACCGCGTTGGCGGCCTCGTTATAACATTCACAGACTGTTTTGACATAGTCGGCAGACCTGGCGCGTCCCTCTATCTTGAACACTTTTACGCCAGAGTCAATCAAGACGTTTAGGAAGCCGATTGTCTTGAGGTCTTTGGGCGACATTATGTACTTGCCGTCAACCTCAAGCTCCAAGTCCGTCTCTGTGTCTTTTACCGTATATCTGCGTCTGCACACTTGCAGGCACGCTCCGCGGTTTCCGCTTTGTCCCAGATTGTCGAGGCTCAGGTAGCATTTGCCTGAAACCGCCATGCAAAGAGCTCCATGGGCGAACATCTCAATACGCACAAGCTCACCTTTGGGTCCGCGGATGTCTTCGTCCACAATCCTTTGGCTGATAGCTTTCACTTGTGTCATGTTCAACTCGCGGGCGAGGACTACTACATCTGCAAATTGGCTGTAGAATTTGAGCGCCTCAAAATTGCTGACGTTGCATTGCGTGGATATGTGAACCTCCACGCCAATTGAGCGCGCATAGGTCAATACTGCCAAGTCTGATGCAATGATGGCTGTCAGGCCGTTTTCTTTTGCCGCATCTACAATCTGGTGCATAAGCTCAATCTCATCGTCATATATGACAGTGTTGACTGTCAGGTATGTTTTGAGGTTGTGCTCACGTGCGATTTGAGCTATCTTTTTCAGGTCGTCAAAGGTGAAGTTATTGCTTGACCTTGAGCGCATGTTCAGTTTCTCGATGCCGAAGTAGACTGAGTCCGCATGCCCCTGAATGGCGGCCATCAATGACTCGTAAGACCCCACTGGGGCCATTATCTCCAGTTCTTCTCTTTTCATCGGCTATGGAAATCTTTGGCTATTTTTTGAAGGTATGCTTTTCCGCTAATTGTGTCCGCTGTGTCTGATTTGTCGTCTTGACGGATGAATTTGGACATTTGAATATCGTAAACCTCGTAGTTGTCAGGCGTTACGTATCCAAATCCATCAGAAAAATCAAAAAAGGCGAAGTCTTTTGCTGTGGGGTCCAGCAGGTCTTTGCTGAATTGGAAGTCGGTTGACGCAATCCCTAATTGATGCAGCAATGTGGCCGTCAGGTCTGTCTGGCTGCCGTAGCTTGTCACGAGTGAGTCCTGTGGCATCACGGCGCCGCCAGTCATGAGCAACGGGATGTTGAATTTGCGCCGGTCTGTCTCTCCTACGTTTTCTGGTCCCCCGTGTCCATGATCCGCAAGGAGTATAAATACTGTGTTGGGAAACCATTTGTGTGTGCGGGCCTCACGCATGAATTTGCCAAGGCACGAGTCTGTGTAATATACGGAGTTCAGGTAGTCGTTGTCCATCTTGCGCTCCATTGGGACTGTGAATGGCTCGTGGCTGCTCAGTGTGAAGTAGAAGTTAAAGAAAGGTTCGGGCTGGGTGTCCATCACTTTCAATAGGCGGTCAAATGTGTATTGGTCGTGCGCGCCCCATTTGTCGCCCATCTCCTCAGATGTGAAGTCGTCTTGCGTGATTATCCTGTCGAAACCAGCCTGGTTGACGAGTGAGTTGAAGTTGTTGAAGTTTATGTCACCTCCATATATGAATGTCTGGCTGGTGTAGCCGTTCTCGCGTAGAGTGCGGGCTAACGGCTGTATGTTCTGCGTCTTCTGCGGGAACTGGATTACCCTGATTGTTGGCAGGCTGGGGTAGGCGTTCATGACGGCAATGAGCCCTTTGCCAGATCTGTCTGACGAGGCGAAGAAGTTGTTGAAGTAGACTCCAGTGTGGCGGAGGGAGTCGATGTTTGGCGTTGCGTTCGCGCCACCTAAATACTCTATCCCGTGCGCGGAGAAGCTCTCTAACAATATTATGACTACGTTAGGGCGGGCGGTCTTGAATATTTTGGGGGCTTTGCCATCGGCTTGCATGAGTTCTGTAAAGCGGTTTTCCATCGCTTCATCATCCATGAACTCATATTTGATGTCTGCCTGCTTCGCATATTTTGCGGAATAAATAAAATTCCATAACGGGTTGACTGCTACGTGATTGGCAAATTGATATTGGCTGAAATATGCATTGCCTGTGTTCAAAGGTATGAGTCCCAAGCCACCGCGAATGGCGATGATCATGAGCCCGCCAATAATGATTGAGCTTAGTGTTGTGAGTGTTTTTTCCGTGTTAGTGGCGGGACGGTTGTCTGTGTCCACATATGCCACTTTTGTCGCTCTTCTACATAGTCTGTATGTGGTCCAAAACAGAACCAGCGCAACAATCGCCATGATGACAAAGTAAGCTACCTCGAACCATGTTTCGGCCGACGCCATGACAAGTTCAGGCCTGTCTGCCAACATCATTAGTGAGCTTGCGTCTACATGGTGTCCCCATGCCTTATACGTTATGGCCTCAGCGGGAAGCAGGAATATTGAAACTCCAGCCAAGGCTCCCACAACGTAGGATGTCACCTTGAGCGTGCGTCGGCAGACTTCTGTGTCTTTTTTGTCAAACCAAACGGCTACGGCAAACACCACGCAAGCCAGCACAGAGCAGTAGCCCCAGATGCTGACATCGAAAATCATTCCGTGCCACATGCTTTGCAGTAGCACGCTCATTGGCACGTCGACTGCCTTGACAGAGTTGATGAAAACAAAAATAATGCGGCCCACACCAAACGTGAGCAGCCATATCAGTAGCGAGGCTAATAAATTGAATATGAGCGAGCGAATGTCTCGTTTTAAGCGTTCCATTGTCTCTTATTTGAGCCACTTGCGCCAATTGGTTGCAAGTGTTATCGAGTTTAGTGAACCGGCAGCGTGATATCTGCAGTGAGAATATTGAATGTCTATCTTGGCAACGTGCAGCCCGGCTCCCCATGAGAAACCAGCCATACCGCCAGCATCCGCGTCTGTCAACTCGCGTCTGCGTCTATGGTCATAGCCCATGTTGAAGAAGAATGCTTTCCCTGGTGTGAACTCCAAGCCTATCAAGATGTGCCGCATTATGTTGTCGCCCGCGTTGAGTGTCTTGTTGTCCTTACTTAAGTCCCATTGAGTAAGGTCTTTCAATGTAACAATAAACCGGAATGGAGCATGGCTCGCCTTATAAGCGAATCCAACTTTGACATCGAGGGGCAGAGGGCGGCTGGTCTCGTCGCTTGTGTATTTCTTCACGACTGCGCCAGCGTTGCGGATTACCAATGCGGTCTTAAGTCTTCCTTCTGCGAAGGTCAAGTCGGCTCCGAAGTCCATAGCCAAGGCAAATGACGAGTAGTCCGCCATTTTGCTGTAAACAGGTTTGAATGTGGCGCCAAGCCTTAGCCACGGCGCCAAACTCTTTGACATGGACAGGTAAAGCGAACCCTCATTTGCCGAGAATGTCCCCGTCTCAGCGCCTTGTTCATCTGTGCGGATAAAACTGCCGTACCCAGCATAAACGATGCCTGCCGTAAAAGTGCCGAGGTGAGCAATGTCATGGCTATATGCTGCTGACGCATATTTTATGCTCTCTGTAACAGGTGCTATGCTGAGGCTGATTGTCCCACTGACAGTATCGGTGACTGAAGCGGGATTGTGGAAAACCATTGTGGGGGACGAGACTCCAGTGGTCGCATGCATGCCACCCGCGCCGACGAGGCGCGTGGACTGTGGAATGTCAAGAAATTCCATAGCTGCCCCCGTCCTTGTTTGAGATTGGGACAGGTTCGGGTGCAATATAAATATTACCGCTATTAAGGACGATGACAGGCAATGTCGCATGACGCAAAATTAAGAGAAATACTCAACAATCTGAAATTTCAGTTTTAGACAAAACTGAGAGCTCTCCTTATTCCATATAAAAAATAATCGCCTTGCCGGCCTAAAAGCCAACAAGGCGATCTTATGAAATTCTTACAGCTTCCTACTGCAATTGCTTGAGTGCGTCAGAAATTCGCTTGACTGCGGTGCGAAGCTTCTCCTGGCTGGTCGCATATGACAGTCTGATGTAGCCTTCAGCTCCGAATGCTGAGCCTGCTACGGTGGCTACGTGACCAACCGTGAGGAGGTACATGGCCAAGTCGCTTGAGTTCTCAATAACCTTGCCGTCCGGGGTCTTTTTGCCAAAATAAGCCTCTACGTTGGGGAAGAAGTAGAAAGCGCCAGCAGGCATGTTGACCTTGAGACCCTTAATCTCGCTAAGGAGGTCAAACACGATGTCGCGGCGGTGCTTAAACTCGGCGGTCATCTTGCGACTTGGCTCATCGCTCTCAGTGAGAGCTGCGATTGATGCGGCCTGAGTGATGGTGCAAATGCCAGACGTCATCTGACCCTGAAGTTTGTTGACCGCCTTAGCAATGTCGATAGGGGCGCAGACGTATCCCATTCGCCATCCCGTCATGGCGTAGCCTTTTGACATTCCATTGGCCACGATGACTCGATCCTTCATTCCTTCCATTTGAGCCATAGAGTAGTGTTTCTGGCCATAGGAGATCATGTCGTAAATCTCGTCAGAGAGAACGAGAACGTCAGGATGTTTGCGAAGAACGGCAGCAAGACCTTCAAGCTCCTCCTTTGTGTACATGCTGCCCGTCGGATTTGATGGAGAGCAGAGGATGAGGAGACGGGTCTTTGGTGTGATGGCGGCCTCAAGTTGCTCGGGGCGCATCTTGAAGTCTTGCTCGATGCCGGTGGGGACGATTACGCTCTTGCCCTCGGCCAACTTAACCTGCTCAGTGTAGGTGACCCAATAGGGGGCGGGTAGGATGACCTCGTCATCTTTGTTAATGACGGTGAGGATTATGTTGATGAGCGAGTGCTTACCACCTGCCGACACAATGACTTGAGCCTGATCGTAGTCAAGGCCAAGCCAGCTCTTCATGCGCTCGACGACCGCTTTGCGGAGCGCCGGGTAGCCGGGAACTGGTGGATAGTGAGTCTGATTGTCAAGAATTGCCTTGATGGCAGCAGCCTTGATATGCTCTGGTGTGTTAAAATCCGGCTCACCAATGCTGAGGTTGATGATGTCAAGGCCTTCTGCCTGAAGTTCGCGGCTCTTCTGGGTCATTGCCAGTGTCGCGGACTCAGACATGGAGAGAATTCGGTCTGAAATCTGGCTCATATGTCTTATGCTTTTATGTTGTTTGGGCTTTTTTGCTTTCGAGATGCAAAGATATGCATAATTTTTTTCAGTATATGGAAAGCAATGAGCACAATCTCAACGAACGGTGGCAAATTTAACAATAGGCCGCCAACACCCCTTCATTTGCTTCCGTCAACAAGTAAAATAGGGTTCGTTTTGCTTTCGTCTCCTATTGTTGTCGTTTGACCATGCCCTGGGTAAACAACAGTTTCGCCCGGAAGGGTGAATAACCTCTCCGTAATCGATTTGTACAGCTTTTTCAGTCGACCGCCTGGCAGATTGACAGCGCCGTATGTGCCGTAGAACAGAGTGTCGCCAGTGAAAATGATGTTCTCCGAGTTGCAATAAAGGCTTATGCCTCCAGGTGAGTGCCCTGGTGTGGCAATAACGCTAAACGTTGTATTGCCAAATTTAACCTCAACCCCGTCCTCCAATGTCTGTCTGGGCGCAGGCAGCTCCTCGACGGAGTCGCCAAGCCCAAATGCTATGGCTTGGAAATGAGCCATCTCATGCAACAGATGATCCGCCGGGTTAATTTCTGCGTCGAGTCCGTAGCGCTCTTTGACGAATTTGACGCCGAAAACGTGGTCTAAATGGAAGTGGGTGCACAAAAGCCTTTGGGGCTTAAGCCCATTGCCGTCTATGTAGGACGCCAACTCCTCGCGCTCTGCCGCATCATAGCATCCACAGTCAATTATGACACACTCGCCACTGTCGTCACTGACAACATATGTGTTCTCGTGCATCATGTTGACGCAAAAGGTCTTAATTTTCAGCATCCCTATTTCTCTGTCTGGTTGTACTCCCATGGGTTGTGGGTTATACCCGCCAACTTTACCATTGCGGCATGGGTGCGTTTTCTGAGGTCCTCTACAATCGCCTTGCGGTCACCCTTAAGCGCCGGGTCTGCAAATATAGGTTCTCCCACGTTGAGGGTGACGCAAGCCTCTTTGCCGAAAAGTTTGAGAATGCCCTTTCGCTCACGGTATGAGTACGCCATGGGGATGATTGGGAGATTATATTTCTCCGCAAAGGCGAATGCGCCTTTTTTGAAAGGACGGATGGGCGTGTAGAACTGCCAGCGGCTCTCTTCTGCGAAGAAATGCATCCACATGCCCTTCTCATGGAAGTAGTCGAAAGCCTTGTAGAAATTTTTTATCGCGGATGGCTTGTCCGGAATTGGAACTCCTCCCATTTCGACCATTCGTGTGCGGTCTTTGCCTGCCATCTGGCCCGCATAAATCGGGAAGCGGAGCTGACGCCAGCCTATAGCGGAGAACACGCCGCACATGTCCCAACGGAAGACGTGATTGCACACGGTCATGGCGCCACCTTTAAGCTTGTCCATGTTCTTGTCTATGTTTTCCTTGCCTTTCATCTTGAAACCATAACGGAATTTGTTAAGGAAAACAATCAGGGTCTTCGACTGGAAATAATAAAGCCAGTTGAGAAAGCGGAATTTGAACGAGTTGTCTACGTATGGGTAGTCCGCATCGACGTTTACTTCATATATTTTCTCAATTGGCAGCAAGTGAGCGTGAGGATTCTCTCCTCCATATGAGATATGATCTAATGGAATAAACCTGTCCGGCTCTACTTTGAGCTGGTCATATAGAGGCGGCAGTTTCTGGCTCTGCTCTTCCATTGGCAAATGATATTTATTGGGTGTAAAAAAAAACGGCAGCCCCTCTTTTGATCCAGTTAGGGACTGTCGTTGTAATTTGCTTACTTAGACTCGGTGGTCTCAGTGCTTGAGTTGTTCTCGACTTGCATGATGGCAGCCTTCGCGAATGTCACCTTGACACCCTCTGCAATCTCGAGTACTACCTCGTCTTCGCGAACGCTTGCGACTTTTGCCTTAAGACCGCTGGTGGTCATGACGTGGTCACCCTTTTTGAGAGCCTCGCGCATCTTCTGCTCAGCCTTCTGCTTTTTCTGCTGCGGGCGAATCATCATGAAGTAGCAGACTACGACGATGAGGATGAGGGGGAGGAATGACATTAACATGCTGCCCTGTCCTGCCTGAGGGGGGGCTGCCTGAAGAAGTGTGCTGAACATCTTATTTCTTTTATTGGGTTGTTTTTGTTAACGATTTGACACGACATCTGCCGTGACGCAAATTTTTATTGTCTGCCCGTTGTCGCCGTTGATGGTCACTAAATGGAATTGCTTGTCGTGTGAGCCATTGGCGTCAAACTCGATACGGATTCTGCCATTCTCGTTTGGGCGTAAAGTCTCCTTGTCCATTGAGGCTGTCACGCATTCGCAATCTGTTTCCAAACCGCTGATCTTGACATCCGAGTTGCCGCTGTTCGTTATGACTGTTGACACCGACGCAATATCCGATGCGCCAACTTCGCCTATTTCAACTAACGTCTTGTCCACAACCAGGCATGTCGACTGGTCCACCACTAACGACCCTCTGGCCTCACTGCCGTTACCATCGCAAGCCATAAGGCTTAAGGCTGTGAGAACAGACGCCAATTTGGGCGTTGATGACCTCAATATCTGCAAGATACAGTTTTTGCTAAACATATATGTACTGGCTGCGGAGAGTGGGAACTTTAGAAAAGCTGCGCCTCGCTTATCTTTTTGTCCTCGACTAATTGGCGTACTATCTTCTCCAAGAGGCCGTTTATGTATACGTTGCTCTTCTCTGTTGAGTAGTACTTGGCGATTTCAATATACTCGTTGAGGGTCACCTTGATGGGGATATTCACCATCGTGGTCATCTCGGCGATAGCCATATCAATGAGCAGGACATCCATGAGGGCTACTCGGTCTGCATCCCAGTTCTTGGAGAACTTCTTGATGAGCTCGAATGTGTTGTCCTTTTCTGTTATACTGTGGCGAAGGAGGCTGCTTGTGAATTTGACATCATCGTCATCCTTGTAGAGGGGCATGAGCTTGACCTCTGCGCCATTGGTGCCGTCGAACTCTTTGAAAGTCTTGGCCGCCATGCTAATCATGAACTCGGCTTCGTCATTCCAATATACGTTCTTGAGCTCGATGGCCTGAAAGAAGAATGCCATCTTGGGCAACTCCTTGAGGAGGAACTTGATGACAAAGTTTCTGTCTGCCTCAAAGCTGTCTTCCTCGCTGTTCATATATCTGTCATAGAGCTCACTGTGCGTCATCTTAGAGAAGATGGTCTTGATGAGGCTCTCATCGTTTGCCCACGTGTTGCCTGTGCTCTCAATCACGTTGTTCAACTCCTCATTCTCTTCAAGCTGGAGAATGAAACGGTTCTCTGCGAAACGAGTATTCGGGTTGAGGTCCGATGCTGTGGGTTTGATTTTCTGTTTGCCTAACTCGATACGCTTGGCGGCCAGGTGACGCAACGCCACTGGCAATTGAAGGATAAGATTGTAGAGGTCCTGGCTGCGTTCAATACTGTGCTCTACCAGCCTCTGCGCCTCTTGCAGGTTTGTCTCACCCTGTTGTGTCTGGGCGTAGAGGATTTGCATTACTTTGACCCTTATCAGTCTTCTGCTTAACATCTTTAAGAACTTTTTCTTTTCAAATGGTTAGCCCGCGGGCGGGGTGGGCTGCTGTTGTCTTCGCAATGTCGTCTGCGACCTGCGTCACAGTGTCCGACATACCCGTTGCGAATTTACTGTTTTTTAGGTTAGCTTCTGCGCACCCGTCGATGGAAAATGCTTATATATCCTTAAAAATCTGTTTTATCTCATTAATCGGGTCTTGCACCTGTTCTTTGACTTTTGTGATAATCTGGTCTCTGAACTTTGCCGGGGTGAAGCGTTGACTCTCGAAGAAGTCCATTGTGGGCGCAACGACATTAAGAGCCTTGTGTAGAACCTGAATTTTTGAGTGGGGGCCGAGAATTACAGGCTCGCCGTCCACATGGCCAAGAATCTGGGTGTCGTTAAGCAGCTCTACCTCTTTAGTGCGAATCATCTCGTCATATTTGTTGGTGTCTATTGACTGGCTTAGAAGTGAGATGACTAATGAGGGTATTGCCATGTTGGGAAACTCGGACACCATGCATACGTCCATGAGTCCGTCATCCATACACGCGTTTGGCGCTATGTGGATGTTGTTGCCCCATTGGCTTGAGTTTGCGAAACTTATGAGGAATGCTGTCCGCTTGTATATGTTGCCGTCTATGCTCAAAATGTAGTCAAGCGGCGCATATTGCGGGAACTCTTTTGCGATAAGGTTTATATACTGAAGCGGTCCGCGGGTTTTCTTGTTTGCGAAAAGATGGCTTATGTATGCATCAAAACCGACTCCTGCGACATTGAGGGATATATGTCCGTCAACGCTGAGCACGTCTATTGGCCTTACAGCCATGTCGTTGATGACGTCAATCGCTGACGATGAGCGCAATGGGATGTCTAATTCGCGAGCCAATCCATTTCCTGATCCGCAAGGGATGATGCCCAACGCTGTTGTACTCCCTAAAAGCCCAGAGCCGACCTCGTTGACTGTACCATCTCCTCCCACGGCTACCACGACGTCAACTTTGTCTTTGCATTTTTGCGCAATCTCAGTCGCATGTCCCCTGTGTGTCGTGTGTATAATGTCAAAGTCAATCTCAGACTTATTCGTGCGTTCGCGAATCTCATCCTCTATGACCTTTTTACGGCCGACTCCAGAGTGCGGGTTGACGACGTAGAGTATCTGCTTCTTCATATATATTTGCGGTTGAATTGGCAAAGAATGTGTAACGCGAATTTAATAATTTATTTGTATCCCATAGTTTAGTGTAACCTTAATGGACTTTGGGCCGCTGAGCTTTCTATAAATACTATTCACCAACCTCCACGCGCAGTCCGTCAAATGCAAGGTGCATCGAGTGTGGCAACAGTGTGTCGCACTGTGAATATAATGGCATTGTGTGGCCTATGTGTGTGAAGTAAGTCTCTTTCGCTCCGACTTTCTTGGCCACCTCGACGGCTTGCTCGAGATTCATGTGCGAATGGTGCGGGCTGAGCCCCAGCGCGTTAATTGCTAACAGGTTTGCTCCTTTGCAAAGCTCTATAGTGTCCTCTGGCACTTGGCTTGCATCTGTTATGTACGCCACGGGGCCAATGCGGAACCCTATTATGGGCAGCTGGTCATGCATGACAGGTAGAGGGGTTATTGGAGTAGACCTGACGCGGAATGTGTCTGTTGTAATTTCGTTGAGTGTGATGTTCGGGACTCCTGGGTATGGATGGTCGCTGAATACGTAAAAAAGGTTATGCCTGACTGCATCGGCTGTTGCTTTTTGCGCATAAATGTCAATGCCGCTGTGCATGGTGAAATTGAGTCCTCGCACGTCATCGAGTCCGCCGACATGGTCGTAGTGCATGTGGGTGAGCAGAATGGCGTCAATATGGCTTGTCCCGCTCCTCAGCATCTGTTGCCTGAAGTCTGGTCCCGCATCGATAAGAAGTGTCGTCCCATTGTCTATTTTGAGCAGGGCTGAAGAGCGCAACCGATGGTCTCGCGGGTCTTGCGATGTGCATGCCGGACATTGGCAGCCGATCACGGGGACGCCTGTTGACGTACCAGTCCCCAAAAATGTCATCTCTACTTTCATCTCTGTTTGTTGTTCGTCCCCACTAATTGTAATTTGTTGCTGCCTGCAAATATGCGCTCTGCGTTGTTGATTAATTTGTTAGGCAATGTTGCCGCCTCAAGGTTTTTGCACATGCCAAATGCGAAGTCTCCAACATCTTCAATTTCGCATGGCAGCGCGATTGACCTAAGCCCACTCCATGCGAAGGCTCCATAACCTATTCTCTTCAGATTGAGCGGAAGGTCTGTCGTTTCAAGTTTTCCACAGCCAATAAAAGCCTGGCTCCCTATTTCTTCAATGTCGTCGTGAAAATCAACCTCACTGAGATTTGTGCAGTCCGCAAAAGTTCCCTGCGAGATATGTTTTAATCCTGATGGTACTGATACACCGCGTAGAGAGCTGCATCCTTCAAAAGCGTCTTCGCCAACCTTCTCCGTGTTTTCTCCTACGGGAATAGTTGTCAGCTTGCTGCAATTGGCAAAGGATTTGTCTCCGATATATTTTGCTACTCCATGGACTTCTTTGAGGTTTGCGCATTGGGCAAATGCGAGGTCGTCAATTGTGAAGTCATTGCTATTTTTAGGTAGCACGACAGATTCTATTTTGTCGCATAATCGAAAAGCCCCATTGCCAATGCGGTTGATTTGGTCGTCTATTTTTAAGATTTTGTCATCATTTGCTGGCGGGCAAAGAACTATGGCTTTGTCTCGCGTCAGCAATCCATTTAGCGAGTGATATTTAGAACCCTCCTTAGCGAGTATCTCGCAAAGTTGTCTCATCCCGGCAATTGAATTCCCGTCAATTCTCTCGAGGCTTGCCGGCAAAATCAGCTTGCTGATATGTGGGTTGAGAGCTAATGCGTTAGCCATTATCCCTGTTATGCCGTCGGGGATGGACAGTCGGGTATCCTTGGGAGACGGTAGTGCTATGATGAGCTCTTCCCCCCCCTTGCTCCAAATGTATCGCCCGTCAGTTTCGTAGAAGTCTCCAGTTGCTATACTTTCAAGCCTCGTGCAACCGGTGAAAAGGGTGGGGGATAGGTCGTTGTACAATCTTGGCAGGGTTATGCGTCTGAGTTCCGTGCAGTTCTCAAATGCCTTAGCACCAATCTCACGCGTGCTTTGTGGTATGCATATCTCTTTCATAGATGAGCATCCTGCAAAAGCCCGCTCTCCTATCTCCGTTACACCTTCTTGAATGTCAATGTATGTAAGATTTTTGCATCCGGCAAAGGCGTAGTCGCCAATATGCTTGACGCTTTGGGGGAGGACAACGGCTGTGATGTCTTCCCTTTCACAATATTGGCCTGTCTCTATGACTTCTACGCCTTCCTCTATGGTCATCGTCTCTTTGCCGGTGTGCGTCATTATTCACTATCTCCGTCTCCCGACTCGCTTTTTGTGATGTCGGCTGTCGTCATCTTGGCTACCCTGATGATGTCCTCTGGTTTAACAAGAACCATTACACCGCGTTGACCCGCGCTTACTGTTATGCTTTCCCAATCGAGCACACTCTTGTCTATATAGGTGGGGTAGTGTTTCTTCATTCCTATTGGCGAACATCCTCCGCGAATGTAACCCGTGTGCTCAAGTAGGTCTTTGACGTGTAGCATTTCTGCGGACTTGTTGCCAGATGCCTTAGCAGCTTTTTTCAGGTCCACCGTTTTGTCGCTTGGCACGACGCATACAAAGAGGCCGCTCTTGTCTCCGCGAAGAACCAATGTCTTGAATACTCGTCCATACTCCAGTCCGAATTGCTCGGCCGCATGAGTGGCGTTTAAATCCTCTGGGTCAAAATCATATGATTTTATCTCATACTCAACTTTCTCTTTGTCGAGTATGCGTGCTACGTTTGTTTTTACTGTTTTCATTTGTGTGTGAATTGTTTACCAATGTTTCAGAATGTGGGTGGGACTGATTCGTGTCAATCTCTTTCGATACTTGGCGCACAGGCATAACTTGTTGCCACGCAAGTAGATGATTTGCATTCCGGAACCCGCCGACCTGTTTGTTATGGCAAAGTATAGAAAATAGTCGATATCTTGTATCCGTGATATGAAAAAAAACGACGAGTTTCGTTAGCTCGTCGTTTCCTTTTCTATTCACCTTCTATATCGTTTGCTTATGGTGTATGTGACGACACCCCACACTCTGAAAGTGTCGGCGTTTGTGACCTCAATGGGCGCGTATTTGTCATTGGCTGGGCACAACAGGAGTTTCCCGTTCTCGTGCCGAATGAATTTTATGGCGAACTCTCCATCTATGTAACAAATAATCAAGTCGCCGTCCTGTGCCTCTATTGATTTGTCTATCACTATGATGTCGCCCTCGTTGATTCCCGCGTCGCGCATCGAGTCGCCTACAACTCGTCCATAAAAAGTGCTTGCTTTGTGTCTGATTAGAGCTTTGTTCAGGTCCAGTCCAGTCTCTATATAGTCTTGCGCCGGACTGGGAAAGCCAGCATGAATTCCTGCGTCGGCAAAATCGAGTGTCAAGTCAGATTCTGTCTCGGCATTGAATATGTCAAGTTCTTTCATAACAAAAAGTTAACCGCCCCGTCGGCTATTCATGTTGCCGGCGGGGCGGAATACCCTTTCGATAATTATCTATACCTATCGCCCAGCTATTTCGTTGAGCACCGCCATTTTTTTATTAAGCTGCTCAACTTCCGCCTTGGCTTTGGCTATCTTACCGCTGTACTCGTTCACGAGTTTTTCTGCAGTTTTCGACTTCGAGAAGAAGTTAATGTTGTTCTCCAGTGTCTCTGCGGCCTGCTCCGCCTGACGAATTTGTATCATCAGTCTGCTGCGCTCTTTCTGGAGACGGTCTCCCCCCTCTGCCGCCATTGCCTCGAGTTTGCCACGATAGCGGTCCATCTCGGCGTCTGCACGGTCAATTTTAAGTGCGTCGTAGTGCTTGTCAATGAGTGTGGAGAACTTCTTGTTGACGTTGTTACGGTCCTTGTTCGGCACTGCGCCAATCGCATTCCAGCGTGAGACGAAGTTCTTTAGGTCGCTCAGATGCTGCTCGTCATCGCTTGGAGTTGAATAAGCCTCAAGCTCTGCGATTATAGCTTGTTTTTTCTGCAGATTCTCCGACATCTCCGCCGTCTCGCCATCCTTTTGGCTTTGACGGTTGTTGAAGAATGTGTCGCAGGCTCCGCGGAAGCGCTTCCATATGAGGTCTGAACGCTTGTGGTCAACAGGACCCACGTTTTTCCATTCGCGCTGAAGTTCAATCAGGTAGTCAGCGGTCTTGCGCCAGTCATTGCTGTTCATGACTGACTCGGCTTTCTCGCAAAGAATCTCCTTCTTGCGATAATTGTCTGCATACTGTTCATCCTGACCCTTGAAGAACGCTTTGCGGATGTCATAGAGTCCATCAATCGCCTTCCTAAAACGCGCGTAGATCTCATCGTTTACTGACTTGGGTGCAAAACCTATGGTTTTCCACTTAGCCACGAATTCTTGCGCCTTGTCTGCAAGTGCGTCGAACTCTTTGCGTGAGCTGCGCTCCATGCCAAGGAAAGCCTCAACCTCTTCGCAGATTGCTTTCTTCTTTTCGTAGTTCTCTTTCTCCTTGACGCGCTCCTCAGCCACTAACTGGCGAAACTTCTTATGAATGACGCCAGTGGCCTCGTTGAACCTCGCCCAAATCTTGTCATTCTCTTCGCGTGCTGCGGGACCTATTGTCTTCCACATGTCACGAAGTTTCTGTGCCTGGTTGTAAGCCTTGCGGATTGACGTTTCCGCATCAAGGGCCTCTGCCTGCGCGCAGAGTTCCTCTTTCTTGGCAAGATTCAGTTTCTGTGAGTAGTTGCGCAACTCGCGTTCCTTGTTCAGGTACTCGAAATACTCGTCCGCAAGAGCTTTGAAGTCCTTGTTAAGGCTTTTCAGACTTGAGGGAATATGACCAATGCTTTTCCACTTGCTTATTATTTCGCGTACGGTGTGTAGCATGGTTGAGGGGTCTGCCTCCTCGACTGCCTTTATCACTTGCTGAAGCTGCTCAATCAGGAGTTTTTTCGCATTGGCGTTCTCCTCCATCTTTTTGCGGGCTTCTTCCTTCTCTGCTGCGACCGCTGCGTCAAATGCGGTGAGAAGGGCTGTAATCTCTTTCTCTATCGGGGTCTGCTCTCGTGGCTCCGCTGCTTTTTCATCGGTGGCCTGTTCTGCCTCATTACCCTCTTCTGCAGGCTGTTGCTCCGTTTGTTGGCGTGAAGCCATTTCAGTGCTTATCGCAGCTACAGCCTCGCGAGCCGGACGTGCGGGGCGTGTCTTGGCTATCTCTTTCAGGTAGTCAAGGATTTGCTGGTCTGTCATGGCTTTCAACTCTTCGGGAGTGTGCACCTCAAATGCCGGAGCCTCTTCATCCTGAACGGCAGACGGCTCGTCTGTTGTGGCGTCGGCTACCTCTTTGGCCATAGCCTCGGCTTCTTCCCCATAGGAGTTTGTCTCTGGCGCGGTGATGTGAGCCACGTCCATTGTCGCATGTTGAGTCTCTGTGGCTGCGTTTTCCGCTTCCACTCCTGTGGTGTTGCCCGCACTCGTCGAGCAATTGATTTCAGGTTCCTGCTGTTTGTTCAGCAATGAGCTTTCGTTCTCTTCCATAAAATGATAGAGTTGAGCCTCATCTCTATTTGTGAGGCTGACAGACTTGTTTTCCAGCCGCATCCGGATTCCCGAACTGTGGTGGGGTGGGAAATTGCTTTTTTAAAAGTCCAAAGATAGGCAATTCTGTAAAATCACAACTATCGGATTTTAATATTTATTTGCCCCTTATGACTTTGACGTTGTCAGCTAATTTCCTGGCCTCGTCTTTGAGCATTGTCGGGTTTACGTCTTTTTCTCCCCATTTGACAACTACGCCCATCCTTCTGCCTGGTTTCACAAGTGGCTTTCCGAATATCCTTATGTCGGCGTACGGGTCTTGCAACACTTTGTCAACGCCTTGGAAGTCCGGATTTGTGAATGTATCCTGTGGCGCCAGTATAACTGCCGATGCGCCGCTA
The DNA here is from genome assembly GCA_963658925.1 of bacterium. Classification (GTDB taxonomy): domain Bacteria; phylum Bacteroidota; class Bacteroidia; order Bacteroidales; family Marinilabiliaceae; genus W3P20-009. The sequence goes on from CAVKRQ010000007.1 coordinate 95,676, forward strand.
TGCTCAAGCCTTATCTCCTTGATTGGCAAGTGGAGGATGGCGCGGGCGTGCAGCTCGAACTCAGACAGGTTGAGCGTTGGCGCCAAGGTGACCATGCCTGTGTCATGTGGTCTGGGTGATAATTCTGAGAAGATGACGCCATCTTGGCACACGAAGAACTCCACTCCGAAGATACCGGCCCCCCCGAGCGCATCTGTCACTCTTTTGGCCATGTCTTGCGCCTCATGGAGAAATTTGTCTGGCATGGCGCATGGTATCCAGCTCTCATGGTAGTCGCCTCCCACCTGATGATGGCTTATCGGGGGGCAATATAGCGTCGGGCCATCTGCCTGCTTGACTGTCAGGAGGGTTATCTCGTAGTCAAACTTGATGAAGCCCTCTACTATCACCTCTTTTGAGTCTCCGCGGCCGCCTTGGGCTGCGACCCATGCATCGTGAATCTGACTCTCAGTCTTGATGTACGACTGTCCCTTGCCTGACGATGACATGAGTGGTTTGACGACACATGGAAGACCGATATTCTTGACGGCCTCCTCCAGCTCGCTTTCGTTTGCGGCGTATGTGTATGGCGCCGTGCGAATTCCAAGTTCTTTAGCCGCAAGGTCGCGAATGGCGCGGCGATTCATGGTCACGTTTGCCGCTTTGGCCGATGGTACCACTTGGATGCCCTGTCTCTCGTAGTCGTAAAAGCGCTCGGTTCTAATCGCCTCTATCTCCGGTACAATGATTTCTGGCTTGTGCTTCTCCACAATGGCGTCTAACTCACCGCCGTTAAGCATGCTGGTGAGTACTTCGCGCTCGTCGGCAACTTGCATCGCTGGCGCATTGTCATAAGCGTCTACGGCTATAACGTGGCAACCGAGCCGTTTGACTGCGATCACAAACTCTTTGCCGAGCTCTCCTGAGCCCAATAGCATGATTTTCTTTATCATCGTTTCCGTTTTTTGAGGCATTATTAATTCCCCGTGTAGACGGGTCTTACGTTTAGTCCTAAAGTAGGCAAGCACCGGCGTGTGGGCGACTGGCCGGTGGCGAACATTCCGTTGAGGATGTAAAGCTCATAGGCGTACCCGTAGTCGTTCTCGTCGGACGCTCGCTCCGAGGTCCAGTAATAGCCCATTTTGCCCAAATCCTGCAACTCGCTTTTAATTTTCACTCCGCCAGCTGGCAGAAAAATGGAGCTGTCACTTGGCCCTGTTATCTGGTATCCTTGGATTCCGTTCACTGTGCTCCATTTCCATTCACACTCTTCGTACAGTTCGTTTATCTCTTCGCATGTCGGCATTCGCCAGTCTGAGCCCCATTTGGCTGTGGCTACGTCTTTCGATGTGCCCGAAATCTGTTTGTCGGTCAGTGCGGCCCCATTGTAATTGTCGTCTGTAAAACTCTTTTTTGAGGATGTCTCACCCCATGCGAAATAAGAGCCTGGGTTGCTCGGCGCATACGCTCCGACATTGCGGTCTGCCCACTTCACGCTAAGTCCAAGGTCTACATACCCTGGGGTGTAGTCCTTAGTGGAAAACGTATATACGTCTTGTGAATAGACCGTAAGCCCGTGAACTACGACATATGCCCTGTAAGAGTATTGTGTCTTGAGCGACAGGTTGTTCGTATAAACATTGAACCTGTTGCCTGTGCCTAACTCGTCATATGACTTAATGAGCGTCTGATTGCTTTTGTTTATGGTGCCGCCCTTCGCTATAGATATGCCATATTCTGTGACTGTGAGCGTGTCTGATGGCAGGGTGAAGTAGTTGTTTTTGATTTCAATTGCGTCATAGTCAAGCTCATAGTCCTTGCCGCTAAAGGCTCTTACGCCAGCCAAAGCCGTAGATGTTAACTCCAATACTGATGATTTGTACTTGTCGGTCTCAACACCCGTGGGCTCAATGCCGTATTTGTAACTGCCCCACTCCAATGGGTTGTCTTCTTCATAGTTGTAGAAATCAGATTCGATTTCAACGAATGCCATTACGTAATATTTGCGTCCCGGTATGAGCTGCTCGGCGTGCGCAATATAAGATGAACCATTATCACCATCTTGCTCCGCGTCTATAATCTCGTCATACTCCTTGTCCATTACTTTCTCAGGGTCTGTCGGAACTGTAGGCCCTGTAAACTCCACATCGGCGCAACGGACCTTGACACTCACGCCATCCCCGTAATCTGATGATCCGATGCCTACGACGCTAACCGGCAATTTGCTTTCAAACCATCCAATTTCAGTTGGCGTACCTATGGTCACGCTCATTTGGATTGTCATGAAACTTTTCACGACGCCATAGGCTACTTCGCCACTTTTGCGAACCACGTAGGCGCGGTAATAGAACTTGGTGAAAGGAAGAAGCCCATGCGCCCGCACTGTCATTGAGTTGTCGCTGCCGACTTCGTACACCGGGATCTTGCGTACCTGCCGCCCCTCCTCATCGCTCACGTCGTCAATCGTCGGGTTGGATATATTGCGTGACAAAAGAAACCCCTGTTCGTCAAACTCCGCCACGTAACCTTTGGTGCTGTTTGCGTAACCTTTTAGGTTGACCGCTACTGACGAAACCGATGTTATCCCACCTGTCACGGCGGTATACGTCAAGTCGTTATACACTGTGTCGGTCTGCTCGCTCGGAAATTCAGGAATAGGCTCGCCTTTCCATCCGCATGAAGTGAAAAAAGACATGGCAAACACGGTGGCCAACAATAGTAATATTGTGGCCACTACTCCATTATGCTCCTCATATGCCCAACTTCTCTCCATTTCGTCACAAATATAACAACTAATTTCTTAATCTGCGCTGCTTTGACTCCTATGCGCGGCAATTATGACAGCCATTCACATGCGTCCGCCTCTGTAATTGTGCGCTATGCTGATTTTGCAGTCTCCAATTTATGTAGTAATTTTAAGTCTCGTATCTAAACACATACACAACATATGCTTACAACGACGACTCAGGTGCGTGTCCGCTATGCCGACACTGACAAGATGGGCGTGGTGTACTATTCCAACTATGCAGTATTCTATGAGGTTGGCAGGACGGAAATGTTCCGTAGCCTCGGGATCCCATACTCTCTCCTTGAGGAACAAGGCGTGGCTCTGCCTGTAGTTGAGCTTGTCTCGCACTACCACAAGTCTGCGAGATATGACGACCTCATAACTGTCGAGTCTACTATCGAGACCTTGCCTACGGTGAAAATTAAAATCAATTACCGTATCCTCAACGAGGCTGGCGTACTCTTGAATGACGGCAGCACAACCCTTGTGTTTGTTGATATGAAAACCGGCCGGCCGACTCGTTGTCCAAAGCATGTTTTGGACATCATTCAAGAGGCCGCAGCTATGCAGAATGTCTAAGTGCGCTTCTCCGCGCCCATCATCCACCTTTCTTGTCATCAAATGAAAAACTCTTTATTGGCCATAGCCCTGGCTGTCTTCTTCCCTTTGTCGGCTTTGGCGCAAAAGTCCTACGTATACGACTCACCAGAGGCTGAGTTCGAGAATGCTATGTCGCTATATGATGCCTCAATGTATGGCGCGTCAAGGACTGCTTTCGCCCAATTCACTCAAAATTGGTCCGATGGGAAGGTGAGCTCGGTTCTTCTCGAGGACGCAAAGTATTTCGAGGCGCTGTCAGCCAAGTTGTCCAACAACCCTGACGCACTTAGGCAAATTGATGATTTCCAACACTATGATCAGCACAATGCGCATCGCGCTGACGCGTTGTATCATGCCGGCGACTTCCTTCTGACGCAAAAGAAGGTTCAAAAGGCGACTAAATGGTTTGAGAAGGCTGATGAGAATGAAGTCTCTTCTCAAAATCGCGTCCCGCTCCTTTTTAAGAGGGGATATTGCTATTTCATGACGGGGCGTCATCACCTTGCGATAGCGCAATTTGATAAGTTCCAGGGTGATGAGGGCGAGTTTGAGGGTGCCGTCAAATACTACAGGGCGCACGTGTTTTACGAGAATGGAAATCTCGACTCGGCTCTCAAGTTGTTCTTAGAGCTTGAGCAGGATGACGGCTTTCACACTGCGGCGTCTTACTACATCGCCCAAATCCTTTATATGCAAGGTCATTACACGGAGGCTCTGCGTTATGCTGTGCCGCTTGCCGCCCAATCCAATGACAAGGCGGCTGAGATGACGCGCATTGTCGCTGATTGCCATTTTATGCTTGGTGAGTATAATGACGCTCTGGCGTCGTATAACTCACTTTCCAAGCTCGTCAAGTCTAAGCTCACAAGGGCCGATTATTATCACATAGGTCTTTCGCACTACAATCTCGGAAACAATGACGATGCGGCCGCTAATTTGTCAAAGGTTACGTCGGCAAATGACGCAATGGCGCAAAACGCTTACTATAATCTGGCTTCGTGCTGTATCAATATGGGAGACAAGAAGCGCGCCCGTACGGCCTTCGATGCAGCGTCGCGTTTCAAGTTTGATATGGCAATTGCCGAGGATGCGCATTTTAACAAGCTCAAGTTGGCTTATGAGTTGAATTTCGCCCCTTTCAACGACCTCATTTCGCAATTTGTCGAGTTCCTTGATTTATACCCCTCCACTGTCCATCGCGACGAGGCTTATAACCTGATGGGTAAAGCCCTTATCTCGACCAAGAACTACGAGAAGGCGCTTGACACAATGGAGAAGATTCAACACAAGGACCTTGCGCTCTACAAGGCAATGCAGAGAATCGCCTTTTACCACGCGCTTGAGCTGTACAATGATGGCGATGTGGATGGCGCAAGCAAGTTCCTTGAGCGTTCTCTTGAGTATGGTGACTATGACCCCCTCATCAAGGCTCGCTCCTACTATTGGCAGGGTGAGTGCCTCTACTCATCGTCAAAGCCGACTGAGGCCCGCGACAAGTACTTGATGTTTATCAATGCATATCAGTCAGTTGATGCCTCGGAGTTCGGAATTGCGCATTATGATGTGGCGTATACATACTACAATGCGAAGGATTACTCAAATGCGCGCCACTGGTTTGTCAAGTTCGTCTCTCTTGGGACTCAAGCCGACGAGGCTCTTGTAGCTGATGCCTATAACCGTATCGGTGACTGTCTCTATGTCGATCGTGATTTCTCCGGGGCCATCGGCTACTATGACAAGTCGATAGCCTCAAGCAAGTCTCATGCGGACTATGCCTTGCTTCAAAAAGGTGTCTGCCTTGGTCTCCGTGGCAATTACCAGTCCAAACTTGAGCAGTTGGATAGGCTCATAACTGGTTATCCGAAGTCTGTGTACGTGGACAATGCCTATTTCGAGAAGGCGAGGGCCTATGTGGCCATGGGGCAGATAAAGGATGCTATATACAACTACAAGATTGTCAAGGAGCGTTACCCGAAGGGCAGTTTGGCTTCGCAGGCCATGCTGCAGCTTGGCTTGCTCTATTACAACAATAATGAGTTCGACAACTCTATGGCTTTCTATAAGAGGGTCATAAATGAGTATCCTTCTACGCCAGAAGCGGCCGACGCTTTGTCTGGATTGCGAAATGTATACATGGAGCGCGGCGATTATGATGGTTATATCGCGTACACTTCAACACTCGGCTCTTTTGCCCATGTAGGTGAGAGCGAAAGAGATTCTTTGTTGTATGTAAGTGCGTCTAACCTCTATCTGAATGGCAAAACAGCTGAGGCTAAGACCGCCTTCAAGCGTTACCTCGACACTTTCCCGACCGGCCGTTATGTCACTCCCGCCAATTATAACCTTGCCGCCTGCTGCTACTCCGACAAGGAGTTTGATCAAGCGCTGACCCTCTATCAGGCTGTCGCCTCTCAGCCCAGAAGTATCTATACAGAGGAGGCCCTTCTCCGCTCTGGCGAATTGCTTTACAAGAGTGATGAGTATGCTGCGGCTCTTGACATGTTCAAACGTCTTGAGGCTGAGGCTGAGGTCGAGTCAAATAAGGCGGAGGCTATTATAGGTCAAATGCGTTGCATGAAGCAGCAAGGTGACTTGAGCCTCTGCGTCTCCAGTGCCGATAAGGTCATTGCCATGCCGCACGCGACGCCTGCAATTGTACGTGAGGCTCAATACCTGAAGGCTAAATCGCTCATCTCCCTCGGTAAGACTTCTGTCGCCATCCCTATCCTTCGTCAACTTGCAGAAAGCACGAAGACTGTCGAGGGTGCCGAGGCCAAATATCTCATAGCCAAAGATTACTATGACAATAGTAATCTGGACGCCGCAGAAAAGGAAGTGTTTGACTATGTTGAGAAAGGAACGCCTCACCAGTATTGGCTTGCAAAGAGTTTTGTCCTTCTTGCGGACATCTACCATGTCAAAGGTGATGATTTCCAGGCTGTGCAATATCTTCAGACACTTAAGGAAAGCTATTCGGCCGACGATGATATTGCTTCCGACATCGCTCAGCGTATGTCTAAGTGGAATGCGGATGGCGACAGCTCCGCAGAGTCTGCCACTGGCAACAATTAAATTTTTGTATATCAACAACTCTTGCGAGCAATATAAAAATGAAAAATATAGCTCTCTACGCATTGGCTTCTATCTCGTTGGCGTTGTCTTCCGGCTCGGTTAAGGCTCAGGATGACTCTACTCTTGACCGGTCCGTAGATGTGGTTAATGCTTACCAACCGACTCTCCGTAAGGCAAAAAAGCTAACTGTGGCGCCTGTGATGGATGACACGGTTACCTACAATGACTCTTTTAAATATCAACTGCTCAATCGTGTGGAGACTGTAACCACGAAACCGGATACACTCTCCGCCGCAAGTATGACATTCCCAGAGTATGAGAGTCCTTATAGGGCCCTGTTGCAAGCTGGAGTCGGCACTCTGCCTTCTTTTATCGGACAGATAACCTATAACCTTGGCGCCTCAGATCGTTATCACTTGTCCTTTAACGCAGGGCATTTGGCTCAACTCGGAAAGGCTAAGCTGACAGACGGGTCAAAGGTCGAGGCTCCGCAGAATGATACGTGGGCGAATGTTAATTTTCACCGGTTCCGTCAGAATGTGAGGTTCGGGTTCAATTTCTCATTCAAGAACTCGGCATATCGATATTATGGACTCAACACCCTGAATGACACTTTAATGTACATCTCAGAAGATGGCAATGAGTTGTCCGGGGCTGTCTTGGCTGGCGAGGAGAAGCAAAGAATGACAACAGCCGACGTTGATTTCTTTGTGGGCAACGCAATGGTTGATCCGCTTAATAAGTTCACATTTGCCGCCTCTGCCGGAGTTGGCTTCTTCGGAAATAAGAGCGGCGTGCATGAGACCGACATCCGCTTTGGTGGGGCGTTGCGTTTTCCCGTTAAGAGTGCGGCTGGTTTGGATGTGGACCTTGCTGTGAATGCGTTCAAGGTTCACGAAGGTGATTCTGTGCCTTCTTGCCTCTTTCTTCAGCGTAGGGGTATAGATATCCGAGTCTATCCGCACTTCCTGCTTGAGTACGACTACATGAAGTTGCGTCTCGGTCTGCGAATGATACCAGTCATCGGTGACGACTATACGAAAGATGATTTTATTGTTCAACCAGACTTGAATGCTGATTTCTTCATCGGTGACGGGTCAGTCCGCTTCTATGCTGGCCTTACAGGTGATTTTACTGCTAATAGCTATAGGCATCTTGCCGAGACCAACAGATACCTCTCTCCTGACTGTCGGAAGTATATTTGGTCAAAGTCGGCGGATGCGTTTGTTTTGCGAGATGAGCTCAGGCCCTCGCAGAGCCCTATTCTCTTTAAACTCGGGGCAAGGGCTTCGTTCAGTAATCTTGTCCAGTTGCATATCGGCTTTGATTTCAGGTCTTTAGGTGATGAGGTGTTCTTCGTCAACAGAAATTTTGCCCTTGCCTCTGATACAACGCGGTTCGCCCATAGTGGTCAATTTGCGATAGTTCAGGATGATGGCAAGCTTGTGCGTTTGCATGGCGAGTTAAATGTCAACCCTACCGAGAACAGCAACGTCCGAATTGCCGCTACCTATTTCAAGTATAGCATGGATTATATTGATGAGGCTTGGAATAGGCCATCTTGCGAGTTAACCCTTGCTGGAAAGTTCAAGCCCATTGAAAGATTGCAGGTTAAGGCGGCTCTTAATGTGGTAGGCAAGCGTAAGGCCTACGACCCGACTCTCCGCTCTTCTGTGGACCTTAAGGCGTTCGCTGATTTAAACATCGGTGCTAATTACTACATATCAAATCGTTGGACCGCATTCCTCGATATAAACAACATATGTTGCGCAGATCAGCAGCGTTGGCTTGGCTACTCGTCTTATCGGCTTAATGCCATGGCCGGCATAACATATAAATTTTAGGGTGGGGTGTTGACGCTTGTCCTTATGCGCCATGCGGAGGCGCAAACCCCTCTTGGAATTGATGATCATGCCCGGCGGCTGACCGGGCATGGCGCAGAGCAGGCTAAAAAGGCTGCATGTATTCTGTCGGGGTGGGGCGTTATGCCCGAAGTCATGGTATGTTCTGATGCGGCGCGTGCGGTAGAAACATCGCGCATTGTGCTTGATGCGCTTAAGTCTGAATGCGATTCTGTTCTGCAATTGCCATTTCTCTACCAGTCCTACACGACGCAGGAACTTATAGATGGTTTAGCGGCTGCTGTTCAAGACTCAAATAAACCGGGCGCAGAGTGTGTCATGTGTGTGGGGCATAACCCCGATTTGTCATACAGGGCGGATGCTTTAATGGCTGAGCCTCTTCCTGCCGCTTTCCCTACATCCGGCGTACTTGTCCTTGGCTTTGATGCAGAGCGGTGGAGTGACATCACAGCAAGGTCCGCATTTGTCTTGCGCTCCTCTTTTTTATAGGGATGCCTTCCGCATCTTCTTAATAAACTATAAAATACCAAAGTTGAGGGTTTGTTCCGAACTTATTAGTAAATTTGCATCCCGTGTTGTGCATAAATTGTGCACATTTAACGGAATAGTGATATAAATCACACTAAAGTGGCAGAAACAAGATATGTTTTCGTGACGGGCGGTGTAGCATCGTCCCTCGGCAAAGGAATTATCTCCGCCTCGTTGGCCAAGCTTCTTCAGAGCCGCGGCTACAACGTGACAATCCAAAAACTCGATCCTTACCTCAACATCGACCCTGGCACGCTCAATCCTTATGAGCATGGCGAGTGCTATGTGACTGAGGACGGAGCGGAGACTGACCTTGACCTCGGACACTATGAGCGTTTCCTCAATGTCCGTACAAGTCAGGACAATAACGTCACGACGGGACGCATCTATAAGAGCGTCATTGAGAAAGAGCGCCGAGGTGACTATCTTGGTAAGACTGTCCAAATTATCCCTCATATCACCGATGAGATCAAGAGGGACATCATGCTTATGGGCACTCACCACAAGTATGATGTAGTGATAACTGAGATTGGCGGCACCGTCGGTGACATTGAGAGCCTCCCCTACATAGAGGCTGTGCGCCAGTTGAAATGGGAACTCGGCTACAAGGCCATGTTCATCCACCTTACTCTTGTCCCCTATCTCAGCGCAAGCAAAGAGCTCAAGACAAAGCCGACACAGCATTCTGTCAAGGCGCTTCTCGAGGAGGGCATACAGCCTGATATCCTCGTGCTGCGCTCCGAGCATGACATCAATGAGAATATCCGCAAGAAGGTCGCTCTCTTCTGCAATGTTGACCCGGACGCTGTCATTCAAAGTGTTGATGTAGACTCCATCTATAAGGTGCCTATCCTCATGCAGGAGCAGCATCTCGACGAGATCGCCATGCGAAAGCTTCAGCTTCCCGGCAATCATGAGTCCGACATGACAAGTTGGAAGAATTTCCTCAACCTTCTTGACAATGCTACTGAGACTGTTAAGATTGGTCTCGTCGGTAAATATGTTGAGTTGCCTGATGCATACAAGTCTATTATTGAGGCAGTGAACCATGCGGCTACATATAATAATCGCAAGGCTAAGCTTGAGCTCATCCATTCGGAGAGCGTAACTGACGAGAATGTAGCGTCAAAGCTCTCTGGTCTTCAGGGTATCATCGTCGCCCCCGGCTTTGGTAACCGCGGAATTGAGGGTAAAATAATTGCGACTCGTTACGCCCGCGAGAACAATATCCCTTTCCTTGGCATTTGCCTCGGAATGCAGATGGCTGTCGTCGAGTTTGCGCGCAATGTCCTTAAGTGGGATAAGGCGAACAGTTCCGAGATGGATCACGCTACCCCATATCCTGTCATCGACATCATGGAGGATCAGAAGAACATCCGCAACCTCGGTGGGACAATGCGTCTTGGCGCATACGATTGTCAGCTTAAGCCTGGCAGCAAGGCCTTTGAGGTCTATGGCAAGTCGCTTGTTCGTGAGCGTCACCGCCATCGTTATGAGTACAACTCTAAGTACCTCCCTGACTTCGAGAAGGCGGGTATGGTCGCTACTGGAACAAACCCCGACACCGGTCTTGTAGAGATAATGGAGATTCCTTCGCTCAAATGGTACGTTTGCTGCCAGTTCCATCCCGAGTATAGCAGCACGGTTCTCTCTCCGCATCCTCTCTTCCTCGCCTTTGTTAAGGCTGCCATATCTGAATAAAATAGACAACTAACATACACAATGGACAAGAAAACCAACATAGGACTCGCCCTATGCTTCGGTATCCTCGTTATCTTTTGGTGGATTAATAAGCCGTCAGAGGAACAGCGGGAGAGGTGGCAGAAATATTACGACTCTCTCGCGTCAGTGCAGCAAATGCAGCAAGACAGTCTTGCTAAAGTTCGCGCTTCGCAGTTGGCTGCCGAAGATACCATTACACTCTCCGATACTGCCAAAGCCATTTTGCGTACGCAGAAGTATGGTCTCATAGCTGATGCTGTTGAGGGGCAAAAACAGTACGTGACTCTTGAAAATGACCTCATCAAGGTTAGTCTCTCATCGCAGGGTGGTAAGATTGCGAATGTTGAGATGAAGGGTTACAAGAGTTTTGCGGATTCTGTCTTGTTGATGTATGGTGATGAATCCGCCACTAATTTCGGTTTCCCGTTCATTCACAATAACAGGGTCTATAATACAAACGACCTGTTTTTCTCTTGTGATGGCGTAAGGCAGGTTAATGACTCAACTCAAAGTGTTGTCTTCCGTCTTAATATCGGTGACGGCCGCCTTGAGTATGTATATACTCTTACACAGGGTCTTCGTGAGGTCGGGTTCTCCATCTCTTCACAAAACCTTGCTGACAAGATTTCGACCCCGAGGTCAAATATTGATTTGGCGTGGGATGTCGAAATGCCCGAGCAAGAGAAAGGTCGGAAGGCGGAAAGCATGTGGAGCAGTGTGTGCTACCGCTATTCCGATGGTGACGTAGAGGAACTCAGCACGACGGGAAATGACGATGCCGAGGAGAATATGAGCATTGACTGGGTCGCCTATAAGAACCAGTACTTCAGCAGTATTTTACTTGCAAAAAATGACTTTGCAGGTGTTTCTGTGAAGTCGGAGTCTGGTAGTGCTGAAGGTGATGGCTTCATTAAGAGGGCTTCATCTGTTCTCGGCGTCAAATATGATTTTCGTGGAGCGGATCAGGCCGAGTTCACTTTCCTCTTCCTGCCTAATTATTTCTATGTGCTGGACAGCTATACCGATATGCAGTTTACTAAGCTGTTGCCGCTTAGCTGGGGAATCTTCCGTTGGATTAACGAGTACTTCATCATTCCACTTTTCAAGTACCTTGAGCTCGTTTTCTCTAACTATGGTGTCATTATTTTGGTTCTTACCATCATAATTAAACTAATCCTCTTCCCGTTCACGTTCTCTTCTTTCAAATCTCAGGCTAAGATGCGAGTACTCAAGCCTCAGATTGACGAGATTAACAAGAAGTATCCAGCCGAGAAGGCTATGGAGCGTCAACAGGCCACAATGAACCTCTATAAGCGGGCTGGCATCAATCCTATGGGCGGCTGCCTTCCTATGCTCCTGCAGATGCCAATTTTGTTCGCTGCGTTCCGTTTCTTCCCTGCTGCAATTGAGTTGCGTGGGCAGTCTTTCGCTTGGGCGAGTGACCTCTCAACCTACGATTCTATTTTGAATCTCCCGTTCTCCATACCTTTCTATGGCGATCATGTAAGTCTGTTCTGTCTCCTCATGTGCGTAACACAGGTGATTTACACCAGGTTCACAATGCAGAGCCAGAACACATCTTCCATGCCAGGCATGAGTTTCATGATGTATTTGATGCCTGTCATGCTTCTCTTCTTCTTTAACGATTATCCTGCGGGACTTTGCTACTACTATTTCGTATCAACGCTCATAACTGTAATTCAGACGACTGTTATTAAGGCTTTCTTTATTGATGAGAAGGCGATTCTGGCCCAAATTGAGAAAAATCAAAAGAAGCCAGTCAAGAAAGGCCGTTTCCAGCAGTATTATGAAAGGAAGATGAAAGAGCTTGAGCAGCAACAACGCCCAAATGGTAAAAAATAGGTGCTGAGCCTATGTTAATTTGAGATGATTGGCCTCCATGGATTATATCCGTGGAGGCCTTTTCTCTAATATTCAAATTATTACTAAAAAAATGGTTTCGGGCTTGCTATGTGAAAAGCTTTTTCATAAATTCGCACCCGATTTGTTCAATACATAAAGTCTAACAACTAATTAGTTAATCTTTTTAAGATGAGTGAAATCCAGCAGGGCGTCGAGAATTTCGATTGGGACGCTCTTGAGAATGGTGGTATCGCCACCAGCGCAGCAGAGAAGGCTCAGCAAGAGGCTGAGTATGACAAGACTCTCTCTACGCTCAAGGAGAAGGACGTCGTTGATGGCGTCGTAATCTCTCTCAACAAGCGCGAGGTCGTCGTTAATGTCGGCTTCAAGTCAGACGGCATCGTAAGCCGTAACGAGTTCCGCTACAATCCCGATCTCAAGGTCGGTGACAAGGTAGAGGTTTACGTAGAGAATCAGGAGGACAAGAATGGTCAGCTTGAACTCTCTCACAAGAAAGCACGCGCCATCCGTGCATGGGATAGCATCAATGCAGCCCTCGAGAACGATGAGGTCGTTAAGGGTTACATCAAGTGCCGTACCAAGGGTGGCATGATTGTTGACGTCTTCGGTATCGAGGCATTCCTCCCCGGCTCTCAGATTGACGTCAAGCCTATCCGTGACTACGATATCTTCGTTGGCAAGACCATGGAGTTCAAGGTCGTTAAGATCAACGCTGAGTTCCGTAACGTAGTCGTTTCTCACAAGGCTCTCATCGAGGCTGAGCTCGAGCAGCAGAAGAAGGAGATTATCTCTAAGCTCGAGAAGGGTCAGGTCCTCGAGGGTACTGTCAAGAATATCACCTCTTACGGCGTATTCGTCGACCTCGGTGGTGTTGACGGTCTCATTCATATCACTGATCTCTCTTGGGGCCGCATCTCTCACCCTGAGGAGGTTGTATCTCTCGACCAGAAGATTAATGTCGTTATCCTTGATTTCGACAACGAAAAGAAGCGCATTGCTCTCGGTCTCAAGCAGCTCACCCCTCATCCTTGGGATGCGCTCGATCCTAACCTCAAGGTTGGTGACCGCGTCAAGGGCAAGGTTGTCGTTATGGCTGATTACGGCGCATTCGTTGAGATTGCTCCGGGTGTCGAGGGTCTTATCCATGTCTCTGAGATGTCTTGGTCACAGCACCTCCGCAGCGCTCAGGACTTCCTCAAGGTCGGTGACGAGGTTGAGGCTCAGGTTCTCACCCTCGATCGTGAGGAGCGCAAGATGTCTCTCGGCATCAAGCAGCTCCATCCCGATCCTTGGACTAACATCGAGGAGAAGTACCCCATCAACTCAAAGCACACTGCTGTTGTCCGCAACTTCACCAGCTTCGGCATCTTCGCTGAGCTTGAGGAGGGTATCGATGGCCTCATCCATATCTCAGATCTCTCTTGGACCAAGAAGATCAAGCACCCCAGCGAGTTCACTCAGGTTGGTGCCAACATTGATGTCGTAGTTCTCGACATTGACAAGGAGAGCCGTCGTCTCAGCCTCGGTCACAAGCAGCTCGAGGAGAATCCTTGGGATGTATTCGAGACCATCTTCACAATCGGTTCTGTTCATGAGGGTACCATCACCGAGATGGTAGACAAGGGCGCAATCGTTGCTCTTCCTTATGGCGTTGAGGGTTTTGCAACTCCCCGTCATCTCATCAAGCAGGATGGCACTCAGGCTAAGGTTGAGGAGAAGCTCCCCTTCAAGGTCATCGAGTTCAACAAGAACCAGAAGCGCATCATCGTTTCTCACTCACGTACTTTCGAGGAGGCTAAGGGTGAGGACAAGGAGCGTAAGCCCCGTGCAAAGAAGACCACTGCCAATAGCGGTGCCGCAGTCCGCAAGCAGGTTGAGGCCAAGGAGGTTACCACTCTTGGCGATATCACCAACCTCGCTGCTCTCAAGGGCAAGCTTGAGGCTGCAGAGAAGAAGAACGATTAATCTGTCAGGTTTGATTGTACAGTCGTTTTAAGACTCTCTGATAAGAATACTCTATGTGAGGAATTTCTCCTCACATAGAGTTTTTTTATCTATTGCAAACTTTTTTTGACACATAGTCGCCTGTTTATCGTATACATCACTTGTGACAGAACATAAATTAGGTTAAACCCACTTTTGAGATTCGCATCTGTTTATGGCTAATTTTGTTTCCGAGAATAAAGAGGGCTACTCTGTTATTCGTATGAAGTCGGAACGTTTGGACACTCAAACTACGGCTGAATTGCGCTCAGAGCTGGTCTTGTTGGCTGGAAATAATGTAAAAAACATGGTTCTTGACTTGAGCCCGTGCCATTATTGTGACACGGCTGGTCTCAGTGCGATATTAATCGCTCATAGGTTGTGCAAGGATGGTTACCTTGTGCTCGCCTGTGTCTCAGACGAGGTAGAAAAAATGCTTTCCATCCAAAGATTTGAGCCGGAGCTTGTGGTGGAGGCGTCTCTCCCTGAGGCTGAGGCAAGAATAAAAAGCCAAATATCACACTAATCACAAATACACATTAACACGATGGAATTGACTGTCCTTGGCTGTAATGCTGCAGTGCCGACCGCGTCGCGCTATCCGTCTGCGCAGGTGTTATCGGTAGGGGGGCATCTCTTCCTGATTGATTGCGGAGAGGGAACCCAGTTCTTGTTGCGAAAGCTTCACATCAATTTCATGAGGCTTGAGTCTGTCTTCATTTCGCACAATCACGGCGACCATGTTTTCGGCCTTATTGGACTCCTCTCCACAATGTCATTGTTTAACAGGTCTTCCCCTCTTTCAATTTATGCTCCGGAGACACTCGAAGCTATCTTGAAACCGTTGATTGAGACGTATTGCGACAACCTCTCTTTTAATATTAATTTCCACAGGCTTCGTTTTGATAAGCCGGAGGTCTTGCAAGGAGTGCATTGCGCTTACGTCAAATCAATCCCGCTTAGGCACAGGATAGATACGTGCGGTTTCTTTTTCCGCGAGTTGCCTAAGGAGCCTAATGTGAAAAAAGCGGCCATATATAAATATGGTTTGTCAATCGCGGATATTGTTTCGGTGAAGAATGGCAAACCGCTTTATGATATTAATGGGGACTTGATTCCTCGTGACGAGTTGGTAAAGGATGCGCCAGAGCCGCGGAGTTATGCTTACATTTCGGATACTGCCTATCTCCCTTCAATTGCCGAGGAAATAAAAAATGTCTCACTTCTTTACCACGAATCGACTTTCCTGTCCGATTTGTCCGATTTGGCCGCGAAGACTTTGCACTCAACGGCGACACAGGCTGCCCAGATTGCCAAAAGCGCTAATGCCGGGAAGTTGATTTTAGGCCATTTCTCAAGCAGGTATGACAATACTGACGTCTTTGAGGATGAGGCGCGAGCCGTTTTCCCTGATGTGACAGCTGTTTATGATGGCTACAAGATAGTTTTTTGATTTTAATTTTTCACTTATCAACAAGAAATAGCCACGCCTGCTTAAATTAAATGCGGGTGTGGCTTTCTCCTTTCCTCCCCCAATTGCGTGATGCTTTACGGCCTGATGGATTGCAATAATTTCTTCGTCTCGTGTGAGCGCGTTTTCCGCCCCGAACTCGAAGATAAACCTGTCGTTGTGCTGTCAAACAACGACGGTTGCGTCGTGTCCCGTAGTAACGAGGCAAAGGCAATGGGTGTTCCCATGGGTGTTCCGTATTTCCGTTTGAGTGAATATGACCCGATGGGAGTTGTAACCGCTTTCTCGTCTAACTACACCCTCTATGCCGATCTCTCAAAGCGCGTAATGAGTATCCTCAGTGACGCTTTTGGAGAAACTATGCCATATTCAATTGATGAGTGTTTCTTTTTGGCGGATGGTGATGACATGTCTGATATTATGCGGCGGTGCTCTGAGTTGCCTCAACGGGTAAGGCAATGGACCGGCATCCCGGTAAGCGTAGGCCTTGCTCCTACTAAGACATTGGCAAAGCTGGCTTGCCGTTTTGCGAAAAAGTACAAAGGGTACAATGGGTTCTGCGCTATCGATAATGACGAAAAACGTAGAAAAGCCGCTGCTCTAATCAAACTCGATGACGTATGGGGGGTTGGGAGGAACTCCCTTAAGAAGTTGAACAAGTCGGGACTTTATACCGCAGCGGATTTGTGTGAGGCGTCAGAACAGCAAGTTCGGCGCCTGATGGGGGTGAATGGCATCAGGATGTGGCACGAGTTACGTGGGGACGACAGCATTGGCATCTCATCTAATGAGGAGTCCCGCAAAAGCATTTGCACTTCGCGCTCCTTCTCGACAATGGTGACGTCTATTGATGAATTGCGTCCCATCGTGGCGAATTTCGCCTCCTTGTGCGCTGCTAAGTTGCGTAATCAGAGGTCTGTGGCGAACATTGTGAGCGTTTATGTCACGTCTAATGCCTTTCGTGAGGACTTAAAGCAATATTCAAACATCAGTAATATTGTGATGCCAGTGGCAGCTTCGAGCCAAATGGAGATTGTCAGGGCGGCTGAGGCTGCGTTGAAGTCGGTGTTCCGCTCTAATGTGGCTTACAAGAAGGCTGGAGTCATTTTGAGTGGCATTCTGCCGAATCGTGCGGTTCAGCAGTCGCTTTTCTATTCAGATCCCGTCAGGCAGGAGAAGATGATGAAACTTTCACAAGTCGTCGATGAGGTTAACAAGTTGGAGGGTAGTAATATGATCCATTTGGCGTCGCAAGCCTCTAAGGCGTCGTCTAATGGCGAAAAGGGAGCAAGTGAATTATTTCTCATGAACCTAAGGCGTGACCACATAAGCCCGCGCTATACTACCGATTGGAATGATGTTATTAAGCTACATTAACTATTTAAGACGGCAAAATAATCGTGAAGTTTTAGCTTAGTTGAACCAATTTCCCTAAATTTGCACTTCGATTTGCGAAGTGTCGCTAACGGCAAAGTCTGAAACCATCCTTTCGTAATGCTGAAAGCCATATTGAAAAAATATATGAAGCCCTTGTGCGTTCTCGCATTGGGGGCTGTTGCCGTTTCTTGCGGTGAGTATCAAGCAATCCTTAAGTCGCAGGATAATGAGTTGTGGCTTCGTAAGGGATTGGAATATTACGCCAAGGGCGATTATGACAAGGCTGCGAACCTCCTTGGAGGAATACTCACACAATATGCGGGTACTTCACAGTACGACACGATAGTGATAACGTACTCGAATGCCTTGGTTAAGCTGAATGATTACTATACGGCGGCCCACTACTTCAGTGACTATGTTAAGACCTATCCCTCGTCGGCCAAGTGCGAGGAGTGCCAATACATGGCCGGGTTTTGCTACTACAAATTGTCCCCCAAGGCTGAACTTGACCAGTCTGATAGTCAAAGCGCAATTGATGAGCTCTCGCTTTTTGTCAATCTTTTTCCCGATAGCCCCAACGTCCCAGAGGCGGAGCGCATGATTTCCGAAATGGAGGATAAGTTGGCCTATAAAGCCTATCTTAACGCAAAACTCTATTTCGACCTCGGCAATTATATGGGCAACAACTACCAGAGTGCAGTCATAACGGCTCAGAATTGCTTGAAAAAATACCCCGATAATGCTCATCGCGAGGAACTCGGTTTCCTGATTTTGAGGGCTAAGTATATTCAAGCGGACCGAAGCGTGTTAGCGAAGCAGGCTGATCGTTATCGTGACGCCATCGATGAGTATTACTCTTTTGTCAATGAGTATCCCGTGAGCAAATACCGCTCAGATGCGGATAAGATACTCTCGCGTTCACAGAAGGGCCTGTCTGAGGCTGAAAAGCTCCTCCCGCCATCGCAAGATGACATGGACTACTATAAAAACTACGGACAAAGAAATAAAAAATCCTCTCAGGATTTCCAAGAATAGAACTTTCCCGCCCTATCCATGGGCGGTAATGATACCAATTTAATTTTTATTGTCATGCCAGCAGATTTCAAGAAAAGTAATGCCCCCCTCAACACTGTCACCCGCGACACCGTCAAGATGGCAGAGAAGACAGGTAACGTTTACGAGATGGTGAACGTGATTGCCAAGAGGGCAAACCAGATCAGCATTGACATTAAGGATGAACTCTCTAAGAAATTGCAGGAGTTCGCATCCTACACGGACAGCCTCGAGGAGGTTTTCGAGAACCGTGAGCAGATTGAGATTTCGCGCTTCTACGAGCGCCTTCCCAAGCCTGTGAGCATCGCAACTCAAGAGTATTGCGATGACAAACTCTACTATCGCCGTCCCGAGGAACTCGCAAACCGCGGTCAAAAGGAGACAGGTGATGCAGCAGCTGAGGCTCAGCCTGAAAAATAACAATTAGGTCTCATAAAGAGAGCGCTAAAAATAATTCGGCCGTCGGATGCTTGTAATCCGGCGGCTTTTTGTTACTTTTATAGCTGTTTGCCGTGCCTCGCCATGTGTTAGGTGACAGATGGCTGGACGCTTTGGCGTTGTGGCTATGTCGGCAATGCCCCCCTATTGACCCATAAATCAGACTGCAATGGCTGATAGAAAGGAAGAAGAGAAACTTACAAGACTTAGAGAGCTCGTCAAGAGGAACAGGCAGTTGGATAAACAGCTTGAGGAACTTCTTGGCCAATATCAGTTGCTCAATTCGCGTGATGAGCAGTACAAGCAATTGCTTCGAGAGTTTGGCCTTGATGACGAGTCGCAAAAGGGTAAGCAAGGTGTGCGCCATTTCAAAATGGCGTCAATGGTTTTCATTGTAGTCCGAGGGTTCAAGAATTTGGCCGAGTCACCCGACGCGCCTAAGCAATTGGACCTGCTGGATGAGCTTTTCATCACAATATCTGATATTGCTGCAAAGTACGGGCTTGCTAAAATACCGACCGTAGGTGACAACATGCTCCTCTGCGGAGGTATTGAGCGGGAGAACAAGACCAATCCTATTGACGCGGCGGTTGCCGCAAAGGAAATAATCGAGTGGGTCGCGGAATTCAAAAAGTCGAAGGAGGTTATTTGGGATATTCAAGTCGGCATTCATACTGGGCCCGTAATTGGCCGGTACTCTGGGAAACGTAAGCTCCCGTATACTCTTTCTGGTAATAATGTGCTGATAGTTACTCGTCTTGCCCTGTTGGCTGAGCCGGGAGGAGTATTTGTCTCACCCATGACGAGCGAGCTGGTTAAGGAGTTTTTCGAGGTCGCCGAGTGCTCGAGGATCCCTGTGAGGTATGGAAGTGAGATGAAGGTGTTCAAACTCCTTAACTTGAGACCTGAGCTTGTCAATACTGACCCCTCTAAGAAATGGAGCGACGCTTTCGACTTGTGCTATTCGCGTGTCCAATTCATGGACATTCAAGAGTATATGCTTGATATGCTTGAGCAGCAACTCCCTAAGTCTTTATATTATCACAATGTCAAGCACACCATCGATGTTACTACGGAGGTTGAGCTAATCGGTTGGGCTGAAGGACTGAAGGAGAGTGACATTCTTCTGCTCAAGGTGGCGGGATTGTTCCATGACACAGGCCAGATTCAGTGCGATAAGGGACATGAAAATGTCAGCTGCCAATATGTCGATGAGATATTGCCGACCTATGGCTACTCGCAAGATAAGATAGCGACAATCAAGAGGATTATCATGGCCACTCAACTTCCGCACACGCCAACGGATATCCTTGAGGCGGTAATACAGGATGCTGACCTTGATTATCTTGGCCGTGCTGATTTCATACCGGTCTCCAACTTGTTATACAAGGAGATTGTTGAGCGAGGCGGGTCTAACATGACTATCAATCAATGGAATAAAATTCAAATCAAGTTTATATCTAACCATCAGTATTATACTAAGACTGCGCAGAGCCTGAGAGAGGTCAACAAGCAAATCCAAATAGAGCGCCTCAAGGAACTTGTTGAGGAAAGTGACAAAAATGGTATAGAGTAGGTGAGTTCGGTCGCTTATATACACTTTTATAAGTATAATGGCAAAGCAAGAAAAAATATATATAAAGAACAAGCGCGCAACGTTCGATTATGAAATATTGGAGCGTCTCGTGGCAGGCATCCAACTTTATGGAACCGAGATAAAGTCCATTCGTGGCGGGCATGCCTCTCTCCCTGATTCTTATTGCTATTTCAACAAGGGCGAGCTTTGGGTGAAAGGTATGAGAATCTCCGAGTACTTTTATGGAACGTTTAACAACCACGCCCCAGAACGCGAGCGAAAGCTTCTTTTAAAACGGAAAGAGCTCAACAAGTGGGAGCGCAAGACTAAGGAAAGCGGGTTGACTATCGTTCCCATAGCTCTTTTCCTAAGTGACCGCGGCTTCGCAAAACTTGAAATAGGTTTAGCCCGGGGCAAAAAGGAGTACGATAAGCGTGAGACCCTCAAGGAAAAGGACGCAAGGCGCGATATGGACAGGGCGCAAAAGCATTTTTAATCCCGGTTATGGCGATAAAGAAATTAAGTTCACCCATAAAACCTAAGCGGATATTAATTGTTGCCGCCCTCACTTTGGCCGCATTGTGTCTAGTTGCGTTTCTGTCTGCAAGGCGATATTGTTTCAAACCGATTTTGAACATTCCGCAAGGGCAGACCGAGTATCTTTACATCCCGACAGGTTCTGATTTTGATGACGTCGTTACTCTCTTGGCTGCCGATGGCCGATTGGCGGACGAGGAGGCTTTCTGCGTCATGTCTTCTCTCATGAGCTATCGCGGAAATGTCAAATCAGGGCGTTATAAGCTGACGTGTGACCTCACGGCGCGCGGCCTTGTTGCCATGTTGCGCAGTGGATGTCAGTCCCCTGTCCGTGTGACTTTCAATAATGTCCGCTCTCTTGAGCAGTTGGCTGGTGTGGTCTCCAAATGTGTTGAGGCCGATTCATCAGACTTGTTGGCGGCAATGACTGATTCTGCGACTCTGCTAAGTTTGGGGCTTGACAAGGCAAATGCGTCTGTAATTTATTTGCCAGACACATACGAGATGTGGTGGAATATTTCACCAGAGGGATGGGTCGTTCGCATGGATGATGAATATAATCGCTTTTGGACGAGTAGCAGAAAGGCGAAGGCTGACTCTATAGGCCTGTCACAATTTCAAGTCGTGACGCTCGCCTCTATTGTTGAGGAGGAAAGCAATAATGACGATGACAGGAGGATTATTGCCGGACTGTATCTCAACCGCCTCCGTATCGGTATGCCGATGCAAGCTTGCCCTACTGTGAAGTACGCGCTCGGCGATTTCACACTTAGGCGGATAACGTCAGCCGATACGAGGATTGAGTCGCCATATAACACTTATGTCAACACCGGACTTCCACCCGGACCCATCCGCATAACGTCAAAAAGTGTCATTGACGATGTGCTTAACCCTACGGCATCAGACTATCTCTTTATGTGCGCACGTCCCGACGGCAGTGGCAAGCACGATTTTTCGCGCACGCTTGCCGGTCATCAGCGAAATGCGGCAAATTATCATAGGATGCTTAACCAAAATAAGATATTTAGATAGGTTATCTCATGTCAACCAAAACAGACAGGCCCGTTGTAAATGAAAACGGGAATATAGTTGAGCTGATAGGCGCGACAGTCATGCAAGAGGATAACATTGTCCTCCGTGATGTCAATATGAAAGTTAAGTCTGGCGAGTTCGTGTACGTCATTGGGCGTGTCGGTAGCGGAAAGTCGAGTCTTCTGAAGACTCTTTACGCGGAGCTGCCATTTGAGGGCAAATCCGGCTTCGTGGCTGGCTATGATATTGACGGCATCAGGAGTTCTGACGTCCCCTATCTCCGCCGTCGTATGGGAATTGTGTTCCAAGACTTCCAGCTTCTTTCGGACCGAGCCGTCTATGACAATTTGGAGTTCGTTCTCCGGGCCACAGGGTGGAAGAAAAAGGTTGAAATCGACAAGCGTATTCGTGACGTCCTCGCCCAGGTTGACATGATCAACAAAGGATACAAGAGGCCACATCAACTCTCTGGTGGAGAGCAGCAGCGAGTTGCCATTGCAAGGGCGTTGCTTAACAGCCCGGACTTGATTCTTGCTGATGAGCCGACTGGCAATCTCGATCCCGATACGACCGATGAACTTATGAGGCTGCTTCTCCAAATCAGCTCGACGGGCAAGTCTATAATCATGGCCACGCACAATCACAATGTCATAGATAAATTCCCTGCGCGTACGCTCGAATGCGAGAATTCTCTACTCATTGACCATACATTGGACTCTAATGCAGATTAATTTCTTTAAATATCAAGGCGCTGGCAATGATTTTGTCGTCTTTGACAATATGGATGGCTCTCTCGATAATCTAACGCCAGAGAACGTCGCGTATCTCTGTGACCGCCGTTTCGGCATTGGGGCTGACGGACTTTTACTACTCTCAAAGTCGGAGACCTCTTTTGATTTCCGAATGGAGTATTATAATCAAGACGGTAGTCGCGCCTCCTTTTGTGGAAACGGTGCAAGGTGCATATGTGCGTTCGCTGTTTTCCGTGGTGTCGTAACTCCAGGCTCGGAGTTCTCCTTTGTCGCGGATGATGGTGCGCATAAGGCTACTGTCTCTGATGCCATGGATTGGGTCGACCTTCAGATGATACCAGTTAAGTTTGTAAAAAAAGAGCCTGATGGCGCCTTTGTGCTGAATACGGGAGTGCCTCATTATGTGCGCTTTGTCGATGATTTGGAAAGCCTTGACATTATGAAAGAGGCCCCGTCCATTCGTTACTCGGATCTCTACAAACCGGATGGAGTAAATGTCAATTTCGTGCACGTCATCTCTGACGGTCATATTGCCATAAGGACATATGAGCGTGGTGTCGAGGCCGAGACGCTTGCTTGTGGCACGGGGATAACTGCAGCCTCTGTCGCCTCCTCTTTCGTCACAGGAGCTGAAAGTTTCAAGGTCGACGCAAGGGGTGGGGGGCTGTCGGTCTCATTCCATCGTAATGTTGACGGGTCTTTTTCTGACGTCTGCTTGTCTGGGCCTGCCCAAAAGGTCTTTAGCGGAATCATTGATTTGTCACTTTGATTACCTTTTCCCAAGTCGATATTATTGAATGGTAGGCAAATCAGTATTCCTTCTTGTCGACAATAAGTAAGAGACTTTGCCGAGAACTGCGACGGACCTCTGATCTGGATTCCAATAGAAAGTTTTACCATGTCGTCTGTTTGCTTGGCAAGGGTCGGATTGTATTTGCGATGTTGCGAGGCGGTTTCTTGTGTCGCTCAATGAAATATTTGGCAAAAAGAGCCTAACCTATTGCTTTTCTCATCTTAATGCTCTAAATTTGCACCGTTTTTATAAACACTATAACCCAACGAAGTTTTATGAACAACTACGAAACCGTTTTCATTTTAACTCCCGTTTTGTCTGATGCTCAGATGAAGGAAGCGGTCCAGAAGTACAAGGACCTCATCCTTGCCAACGGAGGTGAGATGGTAAACGAAGAGAATTGGGGCATGCGCAAGCTCGCTTACCCGATTCAGAAGAAGACCACAGGTTTCTACAACCTGTTTGAGTTCAAGGCAGATCCCAGCTTCATCAACAAGCTCGAGACCGCCTATCGTCGTGACGAGCGTCTGCTCCGCTTCCTGACTTTCAAGCAGGAGAAGTACGCCGTTAAGTACAGCGAGACTCGTAGAAACCAAGCTAAAAAAGAAGAAGTAAAGGAGAACTAAGAAATGGCACAAGCATCTTCTGAGATTCGTTATCTCACCCCTCCAACTGTCGAAGTTAAGAAGAAGAAGTATTGCCGCTTCAAGCGTAGCGGTATCAAGTACGTTGACTACAAGAACCCTGAGTTTCTCAAGAAGTTCCTCAACGAGCAGGGCAAGATTCTGCCTCGCCGCATCACTGGCACTTCTCTCAAGTTCCAGCGTAAAGTGGCTAAGGCCGTCAAGCGTGCACGCCATTTGGCACTTCTGCCCTATGTAACCGACCTGTTGAAGTAAATCTTAAAGAGAAAACAGCACAATGGAAGTTATTTTGAAGACTGACGTTGCGAAGCTCGGTCACAAGGACGACATCATCTCTGTCAAGCCCGGCTACGGTCGCAACTATCTTATCCCCAAAGGCATTGCCATCCTCGCAACTGAGTCTGCTCGCAAGGAGCTCGCTGAGAACCTTAAGCAGCGTGCTCACAAGCTCGCTAAGATTAAGCAGGACGCAGAGGATCTCGCTGCCAAGATGCAGGGCGTAACCCTCACCATCGGCACAAAGGCAAGCTCTACTGGCAAAATCTTCGGTTCTGTCACCAATATCCAAATCGCTGAGGCGCTCAAGGAGAAGGGCTTTGACATTGACCGCAAGATTATCCTCGTCAAAGAGGAGGCTGTCAAGGAGCTTGGTCACTACACCGCTCAGGTCAAACTCCACCGCGAGGTGTCTGTTGACGTTGAGTTCGACGTAGTAGCTGAGTAAGCCGACTCCTAACCAGTGTGCCGAGTCTTAGCTGGTTTCCATCGTTTGGATTTTGGACTGTAAGCTGTATTACTGAGACTGTAATGTAGCTGGGTTCGCTCGGTGCGAATTTGCATTAACAACGCAGATACATTTTCAACACACACACATAGGGGTGATCACATTAGTGTGGTCACCCCTTTGTTTTTTAAGTTGGTGCTAATCCGTTACGATTTTCATCTATTTCATTTGGTATGCCGTTTGACGATGTTGATGTTAAAATGGCAACTTGTGTGATGCTATTATTATAAATAACATTAATATTGCGAATAACATTAATTAGTTTTGGAGTGAGCATGAAGGTTGGGCTGGCAATATTATTCTTTTTATGTCTCGTATGCGATGGCTATTCGCAAAACTCAGCTTTTGAACTTTTTGGTATGTTTAAACAAATTGAATTGCCAGTAAAGGACATTAGCAATTTTTTGTCTTGCGACTCTTTGGATAATGTTTGGCTCAATAGTTATTTATTTCCACGGGAAGGCAAGAAAGTTGTCATCCCTAATGTTATGAACTCTGATGGGGTTTTGAAAAGGCACGCCTACACAGGTCGTTATCCGGAGAAAGATCAACTAATCGGCTATTATCAAAAAGAGAAAGATGGATCCTTTGTTGAAAGGAAAACCAACTTTCATAATCGTATAGATGCTATTGGTCAAGCTCACTTGTCGGGAAAGTACATATTGCTGATTTTGCGAGTAGAGTCAATAGAAAATATCTATTATGATGCGTGGACTGTAGATAAATCAACACTAACGCCACTTTCGTCAATTTGTCTGTTTTACGGGTATAAAAAGGCGTGGGACAATCCTGAAATTGAATACATTGAGGTGGATTCACAAATCACGGAAGAAAGGTTAATTGTTTGGCATAGCAACCAAAGCGGATTGCATACATATATAACATGGAAAGTTGATGGTGGAACCGGTCTATTTAAAATAATGTCAGAACGACATGAGGGTGCATTTGACTATTAGCTAACAATCTTTCCATTCTCTACCATTGGTTTACCATTTTACTCGCCACTATCAATTCAACTATAACGTATGCGGAGATTTATAGCACTGATGTTTAGCATTGTAATCGCAAATTTCGTAACGCTTGCGCATGTTGTTGCCCAAGGCGTCCAAGAAGCGTATTCTTTTAAGAACTTTGCATCCCTATTCATGGAAACTCAAATAGCCACTCCCGTTGATTCTAAGAGATTGCAAGAAATAGATTACAAGAAATGTCCTCAGGTTGATTGTAAGTTATATAATTGGGTAATAGCGCATGACGCGAAGGAATCTCCCATGAGGTGTAACATAGATGGGCAGGTTTTCAAAGCTAATGAAGGATTGTTGGACGAGAATAATGATGTCATATATGCGATAGGCCATTTGGAGCATAAGGATTATCATATTTTTATTGCTCGTGTAGAAAGTCCTGTTGAGGATAAAACATTCATAGACTATTACGTGTTTTCTAAGGAGGGCGCATATTTGTCAGTTTTATGTTTGTACGAGGCTGAGCATTTATACTATAACGGAGAATATGAGGGAGATTCTGTTTACATCGCATCCACACTGCGTTCTGACCGGTCTATTTGCCATGAAGAGAATCGCTTTAACGTTAACGTCAAAATCGACTATCAACTACAAGATGATGGTATTCTTAAAGAGGCCGCAATATCAACGTATGGACAGTATGAAGTGGTTGATAAAGATGGGTATGTGAATGTACGAGAAAAGCCAGATGTTAAATCGAGAGTATTATATACCATCGAAAGTGGCTCTATTATTACTTCGTTTGCGGAGAATGGCTCAAAATGGGAAAAAGTAATCAGCATAGAAGGTTGTGACAAGAAAGGCGGCTATGTTCATTCGAGTAGACTTCGCAATTTCTGGTGATTTCAAGAGGATAACACCCCAACCGTGTTCGTGCTTGACACAGTTCAGTTGACTTACCCACTTACCCTGTACTTGACACAGTTGAGGTGATATCCTCTCCTCTATCCTCATTCGCAATATATATCAATCCTTCATTCTTGTCCAGACTGGGCGAATTGCTAATCCACAATACTTGCCTTTCCACTCCCCAATTTCTCTGCAGAATTTGTATCCATTGTAGAATGCATCTTCGTCGCAAATATATGCCTCATGAGTATTTTTGCTTGTTGATGTCCAAAACTCCATTGTGTGGGGTGCGTATAATCCATTTCTGTGTTCCACTCGCTCTCCAGCAGAGGGAATAAAAATGAAATTTCCTGTAGCGTTTGATCTTATGATATATCCGCTTACGCCTGATTTATTATAGTCTTCGACCCATCTACATGTGCACTTAGTTATCAATTCCTTTAATTCGGCGTGAGTTGGCATTCTCCATTCCCCACCCAACCGCATATGTGCAGCATCATCAGTTGGCTTTAAACATAGAGAAGAGTTGCCGTCAGCATATCTTGGGGCGTTCTTCCAATAGTAGTTGTCCCATGTGAATTCTGATTTTGGGTTCACTTCTCCCCACGCAAAACGTTCTCCGTATTCGGTCTCGTCTTCTGCGCCGAGATTACAAGATGCCCATAAAACAGATAATCCGAGGTCAACAGCCTTTGGTCGCTTGTTTTCCACAACGCTCGTGTCGATAGGTTGAGACTCTTTGCGGCACAGGGCATCGCCTTCGTGCACTGCTCGAATAGGGCAACCGCAGTTTTTGGATAATGGCCTTATCTTGAAATCCGAATATGGTCCTATAAATGAAGCCGCACAGCTATCTGACAATGTATTCTTTTCTTTATTGTTGAGGTAGTCGCTGTTAATCCAATAGTTGCAAATGTTGCTTCCTTCGCCAAATTCTTTGATGTCGGTATTTCCTATTTCTGGCAGAAAAATGGAGTTTCCGGTTCGTGAGCTTGTTATCACGTAGCCGCTTACTCCTGTGCCTTCGTAGTCTTCTGTCCAATTCCAATCGCACCATCTTACCAATTCATACCATTCTTCTGCGTCTGGGATTCTCCACCCTTTTCCCCATTGGGCATTTGCGGCATCATTGTTTCCGCTTAGTCTTCTTATGTGGCGTCTTGGTTTGAGTAAGTCTTTGTTTACGTATGTCCGCCATGTGTATTCGCTTTTTGCGTTCACCTCGCCCCAAGCAAAATAATAGCCACTATCGGCCTCGTTCTTTGCGCCGATGTTCCAAGATGCCCATTTGACAGACAATCCCATGTCTACAGCTTTTGCCGTCTCGCCAGCATACCTTGCTTCTGCCTTTTGCTTACGTTTTGTGGGGGGTGTTGTGTCTTTTGTTTGTGTCTGTTCTGTGTTGTTGCAGACGGCTCGTACAGAGGCTCCGAAATCTGTATACTGTAAAGCGTTAATTTTCAGGAAGCGATTGTGGTACCAATTGTAAATCTCGGTGAATGTAACGCAAACCCGCAAACTGTCTATCGTGCCGCAAGAGCTCTCAATGTAATCTGCTGTGGAATATAAACCTATTGGTATGTAGATGGACTTTCCTGTTATTCGACTTGTTACTTTGAACCCGTCATGTATAGTTTTCTCGGAATAGTGCCAGTCGTCTATAGATTTCCCCGTATGGTAATCCGCTATGTATGTCCAAGAGCAATTTGCCGGATTAAAGAGTTCTTCCCATTCTGCCATTGTCGGGGTTCGCCAATTTGATTTAATGTTGGCTGTCGCCACATCTTGCTTCTTGTCTAATTTTCTTTTGCTACATTGGTACAGCCCTGAGTTCCATTCTAAGAACTCATGTCGTATCGGGACTTGTGTCGAAGTGTCTTGCGGCAATGTAGAGCCGAATGAGAACAATTGTCCAGCAGAGCAAAGGCTGTCGGCGCCGACGTTCACACTGCACCATAAGACAGATAACCCCATGTCTACAGCCTCATATTTTATCTTGCCATTAACTAATGTCGTTCTGTTGTTTCTCTCAAACCAGTCGCAGTAGTATATGGAATCCTCGCTATCATAGTCAATTACTTCTTCCTGCTCGTCGTCATCTTCATATTGTGCAACTGCGATGGACGAGAATGAAAATAATGATGTTGTAAGCATTATCAGCTGGAGAAAAACTGTATTTTTCATATGCTTTTATTTTCATAAACGAGCAGTCAATCCTTTTATTTCACTGTCCGTGTTTGGTTTGAGCAACGTGCAGTAGTCCGTCTTTATTCTGAGATTATGTCTTAATAATACAAATCCACATCAGAAATGTAATTTGGGTATGCTTCTTGACGCCTCTTTTGACTACCTTAGTAACAGATAATACCCCGAAGAATGAACATGTTGCGCATCATACGAATGGCGTTAGGTATTCTGATGCTTACTGCCATCACATTTTTGTTTGTAGATGTCAGTGGCTTTGCCGCTGAGCATTTTAATTGGCTGACGCATATTCAAATTTTACCGGCTTTCATGGCTGGTAATTTTGTTGTAGTTCTTTTAGTCCTTGTATTGACTGCTCTCTTTGGTCGCATTTATTGCTCTGTCATCTGTCCAATGGGACTTCTGCAGGACTTCTTTGGGCGACTTGGTCTCCGGTCTCATAAGCGCAGATACTCATATTCTCCAGCAAAGTCTATCCTGAGGTTGGTCGTTTTAGCTGTTTTTATTCTCGCCATGGTCATCGGACTTGGCAGTCTGGTGGCTCTTCTTGCACCATACAGCTCTTTCGGCAGAATCGCCCAAAACCTTTTTCAACCTCTGTATCAGTTTGTCAATAATATATTGGCCTTAGCCTCTGAGTCTTTAGACGACTACACTTTTAGCCGCTCTGATGTCTGGTTGCGTTCTTTGCCTACCTTTATTGTCGCGCTGATTACTTTTGTGGTCGTAGCCATCTTGTCTTGGCGGAATGGCAGGACGTATTGTAACACAATATGTCCGGTAGGAACCATTCTTGGCTATGTGGCAAAGTTTTCGCTTTTTGCGCCTGTGATTAACAGTTCCAAGTGTGTCGGCTGCAAGATGTGTGAGAGGAACTGCAAGGCGGCTTGCATAAAGATTACTGGGGCAAAGGAAAAAGGTCAGGAGATTGACGGCTCTCGGTGCGTGACTTGTTTTAACTGCATAGACAACTGTCGGCAAGGTGCTATATCCTATTCTTTCCGTTATAAGAAACCTACAAGTGATGTCGCAGACAAGCGTGAAGTGAAATCACCGGAAGCTCCATCCGCCGGCGTGTCCAAACGAGCATTTCTGGCAGGGCTTGGGCTTGTGGCGGCTTCTGCTGTCAAGTCACAGGAGGATAAGGTCGCTGATGGTGGTCTCGCTATTATTGAGGATAAAAAGCCGGCACGTAGGGAGACACCCATTGTCCCTCCAGGAGCGCGGAGTTTGCGTCAGTTCAGCCGAAGGTGTACGGGGTGTCAGGTCTGTGTCGCCAAATGTCCCAACGGGGTGTTGCGTCCATCAACCGACATCACTTCGCTCATGCAGCCTCGCATGAGTTATGAGCGAGGTTATTGTCGGCCGGAGTGTAATGTCTGCTCTACGGTCTGTCCGGCTGGCGCCATTGAGCAAATCGATTTGCCTGAGAAAAGCTCTATTGTCATAGGTCACGCTGTTTGGGTGGCTGACCGGTGTGTTGTAAATTCAGAGGGGGTGAAATGCGGAAACTGCGCGCGTCATTGCCCTAAAGGAGCTATTGCAATGGTGAGACACCCGGATAATCCAGATTTGCGCATCCCGGCTGTCCACGAAGATCGTTGCATCGGTTGCGGAGCGTGTGAACACGTGTGCCCTGTGCGGCCCTTGAGTGCCATTTATGTCGAGGGACATGAAAATCACAGGGTGAACTAAAAGTTACCTATATTATTTACAGATATTTTGTTGATATGGAGAGACGAGATTTTCTGAAGCGAATCGGTGCCGGAGCTGCGGCCTTAGCCATGGCTGGCTGCGCATCCTCTGACAATAAGGAGACCAAAGATGCTGAGGAGCAAAAGGGAGCAATGACGTATAGGACAAATCCGACAACAGGAGATCGGGTTTCGATTCTTGGATATGGCTGCATGCGTTGGCCGACCGATGAGAACGATGAGATTGATCAGGATATGGTCAACAGATTGGTTGATTACGCATTGGAGCATGGCGTGAATTATTTTGACACATCGCCTGCCTATTGCAAGGGTTTAAGTGAAAGGGCTACAGGCATAGCTCTTAAGCGTCATCCGAGAGACAAGTATTTCATTGCGACCAAGTTGTCTAATTTCGCTCCGCAAACGTGGAGCCGGGAGGCCTCTATCGCAATGTATAGGAACTCGTTCAAGGAGCTTCAAACGGACTATATCGACTACTTGCTGCTCCATGGCATCGGCATGGGTGGCATGGAGGCTTATCGTGGCCGTTATGAGGAAAATGGAATGCTCGATTTCTTGCTTGAAGAGCGAAAGGCAGGGCGAATCCGCAATCTCGGTTTTTCTTACCATGGTGACATTGAGGTGTTTGACTACCTTTTGTCCCGACATGATGAGTGCCATTGGGATTTTGTGCAAATCCAGCTCAATTACGTCGATTGGCATCATGCTAAGGAGGTGAATGATAGAAATACGAATGCCGAGTATCTCTATGGTGAACTTCAAAAACGCGGCATCCCGTCTGTCATCATGGAGCCACTTTTGGGTGGGCGTCTCGCCAAAGTTAATACCCATGTGGCGCAAAGGCTCAAAGAGCGTGAGCCAAGTCGCAGCGTTGCGTCATGGGCTTTCCGCTACGCAGGCTCATTTCCTGGTGTGCTGACGGTCCTTAGTGGCATGACTTATATGGAACATCTCAGGGACAACCTCGTCTCCTACTGCCCTTTGGAAGTGCTGTCTGATGATGACATGGCCTTTCTGGAGGATGTCGCTCGGGAGATTGTCAGTTTTAATACAATACCATGCAATGATTGCAAATATTGCATGCCTTGCCCATATGGAATAGACATCCCTGCCAATCTTCTGCATTACAACAAGTGCATCAATGAGGGGCACATGCCTCATGTCGAGGATGTCGACACTGCTGATCCTGTCGCCCGCAAGGCATATGAGGAAAATAGGCGCATTTTTCTCGTAGGATACGATCGCAGTGTGCCGAAGCTGCGTCAGGCCGCCTATTGCATTGGTTGTGGCCGGTGCATGGTTCACTGCCCTCAGCGCATCGACATACCCAAGGAGCTCCACCGGATTGATCGTTTTGCCGAGAAACTGAGGCGAAATGGAAAGGCCTAAACTGGAATGGATGTGTGCGAACGTCGCCCTTTAAAATGCTCATGCCGGTTATGCTTTTTCTTTCGTGCGTACAATAGTAACCTATCCAGCGACAGAAGAGTTCTTTATGCCGTTTTTTACAAGTCTGTTGCCGGCCCCAATGATAAAAATAGACTACCTTTGCCGCGAAACAGCGTCTTTTTTGCCAGATGAGTTCTTTTTTTAAACGAGCCTCCATTGCCTTTTTTACATTAGCCTCTCTTCTTTTGTCATCACATGTTGATGCTCAGATAGTTAAACGTGAACGCCCGGAAGGCGAGAGACCCAAAATCGGTCTCGTTCTCAGTGGCGGAGGCGCAAAGGGGTTGGCTCACATCGGTGTGCTCAAGGCCATTGATCGCAGTGGCCTTCACATAGATTACATCGCGGGAACCAGTATGGGAGCCATTGTGGCTGGCATGTATGCGGCGGGGTACAGTGGCGAGCAAATGGAGCAGCTTTCGCGCCAGACTGAATGGATGAAGCTTATCAACAGCAAACCTGTGCTTGGCGACATCTCAATCGAGGAGAAAGACGAGTTCGAGAACTATATGCTCGAACTCCCAATGAAGGGTTTCGTCCCGCAAATTAACACTGGGTTCTTTTCGCCATATCAGGTTATGACCTACTTGCAGGAGATTTTCTATCCCGTTTATAAAGTGGATGACTTCAGCAATTTGGATATTCCTTTTCTTTGTGTGGCTGCTGATTTGGCAAATGGTGACGCAGTCGTGCTCGACCATGGTGACATAGCTTTTGCCACACGTAGCTCTATGGCAATCCCGGGCGTTTTCTCTGCCACAGACTATAACGGCACCAAATTGGTTGATGGAGGAATTGTGCGCAATTTCCCAGTCCGCGATGTCATAGACATGGGGGCGGATTTCGTTATAGGCGTCAATTTGTTTTCTGGCCTGACACCTGTGGATCAGCTCTCCTCAATGGTCGACGTGATGCTTCAAATTACCAACTTCAGGGATGCTAAGGACTTGGAGGAGGAAAAGGCCGCCTGCGATATGGTCATTGAGCCCAATGTGACTCGCTATAGTGCGGCAAGTTTTGCTGCGGCCGACACCATTTTGGCTATCGGAGACTCCATAGGGATGGAATTTGAGCCACTTTTTAAGCAACTTGCAGACTCGCTGAACAAATCTTTCGGGCTGCCTTACTCCAAGACAGAGAGGCTTAAGGCCTATGATTCTCAGGTCCGTATCGTTGATTTTGATTTTCAAGGTCTTGAGAATACGACAAGTAAACTTCTCCTGCATGCACTAAATCTTCATGCGGGCCACTACTATACGCCATCTGATTTCACTGCCGCTATCAAGTCAGCAATGTCGACTGGTTATTACAATAATCTTATTTATAAGTTGATACCGATTGGCGATACTGGAAATGACGTGACGTTCAGGTGTACGGTTGTTGAAAACCCCATGACTACTTTAAAGTTGGCCCTCTCGTACAATTCATTTGCTAATGCGGCTGTAATCCTTGACTATCAACGCAGGAGTCTTCTTGGCCGACTAACCACTACTGATTTTAAACTGGCAATCTCAAAGTCGTTCCGTTTCCGTGTCCGAAACAGGACTCTCTTCGGTGTCAGAGATAATCATTATCTCGACATCATGTATGACCACTCGCGTTTTGAGGTCCCTGATTATGATGACCACGAGAGTTCTGCCAACATATATGATTATGTCCACAATGAGGTGTCTGCCGCCATAGGAAACACGATAAACTCGAGGCGGGACATCTCTCTAAAACTTGGTTGGGAAGATTTTCATGTCATTCCCAATGTCGGTAACGCGGACGATCGCATCGAGGGGCACATTAATAACTTTTTCATAAACGGACGTAGCCGCTATAATTCGTTAGACCGCAAGTTCCTTCCGCAGTCGGGTGTTAAATGGGATTTTAATGCCTATATCGGACTCTTTCCACAATACTCGCTAAAAAGGGGCATAGCGAAAGAGGAACTTTATGCCAACGGACTAAATGATTATGATTTCATTGTCCGAGCAATGGCGCGTCTTGAGTTGCACCAGAGTCTTAATGATAGGGTTTCGCTTGGCGAGACTTTAGGTGTGGCCGCAGGATTCGGGGACAAGACTTTTGTGCACAGGACAGCGATTGGAGGGCCGATACAATTTCTCCCAAGTCATATTGATTTTTATGGATTGCAGACGGCTCACAGGTATGAGTCAACGGCCGCTATGGCTCGTCTATCAGTCGATTTGAATGCCATAGCTGATGTCCATCTGCTTTTCCACCTGAACTCTGCTGCTACTTTCAAGGGGCTTGAATATTACATTACAAAAGGTGAGGTGTTTAAGCCTATTGAGTACATACACGGCGGTGGCGTCTCTTTGGCCTATAATCTTTTTGGCGTATTCCCTATGGATTTCACGCTGATGTACTCGCCCGACGACAAGTTTAATGTCAATGTCAATATTGGCTATTGCTTCTGAAGCGAATCTCAGCTTATAACCCTTAGCAAAAGTTTTGTAAGTTGTTGTTGCTTAGCTCCTTATGAAATAATATATTAAGGAGTCTCAAGTTTTATGATTTCCTCTGCTGTGCGTGGGATGTGCATTTTTCAAAATATTTCTTCCTTGGCAGTTGCTTGTTTAGTTTGATTTTCTTACAATTGCGGTGCGGGGGGAGCGTTTAATCCCCACATGCTGCCTATGTGGGGACACGTCCCCCGCTCCAGCCACTTATACGTAGGTGGCTTTTTCTATGCTTACATTCAGGATATTTGTGCCATGTCGAGCAAAATTTCCTTATATATATATATGCTCGTTCCTTTAGACGTTTCGTGTTTTGATATAGCCGCTTGAAAATCCTTCATGCTCGACATCTGCTTTTGCAACCCTTGAGACCCATTTGATGGCGTCTGTGTGTAATGTCTGTTTCAAGTTTTTTCCCTACCTTTGGACTGATGCTGAAGAGCAAGCGTAGCTTTGCTTGAAAGAGTCAAAGCGGTGGTGCTTCCCTTTGTGTCGGTTCTTGACATTTATGATGATGGCAAGCACGACTTGGGTTCTATAACATTTACCTCGTCTCCGATGGTGAGGCGATGGCGAAATCGAGATACGGAGAGACAAAAGGTTAACAATGAATATCAATGGCGACAGACGAATATAAGACAGTGGCTCAGGAGGCTACTGGCATCTATAAGGAGAAGGGTAGCCGTTTCCTCGCTTTTGCCTATAATGTAACAACTGTTGACGAGGCCAAAGCTCTCATCCGTGATAAACAGAAGGAGTTTCATGATGCTCGCCACCACTGCTACGCTTGGCGACTCGGAAGTGGCGAGGGGGAGACTAAGGTCGGTGATGATGGCGAGCCGTCAGGAACTGCCGGGCGGCCCATCCTTGGTCAAATCCTCTCGGCTGAGCTAACAAACATTGTAGTGATTGTCGTTCGCTATTTCGGTGGAATCAAGCTCGGAACCGGTGGGCTCATTGTGGCCTACAAGACGGCTACCGCTGATTGCCTCCAAAATGCTCGAGTTGTAACTCGCACATTTGACGCCGAGTTGGCCATTTCGTTCCCTTATCTTGCCATGAATGGTGTCATGAAGACGCTAAAGGATAGTTCAGCCAAAATCATCTCACAAAAATTCGACACTGATTGCGAGATTGACATTACCATCCGATTGGCTGAGCGCGATTCCTTAGTGGACAAATTGTCGGACCTTGATGACGTGAACATCTCAGAAACTTAAATGTAAGTGACTATGCAGTATGTTATTGTTGGAGTCGTTGTTTTTGCCGCAGTCGTCTATTGTGTGGTTAAAATTGTCAAGACGATAAGGCGCGCGGCAAAGGGTGGGGGATGTGACGGTTGCCTGAACTGCCCTCGTTCGGGCGCTAAGTGTGATTGCGCCAAGAAAAAGATATAGTTTTGGATATGTAGATATTTTATGGTTAATTTGCCTAAAAATACTCTACACATTTTAAAACCTACTCTGCAGCATAATGAAATTTGGTGTCTTGCTTATGGGCGCACTCGGTTTTGCCCTGCTTGGTTGTTCAGAGCAACCTGTGCGAACGGAGAAGTCTCTTACAGACGGTTGGCAATTCAGCCGCGACGGTCAGATATGGCAAGAGGTGTCTATACCTCATGATTGGGCGATAGCCGGGCCTTTTGACAAAAAGTGGGATTTGCAAACAGTCGCCATTGAGCAGAATGGCGAGAATGAGGCAACGGAGAAGAGTGGTCGCTCTGGCGCTCTCCCCTGGATTGGCGAGGGGCAATATCAGACGTCTGTTTTCATAGATAAAGGGGTGACTTCTGCAAGGCTTATATTTGATGGTGCAATGAGTGAGCCGGTTGTCTATGTTAACGGGTCGGAGGCTGGACGTTGGGCCTATGGCTATAATGCCTTTGAGGTCGACATGACGCCGTTTATGAAAGTAGGCGAGAAAAACGACATTCTTGTCAAACTTCAGAATGTAGAGGAGAGCAGCAGGTGGTATCCTGGCGCGGGACTCTATAGACCAGTGACACTTGTGACGAATACTGGTGCATATCTCAATGATTGGGGTACTTTCGTCAGGACTAAGAATATAGCCAAGGATATGGCGACACTTGCCATCGATGCCGACGCTATTGGCGTCCCGCAAGATGCTGAGGCTAAGTTGTCTGTCTCTGTGTCTGATGCCGATGGCCACCTTGTCAGTGCTGTGACCATCCGCGCCGACTCTCTACAAAAGTTTTTCGGCACGATTGACATCTCCGAGCCGCAGCTTTGGACTCCCGAGAACCCATATCTTTACTCTGTCTCAGTATCTTTGCTGCTCGATGATAAACTGTCTGACGTCCAAACGTTCAAGACTGGCATTCGAACCGTATCTGTATCTAAGGAGAACGGATTTCAGCTTAATGGTCAGACTCGGAAAATAAAGGGTGTCTGCCTGCATCATGACCTCGGCCCGCTTGGGGCAGCAGAGAATAAGGCGGCGTTCATCCGCCAAATCAAGATAATGAAAGACATGGGCGCCGATGCCATACGCACCGCTCACAACATGCCCAGCAAGATGCAGATGGATGTGTGTGATTCACTTGGTATGATGGTTATGGCTGAGAGCTTTGACATGTGGATATACCCCAAGTGCAAGAATGGCTATGCCCGTTTTTTCAAAGAGTGGAGCGATAAGGACATTGCTAATCTTGTCCGCCGTCATCGCAATCACCCGTCTGTCATCATGTGGAGCATCGGCAATGAAATCCCCGAGCAAGGCATGACGGAAGGCCCTGAAAATCTTGTCCGCCTTCAGAATCTATGTCACAGCCTGGACGAGACTCGCCCTGTCACTCAGGGTATGGATCGCATCTATTGGGCAATAAAGAATCATTTTGCGCAACTCCAGGATGTTGTGGGCATGAATTACCGTGTCCATCTTTATAAGGAAAGCATTGACAGCCTCCCGCAGGGTATAATTCTCGGCTCTGAGACCGCATCGACGGTGTCAAGCCGCGGTGTTTACAAGTTCCCTGTCGAGGTGTCCGATAGTAAGGTCTATGATGACGGGCAATGCTCAAGCTACGACACTGAGTATTGTCCGTGGAGCAACATCCCCGAAGATGATTTCGAGGCGCAGGACGACCTCGACTACACCATCGGTCAGTTCGTCTGGACGGGTTTCGACTACCTCGGCGAGCCAACGCCATATGACACCTACTGGCCAAGCCGCAGCAGTTACTTTGGTATTTGTGACCTTGCCGGCCTGCCCAAAGACCGCTACTACCTCTATCGAAGCCAATGGAATACGACTGAGCATACAACTCATCTCCTTCCTCACTGGACTTGGCCGGGACGTGAGGGACAAGTGACGCCTGTCTACTGCTATACCGATGCCCCAACGGCCGAACTTTTCCTCAATGGCAAGAGCCAAGGTAAGATTTCAAAAAATAAGGACAGCAGGCTGGATCGTTATCGCCTCCGTTGGAATAATGTTGTCTATGAGCCAGGTGAGATTGCCGTGGTGGCGTATGACGCTGATGGCAAAGAGACCGGGCGTGACACCGTTCGCACTGCAGGAGCCCCGGATCATATTGTACTCTCGGCAGACAAGGATACTCTTGCCGCCGATGGAGAGGACTTGGCTTTTATCACTGTCTCTGTGGCTGATAAAGACGGCAATTTTGTCCCTACTTGCAGTGACAAGATGACAATTAAGGTTTCTGGAGCAGGGCGTTATCAGGCTTCATGCAATGGTGACGCCACCTCTCTCACTCCATTCACAAGCGAGACTATGAATCTGTTCAGCGGTAAAATGGTCGCCATTGTCCGCTCTGTACGCAATGGAGGTTCAATAACGGTTAGTGTTTCCGATGACGACCGCGGACTCTCTGCTCAGTTGACGCTCTTGGCGCAATAGGGAAACTACATAAACCAACATAATTCTCTAAAACTAAACTCCTCCGTCAGTCGTGTAGGTTGACGGAGGAGTTCTTTTTTCTTGTGTATGTCTGAATTCTCAGACTCTCCCGAGAATTACTCTCGCGAATTAGAATTTAAAGGTCAAGCCGACAGCGATGTGCTGGAACCGATCCCATGAACACTCAAAGTTGGCACCGAGGTTGCGTGTGAACATGTAACGGCAACCAGCCACAATAGCAGGAACGACGAAATTGACGTCGGTGTTTTTCGTGTTATATCCGTCGTGCAGTTTCACTTTCTCAATGTCGACGAAGCAGAAATTAAGGCCGGCGTAGGTGTCGAGCTGCGGGATGAATGAGTAATGGAGCGTTCCGCGCGTGCCTATTCTGACGCGGCTGAAGTCGTAGTAGTTCCCGCTGTTGAACCCAGCGCCCAGTAGCAGGCCGGCCGAGATCGTGCCTTTCTCGTTAATCACGTTCATGAAGCCGTACTCGCCAAGCAGGCTGAAGCCGGCCGTGGCGCCATTCCCGCCATTATAGCCACCGATACCGTCCGAGCCAAGGTTGAAGTCAAGATTGAATGCGAGGTCACCTTTGTTGAACTCGCTTTGCGCCTGTGCGCTGATACCGGCAAACATCATGGCCACGGAAGCCAATGCTGTCAAAAAAACTTTCTTCATAAAGTCGTTTGTTTTGTCTTATGAGGTCAAATTTAGTACAAATATCCGCACTCCGCTGTGTATCAAATGTTAAAACACTTATTTGAGAAATTTACAGAAAAAATAGTTCGCATTTGGTTGCGTACAAAATAAAATGGTCTAACTTTACACCAACAATTCTTTACCAAAACCTTTTTACATTCAGTAATGAATATTTTCGTAGCAAAGCTGAACTACAACACCAAGGAAGAGGAGCTCAGCGAACTTTTCAGCAAGTATGGTGAGGTTTCATCTGCTCGCATCATCACCGATCGTGAGACTCATCGCAGCAAGGGCTTCGGCTTTGTTGAGATGCCAGACGACGAGGCTGCCAAGACCGCAATCGCGGAGCTTGACGGCTACGAGTTCAAGGGTCGCAATATCGCCACTTCTGAGGCTCGTCCACGCGAGGAGCGTCCCGCCTACAATCGCGGCCCCCGCCAGTAAGTATCATTTGCAGCCGGCTCACATGCTTTGTGAGGACAGCTAAAGATATATTTGCCACGGCAAAAGCACACGGTTTGTCCCGTGGAAATACCTCTCGGGGTTTTCCACGGGGCTTTTATTTTGCAGTTAAGACAATCCGACTTATCTTTGTGCCAAATTACGCAAAATATAACTATATTAACTAAGGAAATGCTGAACGGTATTCTTTCCATATCTGGCAAGAGCGGCCTCTTCAAACTCGTATCTCAAGGCAAGAACAATATCATAGTTGAGAGTCTCGCAGACGGCAAGCGTCTCCCTGTAAGTGGCACTGCCCGCGTGTCTGCGCTTCAGGAGATTTCCATGTACACGGTCGATGGCGATGTCCGTCTCAGCCATGTCATGGCTAACATTTTCAATCTCACTGGCGGTAAGGAGTGTATCCCTGCCACTTCATCCAACGATGAGCTCAAGGCATTCATGGCCAAGGCTCTTCCTGAGTGGGATGCTGATCGCATCTATGTCTCTGACATCAAGAAACTTGTCTCTTGGTACAATATCCTCCTCGCTCATGGCCTGGTCTCTGGCTCAGATGACGAGGAGAACGAGGGGGATAAGGCTGAGGCCTAATCCTCATTTACGACTTGTGCCCGTGGGAGGGGAGCTGCCTTCTCCCCACGGGTTTTCTATTATCTTTTGCGCTTTGGAATTTATATGATTAGGGTTTCTATCATTGTGCCTGTCTACAATAGGCCTGAAGAGCTTAAAGAACTGCTCGATTCGCTTACAATCCAGCATTTCAAGGATGCCACGGAGGTCATTGTGGTCGAGGATGGCTCCACGCTTACGAGCGAGGAGTCTGTCTCCCAATTCCAAAGACAATTGGATATTAAGTATATATGTCAGGAGAACGCGGGGCCCTCTGCCGCCCGTAACCGTGGAGCGCAAGCGGCTATTGGCGATTACCTGTTTTTCTTTGATTCTGACTGCGCCCTTCCTTCTGACTTTCTTGACAAGATTCATGACTCTATTGTGGAGCATGGTTTTGATTGTTTCGGAACGAGGGATGCTGCCCATAAATTTTTCTCGCCGATACAAAAGGCCATATCTTATTCGATGACCTCCATATTCACCACGGGTGGCATCCGTGGGGGGAGTAAAGGAGGCAAGATGGATGAGTTCTATCCTCGAAGCTACAGTATGGGGGTGCGCCGCGAGTTCTTTAACAAGGTTGGCGGATTCGACCCGTCAATGCGCTATGGCGAGGACATTGATTTCAGCCTTAGGGTCAAAGAGGCGGGTGGCAAGTTAGGTCTTGTCAGCGAGACCTTCGTTTACCACAAGAGGCGTTCCACTTTCCGGTCGTTTTTTAAGCAGACATTCTGTTCTGGTACCGCTCGCATTGACATTGCCCGCCGACATAAGAGGGCTATCAAGCTTGTGCACTTGCTGCCTTCGGCCGCAGTGTTGGCGCTCGCCTCGCTTATAATCCTTGGTGTGGTCTTCAAATCATTATTGTTTATCCTGCCCGTCGTGGCCTATGGTGCGTTGATCTTTGTCGATGCGTACAGGACTTTTCGCAGTTCACGTGTGGCACTAATGAGTGTATGGGCGGGCGCTTGTCAAATAGTGGGTTATGGTTCTGGGTTAATCTATAACTTTTGGGAAAGGTTTGTCTTGCGCCGTGTAGATACAGTCGCTTTTAAGAAAAATTTGTACTGAAATATTGCGGCGTGACGGGATTATGGCGGTTCTCTGAGTCTACAGAAAGCTTCCATGTCGGGTGATGGTTAAATAGAGTGAAATATTGTGCAACAAATTAGCCCGGAGTGCGTACAAAAGTCATAGGAACCGATAAATGAGTCGCCTATGATTACCGCCGATTTAGTCTTAAGAGTTTTCGGACACATCTTTTTCCTGTTTCTTGTTATCTGTGTCCCGCCGTTCCTCACCAATGTCCTAAAAGCCGTCAGACATGGTGCGAATTCCTCTAATGCCCCTTATGAAATGGTGGAGTGGGTCTCCCTCATTGCACTTTACGCCTTGGCGATATACTTGTATGTATTCAAGTGGTTGTTGGCTCATTAAGGGTGCTATATATCCTATGCGTGCGAGGCTTGAGCTTTGTTTGTGGGCTTGCTAAATTGTCTAATTTAAATTTTTTTATTGGATTAGAAATTATTATAATTGCACCCAGAGACTAAAAGAGGTCTCCTCAAGTTTTTTCATGAATTTGGGTTAGGTTAGGACAACTCCTCGACGTGAGTCGAGGAGTTTTTGTTTTCAGATAAGTCGGTCTGTCTCTTTTGTTTAGGAAGTTGCATGTGAAGGTTGTGATTGGGCGGGAACTCCAATTCCGTACCCCAAAATTGCAGGTGCTCTCATGTGACATTGAACTATTTTTCGGTTATGGTCTGTTTCCACCCTTTTATAGGGGTGTTTTATTAAAAGCGAAGCAGCGTGCGTTATAATGTCGGCTCGGGTCTGGGATGCCAGATTTAAGCCTCTCTGCGCTCAAAAATGACCATATTGTTTTGTCGTCGGTCGAAAAAGTCGTAACTTAGTAGGGCGAATCGGGCTGTTCGCAGACCTCTTATAGGTTTGGCTATCTGCTCGTTTTCCGCCCTGCGCCGCGTCGGTTGCAATAGTCTCGGACGCTCGTGCGCTTCCATGTGTAACTCATTTAATAATAATGGCAGAAGGAGAAAGAATTGTCCCTATAAAAATTGAGGAGCAGATGAAGTCCGCCTACATCGATTATTCGATGTCGGTGATTGTCGCCCGAGCCCTGCCTGATGCGCGTGATGGCTTCAAGCCTGTCCACCGCCGCATCCTTTTCGGCATGGACGAGTTGGGTGTCACATCTGACAAACCATACAAGAAATCAGCGCGTATCGTCGGCGATGTCCTCGGTAAGTACCACCCGCATGGCGACTCTTCCGTCTATGGCGCGCTTGTCCACATGGCTCAGCCATGGGCTTTGCGATACCCGCTCGTAGACGGCCAGGGTAACTTTGGCTCGGTTGACGGTGATTCCGCGGCGGCTATGCGATATACCGAGGCGAGGTTGCAAAGAATCGCTGAGGACATGATGCTTGACCTCGACAAGGAGACTGTCGACATGGTCAAGAACTTTGATGAGAGCCTTGATGAGCCCTCTGTGCTCCCGACTCGCATTCCTAACTTGCTGGTCAATGGCGCTTCTGGCATCGCTGTCGGCATGGCGACGATGATGGCTCCGCACAACATAAAGGATGCGGTCGACGCATGCATTGCCTATGTCGAGAATAAGGATGTCGATATTGAGGATCTTATCAAGATTATCAAAGCTCCTGACTTCCCCACGGGTGGAACAATCGTCGGGTACTCTGGTGTCCGTGACGGATACCTCACAGGGCGCGGCCGTATTGTGATCCGCTCCAAATATGAGATTGAGAAGGTTAATGACCATGAGAGCATTGTCATTACCGAGATCCCATATATGGTCGTCAAGTCAGACCTCATCAAAAAGATTGCCGAGCTTGTCAATGCGAAAAAACTTGACGGCATCACCAATCTCCGCGATGAGAGTGACAAGGACGGAATGCGCATTGTGATTGAGATCCGAAAGGATGCAATTCCTAATGTGGTCCTCAACCACCTCTTTAAGAATACTCAGC
Organism: bacterium; assembly: GCA_963658925.1. GTDB lineage: Bacteria > Bacteroidota > Bacteroidia > Bacteroidales > Marinilabiliaceae > W3P20-009. The sequence goes on from CAVKRQ010000007.1 coordinate 138,925, forward strand.
TCCAGTCAAGTTTTGGCGTTAACAACATCGCCCTCGTCGGTGGACGCCCCAAACTGCTCAACCTCAAGGAAATCATCCAATGCTTTGTCGAGCACAGGCATGATGTGGTTGTCCGCCGCGCTATATATGAGAAGCGCAAAGCCGAGGAGCGTGCCCACATACTGCAGGGTCTCATTATTGCGAGTGACAATATTGATGAGGTTGTGCACATCATCCGCGCCGCCAGCAGCAGGGACGAGGCTCGCCAAAAACTTATGGAGCGTTTCAACCTCTCCGATGTCCAGTCTCGTGCCATTGTCGAGATGAGGCTCGGTCAGCTGACCGGCTTGGAGCAGGATAAGCTGCACGACGAGTTTAAGAAGGTGACTGACTACATCGATTACCTCACTCAGCTGCTCGCCGACGAGTCCATGCAAATGGGTGTCATTAAGGATGAGCTTCTTGAAATCCGTGCGAAATATGGCGATGAGCGCAGGACGAACATCGAGTACTCTGAGGATGAGTTTAATCCCGAGGATTTCTATGCGGATGATGATGTTGTCGTGACTGTTTCCCACATGGGCTATGTTAAGCGCACGTCGCTCAATGAGTTTAAGACCCAAAATCGTGGCGGAATAGGCTCTCGCGGCTCAAGCACTCGTGATCAGGACTTCATAGAGCATATCTATTATGCCAAGATGCATGACACCATGATGTTCTTCACAAACAAGGGGCGTTGCTTCTGGTATAAGGTCTATGACATACCCGAGGGCAATAAGGTCAACAAGGGCAGGGCTATACAGAATCTGCTCAATATTGAGAGCGACGACGCAGTCAAGGCCTTTATTAATGTCCGTGGGCTTAACAACCCCGAGTTCACGCAGAGCCACTACATTATACTTGCCACAAAACAAGGCGTAGTGAAGCGTACCAGCCTTGCTGAATATTCGCGTCCGCGTGCAAATGGTGTCATTGCGGTGACCATACGTGAAGGCGATGAATTGCTTAAGGCCGTTCTCACGGATGGCAGCAAGCAGCTTATGTTGGCTACATCAGATGGTCGTGCCGTCCGTTTCCCTGAGGCGTCAGTCCGCTCTGTCGGCCGCTCAGGCATGGGTGTCAGGGGCGTCAACCTCGGTGAAGGCAATCAAGTAGTTGGCTTTGTAGCAGTAGACCCGGATGACGCGGGTGATATCTTCGCTCTTTCTCAAAAAGGCTTTGGCAAGAGAACCGCAATAAGCGAGTACCCTGTCAACAGCCGTGGTTGCAAGGGTGTGAAGACCATAAAGATTACTGAGAAGACCGGCGATCTTGTGGCAATTGATATCATGACGGATGATGATGACCTCATGATTATCAACAAGAGTGGCATCACTATCCGCATCAAGGCAACCGACATCAAGACTACAAGTCGTAACACCCAAGGCCTTAGCCTTATCAATCTGAGCAAGAAGAACGACCGGATAGCCAGTGGTACCATCGTCCCCCACATGGATGACGAGGAGGCCGAGGAGGAAGGTATAACAAGTTCAGTGCCGGAACAGAACCAACAACCAACAGATAACAGTGATTCGGAAGATGCATCTCCTGAGCAGGAGTAACAAGTCACCTCTTTCGGAGCACTAAACAAAATCAAGAATAACACAAGTAAACTCAAAATGAAAAAAATTCTCATTTTGGCTGGATTGGCTCTCACGGGCCTCTCGGCTGCGGCACAGTCAAGCAAGGTCAACAGTGCCGAGAATAATCTCATACTCCAGAGGTATGACGCTGCAAAGTCAGACATTGATGAGGCTTTGCAGAATGAAAAGTCTAACGAGGAGCCCAACACATATCTTGTCGCCTCCAAGATATACCTCACTCTCGCAGCTCATAACAAGGCTGATGACGGAGTCGCTAAGGCTAAGGAGTACTTCACCAAGGCTAAGGAGCTTGACGCTAAGGGTGGTCCTAAAGGCAAAAAGATAGGCAAGGCTGCCAAGAAAATCGAGAAGGCTCGTGCCGAGTATCGTGATCTCACCGAGAGCATCGCTGGGCAGAGCTTCAATGACAAGAACTACAGCAAGAGCCTTGACGCCTTCCTCGCTTGTGAGTGGTTTGAGAATCAGGCAGCCGAGCAAATCGCTGACACGGCTCTCTACTCCAACATCGGCATCGTCAGCATGCAGGCTGAGAACTGGACTGTAGGCGCGCCTTACTTCCTCAAGACCGCCCGTCTCTACGCTAAGACGGCAGGAAAGGATAGCGATGGCTCAATGGCCTATCTTCGTGCCAAGTATTGCTACGAGCTGGTTAAGGATTCTGCTAATGTGGAGAGCACCCTCAAAGAGGCTTTTGAGGCTTATCCTCAGGTCTCTGACATCATCAACACTCTGATTAACTATTACCTTCAGGCTCATAAGAATGACGAGGCTCTCGTTTACTTGAACAATGCCATTCAGAAGGATCCGAAGAACGCGCAGTACTTCTTTGCTCGCGGCTGCCTCAATGAGAGCACCAGCTACAGCGATGCCGAGGCTGACTATAAGACAGCCATCGGTCTCGACCCCAAGCACTTCGGCGCAACGTACAACCTCGCCATCGTCTACTACAACTCTGGTCTTAAGATTAAGCAGGATGCGAGTGCCGAGCGCGACATAAACAAGTATAACGCCATGATGAAGGAGGCTAACGATTCTTTCGCAAAGTCTGTTCCTTTCTTCGAGACGGCTGCTCAAATTGCGCCTGACAAGCAGCAGAAGCTTGAGGTGCTTACCAACCTCAAGCGAATCACTTATATTCTTGAGATGTTCGACAAGAATAAGGAGGTAACACAGCAAATAGCTGAGCTTGAGGCTGCAAATTAATAGCTTTACCCAAGTCTTAACCCTAAGGGCCGCATCATTTGGTTGGTGCGGCCCTTTTTTCTATCTGCCGAAGCTCAATTCCCCCAATGTGGTTGGGCTTATTTTTAATGAGAGCCTGCAAACTATTTAGTGAGATGCGAAGAACGTGAAAATAAAAAGGCGTCATTCCCAAATTTTGGGAGTGACGCCTTCTGGATTTTGCTGCGATTGAGCCTAAAACATTTCCTCAATCATGTCCATAATCTTGTTCATTTTGCCAATACACTGGTCAAACGGCTCGTTAGACAGCATGTCTACACCTGCATCTGCAAGTTCTTCTATCGGATATTTGGAGCGACCCGCTGATAAAAAAGTTTTGTAGCGTTCGAGCGCACCCTCTTTCCCGCTTAACACAAGCTCAGAAAGTGCCTGTGATGCGACAAACGAGGTGCTGTATTGGTATACGTAGAAACCCATATAGAAATGAGGAATGAACGCCCACTCAATGTCTACTTTGTCATCAACTACGCATACACCTTTGTCATGGCCATAGTATTTGCGTGTGATGTCTCCATAGAGCCCTGATAGCACTTTGCCTGTGATTGGCTCACCTCGCTCCGACTTCTCTTGGGCTGCCAACTGAAACTCGGCAAATTGTGTTTGGCGGAAAAGTGTACCCTTAAATCCATCCAACATATTCATGAGCAGAGATATGCGCTGCTTCTTGTCTGTTAGCTTACCAAGCATCAGATGGTCCAGAAGTGCTTCGTTGAAAGTTGAGGCGACCTCCGCAACGAATATTGTGTAGTCGTGCAGCGAGTAGGGCTGAGTCTTGTTCGACAGGTAGCTTTGCATGGTATGACCCAGCTCGTGAATCAATGTGCCTACGCTGTCATATCGTCCGTCGAAGTTCATCAATATGTACGGGTGTACATCATAGGCCGCTCCATTGGAATATGCGCCTGTGGCCTTGTTCTCTGTCGGGAAGACATCAATCCACCGCTCGGCAAAAGCCCGTCTCACAACGTTGACGTAGTCTTCCTTCAGTGGCTTAATAGCTTCGAGAACCAACTCTTTCGCCTCTTCATAAGTGAATGTCATGTCAACATCCTCGGTGGCTGGGGCGTATAGGTCGTAGTAATGCAACTCATCCACCCCTAAAAGTCTCTTTTTCAATTCCAAATAGCGGTGGAACGTGGGTAGGTTGCGGTTGACGTTGTCTATAAGTGAGTGGTATACGCCGACAGGAATTTTATTGCCGCTAAGCGCGGCATCGAGTGCTGATGCGTATTTGCGTACCTTTGCAGAAAAGAGCCTGTCGCGCATTTTGCCGCCCATCAATTCGCCAAAGGTGCCTTCAAACTTCTTATAGTTGTCCCAAAATGCGTCAAAGGCGGCCTTACGGTCGTCTCTGACTGACGAAGCGCGCACTATGCCGAACATAGAGTGGCTCAGCTCTACTTTCTCTCCGCTTTTCAAGATGATGGTAGGGTGGGGCATCTCTGCATCAGAGAAAATATTATATGCGCTTGTCGGAGTATCGCCCAGTAAGCTCATTTTAGACAATATAGCCTCCTCTTTTTCTGACAGGGTATGAGGCTTTTGGCGGCAGATGACATCGATATCCATCTCATATTCTTTCAAGCCTGGCTCTTCTGATAAGAATTTGGAGTATGTCTCGTCAGAAATTGACGCCATTTCCGGACGCACAAAGTCAGAATATTCGTCATATGTCGCACAAACTTGCTCCATCTCCTTTGTCAAGGCAATGTTGTCTGCATTGCTGACGTCCTCGTCCGATAGCAGAGTCGTGTATATGTATAGGCGCGACAAGGTTTTGTCATATCCACCTGTCAATCGCATAAATTCAAGCAAAGTGGATGCCGATTCTCCAAGTCGCCCTTTGAAATTGCGGATATCGCCAAGTTGTTTCACCAGCTCGTCTTTCTCTTTGCGCCATTCGTCTATGGTAGGGTAGAGGGGTGTGAGATCCCATTTGTACTGGTCCTCAATCTCCTGTCTTTTCTTTTCTGACATTTCGTTTGTGTTCTAAATATTTACAAGAGCAACGCCTGCGCTTCGGTTCTGCTATGCCGGGCGCAGGCGTCGTATTGTCTCTTTCTTTGTCTTATGAGGTCTACTTGACAAATTCATCCCTCACTTCAGAGACTTTAGCTTTGAGTGCAAGTAATGTCTCCTTGTCAAGCTCACCCTTCGTGTTTGCCTTTATTGACGTTGTGTGTGTCTCAGGATCTGTTATTGCTGACACCCTTCCTGTCATCTCAACCTCAACTGACGAAAAGACTTCGTTTATCTCTTCCATCTTTTCTCTTATGTATTTGAGGTCTGCGTCCGAATTACCGGGGTCTTGCGTCTCGATTATGTTGAGCATGGTCGCCATGGCCAATTTCTGGGCAACAATGCGCCCCACCAAATCTTTGTTCAGCTTGTCTGGGTTGACCATGTTGAGAGCTATATACAGACCCTCTACCCATCCGCCAGCCATCACTATCGTGGCTATATTGCGCCTATTGTTGTCCTTGAGATTCTGGTTCGCATTCATATAGACCTCAGAAATCACGTTTAGCGCTTCCTTACGTGTCATTTCTGAGTTTTCGAGCCTTGCTATTGTTCCCTCATCGAGAATATTTACGATACCCAGTTTCTTTGTCAGTCCGTTAATCGTATTCAGGTAGTCAACCATTCTTTGCGACTGGTTGAACATTCCAGCAAAACTCATGTCCGCCGTGTACACTCCCAAGTTGAGAGCCATCTTAACATTTGTGGTGTATTTGTCAGACTGGCTCAATTGCGAGAGTATCTGGTCGTCAAACCGAGTGCCCGTCTCTTGGACGAGAGAGGCCATCTCTATTGGCGTGGGCAGTGTGTAAAGAATTGTTCTCGACTTGTTTAAGTCTTCTTCCATCGAGCTTCCGGCATTGTCCGATTGGTCGGTTGCCATGCTGTCTTCAAAATTTTGAGTCGTCTGGTTGCGCATGCACGAGCTCATTCCCAAAGAGAGAGTTGCCGATGCGACGGCAAGGAGGGTGTATCTCATATTAATTTTATTGTCATTATTTCACGGCTTTCGAGTAGTCGCGTTGACCAAATATTTTACTGCCTATTCTGACGTAGGTCGAACCATGTCTTACCGCGATGGCATAGTCGCCTGACATGCCCATACTCAACTCTTTGAACTCCTGACTGTCTGCGAAATAGTGATTCTTGACATCCGTGAACAATTCACGTGCCGTCTCGAATTCGCGTTCCACTTCCGTTTCGTCTTCCGTGTTTGTAGCCATTGCCATCAATCCGCAGATTGATACGTTCTGGAGCTGCTTATATTCTCCACTTTCAAGAAAACTCATCAAGGCTTCGGGAGAGAATCCAAATTTGGTCTCCTCTTTTGCCACGTGGACCTGGAGTAGGCACTTTATCGTCCGACCTGCCTTCTGCGCCTCTTTACTTACGGTCTCAAGGAGCTTCTGGCTGTCTATTGAATGAATCATATAGACATACCGAGCCATGTATTTCACCTTATTGGTCTGTAGGTGACCAATCATGTGCCACCTTATATCGGCTGGCAATGCGTCTGCTTTGTCAGTCATCTCCTGAACCTTGTTCTCGCCAAAGTCCCGTTGTCCCACCTCATACGCTTCTTTGATATATTCGGCGGGGTGGGTCTTTGATACTGCAATCAGTCGTACGCCTTCTGGCAATTCCGACCTTATTGATGCTATGGCTGCTTGTATGGATGTCATTTTTTTAGGCGGGGAAAACCTCGCTCCTTCGCAAAAGTAACTAAAATATGTCCTCGTTGTTTGGGGCGTCCGCGTTAATTTGCTGCATCACGGGGATGTTCTGCTCGCATCTTTGCTGACTCCCAAGCGGCAAAGCTACCTTTCGATGTCGTTATCGACTTTCTTGATGAAAAGTCCGGATCTTAGTTTCGGCTCAAACCAAGTTGTCTTGGGCGGCATAATGTTGCCTGTGTCCGCAATGTCTATCAATTGTTTCATCGATACCGGGTAGAGGGCGAAAGCCACAGCGGCATCACCTGTGTCTACTCTTTGCTTAAGGGTTCCAAGCCCCCTTATTCCCCCAACGAAATCAATGCGCTGAGATCTTCGCATGTCATCGATGCCCAATATGGGCTTCAGGACGTTGTCTGTCAAGACGCTAACATCCAATATCCCTATCGGGTCATTGTCATTATATGTTCCTTCTTTGGCGGTCAATTTATACCAATCGCCGTCAAGGTACATTGAGAACTCGTGTAATTTGCTGGGCTTGTATTCAACCTTGCCCATCTTCTCAACCGACATTACCTCCCCGAGTTTTTCTACAAACTCACTCTTTGTCAGTCCGTTCAAGTCCTTCACGACCCTGTTGTAGTCCATGATGCGCAACTGACTGTCTGGAAATATGACGGCCATGAAGAAGTTATAGTTCTCTTCGCCCGTGTGGTTTGGGTTCTGTTTGGCAAACTCATCACCAATCCGACCAGCCGCCGCCGTCCTGTGATGTCCGTCGGCAACATATGTGGCCTCGACTTTGGTCGAGAACAGTCGTTCTATCTCTTCCACAAGCGCGGTGTCGGAGACTACCCACAGTTTGTGCGCTATGCCGTCTTCTGAAACGAAGTCATATTCAGCCGGTGCTTTCATGACATCGGCAACTATGTTGTCTATTTCCGGGACGGCTTTATAGGCTAAGAAAACAGGCTCAATGTTGGCATGTAACTTACGAGTAAGCACCATGCGGTCCTCTTCCTTGTCGGGGCGGGTCAGCTCATGTTTCTTTACCAGTCCATTCTTATAGTCTTCGCAAGAGGCGGCGCCCACAATTCCAATCTGATGCCGGCCGTTCATGACCTGCTCATACACATAATAGCATGGCGTCGCGTCCTGCCTCAGCCAGTTATTGTTTTGCGCTTTTGTGAAGTTCTCTAAGGCTTTAGCGTATACGGTCTCTGAATGTATGTCTGTTCCCTTGGGACAGCAAATTTCCGCCCTTGTTATGTTCAGCAGGCTAACTTCGTCCCCTCTTGACATCTGAGCAGCCTCTTCTGTGTTCATTACGTCATAGGGAAGGCACGACACTCGTTCAACAAGTTCTTTTTGTGGGCGTAACCCTTTGAATGGACGAACTTTTACCATAGTTTATCGCTGATTTTGAATGTATGTGTCTATGAATATGAGAAAGGGGTCACGCTCACCCCGTGTTCTATGACGGTCGGCGCGACCCCTCGTGTCGTAAGAGCAGTTTACACTATGCCCTAATATGTCACTATAGGCTCAAGCTCTTTGGCTTGCTCTATCATTTTTTCAATCTCGCTCTCTGAAGGAACCCTGTTGCACAAATTCTTCTGCGCATTAACCTCGTCCATTTTCGCTTTCAGGTTTGCTGCCACGCGATGGCGGAACTCTTTGACTGTGTCAACGCCAGCTGCCTCCAAAAGCTCTGCAAACTGGCCTGCGACACCTTTAATGCGGAAAAGGTCGGAGTGGTTCACCCATGTCAAGATGAGCTTGCCCGAAATACCAGTCTCCTCGGCCAATTTCTTGCGACCGGTAGGAGTCTTGCCGCGCTCCAGCAAGTCATCAGTCGTCTTGACGCCAATCGCCTCAAGCTTTTCTGCGTATACGGGGCCTATGCCCTCAATATCGATAATCTTGTATGCCATAGTTCAGGATGAAAAGTTAACTATGACAAATATACGCAAATGTCATTGAAATGTTTCTTGATGGAGTGGCAATTTTTTTCACTTGGCTTCCTTTTCTACGTCAGCCCTGCTCTTACTGTTCATCACAAGGAAGACGCCTGTGAATATCATGACCACAGATATTATTTTCACGATGCCGAATGTGCCAGCCGATCCCAATATCGTCGCAAGTATTGTTGCAACCACTGGTTGTACGTAGAAATACATGCTAACCACGGTCGGGCGAAGGTATTTCTGGCCGATTGGCGATAGGAAGTAGCATACGAATGTCGCGACCACCACGATATAGGTCAGTCCGGCAAGTGTCGGAATGTCAAGCGAGGCATAGTCGATTGACGTTATGTCGCTCCACGTGAATGGCAGTGCGATCAGTGTCGACCACGTGAACATCCATCTCATCACTGTCATGGGTGAGTAACGGCTAATCAAAGCCTTGAAGAACACTAAGTAGCTGGCAAAGCACAATTCCGCAAAGATGCATAGCCCGTTGCCCAATGCGCTTCCTCCAAGCCCGGCGCCATTCTCCACGCCGCTCAGCACGAGCATGACTGCGCCAACAGCGCCAAGCAGGACTCCGCCGACTTTCTTGGCTGTCATCGGCTCGCGCAAGTAAAGTGCGGCTATGACCATGGTGAATATTGGCGTGCTGGTCGAGATTACGGATGCGTCAACGGGACTGGTCATGCTTAATCCTATTGTGTATACACCCTGGTTGCATATGACTCCCAGTAGGCTTGCCACAAAGAAGAGGAATATGTCTCTTTTTGCCACCTTTTCGTAGCCTGTCAAAAGTGCGAATAGCCAAAATAGTATGGCCGCACCACCCATTCTTAAGCCTACAAGGATAAATGGTGTGATTGTTCCGCCCGCAAATACAAGTTTTGTGATGGGCGACATTACGCCCCAGAGGAAGTTGGCTCCGAATATGGCGCCATGCCCCATTAGTTCTTCTCGTTTCATCTGTTTCTATTGTTCATTCTTCGGGGACATGTCTTTGGGCATGCGCCTTATGTATGTGCTTTTTTACGTATCCGAGGAACTTGCCGCCTATTCTGACAATCCTGTTTTGCGCCACGACGGCCGTTACTGATAGCAATATCACTACCATGCCTACCCATGACAAAGGGGCAGGTCGTTCCCCGTAAAGGCATACGCCTATCATGACTGACGCGATCGGCTCAAATGCCCCAAGCACCGCTGTGGCTGTCGAGCCAACGAGTTTTATAGCGACAGCCATTGAAGACACTGATATCAGTGACGGGAACATGGCCAATGCCAACACTACAGCCCATTCCCTCGGAGTTTGGAGCGGCTGGACCTCGGTGCAAAACTTGGTCATTACGATGTAGTAAAGGAAACCGAAAAGCAGCGAGTAGAAGCTTAGTTTTGCCGAAGGCATCTCGCTCAGGCAGCTTTTCTGCACTACGACCATATATACGGCATAGCTAAGAGATGATGACAAGACTATCAACATGCCAACTAACGACGACGTGCCGCTCATTATCCCCTCCCAGTCAAGTAAGACTATACCCAGGAAAACTATTGGAATGGCAAAAAGGGTCACTTTGCCAGGCTTCTCGCGGAAAAAGGCCCACATCAACATTGCAACCATGGCCGGATAGACGAACAACACTGTGGCTGATAGTGACACGCCCATATATTTGTACGCCTCAAAAAGCGACCATGACGAGTATGCGAACAGCATACCCATCGGGCAAATTAACCCAAGCTCTTTAAGTGTCAGCCTGAAGCCCTCCCTCTTTACCAAGAGGATGCACGCCATTATGAGGCTGGCGAAAAAATACCGGTAAAAAAGTACTGAGTTTGTTGTAAGTCCGCATGCGTAAAGCAACACTGCAAACGCGTTTACTCCGTAACTCGATGATGACAACGCGGCGTACATATAGCCGCGCAAATTGTTAGACATCGCTTTGTTGTTCTTGTTCTTTTGTCTTTGTTCCGAAACCGCTTCACCCCTTCTTGCCTGACCATAACATGCGCATGCGTTCTGCGATTTTGGTCTCAGACGGGTTGTCTTGCGCAAAGTAGAAGCGCTGGGACGATAAGGCGTCTGGCATGTACTGCTGATCCACAAAATGCCCTGGGTAGTCATGGGCATACTTATAGTCGCTCCCGTAATTCAGTTGCTTCATCAGCTTGGTCGGGGCGTTTCGCAAATGCAGTGGCACTGGCAAGTCGCCTGTCTGCTTTACACACGACAGGGCTTGGTTTATAGCGTTATATGAGGCGTTACTTTTTGCCGATGTTGCCAAATAAACTGTTGCCTCGGCTAAGATTATGCGTCCCTCCGGCCAGCCTATTTTATTAACCGCGTCAAAGGCCTGGTTCGCCATGAGTAACGCGTTGGGGTTGGCAAGCCCTATGTCTTCCGCTGCCGATACTATCAGACGGCGGGCTATGAATTTTGGATCCTCGCCGCCCTCTATCATCCTCGCCAACCAGTAGATTGCCGCGTCTGGGTCTGAGCCGCGTATCGATTTTATGAAGGCGGATATGATGTCGTAGTGCATCTCGCCTTGTTTGTCATACGTCGCCGAAGTCTGCTGCAGGATATCCACGACATGCTTGTCGTCCACAACAATGGTTTCGCTTCCCTCTTGCGAATTGACTACAAGCTCTAATATGTTGAGGAATTTGCGAGCGTCACCACCCGAGAAACGGATTAAGGCATTGTCCTCAATCAGGTTGAATTTCAGACTCTTCAGAACCTCATCTGTGTGTATGGCCCTGTCGTACAAAGCCATAAGGTCCGCCTGCTCAAGCGATTTAAGGACATAGACTTGGCATCTGCTCAGCAATGGAGATATGACTTCAAATGACGGGTTCTCTGTCGTCGCGCCAATCAGCACAACGACGCCTTCTTCAACAGCTGACAATAGCGAGTCCTGCTGACTCTTGCTAAACCTGTGAATCTCGTCAATAAAGAGCAGTGGGGCTGCCGGGTTGAAAAAGCGTCCTTGCTTCGCTTTCTCTATTACGTCGCGCACATCTTTCACACCCGAGCTAATCGCCGACAGTGTGTAGAACGGTCGTTCGAGCTTGTGGGATATGATTTTAGCCAATGTGGTCTTTCCCACGCCTGGCGGCCCCCATAAGATGATGGACGATATGTTGCCATGGTCTATCATCCGGCGCAGAATGGCGCCCGGGCCTATCAGGTGGCTTTGACCTACGTAATCCTCCAGCGTCGTCGGACGCATCCTTTCTGCCAAAGGTAGCATTGGATATGCTGTTTTTACTTGTGTAGTTTTACTTTATATCCGTCGCTTATGAGCATTTGGGCGACTTTTTCCCGAAAATCACCTTGAACCAAAATCTCCCCGTCTTTTGTCGAGCCGCCAACGCCGCAAGAGCTCTTCAACTTTTTACCCAGGTCTTTCAGGTCGTTTTCCCTTCCTATGAAGCCACTCACCAGTGTTACCTTTTTCCCGCCTCGCTGTTTCTTGTCAAGCAAGACGTGCAGGTTCTGCTGTTGTGGCGGCAGAGTCTCTTCCTCTTCCTCCTCTTCATGGGTATACTCGAAATTGGCGTTTGTGGAGAACACAACGCCAAGTCTGTCTTTCCAATCTTGTTGCTTTGCCATATTCACGCCTCCACTTCGCCAATCAGGTCGTAGTCCTCAGCCCCAGTTATTTTGACGTTGACAAACTCTCCTATCTTAGCGTCGCCGTATATGACGACTTCCGGGTCAACCTCTGGCGAGTCGAACTCTGTGCGGCCGACGAAATGGTCATCTTCCGCCCGGTCCACTATCACACGCAGCGTCTTGCCAACCTTGTCTTGGTTGACCTCCGCGCTTATTGATTCCTGAATGGACATAATCCTGTCAGCACGCTCTTGCTTCACATCTTCAGGAATGTCATCCTTGTAATGCTTAAACGCATATGTGTCATCCTCATGAGAATAGGGGAAGACTCCAAGCCTCTCGAACTTTTGGCTCTTTACGAATTCCTCCATCTCGGCTATGTCTTCCTCAGTCTCACCAGGATGTCCGGTTATCATTGTCGTGCGGATGTGTATGCCTGGGACTTTAGACCTGATTTCGTCAAGAAGCGCGATAGTCTGCTCTTTGGTTATACGCCTGCGCATCAGGCCCAGCATATGGTCTGACGCATGTTGCAGCGCAAGGTCCAAGTATTTGCAGACTTTGGGATTGTTAGCCATGACGTCCAGTATGTCATGGGGAAAACCAGCGGGATAAGCATAGTGCAGCCTTATCCATTCGATGCCGTCAACTTCTGAAATCTTCGTGATGAGTTCAGCCAGTTTGTTCTGCTTATACAGGTCTGTGCCATACGACGACAGGTCTTGGGCTATGACCTGTATCTCTTTCACGCCCGACTCCGCAAGGTTTTGCACTTCCGTGACAATCTCTTCCATCGGCCTGCTCGTGTGAGGCCCCGTAATAAGTGGGATGGCGCAATAACTGCACATTCTGTTGCACCCCTCTGAGATTTTCAGGTATGCGTAATGTCCGGGTGTTGTCAAACTGCGCTCGTTCATCAGGTCTCGCCTGTATGTAGCGCCAAGTTCGGCCACCAGCCCTTTCCAGTCGAATTTGCCGTAGAATTTGTCAACCTCGGGTATCTGTTCCGCCAACTCATCCCGGTAACGCTCACTGAGGCATCCCATCACGTAAAGTCTCTTTAGTTTGCCTTGTTGCTTGGCTTCCGCAAACTGAAGTATTGTGTTGATGCTCTCCTCTTTTGCGTCCCCAATAAATCCACACGTGTTGATTACAGCCACCTCTCCACGCGGGGTCGCAGGGTCGTGCTCCACTCCTATGTTGTTTGCGCGCAACTGCGCCATGAGTCGCTCGCTGTCCACAAGGTTTTTAGAGCATCCGAGTGAAATGACGTCTACTATTTTCATCTATCTGTCGTTCTGGTCTTTTTCTGGTCTTTTGTTTGTCGCGTCTTGGCATTACTCCGATGACTACTCTCGGAAAAGAGACTCGACAAACGCCTTCTTGTCAAAAATCTGAATGTCGTCAATTCCTTCTCCCACGCCTATATACTTGACGGGTATGCTGAATTGGTCTGACACGCCTATCACCACGCCGCCCTTGGCTGTTCCGTCAAGTTTGGTTATAGCGAGCGCCGATACGTCTGTGGCCTTGGTGAACTGTTTTGCCTGCTCAAATGCATTCTGCCCCGTTGAGCCGTCCAAAACCAGCAGCACCTCGTCTGGTGCCGACGGAACTATCTTTTTCATGACGTTTTTTATCTTGGACAGCTCGTTCATCAGGCCTATGTTGTTATGCAGGCGGCCGGCTGTGTCTATTATGACGACATCCGCTCCATGAGCCTTAGCCGATGACAGTGTGTCGAATGCCACAGATGCCGGGTCTGAGCCCATTTGCTGCCTGATTATAGGCACGTCGACGCGTTTGGCCCAAACTTCCAACTGCTCGATGGCGGCGGCGCGGAATGTGTCAGCCGCCCCTAAGATGACCTTTTTGCCAGCCTTTTTAAATCTGTGGGCCAGTTTGCCTATTGTCGTCGTCTTCCCGACTCCATTGACTCCTACAACCATTATCACGTAAGGGTCTCCGTTATCATGCGATGCGACCTCGGCTTTTTCTTTGCCGTTGTCGTTCTCCTCCAAAAGGCCGGCTATCTCCTCTCGCAATATCTTGTCGAGCTCGTCAGAACCGTTGTATGAGTCCCTCTTGACGCGCTCCTGGATGCGGTCGATAATTTTCATTGTCGTGTCCACACCAACGTCCGACGTGATTAGAATTTCCTCTAACTCGTCAAGGACGTCGTCATCCACTTTGCGTTTGCTCGTCAGAAGGCGGCCCAATTTCTTGAACCAGCTCTCTTTCGTGCGTGCGAGACCCTTGTCGAGTCCCTCTTTTGTCTCTTTTTCCTCTTTTTTGCCGAAAAGTCCGAAAAATGCCATACTCTTCAGTTTTTTGTGTTTTACAATTGGTTACGCAATACGACTATGTTTGTTGCGACCACAGCCGCTGTCTCTGTGCGTAACCTTTCGGGGCCAAGTGTGCACTCCTTGAACCCCATGCTCAACGCTTTTGTCACCTCTTGGGGTGAGAAGTCTCCCTCAGGGCCAATCAGGACGAGTGTGTCTGTCTTGGCTTGGCAGGCGTTCATCAAGTGAGGTTTAGGCGTGTCAGCGCAATGTAATATGAACTTTTGTGCTGATGTCGCCTCATCCATTAGCTTGCCGATGGGGGTTATCTCATCAACTACCGGCAGGTAGTATTTTAATGACTGTTTTGCTGCTGCTGTGACAATCCGCTCCAATCTGTCTATTCTTACCCTTGTGCGCTCTGAGTTCTCGGTCTCAATTGGTGTGATGTGTGTCACTCCTATCTCAACAGCCTTCTCCACAAACCACTCGAACCTGTCTATGTTCTTTGTCGGTGCCACCGCTAAGCGAAGCTGGTATGGACGCATGGGGATCTCTGTTGACTCGTCGACCGCAAGCTCGCAACCGCGTGCGTCTGCTCGTTGTAGTGTGCAGTCATACCGCATCCCGTTTCCGTCCGTCACGATAATCTTGTCCCCTTCCCTATGCCGCATTACCTTGACGCAGTGCTGGCTCTCTTCGGGGCACAGGATGGCTCCTGGCGTGAATGCCCGGTCAACAAGCAACTCCATATAAACTTCTGAACAAAAGGATGAATATGACGGAGAATACAATTGTTAGCCAAAAAGTGTAGGCGACAATATGCGGCTCGCTTTTTCCAAATGTCTCGGACAGTCCGCTTTTCAATGTCCACTTGTTGTGGTGCTTTATGACGAAGAAATGAAGCACTATATGGAGGTACGCCTCATAGACAAGTCGTCCCAGTATGATGCCTACAATTGCGCCAACCAGTATATCCCCCACAAAATGAACTCCCTGATAAACCCTGCCATAACTGTTTAGCAACGCCCATGCAATCATGACAATTGAAAGTGACCAACGCCTGACAACAAGAATGATGAATGTGGCAAGGGCAAACGTATTGGCCGCATGTGACGACGCAAAGCCATAAAGCCCCCCTCTATACCCGTTAATCGTATGGACTAAATATTGCATAACCCCGTCATGACTCGGACGTAACCTCTCGAAGAGGGGTTTCATGAGTCCGCTCGTAAGTTGGTCTGCCATGAGTATAAGGACGCCTATCACAACGATTGTCATAAGACCGCGGCCGCCCTGGCGGCGGAATATCATCCACAGCAGTGCCGCATATAGCGGCAGCCATAACCATTTTGACGTGACGGCGTGGAAGAACATGTCCAAAATTGGATTGTTCAGCCCGTTCAAATAGAGTGTTAACTCTTTGTCTAAGAAAATCAGGTTGTCCATCAATGCTTGTAAAGTGCGTCTTTCGTGTACCCTTTTATATTTATACTATACATATTTCGATACGCGAAAGTAAATATTTTTTTCCGCCTATGTTTGACATTCGCGCCTTATTGTTCCTGTGGCAATATGTCTTGTTCGTGGTGTGTGGTGGCTATGCAGCCCTCTCCTTTTATCTCGGCAAATGTGGTTTCATCGGTTATGGCTTTCTTGCAGCTCGGAATCGCACAAAAAACTTATAAAATTGTTCTTATTGTAATGTGTTCATTTTTAGAGTGTAAGGTTACGATTCTCGAAAAAGGCCGATTTTTTTTAGCAGAAAAATGCCCTCAGGTATTGCAGAGAAAGAAAAATGCCCTAACTTTGCACTCGCAATCGGGAACAAGAGCAGCGCTCAAGGGACTGAAAGCAAGACATTTTGAAAGCTTACTACTGAAGTCTTACACTTGGTGGGGTAGTTCAGTTGGTTAGAATACATGCCTGTCACGCATGGGGTCGCGAGTTCGAGCCTCGTCCTCACCGCAAGCATATTCTTCAGTGGTAAGCAAAAACGGTGGGGTAGTTCAGTTGGTTAGAATACATGCCTGTCACGCATGGGGTCGCGAGTTCGAGCCTCGTCCTCACCGCAAGCATATTCTTCAGTGGTAAGCAAAAACGGTGGGGTAGTTCAGTTGGTTAGAATACATGCCTGTCACGCATGGGGTCGCGAGTTCGAGCCTCGTCCTCACCGCCAACAAGTTTTAGTCGCTCAGTAGTACTCTATTGGGCGACTTTTTTAATTTTGCGTAAACGTAATTTTCATCACGATGATACACGGTCATGAGGTTCTCCACATGATGGAGGGAAACAGTTATGCCAGTCGGCAGGAGCTCGTTGAGGCTATAATCTCTAAGTTTGGCCCTGACGAGCGTTTCTACACTTGTTCAGCTGATGGCATGACGGCCTCTGAACTTGTCGACTTCCTTGAGGCGAGGGGTAAATTCATGCCTGCCGTGACTGCAGGGTTCACGGTCGACAAGTCAAAGGTTTGCAATCACTGATTCTCTGTCGGTAATGATTATTCAAAACGGTCAGGCGTTCGACACCGAGAGCGTGGAGGTGTTGGAGTATTCCGATTTCTATTCTGTTGTCCTGTCTCGTCTCGGGGCGCAGTCTATCCATTGTCTCGCTTATTTTGCACAGCCTGCAAGTGATGGCATGATTGCGCTCTACGCTTTCATTGCGGATGACGAAGCCAAGGTGATTGAGGTATATCGCTCAAGAGTGAAGGAAGGAAGCGAACTTATGTCTATGACGGCGGAACGCCCCGAGCTCCATGCCTTTGAGCGAGAAATCCACGAATCGACAGGGCTTGGTTTCTCTAATCACCCATGGCTTAAGCCTTTGCGGTTCAGCCATGACAGAAAGACTGGAGGTGACATATACGATTACCCTTTCTTTAATGTTGAGAGTGAGGAGTTCCACAGGGTAGGTGTCGGTCCAATCCACGCTGGCATAATCGAGCCCGGGCATTTCCGCTTTATTTGTGAGGGTGAGAAAATTCATCATCTCGAAATACAGCTCGGGTGGCAGCATCGTGGTGTCGAGGACGTCATGTTGTCCAAAGAGAAGCTGCTGCAACGCGTCACTGTGGCCGAGAATATAGCGGGCGACACAGTCGTTGGCCACGCAACGGCGTTTGCTCTGCTCTACGAGGCCCTCTCGGGAGTCGATGTGGACCCCATGTTGGCCTACGACCGTACCATAGCCCTTGAGCATGAGCGCATCGCTGTCCATACTGGAGATTTGTCCGCCATTTGCACGGACATCGCCTACCAGTTGGGTAATGCCGTATTCGGTCGCTTGCGCACCCCTATGATTAATTTTTTCCAAAAGTGGTGCGGCAGCCGTTTCGCTAAAAGTCTTATCAGGCCAGGGTACACAAATTTTGCTTTTACAAGCCAATTGGCGGAAGAGTGGCTCAAGACAGTAGAAGCTTTTGAGCCTGATTTCCGAGAGATGGCCGCTCAGATGTTCGATCTCCCTTCTGTGTTATCACGAATTGAGCGTACTGGAGTGGTTAGTACAGAGTTGGCACAGAGGCTCGGCCTTGAAGGCATGGCTGCTAAGGCGTCCGGACTTGCGAGGGACGTCCGTGCGTCACATCCGTATTTGCTATATGGCAAGATGTCCCATGAGCCTGTAGTCAAGCAGTCTGGCGATGTCTACGCCCGCGCCATGGTGCGTTATGAGGAGGTCCTCCAGTCAATCGATAATATTCGCAGACTCGTGGCCTCACACCATATGTCCGATTTGCGTGAGAAGGTGCAAATAACATCTTTACAGCCAGGCAAGATGTGCCTGTCCGCTGTCGAGGGCTGGCGCGGTGTCTGTGTCCATGTGGCCCAAACGGACTCTTCTGGCAAATTGTCAGCTTATAAGGTTGTAGACCCGTCCGTCCACAATTGGATGGGGCTTGCGATGGCTGTGCGAGGTAACGGCATCTCTGATTTCCCCATTTGCAACAAGAGTTTCGATCTGAGCTATTGCGGCCATGATCTTTAGTCTAATCTCGCTGTGTCTCTTTTTCTTAGCTATCTGCTTTAAATGTTCGATTCTTTCAAGATATGGCTCCATCAGGGAAAGCAATATATCACTGATGTGACCACTACTGACGTGCCTGGCGTTTTTCGTGGCCGTCCCGAAATTTCTGATGCCATAGCCGACGAGGCCTTTCTTGCTGACTTGTGCCCGACGGGCGCTATTTCGGGCCCGCCTCTCTCTATTGACTTAGGTCGTTGCACCTTTTGCGGAGAATGTATGTTCGCGGCTCCAGACAAGATTAAGTTCACAAAGGACTATCACATCGCTTCTAACAACCGCGACGCCCTTATTGTGAAAGCAGGCTCAAATCAACTGGTGCAGGTTGAGCCTGACAAGATACGTTCTGAGGTGCGGCGGCTTTTCGGGCGGTCGCTCAAATTGAGAGAGGTCTCTGCTGGTGGTGATGGGAGTTGTGAGATGGAGCTTAATGCCACAGGTAACGTCAATTTTGACATTGGGCGTTTTGGCATTGATTTCGTGGCGTCTCCAAGACACGCTGATGGCATTGTTCTCACTGGGCCTGTTTCTGAGAATATGGCTGAGCCTTTCCTTGAGGCTTTTAATTCGGTTCCTGACCCGAAGATTCTCATATTGGCCGGCACGGACGCAATCTCGGGAGGCATTTTTGCCGGGTCGGCGGCTCTCCGCCGTTCGGTCCTTGATAATCTCCACGTGGATCTCTACGTTCCGGGCAACCCTGTTCACCCTTTGACTTTCGTTA
This sequence comes from bacterium, assembly GCA_963658925.1. GTDB lineage: Bacteria > Bacteroidota > Bacteroidia > Bacteroidales > Marinilabiliaceae > W3P20-009. The sequence continues at coordinate 158,096 of CAVKRQ010000007.1, forward strand.
ATGGTGTACTCTCTTTGTTAGGACGCAAAAACCGCTGATTAACCAACGCGAACACCAAGGTCGTGTCAACCGAGGCGACAGCGAACAAGGCGTACTCGTCCTCTCTCTCCTCCTCTTTCTACACTCGCAACTTTCTGAGGAACTCAAAGCCCAAGTCGTTAAGTAACTTCTACCAGTTCCCTTTGACGGGGCGCAACTTCCTAAGGAATACCGACCTTTTGAACTCAAAGGGCGACTTTAGTTGTTGCTCCTCATTCGTTGACAGCAGCAACACGAGCTCGTCCGTCTCGACTAACACCTACGGCTTTCGGCGGCGCTGTCATCCCGAAAGGCTTCCACGTCAAGCAAAGCATCGACGGGATACACGTTTTACCCGTTGAGCGGAACGCCAGTGGTGTCGGTTACAATCGTGACGCACGCCAAGACAGAGCCGAGCGGAACGGGTACAATCACCATAACGGGCGCGAACCTCATCGCCACTTTGACGGGCTATGCCTCATCTGCATGGCGGAGGGGGCTGACAATGATAA
>CAVKRQ010000008.1:0-150831 GCA_963658925.1 bacterium
TCATCCGCCGCGCCACCAATGCGTCTGCCGAGGCTTTCAACTCCAAAGTCAAGATTTTCCGCAGTCAGATGAGGGGCGTCAGGGACCGCAACTTCTTCATCTTCCGGCTTGTCAAACTCTACGCCTGACTTTTAACATCACAGGGGTGCGCATTTTAACATATGCACCTGAAAAAAGGCTTGAGCCGGAATATCCGTGGCCCTGCTGGCTGACACAATGACGGGCGCAAGGGCTGTCACCGTCTCTCCGCTTGGCAGTGTGACGCGTTCTTTGTCCCCTCTTTTATTCGTTGCCATGTCTAAACTTTTTATTGGCGTGGGTGGCCCGTGTTATATAGCGAAAATACGGCATATGCCGTTTCCCGGTGCAAAAGTAAAAAACGACTCCCCCAAAAAAATCTCCAGTCGCCGAGTTGAAACTTCTATTTTGGGAATTCAGTGTAATACATGTTTTTCTCAGTAAGCCGTTTTGTTAGGCTATCTTAGGAGCTTTGCACCTCTGTGGATATAAAAATATAGGTTTGTTGATTAGAAGAGATTTTTTGAAGAGACTTGTCTGGTTGCTCGTCTAAGGTTTAATGAGTGTGGATTTCTCATATATCAAAAATATGTATTATGTTTGCGTGTGTATCGTCTAAAGCATTGGCTTTTAGCCGTTATGAGGTGAAAAATATAATTATAATCTGACAATATGACGTATTTTGATTTGTTTGGTGGAGTACATGAAATGTACGTAAAGCCAGATTTCTCAAGAATGAGAAATTCCCGGAAGTATCGCGATCGCATTGAGCAAGCAATAGGCATGAATGTTTGGAAGCATACGGTAACTACAAAACGTAATGGATTTCCTGTGATAGAACCTTATTTTTATACCGTTCCTGAGTATTTTGTCAGGTTCGACAAGCGTAAGAGGGTCGAAGACCCCTCTAAGACGATGCTGCATTTCTACATGAATGATTGCGATTTCTCCAAAGTCCTGCGTCGCCCTGAATTATTTATTGACGAATTAAGACAATACCATAGTGTTGTGTTTCCTGATGCGTCTCAGTATATGAACATGCCATCGTATAGACGTATGTGTAACAATGGGATTAATAAGGAAATTGGTCAATTGTGGCAGAGGGCTGGAGTGAGAGTTGTCGTGAATGCAACCTGGTCTGATGCTGACAGTTTTGTGTATTGTTTTGATGGTCTGCCCACAGGCTGTATGATTGCTATCAACAGTATGGGTATAAAAGATAACCCGTATTCCGTGTATTTGTGGTTGAGGGGGTACTCCATGGCGTTAGAGAGGCTGCGTCCTTCTCATATTATTCGTTATGGCGACGTTATCTGTGGCGAAGATGTTTCCATCAGTACGTATTTTGAGGTTGAACATCTAAATAGAATGCACAATGGGCGGTAACGGGAGTTTTGCACGTGGTGATGCTAATACAGAGGATGGTCGTCAGTACAAGTGCATCGCAGTTTTGGCTGACAACATTAAGGTGTTGATGCCAAAGAATCCTAAAAAGGGTGTTAAGTTGCCAGAAGAGAGCCATACTCCTAACCGAATTTATGTGTCTTTTCACGGTAGGGGGGATAAAATCGGACAATTAAAAGCTATTGCTGGTTATGGTGAAGATGGAGTGAAGAAGTTTGAGATTCATACTGCGGATCATCATGAATTAGGCTTGCATTGTCACTTTTGGCATGACGGACGGCCTGATTGTATCGGTGGTAAAACTGACGCTAAACCTCTTACGGGAATGATGTTAGAGCTGTATAATGATATACTTAAACTACTGTAGCATGGGAAATAACAGATGTTTAAAAGATCTGTTTGGTGAAATAATCAGGGACTTCTCTAATGAGGATCACGAAATGCCAAAGGAGACAGATGTGATCGGGTTCGACTTGCTCGGTTATCCTTTCAATAAAAAATATCCGGCGGATTTCAAATCATACGGCTCGAAAAATGGCGGTTATTCGTCTCCTTTCCGGTCTACCCTGTTTTATGACTTTGCCGTGTTGCGTTACGACTTGGAGTTTTCGTATCATGGAAAGCGTTATTACTGTCTGTCAGAACGTGATTATGTAGCATTATGTGATTGTAATTTCCGTGAGGAATTTAAGCGTTTTGACAATGCGAATGTCTTTATTGAAACGTTCGAGGTTGAGGGGCGTAAGCTCATTGATGTCATCGATGACCTTGATTACGCTGAGCCAATTTAGTGGTAATATCGGCGATATGTGAATGGAAAATACCACGGCTCTCGTCTCGTATAGACGGCAAATTCAATACCTTTGCTGCGGCAACGTGTGGGCGTGCCGCCGCGTCTGCCTCCCGAATAGTTGATTGAAATGTCCAAAAATCTTACAGAAGGCCCAATAGGGCGGTGCATAGCCTCTTTCGCCTTGCCCTACATGGTGGCTTATTTCCTCCAGGTCCTTTATGGTCTGGCCGACCTCTTTGTCGTGGGGCGATTTTGTGGCGTGAGCGCCACCACAGCTGTGGCCAACGGCGCTCAGGTGATGTATATGTTCACCGTCATCATGATTGCCTTGTCCATGGGCGCGACGGTTGGTGTGGCGCATGCCGTCGGCGCGGGAGACAAACGCGCGCAGGGGCGGTGCATCGGCAACACCTTTCTGCTTTTCTTGGCGTTGGCTGTCGTGGCGTCGGTGGTCATGCTTGCGCTCCGTGACGGAATCATAAGTGCCATAGACACGCCATCTGAGGCGGTGGGTGAGACTGCCGAATACCTCACCATCACTTTCGCCGGCATCCCTTTCGTGGTGGCTTATAACGTCATTGCCTCTGTCTTTCGCGGACTGGGCGACACTCGCCGACCGATGTACTTTGTGGCCTTGGCGTGCGCTGCCAACATCGTCCTTGACTTTTTGTTCATCGGCTGGCTCGATATGGGTCCGCGCGGTGCGGCCTTCGGCACGGTCTTGGCGCAGACACTCAGCGTCATTGCCGCCGTGACCTACCTGTGGCGCCGTCGCGGTGAGCTTGGCGTACGGAGGGCTGACTTTACACCCCATTGGCGCACGTTGGGCAACATACTGAGGGTGGGGGGCCCAGTGGCATTGCAGGATGGCTTCATCCAGCTCTCATTCATGATTATCATGGTCATTGCCAATGGGCGTGGAGTGTGTGACGCCGCCGCGGTCGGCATTGTCGAGAAATTCATAGGGGTGCTGTTTATTGTCCCCAGTGCCATGTTGGCGACCATCTCGGCCATGGCGGCTCAGAGTTTCGGAGCCGGCGACGTGGGGCGTGCCGTCGGCACATTGCGCATGGCCACGATTATAGCCGTAGGCTTTGGTCTTGTCATAGCGTCTGTTTTGCAATTTGTGCCTGGTGCCGCTGTGCGCATTTTCACGTCCGACGCTGCTGTCATCGCTCTCGGCTCCGGATATTTGCGCGGCTATGTGTGGGACTGTGTCTTGGCTGGCGTGCATTTCTGCTTCAGCGGCTACTTCACGGCGTCGGGGCGCAGCTATATCTCGTTTGCCCACAACTTTGTGGCCATCGTGTTGGCGCGAGTGCCTTTGGCCTATTGGGCTTCGGCTCATTACCCGGACTCTCTTTTCCCGATGGGTTTGGCCACATGCGCCGGGTCTCTGCTCTCCGCCCTGATATGCGTCGCCGTCTATGTTTGGCTCGCACGGCGCGGTGACAATTTTTGCCGTCTGAGCAAATAATGTTATCATTGTACCGTTAATAAAGCGAAGCTTACATATGAAGTATATAGGTGCGCATGTCAGCGCAAGTGGCGGTGTTCAAAACGCCCCACTAAACGCCCACGCCATAGGGGCCACGGCTTTTGCCCTCTTCACCAAGAATCAGAGGCAATGGACCGCCAAGGATTTTGACCCCGCCGAGGTCGATGCTTTCCGCCGCAACTGCCAAGAGTGTGGCTACACGCCTGCGCAAATCCTGCCGCATGACAGTTACCTGATTAATCTCGGCAACCCCGACCCGGATAAACGTCAGAAGTCACTCGACTCTTTCATCCACGAGTTGCGCCGTTGTGCCGTTTTAGGACTTGACCGACTAAATTTCCACCCGGGCAGCCACCTCAAGGAGATTGAGCCTGAGGCTTGCTTAGACCTCATCGCCGAGTGCGTCAACCGTGCGCTCGATGCGACGACTGGTGTCACAGCGGTGATTGAGAACACGGCTGGACAGGGCTCTAACATGGGGTTCGCACTCTCGCATCTCGGTCACATAATTGAGCGCGTGGAGGATAAGAGCCGCGTGGGTGTGTGCATTGACACGTGTCATGCCTTTGCCGCAGGCTATGACCTCTCGACCGCTGAGGGCTATGAGGCTTTTTGGCAAGAGTTCGACAAGGAGGTCGGCCTCCAATACCTTCGCGGCATGCACCTTAATGACGCCATGAAACCACTTGGCTCCAAGGTTGACCGCCACGCCCCGATTGGCGACGGATGCATAGGCTCTGAGGCCTTTAGACGCATAATAGCTGACAAGCGGACCGATGGAATCCCTCTGATCCTGGAGACCCCCGATGAGAGCCGTTGGCCCGATGAGATAAGGCTGCTCAAGAGTTTCGCTCTGTAATGACGTGGCGGCCGCCACGGATAATTTCCCCGCAGGCTGGGGAATGTCCATTTGTCTTTGGGCTCAGCAGTTTTTAAGTTGAAAATTAAGATGATGACTTTTCTGAGGTTATGTTCCAAGGCGTCGCATGCCATTAGTGCGATGGTTGCCGGCGTGTCCGCCGCCACGGGCATGTGCCTCGCCATTGTCATCACCGCCTTCTGCCTCCAGACTACCGACGCCGCGGCGCAAGACCAGCCTAAGTGCTACATAACTCACGCGCGCATCATCGGCCGCGACACCATCCCTCATGTCAACCTGCCCGAGGTCAGGTGCATGGCCCGCGCCCGTTTCAAGAATGAAAGGCAGCGGCGGAAATGGACTCGCTATATCTATAACGTTAAAAAAGTTCTGCCCTACGCCCGAATCTTAGCCCGCGAGTTCAAGATTATCAATGACAGTCTCGCCCTCATGACGACAGACAAACAGCGCGACAAGTTCCTGGAGCGCAAGGAAAAGGAGCTTTTTAGCAAATATGAGTATAACCTCAAGCATCTGACTGTCAAGCAGGGACGAATATTAATCAAGCTCATCGACCGTGAGACGGGCTCTACGAGCTATGAAGCCATCCGCATGCTCAAGGGGCGTTTCAAGGCCTTCTGGTGGCAAAGCATCGCGCGTATGTTCGGTTCGAGCCTCAAGGTCGAGTATGACCCCTATGGCGAGGATAAGAATCTCGAGAACGTTGTGCTGCTCATTGACATGGGCGTGTATTGACCGACTGCTTAAATTAATGAAACCCAATTTGCCTCATAGACTGTCTCCGGTGTCGGCAGCCGCACTGCTCGTCTTGCTGTTCTCTGTGCCCTCCTTGCCCGCCTATGCTCAAGACGATAGTGAGTCGGTTGGCGCCGAGGCTGGTTCTGGCGCGGCGCCATTGGCAATTTCTACGGCTGAGGCGGCTACTGCCGAGACCGATACAGCACGTCATGGTGCGTTGCGCCGCGCGGCTGATGGCGTCATCTATGTCGCCGAGACCGTGCTTGACGCCCTTACGCTTGACCGGGACAATTGGTCTCTCGCCCTCTATCCCGCCGCTTCCTACTCTGGCCGCTCCGGTTTCGCCATCGGCATCATGCCAATGTTGCAATTGCGCTCAGGGCGGCTGCCGCGTCCAGCCACCATCACGCCGTCGATTCTCTACTCCACCAAGCGGATGTTCGAGGTGCAGTGCGATGCCGATGTCTATCTGCCTCATCGAGTTGATATTACCGCCAAGTTTGAGACTTACCGCCAGCCCGACGACCTCTATGCCATTGGCAATGCTATCGGCAAAAGCCCCATCGCTCAATATGAGTTCATGCGCCGTATGCTCACATTCGACGCCCTCAAAGGCATAGGCGAGGCTGGCCCTTGGCGCATCGGGCTGAGCCTTGACGCCGACTATTATCGTTTCAGTAAAATAGAGGCGTCGGACTCTACTCTGACGGGTGAGGCCATGCGGCTCGCCTCCAATGGCGGTGGCGATGTCTATGGGGCCGGCCCCGTGGTGGCCTATGACAGCCGCGACAATGTGCTGAGCCCCAGTTGTGGTTTCTTTGTCAAGTTGAAAGGGGTGGGCTATGGCCGCTTGTGGGGGCATGGCAGTCGTTTCGCGACGCTGACTCTTGACGCTCGGCGTTATTGGGCCTTGCCGCTCAAGTCCGTCATGGCGGCGCAGTTCTACGCAAGTGTGGGGTGGGGCGACATCCCTTTCACCAAGATGCCCACGTTTGGTGGCACCCGCCTTGGCCGAGCCATTGGCCACAGCCTCAAGTATGTGGACAATGGCGCATGGCTGGCACAGGCTGAGTGGCGTGTGCCGCTGTTTTGGCGAATAGGGGCGACGGCTTTTGGCGCCGTAGGCAATGTGGCGGACAAGTGGGGGGCGGCTTTTGACGGGGCGCATCTGATGTGCGGGGCCGGGTTGAGACTGGCCGTGTTCCCCGGCAAAGGCCTCAATCTGAGACTGGACGGCGGAGTGTCTAATCATGGAGACCGCGCCATCTATTTCAACATAAGGGAGGCTTTTTAGAGATTAGACCCTTCTTTTGAGTGGGGTGCGGCTGCTCCGATTGGGCGGCTGCGACGCATAGGCCCTGTGCTCAATGGGACTGTTTGTGCGAAAACGTGGTAAATTGCGTTTGCGTTATTTAAGACAAAGTGCCAATATTTTCGATGTGAATTTTCAAACATGTTCCGTATCTTCGTGTGCAAAAATAACACCCTGCCTGATTCATGAAAAGCATTAAAGAGATATACCGCATTGGCAACGGCCCATCAAGCAGTCACACGATGGGACCCCGCCGAGCGGCCGAGATATTCAGCGAGAAGAACCATTCCGCGGCGCGATATGAGGTTACGCTCTATGGCAGTCTCGCCGCCACAGGACGCGGCCACTTGACAGACCGCGCCATATTGGACGTCCTTGAGCCTATAGCCAAGACCGATATTGTGTGGCACCCGGACATCGTGCTGCCTTTTCACACCAACGGCATGGATTTTAAGGCTTTTGACGCTGATGGCCATGAGATGGCGTCCTGGCGCGCTTATAGCGTAGGTGGCGGAGCGTTGAGCGACGGCACCAAGTCGGGTGGCGAATGGCAGTTGGCCGAGGTCTATCCCCACACTCACATGAAGGACATCATAACCTGGTGCTCAAAGACTGGCAAGAGCTATTGGGAGTATGTGGACGAGTATGAGGAGAGCGACGTCTGGGATTACCTCTCCGAGGTGTGGAACGTGATGAAACAGGCCATTCACAACGGATTGGAGAATGAGGGCGTCCTGCCCGGGCCTCTCCACCTCAGGCGCAAGGCCGCCTCTTATTACTATCGCTCGGCAGGCTCAAACCCGAGCCTCCAAAGCCGAGGTCTAGTCTTCGCCTATGCCCTCGCTGTCAGTGAGGAGAACGCTGGTGGCGGCAAGATTGTGACGGCTCCGACATGCGGCTCGTGCGGTGTCCTGCCCGCCGTGCTCTTCCATCTCGCCATGACGCGCAATTTCTCTGACAAGAGGATTCTCCGCGCTTTGGCGACGGCCGGACTGGTGGGTAACCTGGTCAAGGAGAACGCCTCCATTGCCGGTGCCGAGGTCGGTTGCCAAGGTGAGGTCGGTGTGGCTTGCGCAATGGCCGCGGCCGCAGCCAATCAGCTCTTCGGGGGCAGCACCACGCAGATTGAGTATGCTGCTGAGATGGGCCTCGAACATCACCTTGGCATGACGTGCGATCCCGTGTGCGGAATGGTGCAAATTCCCTGCATCGAGCGCAATGCCTATGCGGCGGCGCGTGCCTTGGACATTAACATCTACTCCACTTTCTCAGACGGGCGCCACCGCGTGTCGTTTGACCGTGTGGTCGACGTCATGAAACAGACAGGCCATGACTTGCCTTCGGTCTACAAGGAGACCAGCGAGGGCGGCTTGGCGAAAATCGAGATTGATGACTGATTGAGGCTTGGCTGTGGCTCAACATCTCGCATGGTGGGGTGCGGAGGGCGCAGTTGGAACTTGATTATCAATAAAAAGGCGCAAGGCGACACGATGAAGTGTAGCCTTGCGCCTTTTGCCTGTTGACTGATTCCCCGTTGAGGGGGGGGGGAAGTGTTTCCGGGGCTGTTTCAGAAGCCTGTCTTCCCGAGCCAACTTTTGACTGCGGAGAGTGCCTCGTCACGCTCTTTCTGGGCCGTCTTGCCGCGCAAGGCGAAGCCTTTCAGTGACGTGGAACCCTTGCATGCCGACGCAATGTTCCGGTCTGTGCCGGAGAGTCCGCTACCCTCGTGTGTGCAGAATGGCACGACGGTCTTGCCCGCCCAGTTGTGTTTCTCGATGAATGTGTAGACCGCCATGGGGCAGTCGCCCCACCAGTTCGGATAGCCGATGAAGATGACGTCAAAGCCCTCAATGTCCACGTCGCCAACTACAGCGGGGCGAGCGCCAGCCTCTTTCTCTTTCTTTGCCTCGTCCACGCACTTGTCATAGTTGTCCGAATACTCCTTTTCGGGCTTGATTTCAAAGAGCGTTCCGCCTGTCTCTCCTGCTATCATCTTGGCAATCACGGCCGTGTTGCCCTCCTTGATGTAGCCGACGCCGTAATTCTCGCCCGTGTGGGAGAAGTAGGCCACCAATACTTTTTTGCCTTTCATAGTGCTTTGTGTCTCATTTGAGCCTCCGCAACCACCGGCTGCCTCGCACTGTGAGCAAGAGCTGAGTCCGAAGAAGGCTGCCAAGATGGTCGCAATTGCTGATAATGGTTTAAATGTCATGCCTGTATGTGTTTTTATCTGTTGCGAAATTAGTCTGTCGCCGAGCGTTAAGTGAACCTCAAATACGGCAAGAGTTACCAAATTTACCTATCTTAGCCATCTGAAATGAAACACCCGACTCTTACAATGCCGCCAGCGGAGCCTGTCATGCTCCACGCCTGTTGCGCCCCCTGCTCGTCCGCCATCGTCGAGTGGATGATTAATCATGGCATCCGCCCTACGGTCTATTTCTACAACCCGAACATCACGCCCTATGAGGAGTACGCCATCCGCCGCGACGAGAGCCGTCGCCATGCCGAGGCTCTTGGCCTCCAATGGGTGGAGGGCCCTTATGACCACGAGGCGTGGCTCGCCGCGGTCAAAGGGCTTGAGAATGAGCCGGAGCGCGGCCGCAGGTGCCTCAGGTGTTTCATGGAGCGTCTGCGTCATTCGGCCGAGGCAGCCAAGGACATGGGGTTCGGCTGCCTCACGACCACGTTGGCCTCGTCCCGATGGAAGAGTCAGCAGCAGCTTGACGAGGCTGGCGAATATGCCGAGCGTGAGACGGGGCTCGTCTTCTGGCATCAGAACTGGCGAAAAGACGGGCTTAGCGAGCGGCGGGCGGCCCTTCTGCGTGAGTTCGCTTTCTATAATCAGCAATATTGCGGCTGTGAGTTCAGCCGGCCCGACCTCGCCAAGCGCAAAGAGTCTGTAGGCGAGGCTGAACTGCGTGAGACGCAAAAGGCTAATACACAGGAATGAAAAGACTGTATTATGGCATCAGATAAAATGAATGAGCAGGACCCAAAGAGGTGGACGGTCCTCGATTCTGAGTATGTCTTGAGAAACCCTTGGCTCACAGTCAGGCGCGACCACATACGTCAGCCCTCTGGCGTGGAAATCAAGGACTATTGGGTTCTTGAGTACCCCGAGTGGGTCAATGTGATTGCCTTGACGGCCGACGGCAAGATGGTCATGGAGCGTCAGTATCGCCACGCCATGGGATGGACTGCCTATGAGATATGCGCCGGATGCGCCGAGCCGGGCGAGGACCCTCTGGCAGCCGCCCAGCGCGAGTTGAGTGAGGAGACCGGGTATACCAGCGGCAAATGGTCAAAACTGATGACCATATCGCCCAACGGGACTTCAATGACCAACATGACGCACTGCTACCTCGCCGAGGGCGTGGTCCCCGGTCCGAGGCACCTTGAGGCCACGGAGGACATCGATGTCATGCTGATGTCGCCCGATGACGTCATTGAGCTGCTTTCTAAGGGCGAGATTGTCCAGGCCACAATGGTTGCTCCGCTCTGGAAATGGGCGGCTGAGAGAAAAAACGGCGCGAAATAGAAAAATTCTAAGTTAACGCCGCGTGCTCCTGCCCTCAATAACAAAACATTTCGCTATATTTGTGTTCCGTGTATCACTGAGTGGATACTCGGTATGAAATAAAGTAACGCATTACAAACAAGATTTTAAAATAGATGGAAGACAAGGAGCTATTGAAGCAGGTCGAGGCCAAGGCTCAGGCTTGGCTCGATGGAAAATATGATGATAAGACCAAGGATGAGGTTCGCGCCATGCTCAACGACAGCGACAAGAGCGCGCTCATCGACGCCTTCTACAAGGATCTCGAGTTCGGCACGGGCGGCCTCCGCGGCAAGATGGGCGCAGGCAGCAACCGCATGAACATCTACACGGTCGGCAGCGCGACCCAAGGTCTCGCCAACTATCTCAATGAGGCTTTCAAGGGCCAGAAAATCAGCGTAGTTGTCGGCCATGACTGCCGCAACAACAGTCGACTCTTTGCCGAGACTGTCGCTAACATATTCTCAGCCAACGGCATCAAGGCCTATCTCTTTGACGACCTCCGTCCGACACCTGAGATGAGCTTCGCCATCCGCGAGCTCGGCTGCCAGAGCGGTGTCATCATCACCGCCAGCCACAACCCCAAGATCTACAATGGCTACAAGGCCTACTGGAGTGACGGCGCGCAGATTATCGCCCCCCATGACAAGAATATCATCGACGAGGTCGGCAAGATTACCAGCGTAGACCAGATCAAGTTCCAGGGCAACCCCGACCTCATCGAGATTATTGGTGAGGAGATTGACGCCAAGTACATCGCCAACATCAAGGCTTGTGTGCTCGACAAGGCCCTCATTGAGCGCCAGAAGGACCTCAAGATTGTCTATACCCCTATCCACGGCACTGGCCGCCACATCATCCCGCGCACCCTCGCCGCCATCGGCTTCGAGAATGTCATCCATGTGGCCCAGCAGGATGTCGTGACTGGCAACTTCCCCACTGTCCCCTCTCCTAACCCCGAGGAGCCTGCCGCCATGGCAATGGCCATCAAGAAGGGCGAGGAGGTCGATGCCGACATCGTTATGGCCTCTGACCCTGATGCCGACCGCATTGGCGTCGTAGTCAAGAATGACGAGGGCAAGTACATCATCCTCAATGGCAACCAGACTTGCCTCATCCTCACCTGGTTCCTCCTTAACCAGTGGAAGGAGAGCGGCAAGATTGACGGCAAGCAGTTCATCATCAAGACCATTGTGACCACCGAGGTTATCCGCGAGATGGCCAAGAAATATGGTGTCGGATTCTATGACGTCTACACCGGTTTCAAGTGGATTGCGGCCAAAATCCGCGAGCAGGAGGGCAAGACCAAATACATCGGTGGTGGTGAGGAGAGCTTCGGCTACCTGCCTTATGACGCCGTCCGCGACAAGGACGCGCCAGCATCAATCGCCCTCATGGCGCAGATTGCAGCTTGGGCTAAGGACAAGGGCATCAAGCTCTACGACCTCCTCAAGCAGATCTACGTGGAGTTCGGTTTCAGCAAGGAGAAGATGATTTACATCGTCCGCGAGGGCAAGGCCGGCGCTGACGAGATTGTGGCTCTCATGAAGGGCTACCGCGAGAATCCTCCCGCGACCATGGGTGGCTCCAAAGTTGTTCTTGTCAAGGACTACCAGAACCTCACTGAGAAGAACGTCATCACTGGCGAGGTCAAGCCTCTCGACATGCCCGCCAAGAGCAATGTCCTCCAGTATTTCACCGAGGATGGCTCAAAGGTCTCCGTCCGCCCCTCTGGCACCGAGCCCAAGATCAAGTTCTACTTCGAGGTTAAGGTTCCTATGAAGGACAAGAGCGAGTGGGCTAAGGCCAATGCCGAGGCCGACAAGAAGATTGAGCTCGCAGCCAAGGACATGAAGGCTTGCTAAGGATTATATGCGCATAGCGGCTCGCTCTGAGCTTGCTACTACTTATCCAATGCTATAGTATGTCGCCGTCTGGGGCTATTCCCCGGGCGGCGACTTCTCTTGTGACAAATATTCATAACTTTGCCCACGCAATGGATAAAGTTAAGACTGTGTGCGCGTTCATTTCGCGCTGGATGGGCCTGTGGGTCCTCGTGGCGGCTGTGATTGGCTTGGCCGCCCCCTCTGTTTTTGGTGGCATCGGGATGTCGGTGGTCAGCCCTTTGCTCGGGCTCGTGATGTTTGGCATGGGCATGTCGCTCAAATTATCGGACCTCAAAATCGTTTTCACTCGCCCAAAGGATGTCATCATTGGCTGTCTGTCGCAGTTCATCGTCATGCCCGGATTGGCATGGCTGCTCTCCACTGTCTTTAACCTTCCGCCCGATTTGGCTGTGGGTGTCATTCTTGTCGGTTGCTGCCCTGGCGGCACGGCTTCCAACGTCATCACTTATCTTGCCGGTGGCGACCTCGCCCTCAGTGTAGGCATGACCACGGTCAGCACCCTCGTGGCCCCGCTCCTCACGCCCGCCATCACTTGGCTTTTGGCTGGCACTTATGTCAATGTCGATGCGCTCGGCATGTTGCTTTCTATTCTCTGGGTGGTCATTCTCCCCATTGTGGCCGGGCTGCTTGCTCAGCGTCTCCTGCCCCGTGTGACGGAGGAGGCCAAGGCTTTCATGCCGGCATTCTCGTCTGTGGTGATTGCGCTCATCGTGGCCATCATTGTCAGTCACAACGCCGTGCGTCTCTTGGATGCGGGCTTGCTCGTCATCGTTGTCGTGGCTCTCCACAACATGTTGGGCCTCGCTCTCGGTTTCTGCGCGGGGCGTGTGCTGCGACTTGCCAGACCCAAGTGCATCGCGCTCTCTGTCGAGGTCGGCATGCAGAACTCAGGGCTCGCCAGTTCGCTCGCCGTCAGCCATTTCGCAGCCATGCCTATGGCGACTGTCCCCGGTGCGGTGTTCAGTGTTTGGCACAATATATCCGGGGCCATCGTGGCGAGCCTCTATGCCAAAGGCGCAAAATCAAAGTGAGGTCGGCTGTGCGCGCCTCTTTGGTAATAAATAGGTAGGCGCAAGTCAAATATTTCCACTCTCTGCCTTTATTCCTTATCTTTGCCAACAGCGTGCGGTGACGCCGGACTGTGAACTCTCAATACGAAGGCTTTATGAAATACCCCATTGGAATACAGACGTTTGAGGACATAATAACCGACGGTTTTGTCTATGTGGACAAGACCGCGTTTGTCTACTCGCTCGTGCACGAGGGCAAGGTCTATTTCCTGAGTCGTCCGAGACGGTTCGGCAAGAGCCTGCTGCTCTCGACTCTCAAGAGCTATTTCCTCGGGCGGCGCGACCTCTTCAAAGGCCTTGCCATAGAGTCGCTTGAGACTGAGTGGAAAAAGTATCCGGTCTTCCACATTGATTTCAATGGCACCGATTTCAACATCCCTGACGCTCTCGCCAACAACCTGTCCGGCTACGTCGGGCTTTGGGAGCGCGAGTATGGTGTCGAGGCAGCCCCGGGGTTCAGCGTCGGTGAGCGGTTCGCGCAGGTTCTCGCGGCCGCGCACAGGCAGAGTGGCGAGAGGTGCGTGATTCTCGTGGATGAGTATGACAAGCCGCTGCTTGATGTCATGGACTCGGGCTTCATGACCGAAGTGGATGTCAACCGCATGACCGTTGAGGAGCGCAACCGCGATGTCCTCAAGTCTTTCTACTCAGTCTTCAAGAAAGCCGATGCCGACCTCCAGTTCGTCTTCCTGACCGGAGTCACCAAGTTCGCCCAGATAAGCGTGTTCAGCGGCTTTAATCAGCCCAATGACATAAGCATGGCACCTCTGTATGACACGCTGTGCGGCATCACGGAAGATGAGCTGGAACGTTATTTTGCGGAGCCTGTCTCCCAAATGGCGACATTGGAGGGTGTGACAGTCGAGGAGATGCGCGGCATGCTCCGCAAGCGCTATGACGGCTATCATTTCAGTCGCCGACTGGTCGGGGTCTACAATCCTTTCAGCCTGCTGAATGCGTTCTACAAACAGGAGATAAGTGATTATTGGTTCGCCACCGGCACTCCGACTTATCTCGTCAGGCTTCTTGACCATTTTGACGAGGACCTCAATGAGCTTGCCGGCAGATATTACAGTTGCCCTGAGTTCGATGACTATCGCGCCGACAAGGAGCTGCCCCTGCCCATGATTTTCCAAAGCGGCTACTTGACGGTTAAGGCCTACGACCGCCGCAAGGAGAAATTCCTGCTCGACTACCCTAATGATGAGGTCAAACGCGGTTTTCTGACTCTCGTGGCGAGCAACTACCTGAAAGGCGGTAGGCGAATAGGCAGTTGGCTCGATGACACCATTGACGCCCTTGACGATGGCGACCTTGAGCTTTTCCGCACCAACCTCACCTCTTTCCTCGCCAGCATACCCTACTCGGCCCGCCGCTCCAGCTCGGAGCGCGAGATGGAGCGCTATTTCAGCTACACGTTCTACCTGCTCCTGCGCATCGCCAGCACCTACGTCACCTACACCGAGAAGTGCCAGAGCCAAGGCCGTGTGGACTGCGTCATCGAGACCGACAAGTTCGTCTATATCTTCGAGTTCAAGCTCGACGGCACGGCCCGTCAGGCTCTCGACCAGATTGAGTCGCAAGGCTATGCCGCCGAGTATGCGGCCGACAAGCGCCGACTGTTCAAAATCGGCTGCTCTTTCTCATCCAAGACCGCCACCGTTGGCGACTGGTTGGCGGTGGAGGGGTGAGGGGGGCGCCCTTATCTTTGCTAATAGCGCGCGGTGACGCCGGGCTGTGAACTCTCAAAACGAAGGCTTTATGAAATACCCCATTGGAATACAGACGTTTGAGGACATAATAACCGACGGTTTTGTCTATGTGGACAAGACCGCGTTTGTCTACTCGCTCGTGCACGAGGGCAAGGTCTATTTCCTGAGTCGTCCGAGACGGTTCGGCAAGAGCCTGCTGCTCTCGACTCTCAAGAGCTATTTCCTCGGGCGGCGCGACCTCTTCAAAGGCCTTGCCATAGAGTCGCTTGAGACTGAGTGGAAAAAGTATCCGGTCTTCCACATTGATTTCAATGGCACCGATTTCAACATCCCTGACGCTCTCGCCAACAACCTGTCCGGCTACGTCGGGCTTTGGGAGCGCGAGTATGGTGTCGAGGCGGCCACAGGTTTCAGCGTGGGCGAGCGGTTTGCGCAGGTTCTCGCGGCCGCGCACAGGCAGAGTGGTGAGAGGTGTGTAGTCCTCGTGGACGAGTATGACAAGCCGCTGCTCGATGTCATGGACTCTGGCTTCATGACCGAAGTGGATGGCAACCGCATAACCGTCGAGGAGCGCAACCGCGATGTCCTCAAGTCTTTCTACTCTGTCTTCAAGAAAGCCGACGCCGACCTCCAGTTCGTCTTCCTGGCAGGTGTCACCAAGTTCGCGCAGATAAGCGTGTTCAGCGGTTTTAATCAGCCCAATGACATAAGCATGGCACCGCAATACGACACGCTGTGCGGCATCACGGAAGATGAGTTGGAACGCTATTTTGCGAAGCCTGTCGCTCAAATGGCGAAGCAGGAGGGTGTGACAGTCGAGGAGATGCGCGGCATGCTCCGCAAGCGCTATGACGGCTATCATTTCAGTCGCCGCTTAGTCGGAGTCTACAACCCTTTCAGCCTGCTGAATGCGTTCTACAATCAGGAGATAAGTGATTATTGGTTCGCCACTGGCACTCCGACCTATCTCGTCCGGCTTCTTGAGAATTCGGATGAGAACGTGAATGAGCTTACCGGCGAATATTATGACAAGGCTCAGTTTGTTGACTATCGTGCCGACAAGGAGCTGCCTCTGCCCATGATTTTCCAAAGCGGCTACCTGACCATCAAGAAGTATGACCAAGAGGACAATACTTTTCTTCTTGATTTTCCTAATGATGAGGTCCGGCGGGGTTTCTTGTCTCTCGTGGCGAGCTGTTATCTCAAAACGAGTGAGGATTCGACCTCTTGGGTGCGGAAAGCAATGAAATGTCTGCGCATGGGAGAGTTGGACCAGTTCCGGGTTTTACTCACCTCTTTCCTCGCCAGCATACCCTACTCGGCCCGCCGCTCCAGCTCGGAGCGCGAGATGGAGCGCTATTTCAGCTACACGTTCTACCTGCTCCTGCGCATCGCCAGCACCTACGTCACCTACACCGAGAAGTGCCAGAGCCAAGGCCGTGTGGACTGCGTCATCGAGACCGACAAGTTCGTCTATATCTTCGAGTTCAAGCTCGACGGCACGGCCCGTCAGGCTCTCGACCAGATTGAGTCGCAAGGCTATGCCGCCGAGTATGCGGCCGACAAGCGCCGACTGTTCAAAATCGGCTGCTCTTTCTCATCCAAGACCGGCACCGTGGGCGACTGGTTGGCGGTGGAGGGGTGAGGTGGCGCTCCCCCTCATAAAATACTCACATTTAGGTATTGTTAATATCCCCTCGGGGGGGGGTAATTTTGCATCTGAACGTTCAACTAATAACAGCGAAACTTATTTCAAAACATTCACGATGAAAATTACCAAACTCATGGCCGGCCTCATCGCCTCCGCCATGTGCGCCTCGCTCACCTCTTGCGATGACGGCGACGACAGCGTCACCCCCACTTACTCAACGACTCTCATCACCGACGCCAACCTCCGCACTGCTCTTGCCGCACTCGGCTTCCAGTTTGACGAGACTGGCGCCATCTTGCTCACCGACAGCGTCAAATCAGTCACATCGGTTGACCTCTCAAACGCCAATGTCGACACCGCCGCACTCAAACAGCTTGCCGCCCTGCCTGCCCTCACAGACGTCACCCTCTCCGGCAACGGCTACGGACCCATCTTCGACTTCAATTCGCTCCCCGCGCAAATAACGGGCGTGGACCTCACAGACAATGAGATTTTCGATTTCGAAAACCTCGTCAAAGCCACGCCAAACGACCCGACGCATGGTGACTATACCCCCGCCACCACCATCATCCGCACTAATCTCAAGAAGCTCTATCTCCCCGCCTCGGCCAAGTATAACATTGAGGATCTCATGCCCTACTTCACTAAGAATGAGGAGGACGGAGTGACCGTGGATATGCAGATGGCCGATGACAACGGCACGCTCAAGGCCTATGACTGCCTGCGCTCCGTGCCAGACGATTATTTCCGCAACCTCCTGAAGCAGAACTTCGCCTCCATATTTACCTCCGACGACTACATTGACATCTCCAAGCCCATGGCGGTGTCTGACATGGGCAACAACCTCGCCCTCATGTATGTCGATGACATCAAGAACTTTGGCGCAAACGTCAAGTCGCTCGAAGGCATCGAGTACATCATCAACAATCCGTTCTATAACCCGCTCTTCATCTTCATGAGCCAGAACGACAGTAATGAAAGCACTTGGTGGACTGAGAACTATGAGGTCTCTTATCTCATGCCTGGCTCAAACATCCAGGGCATAGAGGTCTCTAACATGAGCACCCCGAAGGGCTTCAACCTGAGTAAGGCGACTGGTTTGGCCTACCTGATGTGCGAGAACAACAAGGACATTACGGAGCTTGACTTCTCCAACACCCTGCTCGGCAAGCAGCAGCCTGAGGATATGTACCTCATGCTCGATAACGCCATCAAGATGGTTGGCTGCGACAAGCTCGAGAAGATCATCCTCCCGGAGGGCTCCGACAAGATCATCTGCTCCGTCTACCTTCGCGACCTGCCCGCCCTCAAGACTTTTGACATGAGCGATGTGACGTCTTTTTGCTCGCTCGTGCTCATCAATCTTCAGAACTGCGAAATCTCGTGGCCAATGAATGCCGTGTATTATGTTGAGAACCACGATGCCCTCAATCTTGTGGCTGAGACGGGTGACCAATGGAAATTGGCTATCGGTGAGGACGTCTTCAATCAGGATGGCACGAAGGAGTTCATCAAGAAGTTCAAGAATAACCTGAATGACCGTTATATCTCCTACAGGAAGCAGTATTACCATCAGACCACGGCATACCGCTGGTCAAAGTCCGACTGGTATACCAATCTTGAGTAATCTCCAAACTCTTGAACATAAGTGCCTTTAGCTATATGAGACTTAAAGATTTTTTTATGGCCGCCATGGCCTCGCTGCTGGTCATTCTCCCGAGCTGTGAGACTGATGAGGATGCCACAGTGACTTCCGACAACGCCACTCAGATGCGGGAGTTCCTCACTGGCGATATCGTCCTCTCGACCAAGGCCACCATGAGCGGTGTGGACAAGACTCTCCTCGAGTCCGGTTGCCCCACCAAGTTCACCTTCACATGGGTGTCTGCCGACACGTGCAACATCGCCCTCTCGGATTTCACAGTGGGCAAGATGCCCCTTGTCGTCAATTTCCGCTGCAACGTCTCACTCTTGGGCCTCAACAGCTGGGAGGTCAAGGAATACGGCTCCAATGACGACTGGGTCAAGTTCTATGGCGAGAATGGCGAGACCTGGAGCGAGGTCAAAGACGGATCCTCCACCGTGGTCGGCGAGACTTCCACCACCGTCAAGGGCTCTTTCGTCCAAGGCTATTATTGCCCCTCCACCCATCAGATCCAGTTCATTGTGACCTACAACATGATGAATGTCCGCTCTGAGTGCGTGCTTCAGGTCGTGGACAAGAGCCGCATTGACAATTTTGAGGCCGAGAAGGAGCAATACGAGAAAGACCTGGCTGAGTACAAGAAAGCCAACGGACTCGACTGACTACTGCCGGTCCGTCTGCTCGCACTCACCGCACAGCCTCTAACGAGCTGAGAATCAGATACACTTATTGACAAACGCCACCCCAAGCTATCCTCGACAGCTATGTTTCGCTGGCGGAGTTGGCTTGGGGTGGCGGCTTTTTATCTTTTGGGTGACGTATGGACTATTTTGCCCTAATAATCTACTTAAAGTATAAAGGCCAAACGCTTTGTATCCTGCGACCGATGTTGAATGCGAGCATCGGCGGTACGGCATTGCCTATCACCTTATATGCGCCAGATGGACTGACGGCATACCTGCTTGAGCCCTGTTTGTAGAAAACAAAAGGATAGTCTGGAGGGAATGTCTGGATGAGAGCGCACTCGCGAGGGGTGAGGCGCCGCTCGCTCAGCCCTTTCGCAAGCTCCTCCGCGTTCTTCCCCCCGTGTTCGTGAGACAACCGGCGGTATTCTATGTTTCCGTGGTGCTCGGAGCGTATTGTTGGCCCCTGCCCGTCATAATTGATCTCAGTCTGTCCCTGCCCATGAGCCAAATACTTGGCCATTGAGTATGTCTTTTGCGCAAGGTCTTTTGCCTCGGCTGGCTCTGGCAAGTCTCGGAATATATCTCTGCAACAGACTGGCACGGGCAAATCGGCGTTGTGGCAGTTGAAATTGTGTGTGGGCTTGGGGTATGGGTCGTACTCGTCCGGCACATTGTCGCCCTCTAACGCCTCAATTGCTTTGGGCGAAAGGGCGGAGCGCTTTATCCCTATGAATATGACACGCTCTCTTGTCTCCGGAACGCCATAGTTTGCCGCATGGAGAACCTGAGGGTTGAGCACGATGTAGTCATTGCCATTTGCCGATGAGAAGTCTTTCTGAATTATGTCTTTCACGTCCCCAAGGCTCACAAGCCCCTTTACGTTCTCGGCTATGAACATCTTGGGCTGCACTATGTCAATGACCTGTTTCATCCACATGTACAGCTTACCCCTGGTCTCTTCTGACGGCTTGTCGTCCTCTCTTTTTCCTCCATTGTGGGTGACGGATGAGTCAAAACCCTTTCGCTTGCCTGCCACGCTGAAATCTTGGCATGGAAACCCGCCTGTCACTATGTCAATGTCGTGAGGGAAGACGTCCAGCCCCTCACGATGCTGTTTGACTAAGTCGACAATGCTTTCAAGGTGATAGATGTTTGAGTCTGTGCCAAACCGCGACATATATTTCACCCATGTCAACCTTGCCTCTTCCAAAATATCGCATGCGAAAACAGTGCGGAAAGCGTTCCGTTGAAGCATCACCCAGTCGTCATTTACTGAATGATGGATGTGTTCACCATCAGGCACTGACTTCCTGTGGCAAATAAAACCGCCTTCAAGTCCAAGGTCCATACCACCGCAGCCGGAGAATATAGACAGCACCCTCAAAGTACCCTCTCCCTGCCGTTCCTGTTCTCCACCGATGAATGATGAATATGATTGCGGCTCAGAAATCAGATCAGAGTACTCTTGACTGATTTCTGCCGTATTACACTTGTCAACTTGTATCTTTTGTCCCATTGATGTCTTTTCACTTCTTAGCCTACGTCCTTTTCTGGTAGTTCCTACCTCAAGCCGTGTCGCCTTTTGTTCCGCAAAAATATCGGTAATCTTTTTATTTTCGCATGCCCTGTCGGCACTTATGAGGCCCTTCTACACAAAAACACATCCCAATCCTTCTCTACGGAGTTTTCTGTTTCCGTGTGAGGATTGGGATGAGAAATGAGTGTGCGAGAAAAAGCAGTGGAAGTCCTCTACCTCCCCTTGAACTCCTTCAGCCTCTTATACTCTTTGCGCGTCAGGCGGATGAAGCTGCCATGCTGAGGCCCTGTCACGCCCGTTATGTCCTTCGGGTCGCGGAAATTACGCATAAGGCTGTCCGCCACGCAGATGCGATAGCGGTGCGGGTGGTCGGAATATTGCACGTAGGCAACGTGCCACGCCGTGTCGCCCTTTATCTGGAATGCGCTGCTGCCCTCGCACAGCTTGTCGCCCTCAAAGCTGACGTAGTCCTTGTCGTCCGGCTCACCCCAGCCAGATGTCAGGCTGCGGCTCGTGGTGGTGTAGATGCCTGGCTTGCCGCCCTCTTTCTTTATCAGCATATGGTACAGCCCGTCGGACTTAAGGTAGTTGATGTCGCAGTCTATGGTGCCATAGCCCCAGTCAAAGAGTAGGCGGGGGGTGGTGAGGCGTGTGAAGTCGCGGTCGGCGTGGCAGTAGTACATGCGGTCGTAGGCCTCCTCGGCGCGGTTGAGCATTGAGAAGTATACCATATATCCGCCCTTGCCGCCA
Organism: bacterium; assembly: GCA_963658925.1. Classification (GTDB taxonomy): domain Bacteria; phylum Bacteroidota; class Bacteroidia; order Bacteroidales; family Marinilabiliaceae; genus W3P20-009. The sequence continues at coordinate 21,161 of CAVKRQ010000008.1, forward strand.
TCTGGCCAAGTGAAGTCCGCGTCCCAGAAAACCTGTGGGGCCCACACGCGGTTGATGGTGCTCCAGTCCTTATAGGGTGACGTGGCCGTGGCCCCGTCAATGAAGTTGGCCATGCCGAGGCGGAAGTCGAATGTCACGCTGGTCCAGTCGGTCAGGTTGTCGGACTTCAGCAGGTCTATGCCGTAGTTGTTCCACTCGTGGCTCTTGGCCACGCACATGTCTGTGGTGACCATCACAAAGCTGCGCTTGTCGGCGGCGCGGGCAATGTAGGCGTCGCGTGTGCCGCCCTCTATGCGCGCATGCTCCGCGGGGTCGAAAATGGGCTGACCGCCCAGCACGTCCTCATAGTGCAGCCCGTCTCGCGAGATGGCGAAGGCCGTCCATTCGCCCAAGTCGCTCATGTGGCAGAAGAGGTAGCCGTAGCCTCCGCGCTCGGGGTTCTGCGCTGTGGCCGTGGTCAGTGCCGCTGTGGCCATGAGAGCTGCGGCGGCCATAGTCTTTATCTTGTTTGTCATTGCGCCTATATGTGTTAATCGTCAAAAAATGGTATTCTGATTTGTCATGCGAGCAAGTCGCATACCTCACAAATATAGGTGTTTATGCTCTGACTGCCTGGCTCATGTGTTATGGTTGAACTGTTTGTGCTTGCTCTTTGGCGGGTCTGTGCGCCATCCGTGGTCAGCTGTTGCTCACTTTTTTCAGATATTCAGATGGGATGAGGCCAAACTCGTCCTTGAAACAGCGGCGGAAATAGGCCACGCTGTTCATGCCCACCATGAATGAGATCTCCGAGATGGTGTATTTGCCCGTGAGGAGCAACCGCTCAGCATACCGCATTTTCTGCCGGCGGATGTACTCGTTGGTCGAGCCGCCTGTCAACGCTTTCATCTTGCGGTAGAGTGTGCTGCTGCTCACCGCCATGCTCTGCGCAATGAGGTCCACGTCCACCTCGCCGCTTATGTTCTGCTCAATCACAGCGTCGAGTTTGTCCATGAATTGTTTGTCTATGTCGCTCAGACTCTGCCGCAACGCCTCGCGCTTCTCGCGCATCTCGTCGTCCGTGCCGCCTTGCGCCAAAGCTCTTTGGAAACCGCGGCGGGCGTTGATGAGGTTCGTGATTCGGCTGCGGAGAAGTGATGTGGTGAAAGGCTTGGTCAGGTAACTGTCCGCCCCGGCGTTATACCCCTCCTCCTTGTCGCTTAGCGAGTCTTTTGCCGTCAACAAGATTATGGGGATGTGGCTTGTGCGGATGTCGCTCTTCAGGGCGCGGGTCATCTCGTTGCCATCCATCTGCGGCATCATGATGTCGGACACGATGATGTCCGGCTCGTGGTCCAATGCCGTGGCGAGGCCCTCGTTGCCGTTGGTGGCCGTCAGGACTTCATACTCGTCGGCAAATGATGTGCGGATGTAGTCAAGGATGTCTTTATTGTCCTCCACTGCGAGGAGTGTCAGGCGGTCACCGCTCTTCCTCTTCTCGCTCGTCTCCTCTCTCTCTTCACCATTCTCGGTGTCGCCATCTGCCTGCGTCACTTCCTCTTGCGTGGCGTGCAAGGCGTCGGGGTAGATCTCGTCCTCGCTCATGGTTATGATGAAGGTTGTTCCCTCGCCCTGTTTGCTCTTGACTGATATCGTCCCGTGATGAAGGTCTATGAGGTTCTTTGTCAGCGCGAGGCCTATGCCTGTGCCGGAAGCCTGATGCGCACCACGCTCCTGGTAATATCGGTCGAAGATGTGAGGTAGCGCCTTGGACGAGATTCCGCACCCTGTGTCGCTTATGGCAATCTCCACCAGTCGCCGTCCCTCCTCCATGCGCCGCTGTACGCAAATGTCTATGCTGCCGCGGTCGGTATATTTGATGGCGTTAGATATTATATTGTCAGCGCAAATTCTGATCACCTCGGGGTCGAAATACATTGTTATGTCTGGTTCCGGGGCGACGAAACGGAATGTCACGTCGGCCTTCTGAGACAACTCCTCATATTTGAGGCTCACTTCGCGGATGGAGTCTACAATGTTGGCTTTCTTCACTTTCAGTTGGCGGTTGTTGGTCTCCGTCTTTCTGAATTCGAGGGTCTGGTTAATCAGGTCGGCCAATCGGCGCGCGCTCTGGTGTATTATGGCCAATTTGTGTCGCATGACCTCGGGGATGCCTTTCTCGTGACTGAGGTCCTCAAGCGGGCCGATGATGAGGGTCAGCGGGGTGCGCAGCTCGTGGGTTATGTTGGTGAAGAAGCGCAAACGCTCCTCGTTCAGCCTCTCTTTGCGCTGGTGGTCATCTTGCTCGGCCTGAATCTGGTATTTCAGTCGCAGGCGCAGCCTCCATGCCCGCATGACGAGTGCGGCTATGGTCAGTATCATTATGGCATAGAGGGTCTTGGCCCACCATGAGAGCCACATTGGCGGGGCTATTCTAATCTTCAGTGTGGCTGCGTCGTCGTTCCATGGCTGGTTGCACCTTCGGCTGTGGACTGTCAGATGATATTCCCCGGGCGCGAGGTTGCGCAGGGTGACCGAGCCTTTTTCCGCAATGGCGTATTCACTTTGCAGCCCGCCAATGGTGTAACAATACTCAACGTACGGGTTTGTGGCGTAGTCTTGTGTCGCGAAGTTGACTGTGAACGTGTTATGCCCATAGTCGAGTGTCACCTCGTCTCTGTTGGTGAGGTTGATGGTGCTGTCTGGCTCATCGAAGTTGCGCATTATGTTCAGCGACGTCATGTGCGGCGCGGGGGCTATGTTTGTGGCGAGCACGCGCTTGGGCGAGAAACGGCACAGTCCGCGGGCCGAGCCCATTATGATGTCGCCTCCCGATGTGAATGCCACGGCGCCATCGTTGAAGTTGGCTGTTATGATGCCGCACCGGTGGTCGAAGTTTAGCACCGCCTTGTCCTGTCTGATGACGCTTATCCCGCGGTTGGTGGATAGCCATATGTTCCCATCTCCATCTTCCGCTATGGCACGTATGTGTTTGTTGGCCAATTCGCTGCTAATGGCGTCATAGCTCATCTCGCCATCACGGCTCAGGTCGAAATGCAGGGCCCCCTCGTTTGTCGCGGCCCATATGTCGCCTTTTTTGTCGCAAATGATGTGGTTGATGCTGTTGGACGGCAATGTCGCTCCCTCTATGTCGCTTCTGAATTGTTTGACTACGCCGCTCAGGTCGGGTCTCATGATGTCTATGCCAAAACCGAAGTAGCCTACCCACAGCCGCCCCGTGCGGTCGAACGCCATGCTGCGCACCAGGTCGTTGCCCACATGCAGGTGGCGTGTTACGGCATAAGTCTCCATGTCGACCTCATAGATGCCGTGGCTCGTGCCAATCAGCATATTGCCGTTACCACTCTCCACGAAGCAGCGCACGTCCTCCGTGCTTTCACCAACTGGCCTGAAATGTGGCGCGCCTCCCATTGTTTGCATCACGTGCGCCCCATGTGTGAATGATCCGAGCCATATTCGGCCGCGGCTGTCTTTATATGCGGCGTGGATGTTTGTGCCAACCTCGGTGGGGTAGGTTCTCTGTGGTCGCAACGATGTGTCATAGGCCATTATGCCTCCGCCGTCTGTCCCTGTCCAGATGGTGCTGTCGTTGGCTATGACCACGCACATGGCCGACATCTGTGGCAGGTGGGGCGACGCCCCCGCGCCCATGTTGTAAGAGGATGTGAAGGGTGGGGTGGTGGATGTCAGGCAATTGACTCCTCCGCCATAGAGACCCGCCCACACGTTGCCAAATTTGTCTTCCTCGATGGTGCGCGCGCTGTTGCCCGTCAGGCTTCTGCCTGTTTCGCCTATCCCCAGTAATGTGCAACGCCTGTCCGCTCCGTGGTCCATGATGAGGCTGTGGGGCGACAGGATGGCTATGCCATACAACTCTGTGGCTATGGCTATGCGCCCGTCGCTCAACTGTCGGATGTCATATATGCGGCTGTCGCCTATCTGGTTGGCACATATGTGTGTGAAACGCCCTTGCGCAACGTCAAAAAGGTCGAGCCCGTGGTCTGTCCCTACCCACACTAATCCGTTCTTGTCGCGGTATATGCAGTTGACCTCGTCACCGGCTATGCTGCGCTTGTCGCCCTCTGAATGTCTGAAATTCCGAGCCGTGTGCGATTGTGTGTCTATCGTGCTTAGCCCCGAGCGCACATGCCCCACCAGGACGAAGTTGCTGCCAAGGTCCGCCGCGCACCACATCTGATTGTCCGGCAAACCGGCAATGGTGGCCGTGTCCGTGTGAGTGAAGACGCCGGTCTGCGCATCCAAGTGTTCCAGTCCGCGCCAATATGTTGTCACCCAAATGCCGCCATCGGCCGCATGACTCAGGTGCGTTATGTCATTGGTGGCTATGCTGCTTGGCGAGTCGGGGTCGTGGCGATATGTCTGCGATGTCTCTGTTGTCAAGTCCAATCTGACCAAGCCGTCGTTCTTTGTGCCAATCCACATGGCGTTGTCGCGCGTGTCAGACAGCAGGCAGTTCAACTCACTGCTCGGCATCCCGTTCATACCTTTATAATAGGTGTGGAACTGAGCCCCGTCAAAGCGGTTCAACCCCTCGTCTGTGGCAAACCAAAGGTATCCGTCATGATCCTGCTCTATGTCCACCACGTAGTTGCATGACAGGCCGTCGTCCATGCTCAGTGGCATGACGCTGAAAGGCTGCGCCGTGGCTCCTGTGGTGGACAAAAGAGCAACGGCAAGGGTGACGATTATTGCCGCGGTTATGTTACCAAAGGTTTCGTGAGAGATTTTTTTCACTATTCCGCTTTTTTGTGTGAACGTTGGCAAATATAATAGTTTTTAGCTCTTTAGGGGGATATAGATAGTGCGTTGAACGATTTGTTACGCCCCTTAGATTGTTTTGTATCCCTAACAAATCATAACAAACGCGCAATTTTGCCATGTGCTGATAAAAAGTACAAAATGTTATCAGCCCCATGAAACATAAAACAACTAACCAATTACGGATATGAAACCTTTATATCGCTCATGGCTCACTGTGGCGCTCGCCACAATGACAGGCGCGGCCGCTTTCACGGCTTGCGACGACGACGAAAACGGGTTCAGCGCGGTGGATAATCAGGTCCCGACCATCGAGGCCGAGTCCACTCTCTCCGCCGAGCCCGGATCCAAGTTCTCTATCAAGGGTCTCATCAAGGACGAGGACGGCATTGCCACCATCTCGCTCCGCAATGAGGCCATGCATCTCGACAAGACGATAGACCTCCTCACCATCCACGCTGACACTCTCTATAAGGCCTACGACCTCAACTACTCTTACTCATGCAGTGAGGATTGGACCGACAATGACGAGTTCCCGCTCACCATCACTGTGGTCGATGTGCTTGGCAACACGGCCGAGAAGGTCATAACCATCAAGGGCGATGGCGACGAGACCGACCCTAAGTTCGCCTCCGCGCCTTCAGCTACGCTCACCGTGCTCACGCAGAACCCTAACTTGACGCTCAATGCCACTGTGACGGACAATAAGCAGCTCGCCAAGCTTGAAATCTCCATCCCCGACCTCGACATTGACGAGTCTGTCGAAATAAATGGCAAGGAGTATAAGTTCACCAAGGTTTACGCCCTGCCGGAGACTGAGGCTGAGTATAAGCTCGTCCTCAAGGTCTATGACGCTAAAGGCAATGTGACTGAGGTCGAGAGCGTCGTCTCTGTCTCCGAGCTTCCCGACTTCGCCAAGATGTATCTCGCCGACGTGTCTGACGCCGCTCAGCTCACTTCCGACCTCTATGGCGTGCCAATGCTCATTGAGCACACTGGTGAGTATCAGTACACCGCCCACTACTATTGCCAAAAGGCTGGCACTGGCGTACGCTTCATCCCCCAGAAGACCGACTTCAACCCCATCTGCTTCGGCATTGATGAGTCTACGGGTCTCCTCACCACCGACCCCTCTGTCGCTCAGGAGATTGTGCTTGACAAGGTAGGCTATTACGAGATTAAGTTCGATGCCATCTCAGGCGAGTACTCTGTGACCGATTGGACTCCCGAGACCACCGCCCTCACACTTGACGGCTCCACGACGGTTGACTTCGGTGACGGCAGCGGCAACCAGCCTCAGCAGATATGCCTTGCGGGTTCAGGCCTCCCCAACACCCCTTCTTGGACCACCAATCAGAATAATGACGCCTTCATTCTCAATCAGGATAAGTCAAACCCCTACCGCCTCTATCGCGAGATGCAGCTCACCAAGGGCGACAAGATATCCTTCACAATCACCCAGACTCACTGGTGGGCATGGTGGCCCGAGCCTTTCTGGCGCTTCGACAATTCTGATGAGAATGAGGCCAATGTCCTCAATGGTGGTGACAACATGAAGGAGGTCGAGGTCTCCGTCTCTGGCACCTATCTCTTTGAGTTCGACTATGCGCTCTTGCGCTCCAGGATTATCCCCGTATCCGAGTAATAACTTAACAGGCAATTCGAAATGAAACGCATCATAACGACAGCTTTTGCGGCATGCCTATCTCTCTTGGCCATGGCGCAGAGCACAAGGATTGTCGGCAAGATTGTCGACTCCAACAATCAGCCTATCCCGGGCGCGACGGTCATGGTTAAGGGCACGACTGTCGGCACCGTGGCTGACTCTGACGGCAACTACTCCATCGAGGCCGACGCCAACTCCACCCTCGTGTTCTCTTTCATCGGCATGACTGATCAGGAGGTTCTCGTTGGTGGGCAGAACACCATCAATGCCACCCTGGCCGACGAGGCGTCTGATCTTGACGAGGTTGTGGTCATCGGCTACGGTACTGTCCGTAAGGGCGACCTCACCAGCTCCATCTCGGCTCTCAAGGGCGAGGCTCTTGAGAAGATTTCGACGGGTAATGTCATGAACGCCCTTCAGGGTCAAGTCAATGGTGTGCAGGTCAGCTCGGCCGGCTCGCCTGGCGCAAGCCCCCGTGTCATTGTCCGAGGCGTCACTACGGTCAATGGATCCGACCCTCTCTATGTCGTTGACGGCATGCCGGTCGGCACTAACATCAACTTCCTCAACCAGAACGACATCGAGAGCATGCAGGTGCTCAAAGACGCCTCCGCCTCGGCAATCTACGGCACACGCGGCTCCAATGGTGTCATTCTTGTCACCACCAAGCGCGGCGCGCAAGGCAAGACTAAGTTCTCTCTCTCCGCTACTGTGGGATTTCAGACTCTCCATAAGCCCGAGATGGCTAAGGCCTCTGAGTATGAGCAGGTCTTTAAGACCCGTTATACCAATGATGGCGCCACTCCCGTCTGGAATGGCAAGGATGGCATAACCGACGAGGAGGGTACTGACTGGTGGGACGAGGTCATCAATGACGTAGCCCTCCAGCAGAACTACAACTTCAGCTTCTCGGGTGGCAATGACCGTCACGTCTATTCGGCATCCATCGGCTACTATCGTCAGAACTCGCAATATGACTACGGCGTCTGGCAGAAGTTCACCGCCCGTTTCTCTAACGAGTGGACTTTCAACAAGGTGGTCAAGGCCGGCATAGACCTCACCCCAAAATATGAGCAGTGGGACAACACCCCGAGCCTCATGGGCTCCATCATGGCCATGGACCCCACCACGCCCGTCATGCGCGACGAGAGCGAGTGGACCAGCAATGTCTACTCCAACTACGCCCGCTCGCATAACAACCAGGAGTGGAACCCCGTGGCGAGTGTCGCCCGCATGGATGATGGCGCTTTCGAGTATGGCGTCCTCGCTACCCCATTTGTCAGCATCTCGCCCATCGAGGGTCTCTCTGTCCGCTCGCAGTTCGGCCTCAACGCCCGCTTCCGTGTTACTGACACTTATAACGTCGACTTCAAGATTGACAACCTTGAGCAAAACGCCAATAACAATGTGACACGTAAGATGGAGAACTGGGCCGACTGGAACTGGACGAACACCATCACGTGGATGCGCACTTTCGACGAGAGGCACAACCTCAACCTCATGGGCGGTTTCACCATGGAGCGTTTCCAGGACTACTGGGCAAGCGCCTATGCCGAGGACATCCCTTCTAACGACGAGACGCTCCGCTACCCCAGCGCCGGCACCAACAACATGAAGGCCTACGGCTCTGACACTTACTCAAGCCTCATCTCCTACCTCGCCCGCGTCATGTATAACTATGACGAGCGTTACTACCTCACAGCCTCCGTCCGCGTGGATGGCAGCTCCAAGTTCCCCTCTGGCAATAAGTACGCCACCTTCCCTGCTGTCTCTGCCGCTTGGCGTCTCACCGGCGAGGAGTTCATGCAGGGTCAGAATATCTTCCAGGACATCAAGGTCCGCGCAGGCTGGGGCCGCGTGGGTAATCAGAATATTGACAACTCGGCCTACGAGAGCTCTATCGCCAACACTGACTATGTCTTCAACGGCGAGCGCGTCACCGGCTCCACTGTCGGCTCCATTGGCAACAGCAAGGTGCAGTGGGAGACTGTTGAGGACTGGAACGTAGGTCTCGACCTCGCCCTCCTCGACAACCGACTCAAGGTCACTGCCGACTACTATCAGAAGACGAGCCATGACATGCTCATGAAGAAGGACAACCTCCTTATCCTCGGCTACCCCATGTGGAACGGCCAGATGTGGGAGAATATTGGCAAGATGGAGGCTAAGGGCTGGGAGCTCGGCATCAACTGGAGCGACGTGGCAGGCGAAATCCACTACAATGTGGGTCTCAACCTCAGCCAGACGCGCAACAAGGCCATCAAGCTCAATGGCGACTACCTCTACACCGGCAGCTTCAATGGCGACTATATCATCCGCAACGAGGAGGGACGACGACTCAGCCAGTTCTACGGCTATGTTGCAAACGGCCTCTTCCAGAATGAGACTGAGCTAACCAGTTACACCGACGAGTTCGGCAACGCCATGCAGCCTAACGCCAAGGTCGGTGACATCCGATATGCCGACCTCAACCACGATGGCACTATCGACGAGAAGGATAAGACCTATATCGGTGATCCTTATCCCGACCTCATGATTGGTCTCAACCTCGGCCTTGAGTGGAAAGGCATCGACTTCACTGCCAATTTCTACGGCACCGTGGGCAACGACATCTTCAACCAGAATTTCGGCCGCTACAGTGGCGTCAATGGACAGAATGTCTACGCCGGAACTCTTGAGAAGGCTTGGCATGGCGAGGGCACGAGCTACACTATCCCCCGTCTCTCGGTCAACGACTCTAACATGAACTTCAAGCGTCCGAGCTCAGCCTTTGTTGAGGACGGCTCTTACTTCCGCTGCAAACTCATGCAGGTCGGCTACACCTTGCCGCAGAGCATCTTCAATGACAAACTGAAGGCCCGTATCTCTTTCTCGGCGCAGAACCTCTTCACCATCACGAGCTATTCAGGTGAGGATCCTGAGCAGGCCAGCATGGGCTCCAGCGTAACCGAGGCTGGCATCGACGGCACTGGTTACCCCAACCCCCGCACCTTCCTCATCGGTCTCAATCTCAATTTCTAATTAATCCGTAATCTCTATGAAACGATATATCCTTGCCGGCCTGGCGTGCCTCGCTCTCGCCTCTTGCTCCGACTTCCTCGACGAGCCCCTCCGCGGCTCGCAGGGCATGGACAACTATTTCGTCAACGAGTCTCAGTGCGAGAAGCAGCTCACCGGCTGCTACCAAAGTCTCGCCTATGATGACTGGTGGCAAATCTATAAGTTCTACGTCTGCGGTGACATGTGCACCGATGACGAGTGGATGGGTAACACGACGCAGGATCCCGGTGAATACCGCGATGTGGCGCACTACACCGGCAACACGGTCAATGCCGGCAACTGCTGCCAAAACTTCTGGCAATATCGCTATAAGGGCATCCTCCAGTGCAACATAGCCATCCAGAAGATACCCTCCGCCACGTTTGTCGATGAGAATCTTCAGAAACGTTACATTGCCGAGGCTAAGTTCATCCGCGCTTTCGAGTACTTCGACCTCGTCAAGAATTTCGGCGGCGTGCCAATGGTCATGGGACTCATGCTCCCGAGCGAGGTTGACGGCATCACGCGCTCCTCTCTCTCCGAATGTTATGAGCAGATTGAGAATGACCTTCTCGACGCCATTCCTGACCTCCAGCTCCGCAGTGAGCAGGCTTCTGCCGACCTCGGCCGCGTGACCAAGGGCGCGGCTCAGGGCCTTCTCGCCAAGGTCTATCTCTATCAGGAGAAATATGCCGAGGCCGAGGAGCAGCTCAAGGCGGTCATTGACAGCAAGGAGTATAAGCTCCTTGACAATTTCGGCGACGTCTGGAGCATTGACCACAACAACAGTGACGAGAGTCTCTTTGAGTTCCAGACTTCCGACAACATGACCTACAATCTTGGCGAGCGCATCTCTGTCGTGGTCGGCTCGCGTGACGATTCGGGCTGGAGCTGGGGTCTCCCCACCAGCAACCTTGAGAAGGCTTTCAATGAGGCTGGCGATGACATCCGCCTCCGCTACACCATTCTTAAGGATGGGCAGACCAATGTGCCGGGTGATGACACTTGGACTGAGGATAATCCTTATGTCATCTCGCCCAGTAAGCACAAGAGCGCGCGCTGCAACATGAAGCTCTACATCCCTATGGCCAAGCGCCCCTCTACCTATGATGCTCCCCACATCCCGCTCAACTACCGAGTCCTCCGTTATGCTGACATCCTCCTGATGTACGCCGAGGTCGAGAACGCTCTGGGCAATGACTCCGAGGCGCGTGACGCTCTCAACCAGGTCCGCGCACGTGTCGAGCTCTCTGATGTCGTGGTCTCCGGCACTGAGTTGCGTGACGCCATCCGCAAGGAGCGCCGACTTGAGCTCGCGCTTGAGGACAACCGTCTCTATGACCTCCGTCGCTGGAAGGATGACAACGGCAAGTTGGCCATCCAGAACATCATGGGTCCCAACGGCTCGTTCGTCATCTACAACACCCAGACCAGCACAGACTCCTATGAGCTGTCCAACGACAAGGAGTCCCAAAACAAGGGTTATTATTTCAAGGAGGGCCGCGACGAGCTTTTCCCAATCCCCAACTCTGAGATCACCATGTCCAATGGCACCATCGCTCAGAACCCCGGATATTGATAGGTTCCGTTTGTTTTAGATAAGAGAATGGCGGGTGCACCCGGAGGAAATGTGAGATTAACTAACCTTCGCAGGGCACCCGCCTTTTTCATTCCAAAAAACATTGCGCCTTTCGTTTCCCAACAACCTTAATCAACAATGACAATGATGAAAATCAACATATCAGGCTGTCTCGCCGCATCGGCGGGACTGTTCTCTCTTCTTGCCTCTCTTGCCGCCCCATGTTCTGGTCAATCCACATATACTGTCACCATGTCGCCCTCGGTTAAATATCAGACCATTGAGGATTTTGGAGCGAGTGACTGCTGGACCGCAGAGTTTGTCGGCAAGTATTTTCCCACGGCAGAAAAAGATAAGGCTGCCAAGTGGCTCTTTAGTAAGGATTTTGACTCGGATGGCAATCCTCTTGGCATAGGTCTCTCAGCTTGGCGTGTCAATCTGGGTGGCGGCAGTGCCGAGCAAGGCTCCGATAGCGGCATTGATGATGTCACTCGCCGCGCCTCCTCTTACCTGACTTCTGCCGATGGCTCGTATGACTGGAGCCGTTGCCCTGGTCAGCGTTTTTTCATGGAGGCTGCAAAAAGTTATGGCGTTGACCATTTTGTCCTTTTCGCCAACTCGGCGCCTGTCTATTTCACTAAAAATGGCAAGGCTTGCGCCAATTCGGGTGTGTCCGGCTCTAACCTCTGCGATGACAAGTATGAGGCCTTCGCCAACTACCTCGCCACCGTGGCTGACCATTTCACTAATGACGGCTACACCATCTCACTCATCAGCCCTCTCAACGAGCCGCAATATGACTGGACGAGCGGGCAGGAGGGCACGCCCATGACCAATGATTGCATAGCCAAGCTGGTGCGCCAACTCGATACGCAAATATCCAACCTCGGCCTCAACACCAAAATTCTCATCCCTGAGGCTTGCCAATTCAAGGCGCTCTACACCAATAGCGGTGAGAAGAGGGCCGATAATCAGATTGACGCGTTTTTCAACTCGGCAAACTCTGACACCTATGTCGGTGACCTCGCTAATCTCCGCAAGGCGGTGGCTGGCCACAGCTATTGGACTTTTGGCACAAATTCGGATCTTGAGAATGTCAGGACGAATGTCCACAACGCAGCTCAGCAATATGGGCTGGATGTTTTTCAGACGGAATGGAGCATGCTTGACGCTGCCCCCTCTTCCGATGCCGGATTCCCAGCCTCCTATGATGCCGCCTCTTATTGGGACATAGCCCTCTACATGGCCAAGCTCATCCACTGCGACCTCACTTTTGCCAATGCTGTGTCCTGGAGCTACTGGACCACTTTCGCTCAGGAGATGTATAGCCAGAAGAACCGCTTCTACCTCATCCGCCTCTTGGCCTCGGGCGACTCCGGCTTAGGCTCTACAGGTGGCGAGAGCTATGGCGACATATCCATGGGCGGCTCGGTGTTTGACAGCCCTAACCTCTGGGTTCTCGGCAATTTCTGCCGTTTCATCCGCCCTGGCTACATCCGCATCCAGCATGCGACAGACCAGACTGAGAGCCTCAACAGGCTTCTCGGCTCTGCCTATGTCTCGCCCGATGGCAAACGCATTGTGGCGGTCTATGTCAATATGTCGGACTCGTCTCTCGGCGTCAAACTTAACATCGATGGCGTCTCATCTGCCAAGATTACCCGTTATACGACCGATGAGTCCAACAACCTTAAGCATGACAGCGGAACTTATGCGCTTGGTGGCCGCATTGTCCTCAAAAAGCGCAGTGTCAACACGTTCGTCATTGACCTTGGCGGCTCTACTGCCATCTCAGACATTAATGCCGATGACGACGTGAGCGGCTCCCATGATGTATTCTCTCTCGATGGCCGCCTTGTGCGCCATGGCGGTGAGTCTTTGGCAGGACTTGCTCCCGGACTCTATGTCTCGGGTGGCAAACGTCTGATTATCAAGTAAAACTCTATCTATAATCACACCTACCCTAAAAATCTTCCATCCCCATGATTAACATTGAGCTTTTTCTTCACAACATGCGGAGGGCGCTCTTCGCGTCTCTCGCTCTCGCGGCATGCTCTTCTGCCGCCAAGGCTCAGACCGCGTCTTACACCATTCAGCCCTCCAAACCACGGCAGACGGTACTCCACTTCGGCGCAAGTGACGCCTGGAGCATGCAGTTTATTGGCAATTGGCCCGACGCTCAGCAACAGCAGATTGCCGATTGGCTTTTCAGCTCGGAGTTTGACGAGGCTGGCAAGCCCAAGGGCATAGGCCTCTCCATCTGGCGTTTCAACCTTGGTGCGGGCAGTGCGGAGCAGGGCGACAGCGCTCAGATTAATCCGCTGACTCGCACTGAGTGTCTCCTCCGCCCTGATGGCACGTGGGATTGGTCTCGACAAATGGCGCAGCGCCGTTTTCTCCGTCTCGCCAAGGAGCGCGGCGTGCCCACTCTGCTCGCTTTTTGCAACTCAGCCCCAGTCCAGTTTACTGTCAACGGGTTGGCCACTAACACAGGTCGTGGCGGGACCATTAATCTCCGTCCCGATTGCTATGACGACTTTGCGCAATATTTGGCCAAGGCTGTCCGTGGCATCGAGGAGCATGACGGGGTGCGCATCGACCTCATCTGCCCGCTCAATGAGAGTGACGGGCATTGGAACTGGGTGGGGCCCAAGCAGGAGGGCTCGCCTGCGACCAACCGTGAGGTGGCTCACGTGGCGCGAGAGCTTGGCAAGGCTCTCAAGGCGGATTGTAAGTTGCGCAATACGCGTATCCTCATCAATGAGAGCTCCGACTACCGCTGTTTGCTCGGCACTCATGTGGCCGACTGGCAGCGTGGCAATGAGATTAAGGCTTTCTTCTCGCCTGACAGCACTGACACTTATGTCGGCAATGTGCCTCAGATGGAACAAGTCATCGCCGGACACTCTTACTGGACCAATACGCCTGTTGATCAGATGCCCGAGATTCGCAAGAGGCTGCGTGACGCAGTCCGCGAGGCTGGTGTCGATTTCTGGCAGACGGAGATATGCATCATGGGCAATGATGAGGAGATTGGCGGCGGTCAGCACTTTGACTACTCCATGCGCACGGCGCTCTATGTGGCGCGTGTCATTCATTGCGACCTTGTCTTTGCCAATGCAGCCAGTTGGAGCTGGTGGCGAGCCGTCGGTGGCGACTACCGCGACGGTCTCATCCGCATCTATAGCAATGATGGTTGGCAAAGCGGCTCGGCCGTCGATTCTAAGCTTCTCTGGTCGCTTGGCAACTACTCTCTCTTTGTCCGTCCCGGCGCTGTGCGCTATGACGTAGAGGCACGCTCGGCGGACGGCGGTGTGGTTGAGGGTGGCGACTATGAGCCCTATGGTGTTATGGTCTCAGCTTACAGGAATAAGGACGGCAAGTGGGTGGCTGTGGCCATCAATTATTCCGAGGAGACGCGAAATGTCAACATAAATGTGGCAGGCAGAGAGAACCTCAAGTGGCGCGTCTATCGTACGAGTGACATATCGGCTGAGAGCATCGCACCCGTCGGACAGACTGACGGGTCTTTCGCCCTCACTCCGAGGTCAATCTCGACTTTCGTCTCTGTCAACTAACTGATTTTCTGTTTAACCGACTCTATGAATAAGTTAATTATACCGGCCGCGGCTCTTATGCTCGCCTTAGGCTTTCCGTCTCAGGCGCAGAGCCATAAGGCTGGCTCCTTTGTCGCTGCCGACAAGACTTTCGAACTCAACGGCAAGCCCTTTGTGGTCAAGGCCGCCGAACTCCACTACCCGCGCATCCCACGGCCTTATTGGGAACACCGGATTAAGATGTGCAAGGCCTTGGGCATGAACACCATCTGCCTCTATGTCTTTTGGAATATTCACGAGCAGCAGGAGGGTGTCTATGACTTCTCCGGCAATAATGACGTGGCCGAGTTCTGCCGCCTCTGCCAGAAGAATGGCATGTATGTCATTGTCCGCCCGGGCCCTTACGTCTGCGCCGAGTGGGAGATGGGCGGCCTGCCTTGGTGGCTTCTCAAAAAGAAGGACATAAGACTCCGTGAGGACGACCCTTATTTCCTCGAGCGAGTCAAGCTGTTTGAGCAGAAAGTAGGTGAGCAATTGGCTGGCCTGACCATTCAGAAGGGTGGGCCCATCATCATGGTGCAGGTCGAGAACGAGTACGGCTCTTACGGTGAGAATAAGGCCTACGTCTCTGCCATACGTGACATTGTCAGAAACTCGGGTTTCTCCGATGTCGCTCTCTTCCAATGCGATTGGTCCAGCAATTTCACCAAGAATGGTCTCGATGACCTCATCTGGACCATGAATTTCGGAACGGGTGCAGACGTGGAGCGTGAGTTCCGCCCACTCTCCGAGATCCGCCCCTCCTCGCCGCAAATGTGCAGTGAGTTCTGGAGCGGATGGTTTGACAAGTGGGGCGCACGCCACGAGACACGCCCTGCCGATGACATGGTGGCTGGCATAGACACCATGCTCAACAGGGGAGTCAGTTTCTCCCTCTATATGACCCACGGCGGCACAAGCTTCGGCCATTGGGCGGGTGCCAATTCGCCTGGCTTCCAACCCGACGTGACGAGCTATGACTACGATGCCCCAATAAATGAGCAAGGCCAGCCCACATCCAAGTTCTTCACTCTGCGTGAGACGATGCTCAAATACAATGGTGGTCAGCCTCTCCCGTCAGTCCCCAAGTCGCCCATGCCATTCATTTCCATCCCTGAGTTTGAATTCTCTGACTACAGGCAGCTTGGCGCTGGCGTGGATAGCGTGGCCGACAACTCGTCTCCACTCACTTTTGAGGATATGGACATGGGCTGGGGCTCGATGATTTATGAGACTCACATCTCGGGTGTCAGTGGCGACGCCACGCTCACTGCTGATGTCCACGACTTCGCCATTGTCTATGTCGATGGCAAATACGCTGGCAAGATTGATCGCACGCGCAACGAGAAGTCCTTGTCCCTGTTGTCTATCCATGACGGCTCACGCCTCACGATGGTTGTCGAGGGTATGGGACGCATCAATTTCGGCAGGGCTATTAAAGATTTCAAGGGGATCATTGGCGACGTCTCAGTCTCGACCTCATCTGGCGATTGCGACATCACCATAACACCGCGCCAGTGGACGTGCCTCTCTCTGCCAGACAGCCCCGAGCAGGCCAAGGAGGCCTTCAACCAAGTGGCGCGCGCCTCACTCCGACTGACGACGCGCGCCGGATACTATCGCGCCACGTTCAACCTCAAAAAGGTGGGTGACACGTTCCTCAACATGGAGGCCTTCGGCAAGGGGCAGGTCTACGTCAATGGCCACGCCCTCGGACGCTTCTGGAGCATCGGCCCGCAGCAGACGCTCTATTTGCCGGGCTGTTGGCTGCGCAAGGGCAAGAATGAGGTAATAGTCCTCGATGTCGTTGGCCCTAAGGGCGAGTCCCTGCCGACTGCCTTTGCGCAAAATCATCCCGAGCTCGACAAGTTGAACCTTGAGAAGAGCTCTAAGCACAACGCACCCGGCGACCGCCCCGACCTCAACTCGGCGACGCCCGCCCTGCAATCCTCTTTCGCCCCGGGCAACGGATGGCAGACTCTCGCTCTCGCAAGCCCCGCCAAGGGTCGCTACGTCGCCATTGAGTGCCTCTCCGCCCACTCCGACGCCAAGCAAATGGCCGTGGCTGAGATTTATCTCCGAGATGCCGATGGTAACCGACTGCCGCGAGCCAACTGGGTGGCCCGTTATGCCGACAGTGAGAACGGCAACCACACTCTCGACAAGGCTTTCGACCTTCAGGAGAGCACCTATTGGCAATCGGAGGCAGGCTCAGCCGCTCCGCACCTCATTGTCATTGATTTGGGTGAGGCGCAGTCTGTCTCAGCTATTGAGTATCTGCCGCGAATGGAGAATGGAGCGCCTGGCAGCGTGAGTGACTTCAGGCTGTTCGTCTACTGATTGTCTCCAGGCCTGTTCTATCCTACTGAAAGAACATTCAGCCAATAACCTTGAGCCGCCCCGCATTTTTGCAGCAGGGACGGCTCTTTTGCCTTATATGGTAAGTCTAACAGCCGTTTCCACGGCTTCATTTGTGCCTATCAATCAAATCTCTTCTTATTGGCAAATGACACTGGCGTGTGGAAACTTTGACGGGCAGGCGAACTTTGAATTGGTGTATGGCCAACGCCCCATAATCTAAAAAAGCCGACACTTTGCCCATTTGCCGAAAATTCTCACTATATTTGTAGGCTAATTGAAAACATTTTTAGCGGCATAGGTGTGCGCATTCGTGGGCCTCCTCAACGTCCGCTGCAAAGAGACATATATGAGCGAAGAAAATAAGAACGGCGGCTACGACGCCAGTAGCATAACCGTCCTCGAAGGTCTGGAGGCCGTCCGTAAGCGCCCCTCAATGTACATTGGCGATATCGGTGAACGCGGTCTCCATCATCTTGTCTATGAGGTTGTCGATAACTCCATTGATGAGGCTATGGCCGGCTATTGTACGCACATCGAGGTAGCCATCAATGAGGATCAGTCCATCACTGTCCAGGACAACGGACGCGGCATCCCTGTTGACATGCACGAGAAGGAGCACCGCTCAGCCCTCGAGGTCGTCATGACTGTCCTCCACGCCGGCGGCAAGTTCGACAAGAACTCATATAAGGTGTCCGGCGGTCTCCATGGCGTCGGCGTCTCTTGCGTCAACGCGCTTTCTGACCACATGGATGTCGAGGTGCGCCGAGGTGGCAAGACCTACCGTCAGGAGTACTCCAAGGGCAAGCCCCTCGGCCCTGTCACCGAGGTCGGTCCCGCCGATTCCACTGGAACAAGGGTGCATTTCCATCCCGATGGTACCATCTTCACCACCACTCTCTACCACTACGCCATCCTCGCCAAGCGACTCCGCCAGCTCGCCTACCTCAACAAGGGCATCCGCATAACGCTTGAGGACCGCCGCTCTGTGGATGAGGAGGGCAATGCCCAGGAGCCCAAGAAGGAGTCCTTCTACTCTGAGAAGGGTCTTGAGGAGTTCGTAGAGTACATCAATGGCTCGAACGAGCGACTCATCCCGACCCCCATCTGCATAAGCAATGACAAGGGCGCAATCCCTGTCGACGTGGCTCTCCTCTACAACAACTCATACTCCGAGAAGATTTTCAGCTTCGTCAATAACATTGACACTATCGAGGGCGGCACGCACCTCAACGGCTTCCGCCGCGGCCTGACCCGTACGCTTAAGGCCTGGGGCGAGCAGAACAAGATGTTCGACAAGCTGAAGTTCGAGATTGACCGAGAGGACTTCCGCGAGGGTCTCACTGCCGTCATCTCTGTCAAAGTCATGGAGCCTCAGTTCGAGGGCCAGACCAAGACCAAGCTCGGCAACAGCGAGGCTGACAAGGCCGTTGCCGATGCCGTCTCCGAGGCCATGGAGAATTTCCTTGAGGAGCATCCAAAGGAGGCCAAGCTCATCATTGACAAGATTATCCTTGCCGCCACAGCGCGCGTCGAGGCTCGTAAGGCTCGTGAGACCGTTCAGCGCAAGGGAGCGATGCACGGCTTCGGTCTGCCTGGCAAATTGGCTGACTGCTCCGGCAAGGATCCTGTGGAGTGTGAGCTCTTCCTGGTCGAGGGTGACTCGGCAGGCGGCTCGGCCAAGCAGGGCCGCAACCGTCACTATCAGGCCATCCTCCCTCTCCGCGGTAAGATTCTCAATGTCGAGAAGGCCATGTGGCACAAGGCGTTCGAGAGCGAGGAGATTAAGAACATCTACACGGCTCTTGGTGTCTCTGTCGGTACTGAGGACGACTCTAAGGCTCTCAACATCACCAAGCTCCGCTATCACAAGGTCATCATCATGACCGATGCCGATGTCGATGGCAGCCATATCGCCACCCTCATCCTGACTTTCTTCTTCCGCTATATGCGCGAGCTTATTGATGGTGGTCACGTCTACATCGCCACGCCACCCCTTTATCTCTGCAAGAAGGGCAAGATCGAGGAGTATTGCTGGACTGAGGATCAGCGACTCAGCTTCATCGAGAAGTATGGCAAGGGCGGTGCCGAGGGCGGCGCGGACAACTCAGTCCACGTCCAGCGTTACAAAGGTCTGGGTGAGATGAACCCCGAGCAGCTGTTCGACACGACAATGAACCCCGAGAAGCGTACGCTCCGCAAGGTGCACATCGAGGACGCTATCGAGGCTGACCGCATCTTCTCCGTCCTCATGGGCGAGGATGTCGAGCCGCGTCGCCAGTTCATTGAGGAGAACGCCACTTTCGCTAACATCGACGCATAATGGCGATTCTCGTCAGACGTTTTTAGAAATCATATTTCACCATATGCCCCGTCCTCTCATGTGCGCTCAGCCATCGAGGGCGGGGCTTTTAGTTTTCCGCAATCTCATGTGCCGTAAAATTCAAGTGTGCCTCATTCTGCTTCTGTTGGCCTTCGCTCTGCCTCTCTCTGCGCAGCGCGTGGTCTCTCTGCTGCCCTCCGCCACCTATGCGGCTGTGCAGATGGGCGCCGATGCCAACATAGTGGGCCGTACGTCTTATTGCCCCGAGCCTGCCAAGGGGATTAAGTCCACCATCATCGGCGACGCCATGACTGTCAATCTTGAGGTCATTGTGAGTCTCAAGCCCGATGTGGTCATCATCTCGCCTTTTACGGCAGCTAATGTGGTGTCTCGTCTCAAAAGCTTGAAAATCAAGACGGTCTCTATGCCAACCCCGGCCAATTTCAGTGAGATTTGCGCTCAGGCTATTGAGGTCGGCAAACTGACGGGTCATGAGGCGCAAGCGCGTCAAATGGTTGCCGATGAGTCTCGTCTGGTTGAGTCTCTCACCCGAAACGCGGCAAGGCCCAAGTCTCCTGCGCTCATCTATATTCAGATAGGAGTCAGTCCCATCTGGGGTGCCACACCCGACTATTATATCAATGAGATTGTGACCCGCCTCGGACTGACTAATGTCCTCGCCGAGGGTGAGGGAGCGTGCTCGCGTGAAGCGGTGCTGGCGCGTCACCCTGCGGTTGTCGTGGTCTCCTCTCTCGGTGGGCTTGGCAAGGCCGAAGTCGACTGGTGGACTGCCAAAGGCTCGCTTTCCGCTGTTGTCGATGAGAGCTGCCTCTGCTGCCCTACGCCGCGTTTTTTCCGCATGGCGCTAGAGTCGGTCAACTCGTTGCTTGTCAAACTTAAATAGTGCGCCTTGGCCCGTTCCGCAAAACATATAGTTTTTTTTATCGCTTGCATTGCCGCACTCGCCGTTCTGGGTTATGCCTACCTATATATAGGTCTGCCCGAGGTTGATGAAGCTACGCAAGATGTCATTGTGAGTGGTCTGCGCTTGCCGCGGATGTTGTGCGCCATGGGTGTCGGTGCTCTTCTCTCTGTGGCGGGGGCCATCATGCAGGGCGTTTTCCGCAATCCGCTTGTCGAGCCCTATACCATGGGAGTCTCGGGCGGAGCGGTGGTCGGCGTGGCCTTGGCTTTCATCTCCGGCTTTGTGGTCGCATATGGGGCGGTTGCCATCACTTTGGGCGCCGCTTTGGGCGGATTGCTGACTCTCGCCGTTGTGTTGCTCATGCGCCGCGCAGTGGGCTATGACACCGGGGTGTTGCTCATCTGCGGCATCATGATAAGTTTCGTCTCGTCGGCTGTCACCACTGTCTTGCTCGCCTTGGCCTCTCGTGAGGATGTCAGTCAAGTCATCTCATGGTCCATTGGCTCGTTTGACGGGGTGGGGGAGTCTATGTCTTTCTTTGTCGTGGCGGCAGGCTTGCTCGCCACTCTGCTCTCCGCCTTTCTTGGCAATGTGGTTAATGTCCTCTCTTTGGGCGATGCCGAGGCCCGTTCTCTTGGCGTCGCTCCTGGGCGTGCGGCGGGCTGGCTCTTTGTCGTGGCCACTCTTTTGGCCGCGGTGTCCGTCTCGGCGGCTGGTGTCGTCGCCTTTGTCGGCATGGCTGTGCCTCACTTGACGCGTACGCTTTGCGGGTCGGACAACCGTGTCGTCATGCCAGCCTCAGGACTGCTTGGCGCGCTTGTCATGCTGGCGTGCGACATGGTGGCCAAGACGGTCATCAGCCCGCGTGAGTTGCCTGCCGGCGCTGTATGCGCTGTTGCTGGCGGCGTCATGTTTATCTATATGACTGTCAGATGGAAAAAGAGGGTGGATTGATTGCTCGTTTGGATAATTGCCGTGGCGGCTATGTCCGTGGGCGGTGCCAAATAGAGGGTGTGAGCCTCGCTCTCCGCCCTGGCCGTCTCGTGGCAGTTAT
Organism: bacterium; assembly: GCA_963658925.1. Lineage (GTDB taxonomy): Bacteria > Bacteroidota > Bacteroidia > Bacteroidales > Marinilabiliaceae > W3P20-009. The sequence continues at coordinate 42,480 of CAVKRQ010000008.1, forward strand.
TGGCCCTAATGGGGCTGGCAAGTCGACTCTTCTCAAGGCTCTGACAGGCTCTTTGCCTTGGCAAAATGGGCGTATGGAGCTCTGTGGACACGATGTGCGCTCTTTGTCCGCCCGCGATGTGGCTCGGCTCGCCGCATTCGCCCTGACGCGCCGCGAGTCGGTCTCGCTTACAGTCCTTGATTATGTCCTTTTGGGGCGTACTCCTCATCGGCCGCTGCTCTCGATCTCTTATTCATGTGAGGATGTCCGCATCGCAAATGACGCCATATCTCAAGTAGGCCTTTCCGAGCGAGCCTTGTGTCCGGTATCCACACTCAGCGACGGTTTGCGCCAATTGGCGTCCGTGGCGAGGGCTCTCACTCAACAGCCCAAACTGTTGCTGCTTGATGAGCCTACCGCCAACCTGGACCCTGCCAACCAGTTGCGCGTGCTTTCTGTCGTGTCCTCCGCCACCAAGGCGAGCGGCATGTCCACCGTCGCCGTGCTTCATGACGTCAATGCGGCTCTCGACTGGGCCGATGACGTGGCAGTGATGCGTGACGGACGCCTCCTTTGCTTCGGACCAACCAAGTCAACACTCACAGATGCGGTGCTCGCCGACGCTTATGGCGTGCCATTCTCGCTCCGGATGGCGTTCGCTCCGCAAAAAAGTGTCAAATAATTCCAATGCGCATTTCATAAATACAACCAAAAGACATAACTTTGCGCCAAAATAGCGTAAACTACATAACACTACAATACGACAGACATGTCAAAGGAGATAGAAGATAAGCAAGCTAAAGCCACCGAAGAGGGCTTCGCATCTGTACAGGAAGGCCTCAACTCTTTCGAGCTGTTCTTTGAGAACCACCAGAAGCCCATCGTCATCGGTTTCTGCGCCCTCATCGTCATTTGCGCTCTCGGCTGGATCTTTAAGACTCAATACATCGAGCCCAACAAGCAGGAGGCTCAGGCTGAGCTCTTCCAGGCTCAATATTATTTCGAGACTGACAGTTTCGCTCTCGCCCTCAATGGCGATGGCACCAACAGCGGTTTCCTCGCCGTCATCGACGAGTACTCTTCAACCCCCGCTGGCAAGCTCGCTTGCTACTACGCAGGCGTCTGCTACCTCAACCTCGGCGAGTATGAGAACGCTAAGAAGTATCTGAGCGACTTCTCTTCTGATGATGAGATTCTTAACACCTACGCCATCACCCTCATCGGTGACGCTGAGGTCGAGCTTGGCAATGATGACGCTGCCGTAGCGCAGTTCAAGAAGGCCGCAGCAAAGGAGAATAAGGTCGCTTCGCCTGTCGCTCTTGAGAAACTAGGCAATCTCTACGAGAAACTCGGCAAGGCCGACGAGGCCATCGCCGCCTACCAGCAGATTAAGGATGACTATCCTCAGAGCCCCGTGGCCATGGGTATCGACAAGTCCATCAACTCTGTCAAGAAGTAGGTGAACCCTGAACCATAGTAGAATCTTATACAAAACAAGGGCTGCCCGATGAGACACTCGGGTGACCCTTGTTTTTGTTTCGACGAATTTTCAAGCAACATCAACATTCAGAACATAAGACCATGGCAACCAGTCTAAAAAATCTTTCAGACTACGACCCTAAGAAAGTTCCCTCGGCCGAGGATATGAGTTTCGGCATTGTCGTCTCCGAGTGGAACAGCAATGTCACCGACCCCCTTCTTGAGGGCGCTGTCGAGTCGCTCGTCAAGCACGGCGCGAAGAACAGCAACATTGAGATTTTCCACGTCCCCGGCAGCTTCGAGCTTATCGCTGGAGCCAAGATGATGCTCCGCAAGCACCATCCCGACGCCATCATCTGCCTCGGCTCTGTCATTCGTGGAGACACCCCGCATTTCGACTATGTCTGCTCAGGCACCACCCAGGGCATCGCGCAGCTCAACCTCGACAATGACATCCCCTTCATCTTCGGCCTCCTCACGACCGACAACCTTCAGCAGGCGCTCGACCGCTGTGGAGGTAAGCTCGGCAACAAGGGCACCGAGTGCGCCATCACGGCCATTAAGATGGTGGCGCTAAATAAGGCGTAGCCGAGTGATGTCCACCGTTGTGTGAAGAACATAACGAAACGATACACCGACACGAACTTTTTACTACTTTCGCATCTCAGAAAAGAGGTCATGCGGCGATCTCCGGCCAAAGGCGAATGACACGGCGGGGTGTAGTTTCCCCGGTGTCGACAGCCCCGAGGCGCGGCGGCGCGCTGACTTTTTAAACCAATAACCCTAACAACCTCAATGGTAAAGATTACATTCCCAGACGGCAGCTCTCGCGAGTATGAGCAGGGCGTAACCGGCATGCAGATTGCCGAGTCCATCAGCCCAAAACTCGCCAAGGAGGTGCTCGTCGCCAGCGTCAACGGTCAGTTGTACGACCTCGCGCGACCCATCAATGAAGATTGCGCAATCGAGCTCCACAAGTGGGACGACCCGCAGGGCAAGAAGGCCTTCTGGCACTCTTCCGCACACCTGCTCGCCGAGGCCCTCAAGGCTCTCTATCCGGGCATCAAGTTCGGTTTCGGACCTGCCACGGACAATGGTTTCTTCTATGATGTCGACCCGGGTGAGAACACCATCAAGGAAGGCGATTTCGCGGCTATCGAGAAGAAGATGCTCGAGCTCGCGCGCCAAGGCAACGACTTTGTCCGCAAAGAGGTCTCTAAGGCCGAGGCTATCAAGATTTTCGAGGCCGACAACCAGACTTATAAGGTGGAGCACATCAACGACTTGGATGAGGGCAACATCACGACCTACACCCAGGGCTCCTTCACCGACCTCTGCGCCGGACCACATATCCCCAACACCAGCTTCATCAAGGCTGTCAAGCTCACGAGCATCGCAGGCGCCTACTGGCGCGGCAATGAGAACAACCCGCAGCTCCAGCGCATCTATGGCGTGACCTTCCCCAAGCAGAAACTGCTCGAGGAGTACCTCACCATCCTTGAGGAGGCCAAGAAGCGCGACCACCGCAAGATTGGTAAGGAGATGAAGCTCTTCACTTTCTCCGACCGCGTAGGTCAGGGCCTGCCTCTTTGGCTGCCCGATGGAGCAAGGCTTCGCCGCCGTCTCGAGGAGTTCCTCCGCGACGTGCAGGAGAGCTACGGCTACATCCCCGTCATCACCCCGCACATCGGCAACAAGGCGCTCTATGTCACCTCTGGCCACTACGCCAAGTATGGCAAGGACAGCTTCCAGCCCATCCACACCCCCATCGAGGGCGAGGAGTACCTGCTGAAGCCTATGAACTGCCCTCACCACTGCGAGATCTACCGCAGCGAGCCGCGCTCTTACAAGGACCTCCCACTCCGCTACGCTGAGTTCGGCACGGTCTATCGCTACGAGCAGAGCGGTGAGCTCCACGGTTTGACCCGTGTCCGCGGATTTACCCAGGACGACTCCCACATCTTTGTCCGCCCCGACCAGATTAAGACCGAGTTCGAGAAGGTTATGGATATCATCCTCTACATCTTCCGTACTTTCAACTTCACGGAGTACACCACACAGGTCTCTCTCCGCGACCCCAACAACAGGGAGAAGTACATCGGCTCGGACGAGAACTGGGAGAAGGCTGAGGCCGCCATCATCGAGGCCTGCAAAGAGAAGGGTGTGCCTTTCGTCGAGAAGACTGGAGAGGCCGCGTTCTATGGCCCTAAGCTCGACTTCATGGTCAAGGACGCCATCGGCCGCGAGTGGCAGCTCGGCACCATCCAGGTTGACTATAACCTGCCTGAGCGCTTCGAGCTCGAGTACACCGGCGCGGACAACAAGCCCCACCGCCCTGTCATGATCCACCGCGCCCCCTTCGGCAGCATGGAGCGTTTCGTGGCTGTCCTCATTGAGAACACCGCGGGCAAGTTCCCCCTCTGGCTGACTCCAAACCAGGCCATCGTCCTGCCCGTCAGCGAGAAGTATAACGAGTATGCAGCCAAGGTGGCAGAGCAGCTCAACCGCCTCAAGGTCCGCACCATCATTGACGACCGCAACGAGAAGATTGGCCGCAAGGTGCGCGACAATGAGCTCAAGCGAATCCCCTATATGCTCATTGTGGGTGAGAAAGAGGCCGCTGACGGCACCGTCTCAATCCGCAAGCAGGGCGAGGGCGAGCAGGGCACTCTCTCCATCGCCGACTTCGGCAAGAAGATCAACGATGAGGTCTACGAGATGCTCAACGCCAACAAGCTCGACCCCACGAAGTAGAAAAAATATTCAAAAAAATCAATTTCGGACAAAGATACGCATTGGATAATCAACACAATGCGTATCTTTGCACCCGAAATCGAACGTCAGAATCAAAACCAAGAGTCACAACGCATGGTGAACACCACCACTCCCAACAATGGGCGTCCCGCTGGCAACGGCGGAAATGGCGGAAATTTTCAGGGTCGCCGCGGACCACAGCAGCCTGAGGCTGAGCACAGGATTAACAACAAGATTCGTGTGCCCGAAGTACGCCTCGTAGGCGATAATATTGAGAACCCGGGTGTCTATTCCACCAAGGAGGCTCTCAAGTTGGCCGACGAGATGGAACTCGACCTCGTGGAAATCTCTCCCTCCGCAGAGCCACCTGTCTGCAAAATCCTTGACTACCAGAAGTTCCTCTACCAGCAGAAGAAGAAACAGAAGGAGATTAAGGCCAAGCAGGTCAAGACCACGGTCAAGGAGATCCGTTTCGGGCCTCAGACCGATGATCATGACTATGACTTCAAGCTCAAGCATGCCCAGAAGTTCATCGAGGAAGGCTCTAAGGTCAAGGCTTATGTCTTCTTCCGCGGCAGGTCCATCCTCTTCAAGGAGCAGGGTGAGATTCTTCTCCTCCGCTTCGCAAATGATTTGGAGGATGTCGCCAAGGTTGAGCAGATGCCTGTGCTCGAGGGTAAGAGGATGACTATGTTCCTTGCGCCCAAGGCCAAGAAGAACTAACTTCGACCCTAACAAGGATTTTTTTCAACCCCATTAAGCCTGGGGTCTGTCTCTAATAAAAAACCTGGTCACGCCAGAGCAAGGGGATTGTGGTCGTGGCATGGCGGGTGGCGGCGTGAGCCGTCCCTCCAAAGTCATGAGCCCTGATTTCCCAAGGCAGCTCGGCTGGCCGCAAGCAAGATTAAAATGCCTAAAATGAAGACCAACTCCAGCGCCAAGAAGAGGTTCACCCTCACCGGCACTGGCAAGATCAAGAGAAAGCATGCCTACAAGAGGCACATCCTCACCAAGAAGGAGACCAAGCAGAAGCGCAACCTTACCCATGCCGGCCTTGTTGATCAGACCAACATCCGCGAGGTTAAGCAGCTCCTCCACATCTAATTTTTAGTGAGAGGCAAGGACACCGGTCATGATTTGGAACCGTCAGCCTGCCGACAACATTTCAAAACACGCTCGCTGAGCTAATCTATCTTTTAAAGACACGGCGTGAAGCCTGTGCGCCAGCAGCGATAATCAAAAGAAACTAATGCCAAGATCAGTAAATCACGTAGCTTCACGCGCAAGGCGCAAAGCTATTCTCAAACTCACTAAGGGCAACTTCGGCCGTCGTAAGAACGTCTGGACTGTAGCCAAGAACACCTGGGAGAAGGGTCAGACCTACGCCTACAGGGATCGCAAGAACAAGAAGCGCGCTTTCCGCGCCCTCTGGATTCAGCGTATCAATGCGGCTGCCCGTCTCGAGGGTCTCTCTTACAGCAAGCTCATCGGTCTCATCAACAAGCAGGGCATCGAGATCAACCGCAAGGTTCTCGCTGACCTCGCTGTTAACCACCCTGAGGCTTTCAAGGCTGTTGTTAACAAGGCCAAGGAGGGTGCGAAGTAGAGTTCTTCTCTCTCGCCAATCCGTTTGAAGTTTTCCCAGGCAGTAATCCAGGCTTAAGAATACGAACCTCGCAAAGGCGTTTGCTTTTGCGAGGTTCTGTTTTTTTTATGCTAATCTGATAGCTGCTTAAAATTACAATCTTGGATTTGGATGTGAGCAAGGCTGTTGTCGCCTCACCCCTTTCCCACAACCTCACTCAGCTTGTCAAAAGTCGTGTCAATGAAGGTGTACTCTTTCATTTTGCTGGTGTCCATGGGCTGATAGTCCGCATATTGTCTGCGGACAAATCGCAGCTCAAAGGCGAGGCGTATGTCGTTTGCGCCACTGTCGTCTTCCTGGTCTTTGGCCTCTTTGGCCGTTATGGTGCGCATCCTTGTAATCTCATACACGTCTCTCACGCCCTTGCTCTTGATGTAGGGCATGAAGAAATGCAGGTCTTGCAAGGCGATGGTGGTCGGGAACTTGCTACCTGTGTAATAGAGCGTTGCGGTGCCGTCAAGAAACTTGTCCTTGGCCGCACGGCCTCTGTTGTTGTCGCCGACGAGTCCTATAAGCACACGGTTGCCAACCTCCACATATGCCCCTTTCTGGGGAATGACGTTGGCTATGGTCTCGTGGCTCTTGGTGGCGATTAGCTGACTGATGAACTGCTCCAGCAAAAAGCGGTTGCGCTTATCCTTGGGACGCAAAGGGAACGCTCCTATGTTCACCTCGCCAATAGTCTTGTAGAATTTAGAAACCTCGACATCCGCTGGCTCTCCGTCGCCAGGGAAGAGGATATAACCGCCTATCACCTCTTTCTTCAGGGCTTGGCTGTCGTAATCCCTATAATATATGGCGTCGCGGTAGCGGTGCATCTGGTTGATGGCGTCGTCGGGCGGGGTGTCCACTCCGTTTTGCCGTCCGTCTATGCGGTATTTGGCATCGAAGAGGTAGGTCATCTTCATGCCTTGCTGCAGGTCATCTTTTGTTAGTTGCAGCACTATGTCGGGTTTCTGCGGCACTGTGGGGACGACTAAGTCCCTCATGCCCGTGTTGTCGTTCTCGCTGTCGGTGCTTTTAGGATTATACACCAGTTCTGCCAACTCCACATTATTTTTCTTGAACAGGATGCGCGAGTGCTCGCCCTTGCCCAGTTCCCAAGTGAAGACGCCATTCATCTCCATGCGGTTGCGGTGCTCCACATCCTCATCCTGCAAATGCAGTTGCTCTTTCACGATGTGGCTCACCTCAATGAAGCACCATATCTCATAGAGTGTGGCTATGTCCTTTGTTTGCAGCCTATACAGGCCATCATAGAGCGAGTAGCCGCGGCGCAGCAAGTTCCATGTGCGGTACACTTGGCTGTAGCCCGTAGCCTTTTGCAGCACCATGCTCTCCTGGCTCATGCCCTTAAATCTGCCCACTGTGCGGAAGAAGGGGTTGCGCCCAAGGAGTTGCAATGTTTTGAGGGTGGCGGCCATCTCCTGCTTTTTCACGTCCGATATGGTGTTGATGCCCTCGATTCGCTTTTTCAGTGCCTCATATTTGCTCGTTATTTGCGCCAAGGCGAATTTCAGGAAGCGGTTCTCCTGCGTGTCGTTGGTCTGTATCCGTTCCTCCACCCGATATAGGTGTCCGCTTTCTTTCCTATGCTCCGCCAACTCATTCTCTATGGTTCGCGGAATGAAGGTCAGGCGGTCAGCACGCCTGTAACTCTCATGGCCATGCAATCTGTGCCGTGGCCGGTCTATTATGCTCTTGCAGGCGCTGATGAATTTCTCCTGTTCTCCCGCAAAGACGCTCCACCAGATTAACTCGGGCGTGTCCCCGTTCTGGTCTGGGGTGAAGCCATGGAATGTGCGGCGCATGTAGTCGAGCGACAGCATGCGATATTCCGCCTCAATGTCCTCTATTATGTTGCGCCAATGCTCATGATAGTCCAGTTTGGTGCTCAGCACCTCAAAGATGAATGTGAAGCGGTGGGCCGCCCCATCCTTTGTCTTGTATATGATGTTTATCTCGCTCCGCCCAATCTCGTTGCCGTAGTTCAAATATCCGGCAAGTATGCCGCGGCGGAAGGAGAACTTGTCGTTCTCGCCTTGCAGCTCCGAACCGAACTGCGCGTCTTTCACATGCTCCCCGAACTCCACCCAGATGGGGTAGTCGGTGTTGTCAAAGAACACCGCCGGGGCTTGCTCCCCCTTTTGTATCTCCTGTTGCCCCTCTTCCGTCTCTCTGACTACTGACACGGCACCTTCTGTCCACGAGTAGGTCGAGAGCAGACCCCGCTCCCCGAGGTTACTCTTGGCCTTCGCCCAAATGGCGTCGAACCTGTTGCACTCGATGCTCATCTGGAAGTCGGTGTGTGTGATGGTCAGAAGTTCCATGTGGTTATGTGATTTTATCTCCCTCGAATCCGAGGTGTTTAACTCAGAATGTTCTCTTAGCTCCAGAAACTTGTATACCCCGATTGCAGCCGCCTCTTCATCTCGCTTATCTTGGCCACGCTGACCGACTCCACCTTGTGGTCCTCGTCCGTTATCTTGTTCAGTCCCTCTGTTATCGCCAAACTGAGGTTGTTCAGCAGGCTGTCCGTCACCTTTGTGTCGTCACCCTCAATGCGTGAGAGGATCTTCATGCTCGTTATCTCGTCGAGAGCGCGTGCAATGACGAAGCCTTGCGGCAACTCATTGCCATCCTCATCTTTGTTGTATGGCAAGTTGTTCACCACATAGAGCAGGAACTCGTTTCGGGTGCGGTAGGCTATCTTGAACGGTGTGCCTTCCAACACGTCGTTTACCTTTTGCAGATAGTCGAGAGCTGTGTCGCAAACATCTTTGTAGTCGTCGTACACATCCACACCCTCCACCGCTGTGCCTATAAGCTCATTTTCCCCAATCTTCCCTATGCTCTCGTGCCGCTCCGCCAAGCCTCCGCGCAGGTCCACCTCGTTCATCTCAATGGTCATGGCGCGGTCCAGCACCTTGCGGGAGAACGAGAAGGTCGTCTCGTCCATGTTGACAGTTCCGACTACGATGAGGTTCTGGGGGATGCAGATGCCGTCTCTGTTGAACCGCGCCCTCACCTCCTCGTCCGCTGTGATGGCTGCCGTCAGGTTGAAATACCATTCGGCATCCTCCTTCTTCAATATCGGGTCGGTTGTGACGACATCGTTCTCACCTCTTTTGCGCGACTCCACCACGCTCAGATACTCGGCAAAGTATTGCTCCACGGGTGCGAGGTTCATCTCGTCAAGGCAAAGGAGATAAGGGACATCTGTCTCCGCCCAAGCCCTCGCCACGAACTTCAGGAAGTCGCCAGCCACAAACTCCGCCTTTCCACTCACTCGGCTCACGTAGCCAATCAGCTCACTGGAGTCATGCCAGTTAGGCTTCACCTGCACCATCTCAAAGTTCCTCGGCTTCTGCGCCCTATATTCCTCTTCATCTTTCTCCCAGCAAGCCCTCGCCAACTCCCTCACTATCCTGCTCTTGCCCGTTCCCGAGATGCCTGCGAGGAGTAGGAACGGCTTGGATTTGATAGCGGTGAGGTAGGGGCGAAAGGGGGTGTCATCTTTGAGGGTGATATTTTCATCCCTATCATCTTCTTTGCAATTATTATATGGAGTATTTATGTTTGTAATTTCAATATCAAAGATGCCATCGTTCCCCTTTCGTATATGTAAATCAGAATAACCTCCAGCAAGATAATTGCGGATTGTGAACTTTCCATCTTGTTCCTTTCCTGCACTGTCAATGTACCGTACCTCTTTCAATAATCCGTTGAAATAGAAACGAGAATCTATTTTTCCATTCTTTTGTAGGACATTCTTTCTTGCGTTCCACTTTTGGGTTATAGTATCAACTTGTTTTTCTCCTTCTACAAATAAGGCATCAAGCAAAGCTAATTGGTTTATGACGAAATCCTTGGAATACTCAACCAAACAATGTACGGATGACTGGTCAAATTTTCTTGGCAAGATTGAAGCGATAAATAATATCGCTTTTGCAAGATTTTCCTTATGGTATCTAATTGTAACCTGTTCTCCTGCACCCTCAAAGAGTTTGTAATGTTCATTATCCAAGAATAAATCAGTGTTCTTGGCATCTCCCGCATTTAGCTGGCGGTAACTTGCATTGGTGTCATTGATATGCTTAACAATTTCCGCCATGCTTACAATAATATTTGTGGTTGTATTTTTTCAAAACAGTAATTGGGCCGAACACCTATCTTTATGGACTGAAGAATCGTATGATTGATGCCCATTTTGTAAGAAAAATCGGCTATGTCAGATTTGACCGAGGAAATATAGTCCATACAGTTCGTACATATTCGAAGCCTCTTTTGGATATAGTCCATATTGAATACCCTGTAAACTGAGTATTTTCTATATTCTTTCAAGCTATGGACAAAATCTATTTCTTCATCGCTGTAATAAAGGTATTGATTGAAGTCAAATCGGGTTGACTTAACATCCACAAAGTTCTCCGATTTCAACCCTTCATTGATGATGAAGTCGAATGGCGCGCCAGATTCCGAGTTGGCATTCATCCACCTGTAATTGCTTATGATGTGAGCTAACTTTTGTCTTTCCAAATATTGCGCAATAATTTGCTCTCCGTTATAACCAACTTGTTTGAATAGCTTGTTTGCTTTTTCAAGATCTAACTTTTTATACTTTCTGATATGCTTGCCTGTTTGTGATGCAACCTCTATCTCTTTCTGTAACTTTATAGAAACTCTATTCACTTTCTTTTCTAAGAAGTCAATGGCAAGAGAAAAAGAAGCGCTATCTTGAGTGTAAACCTTGTTGATAGTTGGGAATATAAGGGATACGTATTGGTAATCTTCTGAGTCATTTGATATTAGCCAAAAGACTAATTCCTCGCTCTGCAAACCAAACCATACCAAGTACCATTCGCAATAAGGTTTCAAGGATGCGAACTCACGGATTTGATTTACAATCGTATGCTCGTTTCTTGCGCCCGACTTTATGTTTGGGGCATCCATCTTACCTGTGCTGCGGTTTATCTTGCCGTAGTCACAATTTAAAATTTCACAAAAGTCGCCATATATCAGTATGGCTGTTTTCTCAACATGATTATCTGGCAAGAAATCCAAAACATGCTGATAAAGTCCAATATGAGTTTGATGCCCTGACTCTTTCATGCCAAGGTCGTTAGGGGATAATTTCTTGAAACCAATTTTCTTTTCTGGATGTACCTCAAAAAACATACTATTCGTGGATTATGTTATTTGTTATAAGATAATACAGTACAGCGTATATTGTGTTTATACTGACTGCGTTTCCTGCTTGCTTGTATAGTGCTCCGTCTGCAACCCCTGCTTTTCTGCCATTAATGGCAAAATTGGCAGGGAAGCCTTGCAGCATGAATGCCTCCTCTGGTGTTAATTTTCGGATCGGCAACTGCGCCAATTGTTCCTTCGTCATAGTTTTGACCGGATTGACAGAGCCGTGCGATTCAATGAAGTCTTGACTATAATAATTGTCTTGACAAGCGCGATGCATTTTGTGCATTGTTGCGGTCAAAGGGCGTGCTATAGTCATGTTAATGTCTGACTTAGACTTAAAGTTTGCTGAGCCGTCTGATAGCAATGTCGGCTTGATTTTCTCAGATAGGAAATATTTTTTATCAACATCTACACTTAGTACATCGTTGACACTTCGATAATGGTATGTACTAGACCTCTCATATACTTGTTCAAATAAGGTTGCTACTTTATCGCTCTTGAATTGCGATTCGAAATCACTGGGAACAGAATCTGTTGTAGCAAAAATCAAAAGCCTATTACGTGTTTGAGGCAAGTGAAAATGTGAAGTGTTAAATATGTCCGTAAAAACTTGATACCCTAAAGTCTCTAACTCTTGTTTGATACGTGCGAACGTTCTTCCTTTATCGTGAGACTTAAGGTTTTTTACATTTTCAAGAAGAACATACCGTGGTCTCTTTGTTGCGAGAATATCAATGATGTGGAAAAACATTTGCCCGCGATTCTCGTCGAAGCCTGCTTGCTTGCCCATCATACTAAAAGTCTGGCATGGAAACCCACCAGTTACAAAGTCAAATTGAGGCAAATTTTTTATGTTGTCCTTATCCTTTGTAAACTCTACAATATCTCCCAAGGCTAACTCATTGTAAGTCTCTGGATGATAATTAGCGCAATATGTCTTTACTGCTTTTGCGTCTATCTCGGAATATCCGATGCAATGAAAGTCCATTATGTGGTCTTGTGTCAACAAATCCATAGCCCTTCTAAAACCACCAATGCCGGCAAATAATTCTAAATGTCTCATTTTATAAATTTCATGATGCCATCACCTATGGCTTTGGCAAGTTTTACAGGAACAGCATTTCCCACTTGTGCATACCACATGTTTTGTGATCCTGTTATTACATAATCATCAGGGAATGTCTGAATACGTGCGGCTTCGCGAGGACTTAATCCTCTTGCATCCCAAGGGTGGATGTACATGTTGCAATCGTACTTCATGTGAGAAGTAATCGTCTTGCAAATTTGATTTTCATCCAGCTTGAAATATTTGTCCTTAAAGATATCATTTCTCCTTTTATACGGCATGATGTCTGCTATAGACTCGTGTAGGGAGTTTGCTCCTTGTGGTAATCTTCGATATATTTCAATGTCCCGCTGGTTATTGTAACGATTCTTATGATTGTAAAGTTTTGTTATTTCTCTATTTCCGTTGATGAATTTATAGAAATCATTCTTGACATATGAGAAGTTACATTCAGTAAAGCCAGATTCTGCGCACTCTACCCCCTTGGAGCCCTTTTCTTTTTTTGCCTCAAGATGAGGTAGTCCCTCAAGAGCATCCTTTAATGCAAAAGGTTTTCGTTGATGTTTGAAAATCTCCTCGAAAATCAATTTGGGGTCAACCCCAACCTTATTACCTATCATAATGAAGCGTTCTCTGTTTTGTGGTACTCCATACTCTTGTGCCTTTAAAAGAGCGTAATTATATTGGTAGTCTTCTCCGATGTACTCCTTGAAATTCAGCTTAATCTCTTCTATTCTGTTCATCATGCCTTTTACGTTCTCCATTATAAAGAAATTAGGACGAATGTTTTTAAGGAATATCAAGTATTGCTTATACAATGCATTACGAGGGTCATCCAGGATGCGTTGGCGGTTTGCCATAGAAAACCCCTGGCAAGGCGGCCCGCCGCATACCAATGTTATATCCGATAGAATATCTTTGTATTCACCAATGCGCATATTGAGTTCCGCTATATCTCCAATGAAATAGTGGTCATCACTCAAATTATGGTTGAATTTATAAGTATTACAGAATTGTTCCACGATTTCGTTAACGAACCATGGCGTGAATCCTGCCTGTTGCAATCCCAAACTCAGACCGCCACAGCCCGCAAACAAATCCACGAATTTATACTGTTTCTTTTCCATCACTTCTTCACTGCTTTTTCAATATTATCCTTTGCGATAGCCAAGTAATTCAACTCGTCCTCAAAATCCCCGCCAAATTGGTTGGCAAGGACATCGATGACCTCTTGTATTTTGTTTGCTTGCTCCATGAGCAAGTCTTTTTTATTCTGTTCCATCGTTATCTTTTGTTTGTCTTCTCTCTCTGCCTCGCAAAACGTATACTCATTGTTTCCGAACGACCCATCGGCCAGTTTTGTCACTCCCTGTGCGTCTGATTATTCCTTGTCTTTGAAGTTCCGCCAAGTCACGTTCTACTGTGCGCTGCGTTACCGACAATGTTTCCGACATCTCTTTTCCGGTAGCGTTAGGGTTTTCTTTGATGGTGGAGAGTATAAGCAATTGGCGTTCAGTTAGTTTTAATTCAGACAGGTTTCCGATATTTACAGTGTCATTTATAGTGTCGTTTACAGTGTCATTTACACCGACATTTACACCGACATTTACACCGACATTTACACCGACATTTCGGAAAATCGTAAACAGCGTGCCACTTATGTGATTTTCAATCTGCGGCTCTTTAAGCCCGGCTTTCTTCAACCCTTGGCGGATCTTGTTGATGCCGCGTCCCCATGTCTCAATAAAACCGGCCTTGTAGAAAGCGTTTGCAAGGTTGCGGTTGCGAGGTTGTGAGGCGTGCTCTGCGAACAACTTCTCCTGGTCAAGTCCGTCTGGCAGTTTGCCGTCATTCCAGATGGTGATGCGGTCATCGTACACCTTCATTTGTGTATGCACCCCCATGTAGTCGCGATGCACGATGGCGTTGCAAATCGCCTCGCGCAGCACGTCTTCCGGTATCTCCAACTGCTCGATGCGTGTTATTCCCTCGTAGTGGATAGGAGAGAGAAGATACTTGGATCTCAGCAGTTCTATGATGCGGTTTACCATTTGCAGGATATTGCCCTCCACGACATCCTGTGTAATCAAGTCGCTCTCGTCATTGCGAAAACGTCCGATGCGAAAGTCGTAAGACACGAAGAAACGTCTCGGGTTCTTGCCAAAGAGCAATAGGGCGGCTTGCTTAATCTGCCCCTCGTCTGTTATCAAGTTCAGGCTTCGCAGCACGGCCTCTGTTGATGAAGCGTAGGCTTCACCCGAAATGCGCCCCACTTCTATGCCTTTGCGCAGGAAGTAGTCGATGGCGGACCGATCTATGTCGTCGAGCGTGGCACCATCCAAAGGCATGTCGTCCCACGATTTCCCCATCTTTTTCAGGATGAAGTTCTGCAATGCGAGTCCCTTCAGCTCCTGCTTGGTTGAGCCGCTGCGGTAATGATAAACGCCACGGTATGAAACTGGCATGCTGCTGGAAGCCACAACTATCTCGATGTATTCTCTGCCATTTTCCGTAAGCAGATTCACGTCTTCCACAATGCCGAGATAGTTGACAATCTTGTTGGGAATGTCCTCCATCTGTTTCTTGGCATCGGGCAGTCCAATCACCTCCATCTGGTCGTTCACACCAATGTAGATGCGACCACCATGAGCATTGGCGAAGCCGCATATCCATTTAAGATATTCGTCCCGCCACGACTCTTTGTATTCTATGTTTTGACTTTCGCTTAGCATTCTCTTCCTCTGCTGAGAAAACAACCTCCCCACTCATCCTTAAGTTAAGACGAGCGGGGAGACCGTTATCCTTTGGGGTCGCCTTGCCGCACCGCTTACAGGTTCTTCTCCAAGAAGCTGACCATCTTGTGGTAGAGGTGGCAGCGTACGTTGCCGCCGTAGATGCTGTGGTTCCTGTTGGGGTAGGTGAACATCTCGAAGTCCTTGCCGGCCTGGACCAACGCGTCCACCATCTCCATCTGGTTCTGGTAGTGGACGTTGTCATCGGCTGTGCCGGCAATGATGAGATATTTGCCGCTCAGGTCGGCCGCATGGCTCAACGGGCTGTTGTCATCATATCCGCTGCCGTTCTGGGCCGGCAGACGCATATACCGCTCGGTGTAGACGCTGTCATAGAAACGCCAGTTGGTGACGGGCGCCACGGCTATGCCGGCCGCGAAGACATCCGACTTGCAGAGGCAGAGCGATGACATGAAACCGCCGAAGCTCCAGCCCCAAATGCCTATCCTCTTGCCATCCACGTAAGGCAGCGTGGCGAGATATCGGGCGGCGGCGATCTGGTCGTCACTCTCCAACTTGCCCAACTTCTGATAGGTGCACTTGCGGAACTCAGCGCCGCGGGCGCCCGTGCCGTGAGGGTCCACGCACACCACCATATAGCCCTCGGCTGCGAGCGTCTGGTCCCACTCGATGCCCCACTCGTCCTTAACCTCCTGCGAGTTAGGTCCGCTATATTGGGTCATGAGGACTGGGTATTGCTTGCTCTCGTCGAAGTTGCGGGGCTTGACCACCCACGCGTTGAGCGGCGTGCCGTCGGCTGCCGGGATGGTTATGAACTCCTTGGGCGAAGTGAAGTAGCCCGTCAGTTTGCTCTTCAGCTCCTGGTTGTCCTCGATGACGCGCAGAGCCTTGCCCTTGGCGTCGCACACGGTGTAGACAGGCACCTCGGTGGCCGACGAGTGGGTCAGCACGAAATATTGGCAGCCCGTGCTGAACGACGCGTCGTTTGTGCCTTTGGCTCCTGCCACGGTCGTGGTAATCATCTTCTTGAGGTTGAGGGCGTAAATCTCGCGGCTCATGGGGTTGCGACCCGCCGCCTGATAATATATGGTCTGGCTCTTCTCGTCGATGCCGTAGAACTCGGTCACGTCAAAGTCGCCCTTGGTGAGCTGCTTCTTGAGCAGGCCCGTGGTGGCGTAGAGGTAGAGGTGGCTCCAGCCGTCGCGCTCGCTCAGCACCACGAAGTCCTTGCCTCCGTTTATGAAGGTCAGCTGGCCATAGGCCGGCTCGTCCACGAAGCGGTCGTCACGCTCGGTCAGGATGGGCGATGACACGAGGCTCTTGGCGTTGACCCCGAGCACGTCCATGCGGTTCTGCAGCCTGTTGAGGCGGAAGACGGCCAACTGGTCCTCCTGACCCGTCCACGCCAAGCGCGGCACGTAGCACTCCTCCTTGCCAAGGTCCACGCTCTTGGTCACGCGGCTGTCAAGGTCGAATATGTGGACCGACACCTTCGAGTTCTTCTCGCCGGCCTTGGGGTATTTGTAGGTGTACTCCTGCGGATAGAGCGCAGCTTCGTCATACCGCGGGTTGGATGCCGCATAGATGGGGAACGAGTACATCGGCACCTCGCTCTCGTCATACTTGACGTAGGCGAGTTTCTTGCTGTCGGGGCTCCACGCGTAGCTGCGCGCTATGCTGAACTCCTCCTCGTTCACCCAGTCGGGGACGCCGTTTATTATCTTGTTATACTCGCCGTCGGTGGTCACGCTGCTCGAGGTCTGGTAGCGCAACTTGTATATGTTCAGGTTGTTGTTCTTGACATAGCTGACCATGAAGCCGTTGGGCGCGAAAGCCGCCTGCTGCTCGCCTCCCTCCTTGGTCAGTGGCAGCAGTGTGTTGTGGGCCACGTCCAGGATATAGTGGTCCGCCGTGTAGCTGCGGCGGTAGATGCGCTCCGTGTTGCCCCAGATGAGGACGAAGTCGCCTGTCGATGAAATCTCGTAGCCGTCAATGTACTCAATCTTCTTGTCGCCCTTGACGGTGCCAAGGTCCACAATGGTGCCGGTCTTCTTGCCCGTGGCGTAGGAGTAGCTCTCTACGCGCTTGCCGTCGGCTGAGATGAGGGCGTAGCTCTGCCCGTCGGCCATGGGGTTGAGCGCGTCGGGGCGGGTGGGGTAGAACTGGCGGTTGGTCATCAGGTCCTCCACGCTGATGGCCGGCTTCTCTTGCGCCATGGCCCCCAGCGAGAGGGCGGCGGCGAGGAGGGCGATAGTAATCTTGGTCATGTTTGCTTATGGGTTGCGCCTTGTCGGCTTCTTTTTTTCTGAGTGGTGTGGCCCGCAGGACCACAATGTCACAAAGATAGGCAATGTTTTCGTTTCTTGGCTCTGAATTTAGTATCTTTGCCAACCGTACAAAAGGCGCGCGGCATGGCGTGCCCTTACCTCATCATTCCTTATTCACTGTGTCTGAAATCAAACCATATCAGGCGGCGGACGACAAACGCCAGCAGGTCGAGCGTATGTTCGACGGCATAGCGCCAAGCTATGACCTTCTCAACCACCTACTCTCGTTTGGCGTGGACCGCGGATGGCGCGCCAAGGCAATCAACCTGCTCGCCGACCGTAAGCCCCGTGAGGTCCTCGACGTGGCCACGGGAACAGCCGATATGGCCATCAAGGTCCACAAGACTCTGGGTTGCAGTGTCATAGGCTGCGACATCTCGCCCAAGATGATTGAGGTGGGGCAGAAGAAGGTCAATGACAAGGGGCTGAGCGACAAGATTGAGCTCCGAGTGGCCGATTCTGAGAGCCTCCCTTTCTCATCCAACCGCTTTGACGCCATAACAGTGGCTTTCGGTGTCCGCAACTTCGCCAACCTCGAGAAAGGCCTCAGCCAGATGGCGCGAGTCCTCAAACCTGGCGGGCGCATAGTGGTCCTTGAGTTCTCAACTCCCCCGGGACGAATCTTCCGCGCGCTCTATATCTTCTATTTCCGATATATCCTGCCTCTCATTGGCGGGGCCATATCCAAAGACAAGGAGGCCTATCAATACCTCTGCCGATCCTCTCTCGCCTTCCCATGTGGCGAGGAGTTTGAGCAGAAATTGGAGATAGCGGGGCTCAAACCCATCTCGCGGACCCTCCTGACGCGGGGCATCGCCACGGCATACCTCGCCATGAAGCCTTAGCCCTCCGAACCCCTCTCCCCAACACAAGCATCAAGAATATCCACATCAGCTTCACCACATTTCACTTTTCTCCCCCTCGTCTCCCCTAACCTCCAGGATGCCTATGATGTGACGCCTACGCATTTTCCTCATTCCACATCAACCCCATGGTTCATTCAATCATCCGAAGCGTCATAGTCGCCGCGGCCGTCGCCTTGCTCAGCACTCAGGCGGCAGTGGCGCAATATACCAGCGCCCAGCAGTTCACCACGGCAAAGGGCGTGCCTAACCTACCAGGCTACGACCGCAAAGCTGTCCATTTCGGCTTCCTCCTCGGCCTCAACATGCTCGATTTCCACGTCTACAACACTGGCGTGCGCACCTACGAGAATGGCGGCATGGCTCGCTATGCCGAGGTCACGACACTCGACCCGGGTCTCGTCCTCGGCATCGTCACCGATTTCCGTTTGGCGGAGAACCTCAACTTCCGCGTCCTGCCCGGCATAAGCTTTGGCCAAAGGCACCTGCTCTTTGTCGATGAGCAGGGTAATAGCATTGATGACGAGCCGCTTAAGATCAAGTCGACCTTCATTGAGTGCCCCCTCTTGCTCAAGTATGGCGCCAAGAGGCTCAAAAACGTGCGCCCGTTCATAGTCGGCGGCTTCACTCCGCGCTTCGACCTTGCCAAGGACAAGCAGGACCACCTGAACATGCGCTCACTTGACTTCTACGCCGATGCCGGCGCCGGCATGGATTTCTACTTGACTTTTTTCCGCCTCTCGGTCGAGATTCGTTGCGACTTCGGCATGGCCAATGTCTATGACAGCACCCTGTCGGACGACGAGGCCGACATCCCATATCAGCAGTCCATCCGCAGCCTCAAGAGCCGCTGGTGGGGACTCGTTTTCTACTTTGAATAGACCCGCACACTGTGATTGACATAAAAAAACACACTCTCGCCAACGGCCTCCGTGTGGTCGTTTGTGAAGATCCGCTTGCGCCCATCGCCACTTTCAACATCCTCTATGAGGTAGGCGCGCGCAATGAGAACCCCGAGCGGACAGGCTTCGCCCACCTCTTTGAGCACCTCATGTTTGGCGGCTCGGTCAATGTGGCCGACTTCGACTATCACGTCCAGCGTGTTGGCGGCGAGAATAACGCTTTCACCACCAACGATTTCACCAACTACTACATCAGTCTGCCGGCCGACAACATAGAGACTGCCTTCTGGCTTGAGAGCGACCGTCTCTTAGGCCCGGCTTTCAGCCAAGGAGGTCTCGATGTACAAAAAAAGGTGGTCATTGAGGAGTTCCGCCAAAGGTATCTCAATAAGCCCTATGGCGACTATCAGCACATCTTCCGCAGCCTGGTCTATAAGGTGCACCCCTACCGTTGGCCGACCATAGGCCTTAAGGTTGAGCATATTGAGGATGCCACACTCGATGAGGTCCAGTCTTTCTTCTTCTCACACTACATTCCGCGCCACGCCATCATATCCATTGTGGGCAATGTCTCCGCCCAGCATATGTTCGACCTTGCCGAGAAATGGTTTGGCGACATAAGGCGAGACGCCCCCGAGGTGATCCCCCCCGCCGAGCCGGAGCAGACCGAGGCGCGGATGCTGGTCCACGATGCCGATGTCCCCGCCACGCGTGTCTCCATAGCCTTCCACACGGGACGCCGCGCTGACCCTGACTTCCACAAGGGCGACCTGCTGACCGACATATTGGCCGATGGAGCCTCTTCGCGCCTGATGCGTCACCTCGTCAAGGAGCAGCAGATTTGCACCAACGCCAACGCCTTTGTCATGGGGTCCATTGACCCGGGTGCCATTGTCCTTGCCGCACGCGTGGCCGATGGAGTCGCCCCTGAGCGTGTAGCCGATGAACTGTGGCGACAGGCCGAGATGATTAGCCGCACGCCGCCAACAGCTCAGGAGATGGCCAAAGCCCGCAACTGCCAGGAGGCGGACCACGTCCTGGGCCTCATGTCCGCCCAGACGCTTGCGCAAGGCCTGGCAACCTACGAGATGCTGGGCGACGCCAACCTGCTCAATGACGCCAATCACGCCTACGACGGCATAACGCCCGATGACATATCGGCCTACGCCTCGCAGGTCTTCCGCCGCTCAAACAGCTCCACTCTCATCTACCGTTCTCGAAAATAGTTGCACTGTGTACCGAACTATACCACCAGCCTCGGGCGACATCCGCATGCCCGTGGTGCCCGACTATACCACAACTCGCCTCGCCAATGGAGTGATGATGCATGTGCTTCGCGGCGGCGCGCAGCCCGTGGTCAAGATTGATGTCCTGCTCCGTGCCGGCACTCTCCGCTCTGACCGCCCTTTGGTGGCCCGAGCCGTGGCTAATATGCTGGGCGAGGGCACTGTCAACCACACTTCGCAGCAGATTGCCGACACGCTCGATTTCTACGGCGCCAGCAAATGGACCACCACCATGACGGGCTACACTGTTGTCTCCGCCATGTGCCTCAGCCGCGACACGAGGCCTGTGGTTGAGCTGCTTGAGGAGATGGTCAAGTATCCCACTTTCCCTCTGGAGGAGCTGGACATATACATTGCGCAAGAGCTTCAGGGCTTCGATGTCAACATTCTCAAGACTTCTTATTTGGCTGTCCGCGAGATGCTCCGGCTCACTTATGCCGAGGGCGACCGCAACGCCCGTGTGGCCAACCGTGAGGACATAACGGCTCTGACTCCCGAGTCACTCAAACGCTTCCACTCGTTGGCCTACCGCCCCGAGGGCGCGCACGTCTTTGTCTGCGGGCAGCCGACAGACGCTGACGTCAAGGTTGTGGCCGACGCCTTTGGACAAAATTGGCAAAGCGGTGGTGAGCTTTGGCTGCCATCCATGCCTGCTTTCGCTCCGTCCGTGCAGCGCAGTTTCATTCAGCACGAGGGTGAGCAGACATCCATCCGTTTCACGCGCCGTCTCTTCTCGCGCAATGATGAGCAGTTCTTGCCATTCCAAGTGGCAAACGTTGCCCTCGGCGGCTACTTCGGCTCGCGACTGATGCAGAACATCCGCGAGAGGCTCGGCCTCACCTACGGCATCTCAAGCTATGTCAACAGCAATGCGCTCTGGGGCACTCACTCCATTGGCTCTGAGATACGCGCAGGCTCACACATGAAGGTAATTGACGAGGTGGCGCGCGAGATGGAGACGCTCGCCACTACTCTCATTCCCGACCGCGAGATGGAGACCCTCCGCGGCTATATGCTTGGCGACATCCTGCGCTATTTCGATTCGGTCATAACCTCGGCCGACACGCTTTTCAGTTTCCTTGTGGACGA
This sequence comes from bacterium, assembly GCA_963658925.1. Classification (GTDB taxonomy): domain Bacteria; phylum Bacteroidota; class Bacteroidia; order Bacteroidales; family Marinilabiliaceae; genus W3P20-009. The sequence goes on from CAVKRQ010000008.1 coordinate 63,819, forward strand.
GGTGCCTGTGTCACGCGTCAAGGAGTACTATGACGTGGTCAAGAACATAACGCCCTCCGAAGTCCGCAAGGTGGCAGAGCAATGGCTGGTGCCGGACCAGTATTCCATAGCCTGCGTCGGTCGGATGGATGCTTAATCTTCTACCTCTCGCGACTCGCAAGAGGCGTACCGCAAAAGAAAAAGAAAGCGCACAGGTCTGAACTACTGACCTGTGCGCTATCTCTTTATGGTTTAGTTTTCGCGTCTGTGCCTTGAAAAGGCTAAGCGAATGCGAATCATCAGAACCTCAATGCCTATTCCCTGTCTTTCACCGCCCTGATGCAATATCCCCACCAAGGTTGACCGTCGCCGCTCACCTGTGATGAGAGGTTTGCTCCAGAACTTGTCATGGAGAAATGAAGGTAGCGCGATGGTGTCGATGTCATGTAACAACCCATTTTCTTGCCCTTCTCGGTCGAACTCAAATACTCCTCATTGACAATCTCGTTGCCGATGGTGAGGCCTGCGCACGGGAGGTATATCTCCGCCCCGTTTTTCCTTGATTTAAGTTTCATGAATGTGCCACTTTTTGACTTGCCCGGGTATCTGTCGCAGCCTTTCCACAACTCGCGCATCTCCTCATAAGTCGGCAGTCGCCACTTTCCTGCAGTGTGCGCGTTTGCGGCGTCTGTCACCTCCGAACCGCCAATGCCATTGGCCAAGAGCGGCTGGAATGCCGCCAATGTGTAAGAGTCCCCAGAATAGTATGATGACGGGTTCAACTCGCCCCATGCCGTCACAATGCCTGTCCCTAATGTGTCCGTCGTCCCTAAGTTCGCTTTCGACCAGATGACAGACAGACCCATGTCCACCTCCTCAGGCTCAAATATTTCACACTCTTCCAGAGTCCCCACTTCTGCCACCTTGGTCTTTGATGTCTTAGAGCCAGATGCCCCGCTAACCTTTATGGCTGCCGTATATGTCGCTCCTTGCTCCAATCCGCTGGCATAGGCAGAGAAACTGTCGCCATCTGAGCCAATTTCAATCAGCACATCGCCCGTGACTACATTTGCCGCATCCGCAAGTTTTGTCGTTCCCTCACCTTTTGCCAAGAGCAGTGTTATTGTCGGCTGCTGCGTCTCGCTGATGGCGTCGCCATTGCCCATGGTCGCCACGCCGTCCACTCGTATCATGCCTTGCGGGGCTGTGCGCACTCGGGTTATGCTCACCACGTAATCCGCCTCATCCTGTGTCTCTTCTTCCCCCTCTTTGCTTGCATCCTCCTCATCCCCTTTGCCATCTTCACCCTTGCTGTCTTCATCCTCACTGTTGTCGTCGCTCTTCCCGTCATCGCCGTTCGTCTCAGTCTCCGTCACCGTCGGGTACTCATATTTGGGGTGGCAGGCAAATAATAGCGAAGCCGCGATGACGGCGAGTGTGAGGAGGGGGAGGTTTTTCATGGCTGTGAGGTGTTATGGTTTTTATTTTTTGGTTTGTGTTGTAGCCTCTGAGAGACTTTGCTAAATAGACTTATGTAATCTTCGCTAAGTTACGAAAAAATCAAGATACCGAGCCTTCCTCTGGTCTGTACACCAAAACCCCACCCCGACTCTCAGACATCCGCGTCTCGAAAAAGTGAGCGGGGGCGTCTGAAAGTGGGGTGGGGCTGACAGGAATATCTTACCCTATGCCGACCTCAGAAGGTCCTTGGGGTTGATGCGTGTTGACCTCAGCGAAGTGATGGCCACGGTCAGCATGGTTATGGCGGTTACTATCACGGCCGACCATATGAATGCCGCGGCCGACACCTCGGTGCGCACGGCAAAGCCCATGAGCCAGTTGCGGACAATGAGATAGCCCACTGGCGCGCCCACGGCGAAGCTGATGGCGAGCATGACCGCGTAGCGGCGGCAGAACATCCACACTATATGCCCCGACGAGCAGCCCAAGACGCGGCGTATGCCAATCTCTTTTTGGCGGCTGGCGCACTCGAACAGCGTGAGACCCAGCACGCCCATGATGGACAGCACTATGGCGATGACTGAGAAGACTGACACCTGGTTGTCAAACCTGACCTCGTTCTCATAGACTTGTTGCTCAAACTCGTCATAATACCTCACTTGGAAGTCATAGCCGGGTGAGAACGTGTCAAGCTTTTTGCGGATGGCGTCAATGGTGGCGACGCGGTCCGCACCCTTGGCAACCCTGAGGTTCATGGTTATGTAATACAGTCTTTCTGGATTGTAGAGGTAGAGTCCCACAGCCTCGTCCGCGTCATCGTTGTGCAATGAGTGGAACTGGAAGTCTTTGCAGATGCCGATGACGTCCACGTTTTTGCCCTCGGAGACCGGTTTGCCGACTTCAAGTTTCGGATACTTGCGCTTGGCAGTCTCGTTCATGATGAAACCCGTCTTGTCGGTCTCATTAAAGTCGCGGCCCTCGGCAATCTTTATGCCCATTGTGTGCAGGTAGTGCGAATCAACAAGGTTGATATTCAGTCGCATGGCGTCGTCATCCTCTCCTAAGGTCCAAATCTGCAGGCCGTCAGCTCCCAGTGGAGTCTGGCTGAAAGACACGTCTTCTACGCCAGCTATGCTCATCAGTTCGCTGCGAACCTCGGCCTGTCTCTTCTGCGCCTCTTTGTTCAGCTCGGCAGTGATGACCACGTCTCTGTCATATCCGCGGTAGCTGTGGCTGATGAAATCCATTTGACTGCGCATGATGCCTATGCTCACTACGAGAGCGAACGCAGTGGCGAACTGGAGGCAGAGCAGGACCGTGCGTAGAGCCTTACCGCGTGGTGAGAGCCCGAATGACCCTTTGAGGACGAGGGCGGGCGGAAAGCTCGTGACGTAATATGACGGATAGGCTCCTGCCACGACACCCGTGACGACGGCTATAGCCAACCACAGAGCCATGAGGAGGTGGTTGGACATCGGGTTGCCCTTGACGAGGCTGTCCGTCAGCCAAGAGTCCGCGCACGCCAATGCGACCATGCCAATGATGAACGCAACGACGCATGTGGCCACGCACTCGGCAATGAGTCCCAGTCGCAAGTGCGTAGAGCTGTCGCCCAGCACCTTGCGGGTGTTGATGCTCGCAATGCGCAGTGGCGTCTCCGCAAGGCTGAAGTTGGTGAAGTTGATGGCGGCGACGATGATGATGGCTATGGCGAGTGAGAGCAGAAGCCACATGGTCGAGCGGCCTGTGCTTCCGTTGTCAATTGACAAGTCAGAGAAGTGGACGTCCGTGAGGGGGCGTGCGGATATGGAGCCCTCTTTTCCCCATATGCTTTCTTGCTCAGGGCACGCCTTTATTATCTCTTGTCGGGCTGAGTTTATAACTTCGTCAACGACTGCCGGGGCATCTACTTTGATGAATAGGCTGTTGTTGAAACGTCCCCATGACTCATAGCCCTTCATCTCGTTGCGCGGCACGTCTATCATCACGGCGTTCGGGACGCTGCTGTTGGACGGGAAGTCGTCAAATACGCCCGCCACAATTTTAGGCTCCGGGTCGGTCTCATGGTCTTCGCGGTAGAATTGGCGGCCAACGCAATCGGCAGATCCGAAAACCTTGTTGGCCAACGAGAGAGGGATAAGCACGTGGTTCGGCTGCGCCATGTCGGCCGCCTTGCCCGATATCATCCGCGGGCTGAATGTAGACAGAAAGTCGCCGAAGCCACAGACAAAATCGATGTTCTGTATACGCTCATATCCGCCATTGCTCTCAACCTCTATGCTCGACTGCTCTGTCCAGGACCACTGCGCCGCCGAGTAGGACAACACGTGCGGTTGGTGGCCGATAACGTCCGAGGCCGGTTTGCTGATGACGGGCGAACACTCGTCAAAGAGGGCGCCGGTCACCTCTATGCGGAAAATCTTGTCATGGTCCTCAATGCCTTTGTCGAACGTGTAGTCATACGCCACTTGGGTCAAAATGACGAACGATGACGCGAAGGCCACAGCCAACCCAATGACATTCAGTACACTCGGCACAAGGAATTTCCGGAAAAAATGTAGTCTCATCATTTCCTCTTATTTTGGTCTGAAACCTATTTGTTCACAATCTCGCCATCGAAGAGGCGCACGGTGCGGAGGGCGTAGCTGGCGTCGCGCTCTGAGTGGGTCACCATCACGATGGTCGTTCCCTCCTGGTTCAGTTGGCTGAGCATCTCCATCACCTCCTGTCCATTTTTCGAGTCGAGGTTGCCAGTCGGCTCATCCGCCAATATGATGCTTGGCTTGCCCACCACGGCGCGCGCAATGGCCACCCTCTGCTGCTGACCGCCAGACAGCTGCTGGGGGAAATGTTTTGCGCGGTGGCTTATGTTCATCTTCTTGAGGACCTCCTCCACGCGGGCCTTGCGCTCGGCGGCTGGTACTTTCATGTAGATGAGCGGCAACTCCACGTTCTCGTAGACGTTGAGCTCCTCGATAAGGTTGAAGCTCTGGAATACAAAGCCGATGGTGCCCTTGCGCAGCTGTGTGCGGTCTTTCTCGTGCAGGCTGCCCACCTCGCGGTCGCCAAGGTAATATTTGCCGCTTGTCGGGTTGTCAAGCAGGCCGAGGATGTTCAGCAGTGTCGACTTGCCGCAGCCCGATGGACCCATTATGGCCACGAACTCATGGTCGGCTACCTCGAGGTCGATGTTGTTGAGGGCGAGGGTGCGTACCTCGTCGGTGGCAAACTCTTTGCAGATTTTTTCAAGTTTAAGCATATCGCTGTGTGTGTTTAATTTCTGGTTATGTAAATTCAATGATTATCAGGTCGTAGTCTCTTGGCTTGGTTATGAGGCCTTCACCGCGTCCGCCGGGTTGGAGTTGGCAACGCCCCACGCCTGGATAATGACGGTTGTCAGGGTGACGAATGTCACGGCCGCGAAGGCCGCCAAGAAGATTAACGGTGAGAACGCCACCTTGTCGGCGAACTCATCAAGCCAATGCTGGCTGAGCAGGTAGCCAATGGGCGCGCCCACTGCGAAACAGCCTATGAGCATCCATGCGTAGCGCCGGCAGAAGAGTGACAATATCTCCCCGGTGCTGCTGCCCATCACCTTGCGGATGCCAATCTCGCGGCGGCGGTACTCGCTCTCGAACATTGTCATGCCAAACACGCCAACTATTCCAATCGTTATGGCCAAGGCGGCAAACAGCAGCATCTGTTTGTTGAAGCGCGCCTCGCGGGTGTAGGCTTGCTGGATGGCATCGTCGGTATATCTCATTTTTGAGTCGTAGTCCGCGCCATTCAGTTCGTTAAGCTTGCTCTCTACCAATTGGCGCGCCTCCACTTTGTCCGCTCCTTTGGCAATGTGGACATTGAGCCTGTAGAACCAGTTGGCGCCGTATTCTTTGGGGTATATGCACAGGGCCATAGGGCTGGGCGTGGTCTCTGCGCGGAGGGTGCGGAAGTTGAAGTTTTCGCAGAATCCGACCACCATCATGTCTTGCTGGTTTGTAGGTCTCTCGCCCACACGGAGGAAGTCATATTTGCGACGTGCCGCCTCGTTGAATATATACACGCCATCATCGCTTTCGTTGAAGTCGCGTCCCTCGGTGATCTTTATTCCCATGGTCTTCAGGTAATGATAGTCCACGGGCAGGCAGTAGAAGTGCATCTCGCGGTCTCCTTCTCCTTGACCCCAATATTGGTAGCTGTCACTTGTGCCGATGGCGAAGTTCGATACCGATGCGCTCTCGACGCATGGCAATGTGTTCAACTCGTTGAGTACGGCGTCTTTCTTGTCTCTCAGTTTTCTGCTCAGCTCGCCATACAGGATGGCCTCTTTGTCAAACCCGTAGTCGGCTGTGTGTATGTGGCGGCTCTGGGCATACATCATGCTGGTGCATATTATGAGAGCGTAGGCCACGATGAACTGCAGGCAAAGCAGTCCAGTGCGCAGTGTGCGTCCGCTCTTGCCAAGGCCGAATGAGCCTTTGAGGGCGACTGCCGGCTTGACGCTTGTGGCGTAGATGGCAGGGTAGAGCCCGGCAAAAACACCTGCGAGGATTGATATGCCGAGTGTGCTGGCTGCCAACTGCGGGTGGGCGGCTATGCTGATGTCGCCCTCCACAAGGTCCGATAGGCTCAGCCCGTGAATGACGCAGATAAGCACGGCCGACACGCATAGCGCTATGAGGCTGACCATGACGCTCTCGCTGACCAATCCGAGCCTGAGTGACGACGTGTCAGCCCCGAGGACTCGCTGGGTGTTGAGACTGCGGATGCGCATGGGGGTCTCGCCAAGGTTGAAGTTCATGTAGTTGATGGTGGCAATCACTACGATGACGACTGATATGGCAATGAGAATCCACAGTGTCATCTTGCTCGCCGGGGCATTGCCACCTATGGCTGAGAAATGCACGTCGGCGAGGGGGGTGTAGTTGATCAATGAGCCGAGGAAGGTGTCCATCTCCTCGCTATGGTATGGGTAGGCCTTCTGAATCTCTTTTGTGGCCAACTGGAGAACCTCGTCGGCATTGGCTATGTCGTCAAGGCGGATGTAGAGATTGTAGTTCCAGTTGTTCCACAATCCCTCATCTTGAGTGGGGCTGATTCTTTTGTACGCGTAGTTGCTAAAGGTGCTGTTGAGCGGCAAGTCGCGGTATACGCCGGCAATCTCCACATAATTCTTGTCCCTGTCAAAAAGCTTGCGGCCAATGCAGTCCGCCGTGCCATAAAATCTCTTGGCCATGCTCTCGGATATCAATATGCCCCTCTGACTCATGGAGTCCCCCTTGACAATCATTTCGGGTTGCACCATCGACAGGAAGTCGTCAAAGCCATAGGAGAACTCGATGTCGGGGAATTTGTCGCCATCCTCATTCTCCAATTCTACTGACGATTCTTTCCATCCCGCAATGAGTGAGTGGCCAATCACGTGAGGTGACACAGTCTCGATTATCTCGGCCATTGGGCGAGAGATCCAGAGGCTCGGTTCTCCGTTCTCGTCGCGTGTGTTGACCCTTATGATGTTCTGGTAGTCTGGCACGTCGTGGTCGAAGTTCCAATCATATTCCACTTGGGTTATGATGACGAAGAACGACGCGAATGCCACCGCCAAGCCCACTATGTTGAGCGTGTTGGCCACGGCAAAACGCCTGAATGTATGTCTGAAGTTCCTTAATATCAGCATGGTATGTGTTCCTTTTGCCTGTTTTCGCCCCTATTTGATTATCAGCTCCTCGCAGTCGCCATAGGCCTCATAGCCTGAGGTTATTACCTTCTCGCCGGCTTCCAGGCCTTCGAGTACCTCATATGTCTGCGGGTTCTGGCGTCCTATGCGTATGTTGCGGCGGTAGGCGTGTTTGCCCTCTGCGTCAAGCACGAAAATCCATTGCCCGCCTGTTGTCTGGAAGAATGTGCCGCGCGGAATCATGACGCACTCGGTCGGCTCGCCGAGCTGAAGGTCAATGTAGTAAGTCTGACCCGTGCGTATGTTGTCTGGCCTCTCGCCGTCAAAGACGAAATCTGTGCGGAAACGCCCGTCGCGCACCTCGGGATATACTTTGCGGACCCGCAGGTTGAACTTGCCTCCCTGCTTGTCAAATTGAGCGGGCAGACCGCTCACCACGCGGTCAATGTAATGCTCGTCTATCTTGGCCTCAATCTTATAGTCGGAGAGGTCGCTTATCTGGCCCACCATCTGACCCGCCGATATGCTTTGCCCCAATTCGGCGTCCAAAAGCCCAAGCTCGCCGTCAATGGGCGCCGTGACATTCAGTTTGGCCTTGCGCTCACGGATCAGCAGCACGTTTTTGCGCATGTTGGCAAGGTTTTCCTCCATCTGCTCCATCTGCACTGAGCGGTAGATGGAGTCCTGGCGCAGCCTCTCCTCCACCAGTTGCAGTTTGCGCGCCGAGAGGTCGTAGTCCTCTTTCGCCTGAAGATATTTCTCATGGCTGATGAGCCGCTCGGCATACAGCCGCTCATATTGGCTCGCCGTGCGGTGCTTGCGCTCCGTGTCCATGGTCAGCTGCATGCGCTCCTGCTCGTTGCTCAGCTTGTCTTGCTGCATTGTCACCTGGGTGTTGCGCAGCAGGTTCTGCTTCTCGGCAAGCTCAGCCTCCGCATTGAGAATCTGCAGGTCGAGGTTTGAGTTGGACAGCCTCAGGATTACGTCCCCCGCTTTGACCTTGGCTCCCTCCTCGGTCACTTTCTCGCGTACTATGCCACCCTCCTCTGGTGAGAGCTGAACGACTGATATTGGCGCCACTTGCCCGTTGACGCGCATGTAGTCGTTGAATTCGCCTCGCGTCACTGTGGCTATGATGGCGTTTGACGAGTCTATGCGCATGGTCTTTTTGTGGTTGCCCAAGACGGCCCACAATATGAGCGCGGCAACGGCTACTCCGCCAGCTGCCATTGCTATGTGGCTTGCCTTGGGGCCTCTCTTTTTCTCTATTTTGATGTCCATTGGGATTATATTTTTTCTGGAATGTCTGTATTAGTGTAATGAGTTACGGCTCAGAAGAGCTTGCCGCTGTACAGGTACTCGATATATCTGCGCTTGGCAATGAGGGTCAGCCGGCCTTGCAGCAGAGAGGCCTCCGATGTGGCCAATGTGTTGGCGGCTGTGCGCAGTTCGAGCGGGTCGTTCAGTCCCTCCTCAAATTGGCGGCGCACGCTGTGGTAGGCTATGCTGTCAGTCTCAACCTTGGCGGCCAACTGCTCAAGCTCGGCCTCCGCGTTTTGGCAGTCGACGATGGCTTTGAGTATGTTTGTCCGCAGCTCGTCAAGTGCCTCGCGGTACTTATCCTCGGCAATCTCCTTGTCGTTGCGGCGCTGGCGAACCGCACTGCTGCGGCTTAAGCCAGAGAAGAGGGGTATGGTCAACTCGGCTGTTATATATTGGCCGCGGTGACCCTTCATCTGCTGAGCGAAAGATGCCGCCTCGTAGTTGTCGACGTTCAGATATTTATAGTAGTTGCTGCTTATTCCTGCGTAGAGTGTCAGGCTCGGCATCAGATTTCCCCGCGCTGCCTTGTGTGCATAGGTTGCGGCCTCGCTGTTCAGACGCGCCTCTTTCACGTCGGGGTTGGTCGTGGCCGCCGCCTCATAGATTCTGTCGGCGTCGCTTTCCGTAGCCTCTGTCTCAGGCTCGTCCGGTGTGACGAGTTCGAGCGCTGCGCTGTCTGGCAGTTGCATCAGGTGACGGAGGTTGAGCTGCGCTGTGGCGAGCAGACCCGCATTGTGAATCAAGTCATATTTGTCCGCTGCCACCTGTTGGGCTGTCTGAGCCGCGTCGGCGTCACTCTTGAGTCCGAGTTCGGCATAGCGCACTGTCTGATGGTGTATGCTGTCCGATGTGGCGAGTTTTTCCTCGCATACCTCCTCAAGCCCCTGATAGTAAAGCACGTCTACACATGCCGCCAAGACATCTATCGCAACCTTGTCTTGCGCTGACCGCAGGGCAGAACGGCCCATGTCGCGGCGTCGGTTGGCCTCGCGGAGGTTGTTTATGAGCTTGCCGCCGGAGAAGATGGTGAGGCTGGCTGAGAGCCCATAGTAGTTGTAGAGTTGGCTGTAGTTGCCATATGTGTTGGTCTCGTTGTCAATGGTGCGGCCCGAGCTCAGTTGCAGGTCGCCTGTGGCAGACACCTTTGGCAGGAATGCGCCGATGGCCTCGCGACGCTCTGTGCGGTAATTGTCGGCGGTCAGCTCGGCTTGCCGCACCGTGTGGGCATGCTCGGCGGCGTAGCGCATGCAGTCGTCTATGCTCCACTTGTTTTGCGCCGCCCCTGGCAATGTCAGGGTCAGCGTGATTGCGAGGGTTACTATTTTTATTGTTATGGTAATGCGAGACATTGTCGTCTTGTTTTTTCGTTTTCTATCGAAAAACTTGTTTTTTCGGCTTAACTTATAGCCAAATGCGTGCCAAAGTATTTATTTGGTTGTAAATCAATAACATGGTGTTGCGTGTCCATGCCGTTGCCTGTCTAAAAATTAGACACCCCTGTCTATTATTTTTACGGTGTCCGCCACGTGCACATGATGGTGGCTTAGGTCGGCCCGTTTCTCTTTTGGCGTCAAATGCCTATTTTCGCTTAAAAAGTAGGCGGTGCTCAAAGGAAAGATCCGCATGCCAAAACCCAATGAGTCATGAAGACAAATAATGTGTCATTGCCAGACAAGACGCTGCTGGTTGTCGATGACAATCGTGCCATATTGCAGAGTGTTCGCCTTGTCATGTCCGGAATATTCGCTGACATATTCTTGGCGCAGTCGCCCGATTCCGCGACAACTGTGACCAAGGGGGCGACTCCTGATGTCGTCTTGCTCGACATGAATTTCCATGCCGGCGTCAATAATGGCAATGAGGGTCTCTATTGGCTTGGCCGTCTGCGTGAGCGTTGGCCTTGTGCGCGTTTTGTCCTCTTTACCGCATACGCTGACGTCGACCTTGCCGTGCGCGGCCTAAAGGAGGGCGCCTCTGATTTCATTGTCAAGCCATGGGATAATGACCGCCTTATTGAGGCTCTCACAGAGGGGCTTGCCCCACAAAAGTCAAAGAGTGGCGTAAACTCAACATCCTCTGTCTCAAATATGTTGTGGGGAGACAGTGAGCCCATGCGCATTCTCCGCAAGACGGTTGAGCGTGTGGCTGCCACCGATGCTAACATCCTCATAACGGGTGAGAATGGCACGGGCAAGGATCTCCTGGCTCGTGAGATTCACGCCTTGTCCTCACGCTCCGTGCGTCCGCTTGTCTCGGTCGACATGGGTGCCGTGAGTGAGACTCTCTTTGAAAGTGAGCTCTTTGGACACGTCAAAGGGGCTTTCACGGGGGCCGACTCCGACCGCATGGGGCGTTTTGAGGCAGCCAACGGCTCCAGCCTCTTTCTTGATGAGATTGGCAACTTGTCGCTAAGTTTGCAGGCAAAGATGCTTACCGTCCTTCAACGTCGGCAGGTTACTCGTGTAGGGTGTAACCACCCTGTGGATGTCGATATCCGTCTCATCTGCGCCACCAATCGCAATCTTGAGCAGATGGTCGCCGATGGCACTTTCCGTCAGGATTTGCTCTATCGCGTCAACACCATTCATCTGGAGTTGCCGCCTCTCCGCGACCGTGGTGATGATTTGTTTACTTTGGCGGACACATTCGTTCGCCGTCTTGCCGGCCGATACGGCAGGGCGGCATCTGGTCTGTCTGCCTCAGCCAAACGTAAGATTGCCGATTATTCTTGGCCAGGCAACATAAGGGAGCTTGAGCACACCATTGAGCGAGCCGTCATCATGTCGGAGGGCAGCCTTGTTGAGCCAGCCGACATATCACTGCCTGAATCGCACACTCTTTCGTCAAATGGCATGGCGGCGTCTGCGCGGCAGCCTGCCACGCTTGATTCCATTGAGGCCGCGGCTGTCCGAGACGCCGTTGAGCGTAGTGGCGGCAACATGAGCCTTGCCGCCCAGCAACTCGGCATCACGCGCCAGACTCTCTACAACAAGATGAAGAAATACGGGATCTGATAACCCCTGTAGACCCTATGGCAAACACTGTTATCCTGATTGTAGCGGTTGTAATCCTGTCGTCCGCCATCACCGCCATAATAGCTACTGCGCGCCACTCGCGACGTACGGCTCGCAAGCTCAATCTCATGGTCGAGGCCATCGGCAATGGCGACTTTTCGCTTCGCTTCGGCCGCGGGCATTGGGGCGATGACGAGGTCAACAACTCTATGCACCGTCTCTCGGACCTTATGAGGATTGAGAAACTGCGGATTGTCAAAAGTGAGAATTATTACTCTGAGGTTCTCAAGGCCGTGCGTACTGGCATTGTGGCAGTCGGGAGCGACGGGTTTGTAAAGCAGGTTAACGCTGAGGCTCTCCGTATCATTGGCTATGAGGTTCTGACACACGTCAGTCAGTTTGACAAGCTGATCCCGGGGCTTAGCGGCAAACTTGTCGCCATGTCGGATGGTGATTCCATCCACGTCTCGTTCAAGCGCGGGGGGCAGGATGTCGATATGCTCGCACGCAAGTCTTCCGCTGTTTTGGGCGACTCGCCTGTCTCTATTTTCGCTTTCGATGACATCCGCTCAGCGCTCGACGCCAAGGAACTTGACTCGTGGGTCCGCCTCACGCGCGTCCTTACCCACGAGATTATGAATTCCATGTCGCCCATATCCTCCATCTCGCAGTCGCTCCGCAATTATAGTGCTGAGCCTGTCCCCGATTCTGTCCGCGAGGGGCTTGCTGTTATTGGCGACACGGCATCTGGTCTTCTTCGCTTTGTAGAATCGTTCCGCCGTTTCTCGGCCCTGCCTACGCCATCCCCGTCGCCTGTCTCTGTGGCCGACCTCGTGTCTGACGCCCGCAGCTTGGCTCTTGATGGCACTGAAGATGAAATACAGGTCACAGAGAAAATTTCACCTGCCGACCTGATGATTTATGCCGACCCGGCCCTCATTCGCCAGGTCCTCGTCAATATCCTCAAGAACGCCCGTCAGGCCATGACGCAATCCGGCTCTGGCCACTGCATTGACATCCGCGCGGTCGAGAAAAACGATGTCGTCTCCATCTCCATAGCCAACGACGGTCCCGTCATCCCGGCCGACGTGGCCGAGCAGATTTTTGTCCCCTTCTTCACCACCAAGGCCGACGGTAGCGGCATAGGCCTCAGCGTCTCACGCCAAATCATGCGCCTCAGCCACGGCAACATTGACCTTGTCCGCTCGCCCGACACCCGTTTCGCCACCACCTTTGTGCTGACGTTTATGTAAATGGGGTGGGATTGACACTTTGTGTTTTGCCTCTGTCCCCTTTTTATCTGTTATCCAATCTTAAACCGGATGCCACAAATTTTCTGGGTTGATTTGCTATGGCTTTGAAATCTGCGTATTATTGAGTCTGATGGAGGCTGGAGAATGTTAGTTGTGTGAAAATAAGGGAATAATTTGCAGAACAAGATAAATATTTTATATTCGCCGTATGGTTAAAAAAATCGGAAAGGAACGAGAAGAAAAAGCCGCAAGTCAAAGTGAGAAGATCTTGTTTGCAGTTTTTCGTTTACAATTATCGAAAATAATTTCATCATGAGGCGAGTTTTGAATTTTTTTACGGAAACATCTCCGTTATCTTTAGAGAAATGGCAATCTGTAGTGAATGACAATTTAAGTGGGAATGGTGAAGTTGCTATTGATGCGAAGAGTGATTTGGGACCCTTGCACATGCGTCTTTGTGAGGGGATTGAGTTTACTTCAAATCACCAGCTACCAGTTGTCAAACCAGTTCATGTTTGGCCACCAGCAGAAATGAAAGCATTCTATCGCATCAATAGGTGCAAAAAGGAAGATCGAGAACAGTTTTTCGCACATTTCTATGTGGACGATAAGAAGTTTGAGAGAATATGGAACAGGCCTTATGCCTATGTCGACATGTTTCGTAGCATTGGAGGGATGATTTCAACAGATTATTCAATATTGACAAATATGGTGGAGTCTCAACGTCAATGGAATGATTTCAGAAACAAATTGTTAGCAGCTTTTTATCAAAGCCATAATGTTACTGTTATAGCCTCTCCGTCCTGGAGTTATGACTTACATAATATAGAAAGGTATATGGAGGGCTGGCCTCGAAATTCTATCATTGCCGTAAATAGCACTGGTGTCTGTCATGATAGAAGAGCAAGAAAAATATGGCTTGATGGTTATTGGGCGATGATTAGCATTCTTTCACCATCGCACATACTAAGATATGGGGGACGAATAGAAGGTGAGAATACTCTAATCAGTACATATTATGTGAACGACAATAGACAGTGAAAATGGGCGCAAATGGTTCTTACGATAAGAAAATAGGAGGTGTCCCCGCAAGTAAACGTTCTCACGTTGAAACTGGGTATACTGTGATGGGACATAAGGTGTTATTACAGGGAGGAAAAATAGACCAGACTAAGAATGTAATGAATTCTAATTCTGCGAACCCTATATATTTGATGGCGAAACAGAATAAGGATGGGACGCTTACTATTTTAAATGTCAATTGCTTTTCTGAACATCAGATAGTCTTTGAGGTGAATTTGAAGTTTGATAATTCAGGGAGTGTAATTCCATTCAATGGCAAGGAGTCTGCGTCCCACGCACATGAGTGGTGTTCAGGCGAAAACGGTGTAATGGCGAGAAAAAATGTAGATGGAAATAGTCATTTGCCAATACCGACTGAATTAGGTAGCTTGATTAATGCAATTCAATCTTTTAACAATCAAAAATATAGACAAAAATGAATAAAGCGGAGAGGGTGATCGCCATCAAGGATTACTATGGTCCTGGTGAGCATATTTATGAGGATCAATTAGGTTTTCAAAAGGATGCGTATGAGGAGGCTCGAACGTATGTGGCTCGTGAGGCTTTTCGCTTCCATGTTGAGACCTGCGGTTTGGATATGGCTTTCTATTATCCAGAGACCGACACGTTTTACGGAATCCACACGGAGGTGTATCCGGTCAGAGTCAAGGTTTTACCAAGATATCGTGACAGGTCAGAATATATAGGCTGGCAATGCGACAATGATACTCACGATGAGCCAGTTGAGGTCATTGCTGTTTTTAAAGACCGTTATCAGATTTGGGATGGCTTGAAAATCAATGGCAAGTCTTTAGAGGAGGTTCTGAGGCACTCTTATATCACTTCGATTTTTTGATTTCCCCCCCCCTCTATCCTACCTTAAACCGTATCCTCAAAATCCCCCGCTCGGCGTCATAATCGTGACTGGCGAATGTCACGCGGCCAATCTCGGCCGTGTGGCTCACATGCTGGCCTATGCACAGGCACTCGTCATAGTCGCCAACTGACACCACGCGGACTGTGTCAGACGCCCCGTCGGGCAGCCTCTTCAGGTCAAAACGGCTTGCAGCCTCCGCTTGGGTTATGAACGAGAACGTCACCGGCAAATCTTGTGCAATGACCTCGTTCACTGTGGACTCTACGCTCTTCAGCTCATCCTCGCTTGGCTCTTGGTCAAGTCGGAAGTCCATCTTGCTCTTTTTGCGCTCAATGTGGGCCTCAACGGCGCGCCCGCAATGGAACGCGTTGTCCATGGCGCGGTTTATGATGTGTTCTGCCGTGTGGCTCGGGCGGTGCTCCTCCTTGTTGTGGGCGTTGAGCGTCACTTGCGCATCCAGCGTCCCAGACTCCCGTCCACTAACACCGCCAATAGCAATATGTTGATTATCCATAATATGATGAGGTCAAAAAGATAGGTGTCTATGGCATGGCCGCGGAAACACTTGTAGGCTGTGAACAGTGGGGCGCGGAACGAGTCGTCTGTGCTTTGGAACACCATGTCGTTCTTCTGCCACAGCCTGCCGTCATACTCCTCTATGACGTTTGTCAAGATGCCTGAGGGCGAGGTCACTAAGTCGGCTATGCTCGCATTGTGGCATGCGCGTCTCAGGCTGTCCAAATACTCAGGGGTGTAGCTCTGGCGCAGATTGTCAACGGCCTCGTCCACGCGGTTATACCTGCTGATGTTCAACTGCCTGATGTCATCAACATATTGCCATGCCGCCTTATACGCGGCATATCCGAAAAGACCTGGTGTGAAGATGTCAAGACTTGGCGCTTTCTGCGACGGGAAGAGGACGGACACGCGCGACGTCTCGTTTCTCAAAAGGTCAAGCGACTTGCGCTGCGCCGTGGTGTCCTGACGCTCGGTAGCTTTCAAGGCGCGGTTGAGCACGGATTGCATGGTCGGTGCCCAATAGTCTTTATAGAAGGAGCATTGGCTCTTGGCTTTGTCGTACTTGTAGAAAATCTGCTCGTAGTCGTTATAGCAGAACTGGTTGACCGCCAATGCCTCAAACGCCCATCGGGCAGTGATTATGTTGCCGTATATCGGAACTGACGTGGGGGAGCTGACGTCGGGGTTTATCTTGTCATATTTGACGAACACGCCGCTCAAGACGAGCTGCGGAATGACCATGAACGGGATGACTATGTATATGTTTATGGTCTTCTTCATCATGTCCGACATGTTCAAGCCCAGCAGGTTGGCCGACACCGCTGTCGTGAAGAGTATAACCCAATAGTCCAAATACATTCCCTTGATTCCCAATATGGTGTTGGATATCAAGACGTAGACGAACATCTGGAAGGCGGACAGGACTGTCACCTGCGCGCATTTGGAGAACACGTAGCTCGTCCTGCTGAGGTTGAGGAAATGCTCGCGCTTGAGCACCTGCCGGTCCTGGATAATCTCCTCGGCGGCCACTGTCAGGCCTATGAAGAAGGCTATGATGACCGACACGATGATGTAGATGGGCATGTCCTCATTGGCGGAGAATGAGTAACCGCTGTCGCCTGTTATGTCATGGTATCTCAATATGATGGAGACGAGAAGCGCCATGATGGGGGTCTCCAGCAGGTTGAGCAGCAGATATTGCAGGTTGGATGTCTTTGATTTGACGTCGCGCTCTATGTAGAGCCTGCATTGCCTGTGGGGTGGGGGAGTTTTGAACGTCACTTGTGGCAGTGGCTCGGGGTCGCCCACATAGTTGATATCTATGGCCCCCCAGTTGCCTTTCTCATACCACTCCTCAGGCGTCACTTTACGGAACTGTGTGTTGTTGCCATACTCATCCAACACCGGCTGACTTATGATGTCCAGGATCTGCTCCACGTTGATGTTGCCGCATCTGGGGCACGCGGTCTCCTGGGGCGACACCATGTTCAGTTGCAGGCGGAAGTAGTTGAGAGCCTCTATCGGGTTGCCGTCATAGATGAGGTAGCCGCCCGTGTCGAGGATAAGCAGCTGGTCGAACATCTTGAATATGTCCGACGAGGGCTGGTGGATGACCACGAAGATGAGCTTGCCGTTGATGCTGAGGTCTTTCAGTAACTCGATGATGTTCTCGGAGTCGTGAGATGACAAGCCAGATGTAGGCTCGTCAAGTATCAGCATGGCCGGCTCGCGGATAAGCTCCAAGGCTATGTTGAGCCGTTTGCGCTGACCGCCGGAAATCTTTTTGTTCAGCGGATTGCCCACCTTGACGTTGCGCACCTCATAGAGTCCCAGGAGGTGCAGCATCTTGTCAATGCGCTCATTTATGGCCTGCCTTGGCAAGTTGTCAAAGCTCATTCGGGCGCTGTAATACAGGTTGTCATAGACGGTCAGGTCCTCAATGAGTATGTCATCCTGGGTCACGAACCCGATAAGTCCCTGTAAAGCCTCCGAATTCTCGTAAAGGTCTATGTTGTTGATGTATATGTTGCCATGCGTCGGCTTGGCCATGCCCGATATGACGTTGGCGAATGTACTTTTGCCCGAGCCTGACACGCCCATTATGCCCACTAAGCTGCCTGAGTGCGACTCGAATGACAGGTCGTGGATGCCTATGGTGCTCTTGTTGAAGTTGTAGACGACGTTGCGGGCCTCGATGGTTATGGGCACTGCGCCACTCGTGACCACGTGGCGCATCATGTCGTTGTAGAATATCGGTGAGCTAACCCCGTTGCGGATGGAGTTGCCAGCGCGCATTATGTATGTCCGCCCGGGTGTCAGCGCCGATCCGTTCATGTCTAAGCTCTGGTCCCCGAAATATTTGAAAAGGAAGATGTTGACGCTGTGGACGTATACGAAGGCTATCTCGCCAGACAGGTCCTCCCAAAAGACGTGCTTCGGCTCCACTATCTCCTCGCAGTCGCTGCGCCCCGAGAACACGACGCGCCCCGCCACCTCATTCGTCTTGAGGATGAAGTCGCGCACCATGTCAAACTCCTCACTCTCGACGTTGAACTTGTCCGCTATGACGTCGTTCACCAGGCCCTGCTCCACATATGATATCTGACCCGTGTTCAGATATTCATACAACTCGACAATGATGATGTATTTCTGGAAGAGTGAGAGCTCCTTGTTCATCTCGAAGGCTATGCGCATCACCTTCGACGATACTCGCGATATGGCTTTATACTGATTCTCGCTCCTGAGGCCTAAGCGGACGTTGTTGCGGTAATACTCGTCAAACTTGCCTATGTATTTGTTGGCAAGCTCGGTGTTGAGCTGCGAGACTAAAAAGTTGTACACGACAACCCGGCGCTCACCCAAGTCCTTCGAGCCGCGGACCGATGCCACGACTGCGAAAAGCTGGACGAGCGCTTCAAGTATAGTGTCGCTCATGTTTCCTTATTGAGTCTTGCTTACTGTTTTTGTCTCAGGCCGTCTCACTCCCCATGGAGCGTAAAAGCTATTTCGCGCTCTCGTTGAGCTTGAAGCCCGTCATCACCGTCACGAAACCGGACTGGGCCTCGTTGTCATCCAACCTGGCCTCGACAATGCACTCCATGTAGCCGTCCACCGAGAAGTCCCAATATGGCGCATTACCATAGTCCTTGCTTGAGAACAGCAGGTTGTGGTCAATGTCATAAACCGAGAATACGACTTTGCTGCTCTCGCTGTTGCCAACCGCTATGCGATACGTGGTGCCGGAGAACAATGTGGTGTGGAACTCGGCCACCTCATCGCCCGTCAGGATGCTCTTGAATGGCTGGCCTGTCACTATATATGGATGCTCAAAATAAGTCCTGCATGTGGCCTCCGCCACCTCCGACTGGCTGTTCACACGGGTCGGGAGGAACGCTAAGAGCGCGGCAAAAACCGCAATTACGCAACTTCTTTTCATCAGTGAAGTTTTTCTTTGGTAATGAATTTATCCCTAAAAATAAATAAATATGCACACATAGCCAAGGCTTTTATGCCCTATTTTCTTTTATCCCTTTTCATTACCTTGATTTTCATATATTTGAACTACCTTCGCATCATAACACCTAACACCGATTCTTAACCTAATGACAAGCAATCTATTGATGGCCATGACAGTTGCACTCTCTGCCGCAAGCGCATCGGCCTCAGCGCAGTCTAATGACGAACCCAAGTCGGAACGCAAGTTGTTCTCGCTCGAGAATTCCGTCGGCGGAGGCCGGGAAATGAGAAATTATTACCCGTATAGCCTCAGCTCGTGGGCAACTCAGGAGGGCGACGACATTGTCTACTACACTTCAGACTTTCATCTCGTGGCGTCTCACCCCGATGGCGGCGTTGACACTCTCACGTCCTATTCCAGCCTCCAGTCTCTCGCCGGAGGCGGCTATGTGGCCATCCTTGAGGCTGTCTCAGCGTCGCGCCTGTGGATCACTGATGGCGCCACCCTCTACCTTGTCAACCCCAAGACGGGAGAAAAGCTTCGCACTGTCTCGGAGCCACATGACGACCTCTCTTTCGCCCCGCTCTCTGGCAATGTCGCCTACACCCTCGGCTCCGACCTCTATGTGGCGACTCCCGATGGCAATAAGCGTGTCAACCCTCAGTCCAAGGAGGAGGGCGTCCTCTATGGCTCTACTGTCCACCGCAACGAGTTCGGTATAGGTGGCGGCATGTTCTGGAGCCCCGATGGTCGCCGACTCTGCTTCTACCGCAAGGACGAGTCGATGGTCAGCCTCTATCCACTTGTCGATGTAAACACCCGTGTCGGCTCTGTCCTCAACACGCGCTATCCCATGGCAGGCGAGACGAGCGAGCTGGTCTCCATCGGCATCTATGACGTAAAGACTGCCAAGACCATCTACCTCAAGACCGCATCTCCCGTCGACCGCTATTTCACCAACATCAGTTGGAGCCCGGACGGCTCTAAGATCGCAGTGGCGGAGGTCAACCGTGATCAGGACCACATGTGGTTCAACATCTACAATTCCAAGACTGGCAAACTAATCAAGACTCTCTTTGAGGAGACTGACGCGCACTGGGTCGAGCCTTGCGAGCCTGCCAAGTGGATTGATGATGACCACTTTGTCTGGGCAAGCTACCGCGACGGCTACCGTCACCTCTATCTCTATGACTCCAAGGGCCTTGTCCGTCAGCTGACGTCTGGCGACTGGTGCGTCACCGCAATCTATGGCTATGACAACGCCAATAAGCGGCTTGTCATCCAGACCAACAGCGAGGGCTACCTCTTCCGTGACGTCTGCTCACTCTCTCTCAATGGCGACCTTTTGCGTCTGAGCCCTGACAGCACTGTCTCTTCCGCTGCTTATGCCGATGGCAAGAGCCGTCTCGTCATCAATAGCAGCAGCGCGGCCGTGGCCAAGGAGTCCTCCATCTGCTCCACGCTCGGCCATCAGACCACTGTGGTGTCGCGCATAGTGGACCCCTATTACGAGTTCGACAAGCCGGAGATTAAACTTGTCGACCTCACCACGGCGGATGGCCTTTATCCGCTCACCGGCCGACTCATCCTCCCGACAAATTTCGACCCTGCCAAGAAGTACCCCGTCATTGTCTACGTCTATGGCGGCCCACACTCCCAGCTTGTTGACGCCAGCTGGCTTAATGCGGCCTCTCCTTGGATGCTCTATTTCGCTCAGGAGGGCTATATAGTCTTCACCATGGACAACCGCGGCACCGAGTTCCGGGGCTCCGCCTTCGAGCAGAGTGTGCATCGTCAGCTTGGTGTGCATGAGATGGAGGACCAGATGGTTGGCGTCAATTACCTCAAGAGCCTGCCCTATGTCGACCAGAGCCGCATAGGTGTCCACGGCTGGAGCTTTGGCGGTTTCATGACCATCAGCCTCCTCACCACCTATCCAGATGTCTTCAAAGCCGGTGCGGCTGGAGGCCCCGTCTGCGACTGGAAATACTACGAGGTCATGTATGGCGAGCGATATATGGACACGCCACAGCAGAATCCCGAGGGATATGCCGCCACAAGCCTCCTTGGCAAGATTGGCGACCTCAAGGCCCGTCTGCTCGTTATCCATGGCGCCATGGATAGCACCGTCGTCTGGCAGCATAGCCAGCAGCTTCTCAACAGTGCCATCGAGAAGGGCATCTATGTCGACTACTCGGTCTATCCCAATCACCCGCATAACGTCAGCGGGCATGACCGCACGCACCTGATGGGCTACATCAAGCGTTATTTCGATGATTGGCTGAAGTAACAAGCCACTTTTTAGTCCCGATGGGCGATGGCGGGTCTGCCGTCATGGTCATCTGGCCACTTCAAATCCTCTGGCGCGTAGCTGGCATTCCCACTACGCGCCAGTTTTTTTGTTTATGCGGCTCTCCGTATATTCTTTGTCTTCCCGCTTTGCGCTGTCACTAACTTTTGTCTTTGCAGCCTTTCTCTTATTGTTCGGTATGTATATTTACGATTGTGGCGCGCCTGTCTCTTCCCCAAAATTGACTATATTTGCCGCAATACATCCCTAACATTATGACTCACAGACTCCTTTCGCTTGCTGCGGCTTCCATTTCGCTGGCCTGTCTCTCCTCCTGCCACCACACGACCGAAGGCCGAATCGAGTTCGGTGAGGCGCAGATAGACATCGACAGCATACGCGCCCGGGGCGTCTTGCGTGCGGTGACTGACTATAACTCGGTGGACTACTTTGTCCACAAGGGCGTGTCTGTGGGATATCAGTACGAGCTGCTCAGTGAATATGCGCGCCATCTGGGGGTCAAGCTGGAGATTGTGGCGGACAATGAGCTCGATGGTGAGTATGACAAACTGGTTTCTGGTCGTGCCGATATCTTGGCGGCATCTTTGGTCGCCGATTCGACTTTGCTGCCGGACATGTGTCTCTGCGAGCCTTATGGTCAAAGCCGCCTGGTCGTTGTCGGTCGGCTTGGCGAATGTCCTCCCGCCGACTCGGGTTTCGTGGCGCTGGATGGCGACACGGTTTGCGTCACAGCCCACTCATTCTATGCCAAGGCTCTTGAGCGCATGGTCGACTCGGCTGACGTGGATGTTGAGATTGAGGAGATTCCGCATTATGACTCTGAGCAGCTGGTTGGTCTGGTGGCTGAGCGCGAAATAGGCAAGACACTCTGTCTCGAGAGTGTGGCCAAAGCCAACCAATGGTATTATGACAGCCTGTTTATCGGGCCCGCTGTCTCGTCGCAAGTTAATCTATCTTGGGGCGTGAGGCGCTCGTCGCCCGCTCTCCGTGACGATATATCCCAATGGATGAGGAGTTTCAAGCGCACCGCGCTCTTCCGCCGCATCTACCGCAAGTATGTCATTGACCCGCGCGAGCACCACTCCAATTCGCAGAGCGTCAGCGCGTCAACCTATGTCCCTACTTATGAGCATATAATCAAGGGCGTCGCTCAGGAGGGCCGATATGATTGGCTTCTCGTCTCGTCAATAGTCTACCAGGAGAGCCATTTCAACCCGTTGGCGCACAGTTGGGCAGGAGCCACCGGACTAATGCAGCTGATGCCCGAGACCGGCGCGCGTTTCGGCTCTGATGACCTCTATGACCCTCAGCAGAACATTGAGGCGGGTTACGCCTATCTTCTTTGGCTCGACGCCCGTCTCGCTCCCAACGTCCCGGACTCCCGTGAGCGCGTCAAGTTTGTCCTCGCCGCCTACAATGTGGGACTCGGACACCTTATGGACGCCATCAGACTGGCGGAGAAATTCGGCAAGAACGCTCAAGTGTGGGATGCTAATGTGGAGACGGCCATCCTGCTCAAGGCCAACCCGACGTATTATTCCGACCCCGTCGTCAAACACGGCTTTTGCCGCGCCACCGAGACGGTTGCCTATGTGAAAAACGTCATTGACAGATATAGGAATTATAAAAAGGCGATGCTGTGAGGGGTGTCTCACGAAATATCATATATTCGCATAGCGTAAAAACATAAGTATGGCAAGGTCAAAACTGACTATTTCAAGAATGATAAGTTCTGCAGCTGATTTTTGTGAAGTTGAACGTAGCAGAAAAAGAAAGGAATTGTATGGAGTCACGGATGGGAAGGCGATAGGAACCATTGTTGAACATGACTTTAAAGATTTTTTGGAGGCCCGTTATGACATGGAGCTCGGAAACTCGGCAAGTGGACTTGATTTGCCATCCATTGATTGTGACATAAAAGTGACTTCACTTGCTCAGCCGCAATCAAGTTGTCCTTATCGGGATAGCAAGCAAAAGATTTATGGGCTTGGTTACAATTTGATTGTGTTTGTCTATCAAAAACATGATTATCCGACAACGCGGACTGGAAGGTTGGATATCGTGTCCTGCTCATACATTGACAAATCAAGAACAGCTGATTTCCAAACAACTCGTGGAATAATAGAAATAATTAACAATGATGGTAATGCGGACGATATCTTTGCTTTCTTGAGTGATAGGAATATTCCAGCGGATGAGGTTAGTTTGATGCAAATGGCCCGAGAACTCCTTAAAAATCCACCTCAATTAGGTTATTTGACAATCTCCAACGCTTTGCAGTGGAGATTGCAATACGGCAGGATTGTGCATCTTGATGAGAATGTTCGTGGAATAACCAAGATTGTCAGCTATGGTGAGTGACGGTTGGCAAAAGTCGTTATCTCGCATCACCTATGGCGATTGGCAAACAAATATGGATTTGGCAACCAAGGCTTGCCGAGTTTTGAGGGATAAAGGTTGCAGGCCGAGTGTCATTATTGAGCCGACTTGTGGTTTGGGAAACTTTATTTTGGCAGCTCTTGATGTATTTCACGACTCAGTTGAGATGGTGATTTGCATTGACATTAATCCGGATTATATCCGTCATGTGCAATCTGTTCTTGAAAATGTGCGATTTGGAAACATCGAGAAGCATTTTGTTTGCAAAAGTATCTTTGATGTTCAATTTTCTGAATTACCAGAGTGGGGAGACCGTGAGGTTCTCGCTATTGGTAATCCGCCTTGGGTTACAAACAGCCAGTTGGGGGCAATCGAGGGTGACAACATCCCTCTCAAGTCTAATTTCAAAAATCTAAGAGGCATTGACGCCATGACAGGTGGCGGAAATTTTGACATTGCGGAGTCTGTGCTGCTTCATTTGTTCCGCCTATTAGCACATGCTAAGGCCAACTTCGCTTTTCTTGTTAAGACCTCTGTCGCACGATGCATAGTACGTGATCGTGAGAGTTCTTATGCGAAATCATTGAACTTCTGCCAATATAATTTTGATGCAAAACGCGAGTTCGGTGTGTCTGTGAGCGCATGCCTTTTTATAGCCTTGCGTAGACAAGGGAAATTTGTGTCGGAGTGCAAAGTATGTGAAGTGAATAGTCTTTATGGGGATAATCATGTCTACCCGTCCTACGGATGGGTAGGGGATTGTTTTACGTCCGATGTGACGGCTTACAAGGCATCTCGACTTTTGGAGGGTGAATGTCAGCTTGAATGGCGATCCGGTATCAAACATGACTGCTCTCAGGTAATGGAGATGACTGATGATGGAGGAGTGTTGCGCAATGCTTCAGGGCAAGTGGTGGATGTTGAGTGTGATGTGGTATTCCCTTTGGTGAAAGGGTCTGCGCTTAAGGGATGGGTAATTAGTCAAACCAATCGCTTTGTCCTTGTACCGCAGAAAACAGCTTCTGATGATATGGCGGATATGCCACTGACGCACCCGAAGAGCTACAA
This sequence comes from bacterium, assembly GCA_963658925.1. GTDB lineage: Bacteria > Bacteroidota > Bacteroidia > Bacteroidales > Marinilabiliaceae > W3P20-009. Next base: position 88,196 of record CAVKRQ010000008.1, read on the forward strand.
CTATTTGCTGGCAAACGCCGCCCTTCTTGATAATCGTAAGAGTTCAATTTACAGGCGTCGTCCTCGTTTCTCCATTTTTGGCATTGGTGAATATTCTTTCAAACCATATAAGGTCGCTGTGGCGGGATTGTACAAAAATGCGCAATTCTCTTTGGTCGAACCCATATATGGTAAGCCTGTAATGCTTGACGACACATGTTACATGATAGGCTTAGATAATCGTCAGGCTGCGGACGTTATCTGCCGTGTTTTGAATGGCAGTCGCGTCCAATCGTTCCTCAAGTCCATTATATTCCCAGATTCCAAGCGCACGGTGTGCAAGTCGTCTCTCATGCGCATTGATCTGTGCCGTGCCCTCTCATTGGCATTGGCAGATGGAGTGATTTCGCAAAGTGAGTATGATTGCGCTGTCGCAGCAATGAGCTGTCGAGGCGGATTAAGCCGGTGAAGTGTTAATCAAAAATCCCAGCCCTAAGCTATAAGTGGTTAAGCTTAGGGCTGGGAACTTTTTCTGTCAGGTGATTACTACCCTCTAATACGCGTGCACGTCCCCCGTGCCAGATTTCTTCACCTTGCTGTCATCGCCGATGTAGCGGATGGTGCAGGCTATTGACTCCGCATTCAGCGAGTTGCTGAATTTAACGATGGCGTCGGTGTTAAGCGCCTTTATCGACACGTCCTCACTCTCAAGCAAGTGTGCGTCATATGACGACTCGCCAAGGGCGCCCGCCACGAAGACTGTCTGCCGCGTAGCCTTGCCCTCGAGGCTTATGACGCTCGTGTTGGCGTCAACGCTCAACTCGTCCACCTCAATCTCCATCTTCGCCTCGCACTTGGCGCCGACGTCAAGTGTCAGCTTGCCCTTGTGGCTGAACAGGCAGTCTGTCTCAACCGACGCGCCGCGGCGAACCGTCACTTTGTCAATGTCCTTGAAGTAAACCAGCACCTGGACAGCCGACCCTGGGGTGCGCTTTTTCATCCTGACGGTCAGCGTCCCGTCTTTCACAATGGTCTCAACGTCCGATGTCGGGCAGCCGTCAGTCACGACCTCCAACGCGACCTTGTCGCCCTGAATAAGCGAGACGTTGGCGCCCTTGTTTACCTCGATGGCGGTGAATGTGCCATTCACTTGCCGCTCTTCCTTGTTCTCGGCTAATGACGCTGTGGCCACTGTGGCCAATGTCAAAGCTGCGGCTATGAGCCTCTTAATCATAAGATTTCCTTTTTGGGGGTTAATGAATTAGTCCTTGTCTGTCTTGTCCCTGCTTGCGAAAATATTGGCTATTATAGTGCCGGATATCGAGTGCCAAGCGCACGAGATGGCGCAGGGGACTACCGCAAGCGGGTTTGTGGCAATGAAGAATGTCGAGGCCAAATTGGTGGCAAGACCTGCGTTTTGCATACCGACCTCTATGCTAATAGTGCGATTTTTGGCTTTTGAGAACCTGAACATGCGTCCCACGGCATAGCCCAATGCGTAACCTAATGAATTGTGGAGGAATACAGCCGCAAAGGTTATGCCAATGAGTGAAAGCCCACCCATCTCAATGTCGGGCTTAACCTGACTGACCGCGCCGCCTACGATGAACGCCAACGCAATGACGCTGAGCGGCGGCATGACATCCCGAACCTTCTGAAAACTCTTTTTGCCACCCCAAAAAGCGTTTAGCCCGAACCCGACGGATATGGGCAGAAGTGTGACAAGCAGTATGCTCAGGAACATGCTGTATGTGTCCACGTCAACGCTCTGACCCGCTAATGCGAGCATAAGCGCGGGGGTCACGAAAGGCGCAAGGAGGGTGGACACAGTCGTCATGCCGACAGAGAACGCTACGTCTCCCTTGCAAAGGTAACTCATCAAGTTGCTTGAGACCCCGCCTGGGCAACAGCCTACAAGTATGAGGCCTATGGCCACGCTGGTGTCAAGTCCCAATGCCTTTGTTATGCCAAATGCCACGAGCGGCATGATAGTGAATTGTGACAGGGTGCCGAGTACTATGTCAAACGGACGCTCGGCTAAGATGCGGAAGTCTCGCCCTGTCAGGGTCAGTCCCATGGTCAGCATGATGAAACCCAAGACGAGAGTCTGTGTGGTGCCGGTCATGTAGCCGAAGAGGGGAGGGTAGAGGTAGCCGGCCACGGCTGCCGCAATCACGAGAAGTGAAGCGTGTTCAGTCAATTTTTTCATCTTTCTCTCCTTGTCTCTGGCTTCTACTGCTATCTGTCGCTGCTTAGCAACTCGCGGGCGTTGGCCAATGCCGCGTCAGATACTGTAGCTCCGCTCAGCATCTTGGCAATCTCGGTCACGCGGTCGTCGTCTGTCAGCTGTTTGATGTGGGATATTGTCCGCTCTTCTGTGTCCTCTTTATACACTTTGTAGTGTTTTTGCCCTTTGGCTGCCACCTGCGGCAGGTGGGTTATGGCAAGCACCTGCATATGGGTGGCCATGCCGCTCATTATCTTGCCCATCTTGTCGGCCACGTCGCCAGACACACCCGTGTCAATCTCATCGAATATGATGGTCGGCAGGCTCTTGGTCTGAGATAGTAATGACTTGATGCTCAGCATTACGCGGCTCATCTCACCGCCCGAGGCTACTCGCGCTATGTCCGTGGGCTCTCCGTTTTTGTTGGCTGCGAAGAGGAAGCGTATGTCGTCTTGCCCGTTTGGTCCGAGCTCTGACTTGGTGTGGCTTACAACGAATTTGGCGTTGGCCATGCCCATCTCATGCAGCTGGCTCTCTATCTGGCTCGTTATGTCCGCAAAGACTGACTGGCGTTTTTCGGAGAGGGCGTCAGCTTTGGTCTGAGCCACGGATGTGAGGGCTTGCAGCTCTTCCGTCAGCTCCTGCAATCTCTCGTCAAAAGAATCCACCGCCGCCACTTTCTTGCGCAACTCGTCGCGTATGGACATCAATTCGCCTACTGTCGCTACTCCATGTTTCTGTGTCAGTGTGTTCAGTATGTTGAGCCTGTCGGTGAGTCGGCGTTGCTCCTCGGGGTCGAAGTCCACTTTCTCAATAACGTCTCGCAGTGTCTGCCGGATGTCGTCGAGGTCTATGCGGGCGGTCTCGACCCTGTTTATTATGTCGGCCTCTTGTGGCAGGAAATGTGACACGCGGTCCAAGTTGCGCCCCATGTCGCCCAACAGATGCACAATTCCGCTCTCATCACCGTCTAATGCGTTGATGGCCATGGCTAAGCTCTCTTTAATCTCCTCGGCCTTGTCTTGCATCTCCTGTTGGCGCTCCAGTCTCTCCAATTCGTCTGGCTCTTCCAACTTGGCGTTCTCTAATTCGCCAAGCACAAATCGGTTGTAGTCCAACTCCTTGCCTTGCTTGGCGTTAAGTTCTTTTAGCTCCTGCAATTCCTGTCGCTTGTCCCTCATTTGGGCATAAGCCGTGGCATAGGCCGCCAATTCGGCTTGCGTCTTGGCCATCGAGTCTACCACGTCGAGGTGGAATCCCGTTTGGCTCAGCAGCATGTTCTGGTGCTGGGAGTGTATGTCTATCAAGTGGGCGCCCAGCTCTTTGAGGAATGACACTGTGGCTGGCGTGTCGTTCACAAAGGCCCGGCTTTTGCCATTGGGCTGTATCTCGCGGCGTATGATGGTCACGTCGTCATACTCCATGTCGGCTTCGGCGAATACGTCCTTCAGTCCGTAGTCCGCAATGTCGAATGTTGCTTCAACCACGCATTTGCGAGTCTTGTCAAGCAACGCCTGGGCGTCGGCTTTCTGACCCAGCAACATGCCGAGCGCGCCGAGCATGATGGACTTGCCCGCGCCTGTCTCGCCTGTTATGACCGACATGCCGCCGTCAAGTGTCAGGTCGGTATGGTCAATCAGGGCGTAGTTGTCTATGATGAGTTGCTGTAACACGCTTTCTCTCCTGTTCTTTGATGGCCTGCGTAGCCGGACTTTGCCTCGGTGGCGCAGGCTATTTGAGTTTGCTGTATTTGCTGATGTTGGCCGGGTCGGCGGTCTGAAGAACCTCCAGCACTCTGGTCTTCTCAATCTGGGGCGCCTCGCTGAATATGTTCACAATCTCGTCGCTCTTGGCTGTGAAGAAGAGGTTCAGCCAATAAGGATTGCGAGATGATCTGCGGCGGATGTCTTTTATCTTGTCAAGAGCCTCGTAGATGGATTGGCGGGCGGTCTCCATATTGTCCGCCATCTGGTCTAAACCCATCCGGTGGTATGTGTATATCTGCTGGTGCAACGCCCTGTGGTTGTCGTCCATGGCGTTGTTTATGAGCCAATAGCGGTTTGACGTGCCGTCGTATGACTTCCAGCCTGAGAATGTTGAGCTTTGTGCCTGATTGACAATGTTCTCCGCCTGCTTGAAATAGGGTGAGCCTCCATTTGGTGAGAAACTGTCATAGTCCAAGCCCAGCATGAAGTTGACATAGAACGCTATGATTGGCACCAGGTTGTCCTGGTCATAGACTGTCGGGTTGTAGACGAGCGGCTGACCCTCGTTGTAGCGAAACTGGATGTCGTCGTCCTGAAGGTTGAGCATGGTGGTTGTATATGCGCTTCCCCACACGGGGCGGCGCAACTGTACCGTCAGCGAGCCTTTGAACTCGTTGCTTGACACCTGGGTGGTTATGTTGAAATTGAGAGTGCACTCAATCCTTTCGCGTGTCTCGAATTTGTCTGTCGTCCATGTCTGCGCGCTCAGGAAGTCCTGAAGTGCGTTGCGCATATTGTCATAAATCTGCTTATTGGTGCCTTGCACTGATGCCGACGTGACGCTCACGCTGCACTGCAACTCCTGCGCCTCCGCTGCCGATGGCGCAAGTGGCAATGCGACGGCCGTTATGGCTGCGGCTATTGCCACCGCTGTGTGTCTTATTATGTTACGCATTCTTGGTCTGCATTATTCTTTCTAGGGTGTCGGCCACATCGGCTGCCACCTCTGTTTTGGGCTTGAGGGGGTATGGGGTCGTGACTCCATTTTCCTCTATTATGGTCACTTTGTTTGTGTCCACCATGAAGCCTGCGCCCTTGTCGGCCAATGAGTTGAGGACGATAAAGTCCATGTTTTTCTTAGCCAGCTTGCCCTGGGCGTTGCTCATCTCGTCGGTTGTCTCAAGTGCGAATCCCGCCAAGGTCTGCTTCGGCGTCTTCATTCTGCCCAACTCGGCTGCTATGTCGGGGTTGGGGGTGAGGGCTATCGTGAAAGCGTCGTGGTGTTTTATTTTCTGCTCGGCCTGCTGCGCCGGTGCGAAGTCCGCCACTGCTGCGGTCATGATGGCTGCATCGCATTGTGGGAACGCCTCGCGTGCCGCCTCATACATCTGTTTGGCGTTTTCAACCTTCACGAGGCTGATGTTCAGGTTGCTTGTGGTTATTTTTACCGGTCCGGATATGAGGGTGACGTCAGCGCCGCGGTTGGCAATCTCCTCCGCTATGGCATATCCCATCTTCCCGCTCGAGTAGTTGCCAATGAAACGGACGGGGTCCATCTTCTCATACGTAGGTCCGGCCGTAATCATCACTTTCTTGCCGCGAAGCGAACCGTCGCGTCGGGCGAAAAAGTTCTCCACGCACTCCGCTATGTCATGGGGCTCTGCCATTCGCCCCTTGCCGCTCAGTCCGCTTGCCAACTCTCCGTCTGCCGCCTCTATAATCTCTACGCCGCGGCTTTTCAGTGTGGCTATGTTTTGCTGTGTGGCGGGGTGGGCCATCATGTCCAGATCCATGGAGGGGGCGGCGAAGACGGGGCAACGCGCCGAGAGGTAGGTGGTCAGCAGCAGGTTGTCCGCAATGCCGCAAGCCATCTTGCCAAGGGTGTTGGCCGTGGCCGGGGCGATAACGTATGCGTCCGACCATATGCCGAGGCTTATGTGGCTGTTCCACTGTCCGTTCTCCGGGTCAAAGAAGTCCACCACAATCGGGTGTTTGCTCACGGTCGCCAAGGTCAACGGGGTGACGAACTGCTTGGCTGTCGGCGTCATGACTACTTTCACCTCGGCTCCGCGCTTGACGAACTCGCGGACTAAGAATGGTGTCTTGTAGGCCGCTATGCCGCCCGTGACTCCCACTAATATATGTTTGCCTTTAAGTTGCATGTCTGTTTTGTGGTATGTGTTACGCCTTTTTTCTCCTCAAGTGGAGTGAGTATCCCATGTTCCACTCGATGAAGTCCGCCACAGTAAGGCGGTGGGCGTATATGTTAATCCCGAGATGGACTCCCATTGGGAACGTATATTTGAGCCCGGCTCGTTGAAAACTCTTGTCTTTCTGCTGCTTGTGTGGTATTCCTTTGGGCTGGTGGAGGTAATATCCCATTTGGGTGACAATGCCTAAATTGCCAATGCAGAACTCGTGCGCCCCAAACACGCCATAGGAGAATCTCTTGCTCGCTGGGCCTAACACGACTTCCATGTCGTCTCGTCCCCTCACTCGCAGGCTTGAGCCTGTCAATTCGTCATATACGACCGACAGCCCCGCCCCATATTTTCCCTTGACGCAATACTGGTGCAAAAACTGGGCTTGCAGTGTCATGGAGTTATACCGCGCCCCGAGCTGATATGGCGTGCTGCACGCTCCCGGGTAACACACTGTGTCCACCTCGAACCGCTTGGTGCCATAGCCCACAGTGAAGTCTACCTCATTGCCCTTTATCTTTCCCGCAGGCTTCCTCACCATCGGCAGTTTGCGCTCCCTGAGGGCGTAGTCGAGAGAAACTTGCGCGCTGCACAGGTTGACGCCTTTGTTGGGCTTGCGAATGGCCCCGTTGGAGTAATGGGTGAAACCTCCGCCAATCGATATGGTCCACCTGTCCGCTATGGTATAGGCGTAGTTGATTCCCAGCCCTATGCGCACAGTGGCCTTTGAGCCAACCGCTATGTTCTTGGGGGCTGTCTCCTTGTCGAAACATTTCCAGCCAGCCGCCATCCCCATCTCGATGTTATACCTGAAGGCGTGCCGGCCGTCGTCGCTGCGGGCGAAAACGCCATTGTAGAAGCCGAAGACCGACACCGGAGTCCCAATCTCACTCCTGTTGTCCATCATGAGAGTGCCGACCCCTATGCCAAAAGATGGCAGTCTGTGGGCAATCTCCCAATCTTTCTTGCCGAGCGTCTGCCAACCGAATGCGACATGTCCGGCGCCAAAACTGCACATCTTCGTGCCGCTCTCGTTGTCGCCTTTCAGAAAGTCGTTGGTCTGCATTATCTTGCCGCCATCGCCTCTTATGCCGATATAGTGGTCATACTTGGCTCCTGTCTCTTGGGCTCGCGCTGTGACGCACAAACCCGCCATGGCTACGGACGCTGCGGCAATGGCCGTTCTTGGTGTCATTTAATGTCTGGCTGTCTTATTGCTTGAGCAAAGTCTGGTTGTCATAGCCCCCCGAGTCGAGTTTAGTCTTCATTTCGCGCATGCTCTCAACCGTGTGGCGCACATTGTCCATCGAGTGGTTGGCTGTGGGCATGAAACGCAGCATGAGAGTGCCTGGGGGAACGGCCGGATATTTGACTATTGTGCAGAATATGCCGTAGTTCTCGCGCATGTCCATCACCATGTTTATGGCGGCGTTGATGGCCAAGTCATCCGGCGATATGCCGGACAGGGTGTCATCGGCTGGCACGTCGACCTTCGGGTGGATGTATACTGTCGTGATGGCGCTCTGGGTGCAGCCGAGGTCGAAACCCGCCTCGCGGAGCCCTTTTTGCAGCGCCTCGGTCACTTGCCAGAGCCGCGTGCGGCGCTCCGGCTCCTCTTTCAATATCTGAAGCCTTTTTTGAAGTCCGACGACCATGGCAAGCGGGAGCGACTCGTCAAAAATCTGCGAGCGCATGTTATACCTCAAGTAGTTGATCACCTTCTCCTTGCCGGCAATGAAACCGCCTATGCCCGCCATAGCCTTGGCGAACGAGCCGAAGATGATGTCCACTTTGTCTCCCACGCCGAGCAGCTCGGTCGTTCCTCGTCCCGTCTCGCCCATGATGCCAAAACCATGAGCGTCGTCAACGAGCAGGCTGAACTCAAACTCGTCTTTCAACTCGGCTATTTTGTCCAAAGGAGCAATGTCTCCCGCCGTGTCAAAAACACCATCGGTCACGACCATTATGCCGCCGTCCTCCTTCTCCTTGGCTATGTAGCTTTGCGCCAATTGAAGCTTCTTGCGGCAGTTCTCTGCGTCGTTGTGCGTATATATGAAGCTCTTGCCGCCCTTGGCGCGGTGGAGCAGGATGCCGTCCATGATGGATGCGTTGGCCTCTGAGTCGTAGACAATGACGTCATATCGGTTGCATAGCGTGTCTATGGCCGAGACCATGGCCTGATAGCCGAAGTTGACAATGAAGGCGTCCTCTTTGCCGATGAAGCGGGCTATGGAATCCTCCAGCTCCTCGTGTTTGCTGGTCTGACCCGATATGATGCGCGTCCCCATCGGATATCCCAACCCCCACTTGCGAGCAGCGTCTGTGTCGACTTCGCGCACGCCCGGGTCGTTGGCTAACCCCAGGTAGTTCTCCATGCTCCAGTTGAGCACGCTCTTGCCGCGGAATTTCATCACGGGGCCAATCTCGCCCTCCAACTTCGGAAAGACGAAATATCCGTGCGCAACCTCCTGATACTTACCGAGGGTGCCGCCTCGCGTGTCATCTATCTTTTTAAAGAGGTCCATTGTCTGACAATTGGTTATTTGATGATTTGTTAACTACAAAAATAGCGTTAATTAATGGAATTGTGAAACCAAGATGGCAAAAATGATGCCACTGCGGATTTGGCCTGCCGCCAAAAAAGCAAGCGCCGGGCTGAGACCTTTCTCTTCAGGTCTCAGCCCGGCACGCTGTGTCAAGTTGGGCTTATGCCGCCGTGTGGGGGCGTCCAAGCCACTACTTTCTGTTTTTCCAGAGGTTGGTCATGTCCTCCAAGGTCTTGCCCTTGGTCTCAGGGACGAGGCGGAGGACGAAGAAGGCTGCCGCTACGCATATTACGCCATAGAGGGCGTAGGCGAAGACGTGGCCAAAGTTGGGCATCGTGTCGGTGCTCATGTCATACATCGGCACGAAGGTCGAGGACACGATGAAGTTGAATGTCCACTGGAAGGCCACTGCGATAGCCATGGCTGCGCCGCGGATGGTGTTGGGGAAAATCTCGGCAATCAGCACCCAGCATATCGGGCCCCATGAGAACATGAAGGAGGCCGAGTAGACCATGATGCTGACGACTGGCAGCAGGCCGGCGTCGCCTATGACGTTGCTGATGGCTACGCCTGCCGCGCCTATGGCCATGCCTATTGAGCCCCATATGAGCAACGGGCGGCGCCCGAATTTCTCGACGGTGAGGACTGCGAAGAGTGTGAACGCCAAGTTGACTATGCCCATCATGACGGTCTGGCTCATCGGGTCGCCCATGCCCATGCTCTCAAAGATGCGGGGAGCGAAATAGAGGACGGCGTTGATGCCGACAGCCTGCTGGAACACGCTGAGCATGATGCCCACGAAGATGACCATCCATCCATAGCTGAAGAGCGGCTCGACCTTTTCGTGTGCCGTGGCTTTGATATCCGCCAATATGCCCTTGGCCTCGGCGCTGCCGTTGATGCGCGTCAGGACGTAGAGGGCCTTGTCGTCTTTGCCGGTCATGGCCAAATAGCGCGGAGTCTCAGGCACGAGGAGTACGAGCAGGGAGAATATCCCTGCAGGGAAGGCTGCGCTCAGGAACATGTAGCGCCAACCGGTGGTGATGGTCCACGGGTCTGATTCGGGTGCCACGCTATACACGCCTTCGGCCAGTGTGATGACCGGGTTGTGATGGTCGCCGAGGATCATGAAGTTGACAAAGTAGACTATGAGCTGGCCCGAGATGATGGCGAACTGGTTCCACGAGACGAGGGTGCCGCGGATGCGGGCTGGGGCTATCTCGGCGATGTACATGGGGCAGAGCGCCGATGCGAGGCCTATGCCCAATCCGCCGATGATGCGGTAGATGTTGAATGCTATGAGCAGGCTGAATGAGGCCTCGCCATGGTTGAAGAAAAGAAACTCGGGGTCATAGCTGCCCAGGGCGGAGAGGAAGAATAGCACTCCCGCCACAATGAGTGACTTCTTTCGGCCTAAGTTAGTGGCTATCATGCCAGACAGTCCACTGCCTATGATGCAGCCGATGAGCGCGCTCGAGGTGGTGAACCCGTGCCAGAAGCCCGTATAGTCAAAATCCGTGGCTCCTAAGAAAAAAGCTTGCAGGCCTTTTTCCGCTCCCGAGATGACCGCCGTGTCGTAGCCGAACAATAGGCCACCGATTACCGCGACCATGACGATGCCGGCAAGGTACGCCGTGCTGCCCTTGGCTTGCTCTATTATTTTTTCCATTTTTTCTGAATTGCTTGTGTGTCTTTGCCTGTCTGTCCGCACCCACTCCTGGCTGAGGCGTCCGAGTGCGCATCCTGTGCGCATTCGCGCTGTCGCAAGGAGTGTTGCCAAAAAGTATGTATCCAGTGAGGAATAGTTAACAATTTGGCCGCGTGGCGAGAAAAAGGCCAGACAGCCGCATCGGGTGGGCTGCCTGGCCTCTAAAGTCAATGCTTATTAGCAGTACATTGAGACGATGGTCTCATAAAGCTCCTGTTGGCCAGAGGTTTGCTTGGGCTCGCCTACAGTCTTGCCGTAGTTGTAGACATCCTCGAGTGAGAGCTTACCCTCCTCGAACTCCTTGCCCTTGCCTGAGTCGAAGCTTGCGTAGCGCTTAGCCTTCATCTCCTTGTAGGGGCTCTTCTCAAGCAACTCGGCTGCTGAGAGGAGTGCGCGTGCCATGGCGTCCATGCCGCTGACGTGGGCGATGATGATGTCCTCGAGGTCGGTTGAGTTGCGACGGGTCTTGGCATCGAAGTTCGTGCCGCCGTCCTTGAAGCCGCCGCCGCGGATAATCTCCATCCAAGCCTGGGTAAGCTCGTAGTTGTCGATTGGGAACTGGTCGGTGTCCCATCCATTCTGGTAGTCGCCGCGGTTTGCGTCGATGCTGCCGAGCATGCCGGCGTCAACAGCGCAAGCAAGCTCATGCTCGAAGGTGTGACCTGCGAGGGTGGCGTGGTTAACCTCGATGTTGACCTTGAAGTCCTTGTCAAGGCCATGAGCCTTGAGGAAGCCGATGACGGTCTCGGTGTCGACGTCATACTGGTGCTTGCTGGGCTCCATTGGCTTAGGCTCGATGAGGAAGGTGCCCTTGAAGCCCTTTGAGCGAGCGTAGTCGCGGGCCATGCCGAGCATGGTGGCCATGTGCTCCTTCTCGCGCTTCATGTCGGTGTTAAGGAGGCTCATGTAGCCCTCGCGGCCGCCCCAGAACACATAGTTCGTGCCGCCGAGCTCAATGGTGGCGTCGATGGCGTTCTTGATCTGGACGATGGCGCGGGCCACAACGTCAAAGTCCGGGTTGGTGGATGCGCCGTTCATGTAGCGCTTGTGGCCGAAGACGTTGGCAGTGCCCCAGAGGAGCTTGATGCCGGTCTCCGCCTGCTTCTTCTTGAGGTAGGCTACGACCTCCTTGAGGTTGCTCTCGTACTTCTCGACGTTGTCGTCGGGGTTGACGAGGTCCACGTCATGGAAGCAGTAGTACTCGATGCCGAGCTTCTGCATGATCTCGAAACCGGCGTCTGCCTTGTCCTTGGCTGCCTGAACGGGGTCCGGGTTGGCATTCCAGGGGAAGGTCTTGGTGCCGCCGCCGAACTGGTCGCCGCCCTCAGCGCAGAGGGTGTGCCACCATGCCATGGCGAACTTGAGCCACTCGCTCATCTTCTTGCCCATGACGACGCGGTTAGCGTCGTAGTAGCGGAATGCGAAGGGATTCTTGCTCTGCGCGCCCTCAAATTTGATGGCGGGGATGTTTGCGAAATATTCTTTTGCCATTTCTGTTATAGGTATTTTTGGTTTGTATTCTGTTTGTGCTTATAGGTTGGACATGAGCCTGTTGCGCCATGCCTCATAGGCCTCTTTGTACTGCTCCGCGTTCTTTGCGTCCGGCTCGATGACCGACACGCGCTCAAGGCTTGCGAAGGCCTCGTTGTGGTCTTTGTATATGCCTGCGCCGATGCCCGCGCCCTTGGCTGCTCCGACAGATCCATCTGTGTCAAACAACTCGATTGTCGCACCCGATACGCTTGCGAGTGTGTCTCGGAAGAGCGGACTGAGGAACATGTTGGCGTTGCCGGCGTGTATCTTGTTGACTGTCATGCCCATGCTCTTCATGATCTCTATGCCGTATTGGAACGAGAACACAATGCCCTCCTGGACAGCGCGCGCCAAATGGCTGCGGTCATGGACGTTGAAGTTGAGGCCGAGGAACTGGCACCCGATCTCTCTGTTCTCCAGCATTCGCTCTGCCCCGTTGCCAAACGGCAGGATGGAGAGTCCTGCCGAGCCGATAGGGGCTTTGGCGGCGATGTTGTTAATCTCGGCGTATGACACGTCGGGCAGCACGTTGCGTTTGAGCCATGAGTTGAGGATGCCTGTGCCGTTGACGCACAGCAGGATGCCAAGTCGCACGGCGTCGGATGTGTGGTTGACGTGCGCGAATGTGTTGACTCTGGACAGGGGGTCGTAGTTGACCACCCCGTTGACTCCGTAGACCACACCCGACGTTCCGGCCGTCGATGCAATCTCACCTGGGTTGAACACGTTGAGCGACAATGCGTTGTTTGGCTGGTCGCCAGCACGGTAGGTCACAGGGGTGCCCTCTGCGAGTCCCAACTCGGCGGCTGCGGACTTGGTCAGCCGTCCCTGGTCGCCAAAGGTGGGTGTGATGTCTGCTATGAGGTCGGTGGGGATGCCATACTCGTCAAGCAGGAGCTTGGCCACGCTGTTGGTGCTGAAATCCCACATGATGCCCTCTGAAAGGCCTGATATGGTGGTGCGGATGTCTCCCGTCATCTTCATTGCGATGTAGTCGCCGGGGAGCATAACCTTGTATATCTTGTCAAAGAGGGCCGGCTCATTGTCCTTGACCCACTTGAGCTTGCTCGCTGTGAAGTTGCCCGGCGAGTTGAGCATGTGGCTCAGGCTCTTCTCATGCCCAATCGAGTCGAATGCCTTCTGCCCGATCTCAACGGCGCGCGAGTCGCACCAGATGATTGACGGGCGCAAGACGTTCATCTCCTTGTCCACGCATACCAAACCATGCATCTGGTACGAGATGCCGATGGCTGCGACCTCCTTGGCCTTGGCTCCGCTCTCGGCCATGACTGCGGCCACGGACTGCTTGAGGTAGTCCCACCATGACTGCGGCTCCTGCTCCGCCCATCCGGGGCGAACGGCCGTTATTTTGGCCTCGCTCTTGGGAAAGAAGGCCGACGAGGCGCACTTGCCCGTCTCGACGTTTACGAGGCTCGCTTTGACTGACGAGCTTCCGACATCTACTCCTAACAGATACATGTTCTTATGCTTGATTTTTCGGTTTGTTATGTTTGCTGGCGGCAACACTTAAAGCGAGTTGCGCACTATCATTTTAGAGGGGACGCAGATGTTCGTGTGCTTCTCGTCCATCACGAAGCGGGCGGCAAGGCTTCCCATCTGGGCGAAGTCGGTCGAGAATACCGTTATGCCGCTGTCGATGAATTTTTTCATCGGCGTCTCGTTATATGATATGATGCCGACATCGGTGCCGACCCTGAAGCCCTTGTCATGGCACTGCTCCAAAATCTTGCCAAGGAGGCGGTCTGATACTGTTATGTATGCCGTGCCGGCCCTGACGTCGAGCGCGTCCGGGTTGCGCTCCACCATGTGCTCAATGCCGTGTGAGCGGCAGAACCGCTCGAAGTTGACAACGCTCTGGTATGGATGGTATGTGTAGTCTGGGTACAGGAAGTGGAACCGGCGATACTTGCTGAGCCGCTCCCTGACGTCCTCCAACCCGTCGAACAGGGCGTTCCCGAAATCCTGATATATGACGTTGGACGTGCTGTTGGTGTACAGGTTCCAGTCTATGACTAACAGCCGCTCACGTGGAATGCGCGCCATCAGGTGCTCGGTCTCGTCAGACAGGAACGGCATTATGATGTATTTGCTGTACCGTCCGAGGTTGTCTTCGATGAGCTTTTTGAACAGCTTAGGGTTGTAGTGGTGGAAGTTGACGTCCGCTATGACGTTCTTGGGCAGGTTGTGGAAGAAACTGTCATAGAGGACCTCCTTATAAGCCTTGAATGTGTCAAGAAACACGAAGACCTTCGTTATATGGTCCGCGATGTAATATCCCTTGCCGGGTTGGCTCATCACGACACCCTGCTCTCGGAGAAGCGAGTAGGCCTTGAACACTGTGTCGCGCGACAGGCTGAACTGGTCGCAGATGAGGCTTACGGACGGCAACGACTCGCCCGTCTTCAGCTTGCCCTCGGCAATCGCGTTCTTTACCGCGTTTGCGAGAAGTCTGAATTTGGGCATGCTTGGCTCGCCGTCGAGTTTTAATATGACGTTGTTCATATGTCTGCCGTTCTGTTCTGTTCTGTTCGTTATGCAAATATAAGAAGAAACTGAATATCTGGGTAAAATTTATTGAATTTAACATTTGGGGCTTGCGCCATGTGCGCCCTTATGTCTTTCTCTTTGACCTCAAGTGTCTTAAATTCAATGCGATTGTGCCTAAATGCGCTTCGTCCGCATGCCCTTTTACTCTTAGCGTCGGTGGGACTTAGTCTTTGGTCAGCCGCATCACCTCGCGCCCTGCGGAGTCCCTTAGTGTGGCGTTACTTCCGTCTGTCTCGAAGCTTTTTGCCTCGCGCAAGGCGCGTATGACGGCCTGCTCTGTCTCGCGGTATGGTCCCGCGCCCATGCGCGAGCTGTTTACGCCTTCAATGGCTATTTGCCCGCCGTCTCCATCGCAAGAGCCGAAAAACTGGTTGACTCCCGTGCACCCGTTCACGCCTCCCTTGCCGTCGAACTCAAGATACGCCTCGTCTGGCGAGCCGCTGGTCGAGTATCCGCTCGCATTTTTGATTATCCACCGGCCTGTGAGGGTGTTCGATCTGGCAGCCTCGGCGGTTGTCTGGCCGGATGCATCCTTAGAAGAAGAGCATGACGTCACCCCGAGGGCAGTCACCGCGGCCGCCACTATCAATATTGTTTGTCGTGACATAGGTCTGATATGTTTATCTGGCAATGTTTGCCTTATGTTAATTCCGTTTGTCTTTGCATGCCGTCTGATAGTATTTGGACGGGAGGACGCCAAACTCCTCTTTGAAGTATTTGGTGAAGTACTTCGGGTTGTTGAAGCCCACGGCATAGGCCACGTCGGCCACGTTTTGAGCAGGGTCGGTCAGTAGCTGGGCCGCCCGTTTCAGGCGTATGACGCGGATGAACTCTATTGGTGGGCGGCCCGTGATTGTCATGAGTTTCTTGTACAGGTGGACGCGGCTCATGCCAAGGTTGCGGCTCAGGTCCTCGACGGATAGAGCGGGGCTGGCTATGTTCTGCTCCACGTAGTCGATGGCTTTCTTGATGAGCTGCTCGTCGAGCGGGGTTATTGTTATCTGACTCGGCTCCGGCTCTATCTGGTTTTTGAAGGCCTGCTGCCTGCGCTCTCCCTGCTCAATCATCTTCTCCACCTTGAGGCGGAGAATCTTGTTGTTGAATGGCTTTGTCAGGTAATCGTCGGCACCGTTG
This sequence comes from bacterium, assembly GCA_963658925.1. Taxonomy (GTDB): domain Bacteria; phylum Bacteroidota; class Bacteroidia; order Bacteroidales; family Marinilabiliaceae; genus W3P20-009. The sequence continues at coordinate 103,798 of CAVKRQ010000008.1, forward strand.
GCCAAGCCCTCTATGTTGTGTTCCTCGGCCGTCTTGGCTGTCAGCATGACAAGCGGGATGTGGCTTGTGCGTATGTCGTTTTTGACTTTGGCGCACAGTTCGTTGCCATCCATCACAGGCATCATGACGTCTGTGATGATCATGTCCGGCATTGTTGTGACTATCTTGTCCCAGGCCTCTCGCCCGTTGTGCGCCTCAATGAGTTCGTAGTCAGCGCCGAGCGTGTCGCGGAGCAGCGCAAGGAAGTCGTCATTGTCGTCCACGATGACTATTTTTCTCTTTCCGTTGTCGGTCGCGTGGGCTATTGTCTGCTCATTTGCCGTAGCTTGGCTCTCTTTGCCATTGGCTGCGCTTGCCCCGACGGCTCTGATGTTCGTGTCCGTCTCTTGCGTGCCGAGGTCCACGGGCAGGCTGACGGTGAACACGGAGCCCTGGCCCGCCGGGTTGTCGCTCACCTCTATCGTGCCGTTGTGCAGCGATGTGAAGTCTTTGACCAAGTGGAGGCCGATGCCGCTGCCGGCGAGCGATGTGTCTTTTTGCGGAACTTGGTAGAAACGCTCGAAGATGTGTTGTTTATGCTCATCGGGGATGCCTATGCCGGAGTCCGAGACTTTGATGACGGCTCTGCGTCTGTCTTCGCTCAGGCTCAAATCCACTGACACGCTTCCGCCTTCGGGGGTGAATTTGAAGGCGTTGGACAAAAGGTTGTTAATTATTTTGCCAACCTTGTCCTTGTCGAACCTCATGTAGATGTTCTCCTCGCTCGTGGAAAAGGAGAACTTTATGTTTTTCTTGTCTAACGCTATGTAGGCGTCGCAGTGTTGGCTCACGAAGCTGGCGAGGTCGCCTTCTGACAAGTTGAGCGTCATCCCGCCCATGTCCGCCTTGCGGAAGTCGAGCAGCTGGTTGACCATGCCGAGCAGTTTGACGGCGTTGCGGTGCACAATCTCTATCTGGTCGCGCTTGGGGTCGGAGGCTGGCATGGAGTCGAGTATGTTCTCAAGGGGTGAGACGATGAGGCTCAGCGGGGTGCGAAGCTCGTGCGATATGTTGGTGAAGAAGCGCAATTTCAGGTTGTCTACCTGTTGCTGGTGCTCAACCTCGTCAAGCATCTGGCGGATGCGGAACTTGGCCTTGTCCCTGTCTCTTATCCATTTGATTGACAGGAATATTGTGGCTATTATTGCCATTACGTAGAAGGCGTATGCCCAATACGTCCGCCACCATGGCGGTGTGATGATTATGCGCAGGGTTGACGCCTCCTCGCTCGCGAGCCCGTCACAGTTCGACGCGCGCACCATAAGCTCGTAGCAGCCGGGAGCCAGGTTGGTGTATGTGGCGGAGTGGTCCGACGTGGTCAGCCAATTGTCATTGAATCCCTCGAGCTTGTACGTGTATGTCACTTTTTCCGGCAGTATGTTGCTTAGGGTGGAGAAGCTTACAGTGAACATGTTCACGTTATACGGGATCTCAATCTCATGGCAGTAGGCGAGCGCCTGCGGCAGGGAGAATGAGCCGTCTTTCGCGGTGCCGATTTTTGTCTCTTTGCCAAAGGTGGAAAGGGCTGTGAAGAAGACGTGCGGGCGCTCCGTGTTATACCTTATCTCTTCAGGGCGGAACCTGTTGACGCCATTGGCTCGCCCCACGATTATCTCGTCAGTCGATGTGCAGGCCATGGCCCTCTCGTTTATTGACCCGGTCAGTGTCGCGTCCTGGTCGTTGTAATTGTACGTGTGAAATTCTGCCCTGCCGTCTCGCTCGTCTTTTATGACGTCTATGCTTGCCATGCCATGTGTCGTCGCCACCCAGATGGTCCGCCTTTTGTCCTCTACGACCCCAAGTGTGGCCTCTGTTGTCAGTCCGTCTTGTATGCCAATGTGGCGCACGTACTTGAGCGTCTTGCCGTCCACAACGTGCAGTCCCGTGTTGGTGCACGCCCAGATAAGGCCTCGCGAGTCGAAACACAGGTCTGTTATGTTGATGTTTTGGCTTAACAGGCTGTCTCTCACTTGCGTCACGCTGTTCCCTCGGCTCGGGTCAATGACGCATAGCCCTTCTGAAGTGCCAATGGCCATGCGCTCGTCACGCAGCGATATAACCTTGGTCACGTAGTCCGACGGCAGCCCGTCTTTTTGACTCCATTGGTGCCATGTGCCATCGCCAGTGTGAAGCACTGCTGCTCCCTGGCCCAGCGAGCCGACCCACACGTCGCCTCCATCTGTTGTGCATACCGTCCAAACGTTCTCGCTCGCCGCAGCTGGGGCCACCGTCGCCTTGCCGGCATAGCGTGTGAACCGGTTGCCGTCATAGTGGCACAGGCCTCCTAAGAATGTGCCAATCCACAGCCCGCCTTTGCCGTCAGGGCAGAGGGAGACTACGACGTTGCTTGCTATCGAGTTGGCGTTCCCGTCTTGCTTTTTGAATATGCGTTTGTCTCCTGTGCGCGCGTCAATTCTCAGCAGGCCGTTGTCGTTGGTCCCGTACCATGTGTTGCCATGCTCGTCCTCTGTGATGCAATTCACCTGGGCTACGTAATTGGGGTCGAAGTCATCCGCCTCCAGGTTGTCAACCCTGAACTTGAATATGGGGCTGCCATACACGGACAGGCCAAGGCTGACGTCGCCCACCCATACGCAGCCCTCGCTGTCGGCGTAGAGGTCGCCTATGCTGTTGCTGCTCAGTCCTCGCGGCGCGTTCTTGCGGCTTCTTATCATGACTGTCTTCCCGCTCTTGAGGTCGATGACGTTGATGCCGCCATGGTCACTGGCCACCCATATGCGCCCGTCGGCATCCTCCACGACTTTGCGGATGATGAAGTCTGGCATGCGGAGCGGCTCGGCGCTCTTGTCCGTGCACTTGGACCACTCGCCTGTGACCGATGATTTAAACCATAGCCCGTATCTGTCGCGAGGGTAGAGCCAGAAGTTGCCCGACGAATCAATGAAGAGGTCCGGGTTGCCGCCCCGGGGCATCGGTGTTGTCTCATGTCCGCGGATCAGCCATTTGCCATCAGCGTCAGGCTCGAATGTGGTTATCGAGCCGTCGTCGTGCACTGTGTACACTCGCCCCCCATGCTCTGTCATGGATGTGATGCGCGAATCGGTCCCCGCCGCCAGTCCGCGTTGGGTCAGTGTGTTGCGGTCTGTCGAGAATATGCAGCATGAGCTGCCGTCGGCAATCCACACCTCTTGCTTGCTATCCACGCTCACCACTGCTGTGGCTGGGTTGAGACCTGTGCCGTCGAATATGTATTGAGCCGACTTGAAGGTCTCGCTGCGCTTGTCGAATATGGTGTAAGAGTTTCGCAGTGTGACTATCAGGCGGTCGTCCGCGATGTCATGGACGCCGCTGACGTAGTTGACGTCGGCCACCGCAGTGTCCCCTTGCCCCCTTATGAACGACTTCATCGAGTATCCGTCGAAGCGGTTGAGTCCGCTCGGTGTCGAGATCCAGACGAAGCCCAGCCCGTCACGGTATATGTTGTTGATTTTATTGCTCGATAGTCCGTTCTGCATCGTTATGTGCGAGAACGGGAAGTCGTCACCCGCCGCATTCGCGACAGTGGCTGACATGACGGCTGTTAATATGGTTGCTAAAAAAGTCTTCATATATGATGGCAATTTATTCAAAATATCGCTTATCCCAATGCTGCCATTCTGAAAAAATCAACATCTCGTGAGTCTTCTGTTGGCTCAAATACCTGACGCATATTCGATTGTGTAGCCAGTGAAATTCTACCTGCTATACCTGTTGTGATACATATTTTAAGAAAAGCGCTGAAATGTTTTAACCAATGAGAAAAAACATTTATATTTGTATTTGTAATCGGGAGGCGGGATAGCAAGATGAAATAATCTGTGCCGCCATAAACTGAAGAAAGCTAAGTTGTTGCCTGTTTTTGCTTGCGATAATCTAACTTTAAATTCATGTTAAAAATCCCGTGCAATATGAAGTTCTATATTAACGCCATTTTATCCTAATCTATCATGAGCGGCAAGAAGACATTTTCGATGATTAAGCCCGGCGCGGTTCGCAACAAGCACATTGGTCACATCCTTTCTAAGATTGAGGAGGCCGGCTACACTATCGCGGCCATCAAGACTACGCGCCTCACTCTTGACATGGCGGCCGAGTTCTATGCCGTCCATAAGGATCGCCCATTCTTCCAGGAGTTGATCGAATTCATGTCCTCTGGCCCAATCGTCGCCATGGTTCTCCTCAAAGACAATGCTGTTGACGATTTCCGCAAACTTATCGGCGCGACTGACCCCGCCGAGGCCGCCGAGGGCACCATTCGCAGGCTCTTCGCCACCAGCAAGAGCCATAACGCCATCCATGGCTCTGACAGCGATGAGAACGCCCAGCGTGAGTGCGCTTTCTTCTTCAGCCGTCAGGAGTATCTCCGCAGCGACCTTGTGGGTATGGAGGATTAATCCAATCGGCCTCACAAGTCAAGATCGTAGAGTAGAAGCAAATTTTGTTAGGTTAGCGGTCGCGCCTCTGCGTGGCCGCTATTTTTGTGCGCGTGTCATTTTTTGATTATCTTTACACCCAAGTTTCCTTTTAATTTCAGAACATCAGAGATGGATCAGACTGTCGGAATCGTCTCATTTCAAGACGACATGGCCGAGGCCTTCGCTCAAATCGTCGGGCGGAGTCAGCATATTGTACTAACTTGCCACACCAACGCCGATGGCGACGCTCTTGGCTCTACACTGGGATTCCGTCAGGTTCTCATCAACATGGGTAAGGAGGCAACGGTTATAACTCCGGACCTCGCCCCGACGACATATGCGTGGATTAAGGGTTTCAAGAACCTGAAATGCTATGAGAGGCAGACGCAGGAGTGCGACGCCATCTTAGAAGGCGCTGACCTCATCGTCATGATGGACTATAACGACTTGGCGCGCGTCAAGGCTTTGGGCGAGAAGATCGCCTCTATGCAAACCCCGCGACTCCTCATCGACCACCACCTCGACCCGCATGTCGAGGCCGATGTCGCCATTTCGCGCCCCCACGCGTCTGCCACCTGCCAGCTTATTTTCAAGTTGCTCCTCGCTGCTGGGATGGGCGATTTCATTGACATTGACGCTGTCACCAACTTCTATTCGGGTGTCGTGACTGACACTGGCGCGCTCAGCTACAACTCAAGCGATCCCGAGATTTACTATCTTGTGGCTGAAATGTTGAGGCGGGGCGTTGACAAGACTCATGTCCATGACAAGGTCTTCAACAACAAGACGGTCAAAATACTCAAATTGCAAGGCTTCGCCCTTAACCGCAAGTTCCACAGGATTGACAAGACGCCTTTGGCTGTCATGTCTCTCTCTGCCCAGGAACTCGACAGGTATAACTATAACACCGGCGACACGGAGGGATTTGTCAACATCCCACTTCAAGTCCGAGACATCATCTGCTCTTGCCTCATCCTTGAGAGGCCGGATTGCGTCAAGATGTCGTTCAGGAGCAAGGGCGACTTCCCCGTCAATGAGTATGCTGCGAAATATTTTGGCGGCGGCGGTCACCTCAATGCGGCGGGTGGCTCATTCAAAGGGCCTGTGCAAGAGGCTGAGGACCTTTATGTGTCCACCATTGTCGATTTCTATAAGCGTTGGATGAAGAGGACTGCTAAATGATTGGCATGCGGTTTGGCTTTCTTGTGGCAGTGGTTGCCACTCTCTCGTTGTCTGCGCTGTCCGGGTGCTCCGGATGCGCGGAGCGCGATGACGACTATCGTCGCCCGTCTAAAGACGATTTCATCCAGTATAACCGCAGCCTCTTCTGGCGAGACTCTATTTGCATTTCCCAATATTCGGATACGCTCGGGCTTAACCCTAATCCCACGGTTACCAATCTTTGGCTGACCATCCACCAGCAAGGTGAGGGTGAGCCGATCAAGAGTGGCGACGTCGTCACTTTTGACTATACGGTCTCGACCCTGCTCGGCGATACGATTTACTCCTCTGCCAGCGACGGGCGCATGACCATAACAGTCGGCAAGTTCAATGTCTGTCAGGGCGTGGACGAGGCCATGATGTCACTGCGCAAAGGTGCCTGCGCCACTGCAATTCTAATCCCGGAGAAAGCCTTCGGCGTCAAGGGTGATGACAAGAAGATTCACGGTCGCGTCATTTTGCGCTACGACCTAAAAATAATCAACCAGTGAGTAGTTTTTTTAGGGATATACGCGTTTGCCTCGCTGCTCCATTGATGGTCGCGGCGGTCTCTTTGTGCGTCTCTGCCTGTGGCGATTCTGAGTCAACGTATGGCGCTACTGGCATCGGCTCTGTCGAGTTGAATGACTCGGTCTTCGCCATTCACTACTATTCCAACACAATGATCATCGACCGCTCTTTTGCGGACGGCCTTACCGACTCGGCCCGAGTGTTTTTCTCTGGCTCCGGCACGTTGGCCTATGAGAAAGATGGGGTGAAAACATACGATTTCTGCATTAACAGCCTCTCTGCCGACATAACAACGCCTTTCTTGTCTTTAGACAGCGCTGCGCAAGCTTCAGCTGACACCATGAGGATCGCTTCGAGCAAAGAGGGCTTCTATGCGCAAAATATCCACATAACCCGAGACTGGAGGCGTAATGATTTCCTTGACGCCACCGGCATCTATCCCGGAGACAACAATGGTAAGGGCGATTTCTTCGGCTTTGTGCTTGACTCGGCCTCGTTGGGCACTGACACTGTGCGGGTCTGGCTGCGCCTCCGGCGTGAGAGGACAGACACCGTCCAAATGATAACGCGGCACATCAGTACTCCCGTCAACTGCTTGAGGGACTCCACCCGCGAGCGCGTCATGGTCAACCTCCGTCGCCTCGACGCCAATGGCGACACTGTAGTCTCCAATTTAGTGTATAGCTATATCAACTGGATTGAATAACAATTAGATAACAAACATATTTCACACCAAGTCTAAATGAATATCGAGAAGAACAAATACGTGTCGCTCGTCTATGAGCTTCATACCGACAGCCACGACGGCCCATTCGTTGAGAAATGTGACGATGCACGCCCTCTCGGCTTTGTCTATGGCGCCGGGAGAATGCTCCCCGCTTTCGAGGAGAAGATTGCCAACCTCAAAGCCGGAGACGAGTTCCGTTTCGCGCTGACGCCCGACGAGGGCTATGGGCCTCGCTTCCCCGAGGCTGTCGTCGATGTCCCAAAGAATGTCTTCGTCGGCCCCGACGGCAACTTGCGAGAGGAACTTCTCGTCCTTGGACGCCAAGTGCCAATGCTCAATGACGAGGGGCAGCGCATCATTGGGACCGTGCTTAGTGTCTCTGATGACGCAGTGACGCTTGATTTCAACCATAAATTGGCGGGCGAGATTCTTTGCTTTTCGGGAAAAGTCATTGAGGTCCGCGACGCCACTGTCGACGAGCTGCTTGATGAGCCTCATCATGGCTGTGGTGGCGGCTGCGGTGGCGGTTGCCATGGCGGCGACGGCGGCTGTGGTGGCGGTTGCCATGGCGGCGACGGCGATTGTGGCGGTGGTTGTGGCTGTCATGACGAGGATGATGACGAGTGCAGCTGCGGTGGCAGTTGTGGCTGCCACTAAAACATCATCACGAAGGAGTATACAATGCAATCTTGCCTTTTTTCAAACCCAGCGTAGATGAACTCTTTTGGAAACCTGTTTAGGCTGACCACGTTCGGCGAATCGCACGGATTGGCGGTTGGCGGTGTGGTTGACGGAATGCCATCGGGCGTCGAAGTCGACGAAGCTTTTATTCAGAGTGAGCTTGATCGCCGAAGACCGGGCCAGTCGAGTATCACGACACCGCGTGACGAGAAGGACAAGGTGAAAATCCTTAGCGGCATCTTCCGCGGCCAGTCCACCGGCACTCCCATCGGCTTTATGGTCGAGAATACCAATCAGCACTCTCAGGATTATGAGAACATAGCTGACACATTCCGCCCGTCTCATGCCGACTATACATATTACTCCAAGTACGGCGTCCGCGACTATCGGGGAGGTGGCCGCTCGTCCGCCCGCGAGACGATCTCGCGTGTCGTGGGAGGCGCTTTGGCAAAGCTCGTGCTGGCCCGCGAGGGAATGAGTGTCACGGCCTATACCAGTCAGGTGGGTGACGTCGTCCTCGATAAGGCCTACACCGATGTCGATTTTGCCGAGATTGAGAAGAACATCGTGCGCTGCCCCGATGCGGAGACGGCTCAGAGAATGGTAGACCTCATCACTCGTGTCAAGTCGGAGCGCGACTCAGTGGGTGGCGTCGTCACTTGCGTCATCAAGGGGGCGCCAGTCGGACTTGGTGAGCCTTGTTTTGACAAGCTTCAGGCTCTCTTGGCTCATGCCATGCTCTCCATTGGCGCTGTCAAGGGCTTTGAGTATGGCTCCGGCTTTGCTGGCTCCGCCTCACGAGGCTCGCTCCATAACGACACGTTCTACATGGATGGTGACCGTGTGCGGACCCGCACCAACAACAGTGGTGGAATACAGGGCGGAATCTCAAATGGCGAGGACATCTATTTCCGTGTGGCTTTCAAGCCTACGGCCACGATACTCATGGAGCAGCCGACTGTCAACGCTCTGCATCAGGAGGTCATGACCACCGTCAAGGGTAGGCATGACCCCTGCGTGGTGCCGCGCGCTGTGCCCATTGTCGAGGCCATGGCTGCCCTTGTCATGGCCGACGCGTTGCTCATGGAGCGCGCATGGAAGGGGTAAAGCCCATGGGCAAATTGCTTGTCTGTCTACTATTCAAGTTTTTTTGACTATGAAAAGATTGGTGAACGAAAGGACGCGGCAGTTGTGGCGGACCTACTACAAGGCTACGTACAGGATTGCGGTCTTTGTGGCATGTTCTGTCATCATGGTGTTGTCGTTTCCTGGAATCGGCCGTTTCAACTATGAGTATGAGATTGGCCGCCCTTGGAGATACGAGGACATCATCGCGCCTTTCGATTTCCCAATCCTCAAACCCGAGGCCGATCTGATGGCCGAGAGGGATAGCGCCATGAAGGTCGCTTTGCCCTACTATGTGATTGACTCCATCAACGATGTCGATCTAAGGGTAAGTGTCCATTCGTTGCTTGTGCGTCAGCACGGCCGCATTGAAGCTAATTGTCCGCCTGCTTTGTCTGTGGACACTTTGCAAGCTGTCCTTGAGAGCGTCATAACATCTAATGTGGCGTCGGTTTGCCGAGCCGGAATTATCGGTGTCGGCGAGGAAATCAACAGTTCCGACGGACACCTCATGCTAATCAGCGCAAATGTCGCTGAGAGTTTTCTTTTTGATGACCTCTACACGCCTCGCTCTGCCTATAACGCCGTCGTTAATCATTCGCTGGAGGGGCTTGGCCGCTATTTCGGCACAGACGCGCGGCGTTTTCGTCGCCTGCTTGAGGCTTTGCCTATCAGCAGCCTGCTTGAGCCCAATGTGCGCTATGACGAGGAGAAGACCAATGTGGCAAAGGCGCAGAGGCGTGACAATGTGGCCATCTATTCCGGCAAGGTCTTAGCGGGGCAGCTTGTCGTCCGGTCTGGCGACATAGTCCGTGCGCGGGAGGCCCAGCTGCTCGCGTCGTATAAGCTGGCCACGGATGGCGAGGTGGGGCTGTCTGGCCACGACCTGCCAATCTTCATCGGCAAGTCGCTCATGGTGGCTGGTCTCATGTTTTCGCTCTACCTCTTTCTCTACTTTTTCCGAAAGGACTATTTCCGCCAGCTCCACTACATCAATCTGATTTTGCTGCTCATGACCTTCTTGGTCTGCGTCACCGGCCTCTTGGCGGGTAACGGCTACAATATCAGCTTCATAATCCCATATGTGGTGCTGCCAATCATGCTCCGCATTTTCACAGACTCGCGCTTGGCCATGTATGTCAACATTATCATGGTCTTCATCATTTCGTTCTTCGCGTTCAACAGTCAGCTCTTCATCTTCCTTCATATCCCGGCGGCCCTCATAGCCTGCATATCACTCTACCAGCTCAACAAGCGAATTCAGATTTTCCGTACGGCGGTCTATATTTTCGTGTTCTATGTTGTCATGTATTGTGGCTACATGTTCTGGCAGAGCGCGACGTTCACCATTGACCCTCAGGCCATTGTCCAATTCGCCATCAGCAGCGTGCTTCTGCTTCTCACCTATCCGCTCATCTATGTTGTGGAGAAGGTGTTCGGTTTTGTCTCTGACGTGTCGTTGCTTGAGCTGACAGATGGCAACAATGAGCTATTGCGAGAGCTTTCTGACAAGGCGCCTGGGACTTTTCAGCATTCCATGCAAGTGGCAAACCTGGCGCAAGAGGTCGCCTACAAGATTGGAGGCAACGCCCTCTTGGTGCGTGCCGGCGCTCTCTATCATGATGTGGGTAAGATAATAAACCCCATGTTTTTTACTGAAAATCAGGTGGGCGGCATCAATCCGCATGAGAAGCTGACGTGTGAGCAAAGCGCTCAGATTATTATCAGGCACGTGACGGATGGTGTCAAACTGGCCAAGAAATATAAGATACCCGCGCAAATTCGAAATATCATCGCCTCTCACCATGGGCGCACGATGGTGAGGTTCTTCTACATTTCGTGGTGCAATGAGCATCCCGACGAGACCCCGGACCTCTCTCTGTTCACCTATCCCGGGCCGCGCCCGCACACCAAGGAGGAGGCCATCATCATGATGTGCGACGCCGTCGAGGCCGCCTCAAAAAGCCTGCCGAAGCACGATGACGCCGACGTCTCTAATCTGGTGGATAAGGTTATTGACATTCAGGTGGCTGCCAACCAGTTCTCTCATGCGCCAATAACTTTCCTTGATATAGCCGAGGCCAAAGAGGTGCTCAAGGAGAAGCTGAAAAACATCTACCACGCCAGGGTACAATACCCCGACGCGGTAGGCAAGAAATAAGTTAACAAGTTGATTTTCAGTCTTTGCTCGGCAGTGCCAAGATGACGTTTTTGTCATCATCGTCATTGCCCATGACTGTGGTGTGCGCTCTGCTCTGTGCGTTTATTGTCTCATCATCGTTGCCTTCAATAACTGTCGATGTGTATTGCGATGGCTCGCGCTGGCTGTGAAGTGTTAGCAGAATGACCTCGCTCGGGGCAAACAGGCGAACGTTCCGGCGCGACGTCCCTATGCCTGTGCTTGTTATGACTGGCTGGCCGGCCGAGTTCCAATTAAGTCCCTTAAGAAATCTCTGTCCATAGTGCGAGGCAGTCACTGGCGCCCATGCGCCAAGGAGGGTCACTTGTCCGCCGTGGGTGTGACCTGCCAATGTGAGGTCGGCGTTCGTTATGTCTTGATCCTCAGCATAGTCAGGTGTGTGTGTCAGAAGAATGACAAAGTCGTTGGCGGGCAGTGAGAGCGTGGGGCTCGGCGCGGTCTCCCGCGGCTGAAATGTGTTATGCACGCCGGCTATGGTCACGTGGCTGCCGAGTCTGTTTATTTGCAGGGCCGTGTCCTCTACCAGGGCTATGCCGTAGTCCTTCATCAGGCTCTTGATGATGTCTGTGCATCTTTCCAAGTCGTTGTTGCCCAGCACACCATATATCCCGTCTCCCGGATCGCACTCCGCTATGGTTCGGAAGAGCGGCTCGACATGTTGGCAATCCTCCTGATAGTCTCCACCGAGCAGGACGGCATTTGGCTGAAGCTCTTTCAGCAGCGTGCCAAGGCTCTCAAGGGTCTTGTCCGTGAAAAGGCTGGGGTAGTGGGTGTCTGTCACGAACACCATGCGGTAGCCCTCGAATGCTGCCGGAATGTCTGGACTCGTGACGTCATATGTCCTGACGCGGTCAATCCCCGGATGCTTGCTCTTGGTGCGCTGCCGTCCGCGCCTTATCTGCATTGCGCCTTGCGTGGCGTCAGTAGATACGGTGGTGGCTTGTGTTGTGTCCGGGTTCGCTAACTGGTTTTGCGCTGTGGCGCCCATAGCCGTGACTGCGGCAAGGCACGCAAACGCCCATTTTGTAGCTGTCTGCATTTGTCTGTAGTCTGTTGTTGTCGTGTGGCGGGGGGGGACTGATTGACGGGTGCTATATGTCTCGGCTCCCCCGCCTACATTGCTATAACGCCCGAGCATGCTACCTCGTCACCATCGTACAAGGCGCAAAATTGTCCCGGGGTTACGCCTCGCTGCGTGTCGTCAAACACCACAAAGAGGCCTCTGTCGGTCATGATGGCGCGGGCGCCTTGCAATGGCTGCCTATATCTTATCCTGCATGAGTATCGTCTCGTCTCGCCAACCTTCATCTCGAGCTCGGGACGCAACCAGTGGATCTCGTTTGGCTCTACTTTCAGCACTCGGCGATGCAGGCCGGGATGGTTGTCGCCCATGCCCACAAACACCTGGTTATGCTCAATGTTTGACCCGATTACGAATAATGGCTCCGGAAAACCGCCTATGTACAATCCCTTGCGCTGGCCTATGGTGTAGAATTGCGCCCCCTGATGGGTGCCGACCTTTCTGCCGTATTTGGGGTGGAGCGCGTAGGGCTGCGCGAGTGTTTCGAGGATTTCCGTGTCCGGTCTTTCCTCATAGGCTGGATTCCAGTCGCGGGCGAAAATCTCAGCGTCCGGGTCTATGAGGAACACCTTGCCCTCCTTGGCCGTCAGTTTCTGCTGGAGGAAGACGGGCAGGTCCACTTTGCCCACGAAGCAGATGCCCTGTGAGTCTTTTTTGTGGGCCGTCACCAGGTTTAGCTCCGTCGCTATGCGTCTCACCTCTGGTTTCAGCATGTCACCTATCGGGAACATGGCGGCGGCTAATTGAGCCTGATTCAGTTGGCAAAGGAAGTAGCTCTGGTCCTTGTTGGGGTCTGTGCCTGCCAAGAGGCTGTATGTCTTTGTCCCGTCTGGCAGTGTCTGCTCTCGTTTGCGGCAATAGTGTCCGGTGGCGACGAATTCAGCCCCCAGTTCGCGGGCCGCGTTCAGGAAACTGTCAAACTTGATCTCGCGGTTGCACAAGACGTCCGGGTTCGGCGTCCGCCCCGCCGCGTATTCGGCGAACATGTAGTCGACGACGCGTCGGCTGTAGTCGGCCGACAGGTCAACGAAATGGAATGGTATGCCAAGTTTGCGGGCCACCGCTTCCGCGTCGAACTTGTCGTCAAGCCACGGGCAGTCCCCTTTCAGGACGCCTGTGGTGTCCGTCCAGTTGCGCATGAAAAGCCCTACCACGTCATAGCCCTGCTCGCGCAGGACGTAGGCCGCGACACTTGAGTCCACGCCTCCCGAGAGCCCGACAACTACTCTTGTCTTTTTGGTTGATGTCATGACTGCGAAGTTAGCAAAAAGTAGCTCACTTTGTTGACTATGCCGTGCGAGTTCCCGCAAAGCCCATGTTTGACGGCTTATTATGTCTGCATATCGCGAAATTCTCATTAACTTTACACTTGCGAAAGAGCGACTCTGTGGCAAGGCTCCAAGCCCCCGTTTGCGAGGCCTGCGTCACAATTAACACGAGGAGCCTTGCTCAATCACTTATGGAATATTCTCATTACGCGGCCGTGGACATAGGCTCCAACGCCGTCCGCCTTCTTATCAAACGACTCGACGACTCCAGGACTGGCCGCTTCAGCAAGGCGGTCACCATGCGTGTCCCTCTTCGCTTGGGGCAGGAGGTTTTCACTCAAGGTTTTGTGTCTGACAAGAAGATGCATGACCTTGTGGACCTGATGCGCGCCTACAGTCTTGTCCTCGGGATTTATGGCGTGCCGGAGTCCCACCGCCGGTTCTGCGCCACGTGCGCGTTCCGCGAGGCGTCCAACTCGGATCAGGTGGTCGCGGAGGTCCGCAAGGCCACAGGCTTCAACATTGAGATTATCAGCGGACAAGAGGAGGCCGAGGTCGTCAGCAGCCTTCGTTCCCCGTCAGACAAGCGCAAACTGGTATATGTCGATGTTGGCGGCGGAAGCACTGAGGTTTCCATTGTCAGCGAAGGCAAGACTATGGAACGCAAGTCTTATCCGATTGGCACTGTGAAGATAATCAATGACGTCGTCTCGCCAACATGGATGGACGAGCTTTGCGCCTCACTCCACCGCATGGCGGAGCGGCACGTGTCCGAAAAAGGAGTTGGCGAGCTGGAGGGGGCTGTCATCATTGGCGCCGGCGGTAACATCAATAAGCTTTTCGGAATGGCTCAAGAGCGAGACATGGCCGAGCAGAGTATGAGCGTTGAGACTCTCAGGGAGCTGAGAGACGAGTTGAAGTCCCTGACGGTTGAGCAGCGAATGGTCAACTATAAGCTCAAGGCTGATCGTGCGGATGTCATAGTCCCTGCCGCCGACATATTCCTGACCATTGCGGACTCGCTTGGGGTCAAAAGCATTGAGATTCCCTCCGATGGCCTGTCTGACGGAATAATAGCCGACTTGTGGAGGCGCGAGTGTGGCTGCAAACAACAATCTGACTTACAGAACTAAGATGATATTATCAATGACTGGCTATGGCAAGGCCGTCAAAGAATTGCCAAACAAAAAGATTACAGTCGAGATTAAGTCTCTCAACAGCAAGCAGCTCGACTTGGCCATGCGCGTACCCAGTTTCTATCGCGAGAAGGAGCTGGACATCCGTTCCTATCTTGCCGGCCGCATAGGACGCGGCAAGGTCGATTTCGCCATGTTCTGTGAGACTCAACAGGCGGAGCGCGTGGCCCGCATCGATCAAGATGCTGTGCGCCAGTATTATCAGCAGCTGTCCGCCATCAAGGCCGCCAACGGCATGGAGGGTGACACCGACTTCATGCGCATCATCATGTCTCTCCCCGACGTCGTCAAGGTCGAGCAGCCTGAGCTCGACGAGAAGGAGTGGGAGCAGGTGATGGACTGTGTGCGCGAGGCTACTGACAATTTCATCAGTTTCCGCCAGCAGGAGGGCCAGGCATTGGCAAAGGACCTCCTTAGCCATGTGGACCTCATTGAGAGTTATTCTTTTGAGGTCCCCAAGTACGAGAAGGAGAGGGTTGAGAAAATCAAGACCCGAATCCAAAGCAACCTTGATGAGATCATCGCCAAGGATAAGGTCGACCAGAACCGTTTGGAGCAGGAACTCATATATTACATCGAGAAGCTCGACATAAACGAGGAGAAGGTCCGATTGGCCAACCACATCAAGTATTTCCGAGAGACAATCGAGACAGATGCCGACGCGGGCAAGAAGCTCGGTTTCATAGCCCAAGAGATGGGACGCGAGATCAATACCCTCGGGTCTAAGGCCAATCAGGCTGAGATGCAAAGGCTTGTAGTCAGGATGAAGGACGAGCTCGAGAAGATCAAGGAGCAGGTCCTTAATGTCCTCTAACCATTTAAATTCTCTTGTTCAAATGGGAAAGGTTATCATTTTCTCAGCCCCGTCTGGCAGTGGCAAGAGCACCATTGTCAACTATCTGCTCTCTCTCAACCTTGGCCTCGAATTCTCAATCTCGGCCACGAGCCGCACCCCCCGCGGTGCCGAAAAGGATGGAGTCGAGTACTATTTCCTCTCAACTGAGGAGTTCGAGCGCCGCATCGCCGCAGACGAGTTTGTCGAGCACGAGGAGGTCTACAAAGGTTGCTACTATGGGACGCTCCGCAGTGAGGTGGAGCGCATCTGGGGCAAGGGGCATACAATAGTCTTCGATGTGGATGTCAAGGGTGGCCTTAACCTCAAGAAGATTTTCGGATCGCAGGCGCTCACTGTCTTCATTCAGCCTCCTTCAATTGATGAGCTCCGTCGCCGACTGGTCGGCCGCGGGACGGACACCCCCGAGAAGATTGAGCAGCGAATAGCCAAGGCTGGCGAGGAGTTGGCCTACGCCCCGCAGTTTGACACAATTGTGGTCAATGATGACTTGGCGACGGCGCAAGCCGAGGCCGAGAAAAAAGTGAGGGCTTTCATTGCCAATGACTAAGCGCACGGCTCTTCTCTTCGGGTCTTTCAATCCCATCCACAACGGGCATCTCATGTTGGCGCAATATGCGCTTAACCATTCGGTGGCCGATGACGTGTGGCTAATTGTCAGCCCCCAAAACCCGTTCAAGGCCATCGAGGGGTTGGCTGATGCCAATGCGCGTGTCCAGATGGTGAGATTGGCGACTGTTGATGATAAGCACATCTCAGTTTGTGACATTGAGTTGTCTTTGCCCATACCATCCTATACCATAAATACCATAACTGCGCTTGAGGGGCAGCACCCTGATCGCCAATTCATCATTATGATGGGTGGTGACAACTTGGCTGGCCTGCCAATGTGGCGTGAGGCCGATAAATTGATTAATGGCCGTGAGTTTGTCATCTACCCCCGTCCTGGGGAGACTTCTGACGTCTCGACTGTTGAGGCCATGGGTGGAAAAGTCACATTGCTAAAAGACGCGCCACTCCTCAACATATCGTCCACCATGATACGCCAATGGATTGCCAAAGGGATGTCAATCCGGCACTTTGTCCCCGATGGCGCCGTCTCTATGGCGGAAGAGACATATAAGATTATTTGATTTAGCCGCATGGCTTTGGGTTGTTGGGGCATCTTGGTCTAACTTAGCCAGCCTGCTCATAGGAAAAAGCGTCCTCCGCAATTTTGCTCATAATTAGCAAGATTGCGGAGGACGCTTTTTTTGTCGGTTGTCTGATTTACGACTCCAGGATGTACTGCGCTGAAGAGGATTTAGAATTTCTCGTCATGCACCTGATTCCACGGCAGGCGGTCGTCAGTGTAGGGGCGATGGCTCTCCGCCGGATGTCCCACGGTCACAATGGCGAGAACCTCCACTCCTTCGGGAGTGCCAACCAAGTCGCGTACTATATCCTGAGCCTTGCGACCATCGGCGAATCCGCGTCCGCGAAGTTGAACCCATGTCGCGCCAAGGCCCAGATCGGCAGCCTGAAGAAGCAGGAAACTGGCCGCGATGGACGCATCCTCAACCCAGATGTCAGTCTTTGCTGTGTTGCCCATCACAAGGATGGCGAGAGGCGCGCCAGCCACAAAGGCGGCTCCACCCTCTTTGCTTTTTGACAGGGCCTCAATGGTGGCCTTGTCCTGGACGAAGACGAACTCCCACGACTTGCAGTTTTTGCTTGTGGGCGATGACAGGGCTGCCCGCTTCAACTGCTTGATATCCTCGGCCGATATGGCCTCGTCTGTAAACTTGCGGCAACTGCGGCGCTCCGCAATCAGTTGTGCTAAACTATTCATTTGCCTTCTTTTTCTTGATGTAATGACGGATGACGAGGAAGATTATGACTGCCGCGATGATGACGCCGCACGCAATCTTCAGCTCATTGTTGTACTTGGTCACAGTGGCGAGCATCTCCTCCTCGCTCACAACTGAGGCCATCATGTAGCCCGCAGCCGCCAGAATTGAATTCCATATGCCGGCGCCAAGGGTGGTAAAGAAGATGAATTTGCCAAAGTTCATCTTTGCCAAGCCCGCCGGGATTGATATGAGCTGGCGTATGGCGGGTATCAGTCGCCCCACGAAAGTCGAGACCGCCCCGTGGTCATCAAAATATTTCTCCGCGCTTTCAACCTTGGCTCGGTCGAGCAGGCACAGGTGACCTATTTTGCTGTCAGCGAATTTGTAAATCACCACGCGGCCCAAAGTTCTGGACAACACGTAGTTGATGATGGCTCCCAAGTCCGCTCCGATGGTTGAGAAGAGGACAACGAGGAAAACATTAAGGTCTGGCGATGACGCCGCCCTGTATGCGGCTGGTGGAATGACAATCTCGCTTGGGAAAGGAATGAATGAACTCTCTATAGTCATCAGCAGCGTGATGGTCCAATAGTTCAGGTGGTCGAGACACCATGCAATGAAACTGAAATCTTCCACTGTCGTCTTTTGCTTTTTATGTGTTTGTACCTTACAAAGGTATTACTTTATAGCTGAAAAACCCCACCCATGATGGTTTAAATTAACCGCTTAATCCATTGTCATCTGTTTGTAATACGTGTGTCGTGTGCGTGAAACCTCCCGCGACTATGTTTGCCGCTGTCAAATGAAACTATTATGGAATACCTTTATAACAACCGCGAGCTCAGTTGGCTCTCTTTCAACGAGAGGGTTTTGCAGGAGGCGCAGGACCACACGGTGCCTCTCTTGTCACGACTTCAGTTCCTTGGCATTTTCTCCAATAATCAGGATGAGTTCTATAAGGTGCGCGTGGCGAACATCATGAGGCTTATCGCGTCGCGCAAGCAGAAAACATCTAAACTATTGGGTGGCTATACCCCGTCCGAACTTCTCGCTGCCGTGAGGGAGCGTACCAACAAGGGGCAGGAGGCTTTCACGAAGACGTACCGGGCCATTTTGTCCGAGATGGAGGGGGAGGGCATCTATGTGGTCAACGAGAAGGAGCTTACGTCTGACCAGAAGCGGTTTTGCGAGGAGTATTTCGCCAACGTGGTGTCGCAACGTCTTGTCCCGCTTATCCTGCACAAGAATGGAAAGATGCCTTTCCTGCCCGACGGCAACATCTATCTCGGCGTCTGCATGACCTCCGATGGTGAAAAGAAGAGCCCAGTCTATGCCATTGTCCGCATTCCTGTCAGCTCGGCATGCCCCCGCTTTGTGGTTCTCCCTCCCGATGCCGGCAAGGTGGCCAAGGATGGTGTGGAGCGTCACGATGTCATTTTCCTTGATGACATTATCCGTCTCATGATTGATGAGATCTTCTTCATGTTCGACTATGACCACATAACCGCGCACGCCTTCAAGCTCATGCGCGACTCTGAGCTGGCCATAGATGAGGATGTTTCCAAAAGCCTCTTTGAGCGCATTGCCGAGGGTGTCGAGAGCAGGCGCTACGGCTCTCCCATCCGACTTATCTATGACGCCGAAATGCCGGAGGGCCTGCTCAACATGCTCGCCTCGCGCCTGAAGCTGAATCGGGAGGGCATGTTGGCGCCTGGCGGTAAGTATCACCTGATGAAGGATCTTACCAAGTTCCCCAAGGTGCGCAAGGATCTTCTCACTGTCAATCCTCTGCCGCTCCAACATCCTGATGTCAAGCCTTTCAGCAGCATCATAAGCGTAATCCAGAAAAAGGATATTTTCCTCAACTATCCCTATCACTCGTTTCAGCATTTCATTGATTTTCTCCGCGAGGCGGCCATAGACCCGGCTGTTGAGAACATCTATATCACGCTTTACCGTACGGCGGAGCGAAGCAAGGTTATCAACGCGCTCACCAATGCCGCGCGCAATGGCAAGAATGTCAGTGTGCTTGTCGAGCTCAAGGCGCGTTTTGACGAGGAGCAGAACATTGAGAATACTGACGTGCTGCAGCGCAATGGGGTGCGTGTCATCTACGCCATCGAGGACCTCAAGGTGCACAGCAAAATTGTGCTTGTCGAGCGTAAGGAGGGCAGTCGCCTCCGCGGTTACGCTTATGTAGGCACCGGCAATTTCAATGAGGACACGGCGCGCATCTATGGCGATTTCGGTCTGCTTACATCCCACAAAGGCATCTGCGATGACGTTCGCAACGTGTTCCAATTCCTCATGAACAGCCATAAGAGGTTCAAGTACAAGCATCTGCTCGTATCACCCTATTATATGCGCGACGAGTTTTATGAGCTGATTGAGCGTGAGCGCAAGAATGCCCAGAAAGGTCGCCCTGCCTACATATTCGCCAAGTGCAACTCTCTTACCGACGAGCGGATTATCGAGCGTCTCTACGAGGCAGCGGCGGCGGGTGTCGAGGTGCGTATCATCGTGCGCGGGGCGTGTTGCCTCATGCCCTCTGTCAAAGGGATGAGTGACAACATAAAGGCTATCTCGATTGTCGACAAGTATCTTGAGCATGCGCGCGTCTTCATCTTTTGCAATGGAGGTGACTCGCGGACTTTTATCGGCAGCGCGGACTGGATGGCGCGTAATCTTGATCGGCGCGTGGAGGTCTTGACTCCGATTTTTGACAAGTCAATTCAAAAAATTCTTCAGGATGTCTTTGATATCCAGTGGTCCGATAACGTCAAGGCGAGGGACATTGCTGACCAGGAGCACAACTCTTATGTCCCTTGCCCCGAGGGTGTGACGCCACTCCGCAGTCAGACAGCCCTCTATGACTATTACAATTCACTGACATCAAAGAGTAAACGATAATGAATACAGAGACCTACGCGTCCATTGATATAGGCTCAAATGCCATCCGCCTTCTCATCAATTATGCAGAGCAGTATGATGACGGCAGTCTGGAGTTTAAAAAGGCGGCGTTTGTCCGCGTCCCCATCAGGCTTGGTGCCGATGTCTTCATGCGCGGGCGCATCAGTTTGGAGAGGACCGAGGCCCTGGTTGACGCCATGACGGGTTTCGCGGCTCTCATGAGGGCCTATTGCGTGCGCGACTACAGGGCGTGCGCCACGTCTGCCATGCGCGAGGCCGAGAATGGTCAGGAGGTTGTCGACCTTGTGCGCACGCGCTCCGGTATTTCCATTGACATCATTTCTGGCGATGAGGAGGCTGACACCATCTTTGCCGCCGGCGGACTCAAGAGTATTCTTGACAAGAAAAAGACATACCTCTATGTCGACGTGGGGGGCGGCAGCACCGAGGTCGTAGTCTATGCCAACGGGGTCAAGGCCGATGAGCGTTCTTTCAGGCTCGGAACCGTGAGAATTATATCCGGGGCGGCCGATCCTGAGGAGTGGAACCGCTTTGACAAATGGCTCTCTCAAGTGACCAAGCAGTGGAAACCGCAGGCTATCATTGGCTCTGGCGGCAATATCAATAAGATTCACAAGATGCTTGAGAAAAAGCGCAAGGAGGCCATCAAGACGAAGGAGTTGAAGGAACTCTATAATCAGACGCGCAAAATGACCGTCACCGAGCGCATGGAGCAACTTTTCCTCAATCAAAGCCGCGCCGAGGTCATTGTGCCAGCCTTGCAAATCTTCAACACTGTGGCGCAGACTTGCGACATCGAGCAGACCTATGTGCCGCGCATCGGACTCATTGACGGCATTGTGCGCAAACTCTACAACCAATATCACGCTAATAGCTAATTAAATAAACTGACATGATGAAGATGTTCAACAGATACCTCATGCCTTGCCTCGCAATGGCGGCTTTGGTTGAGGCCGACGGCATATGCGCTTTCGCTCAGCAAGATTCTGTTGCTGCCAAGAGGCCCATAATAGAGGCTCTTCCTGATTTCTCGGTTCATGTCCACGGCACTGTGCGTGGCAAGTTTGAGTGGCAGCCCTCTGAGGACGATGCCCGTTTCGAGGTTCGCAACGCCCGTTTTTCCCTTTCGGGCAATGTGACTAAGCTTGTCGCCTATAAGGCCGAGATTGACCTCTCTGACGAAGGCTCCATCAAAATGCTGGACGCCTATGGGCGCATCGGCAGGGACAAGGGCAAGGGGCTTGCCTTCACCATCGGACAGTTCCGCGTCCCTTTCACCATCGACGCCCACCGCAGCCCTCATCAGCAGTATTTCGCAAACCGGTCTTTCCTTGCCAAGCAAGTCGGCAATGTGCGTGACGTGGGCGCAAGCCTCCGCTGGGTTCTGCCAACCAGCTTGCCAATTACGCTTGAGGCCGGCATCTTTAACGGCTCTGGTTTGACTGGCCAAAAGAATTTCTGGACTGACGATTTTAACTGCTCTGCCAAGGCTCAGTTCAAGTTCAAAAACTTCAATGTGACCACGTCTTACCAAAAGACGCGTCCAAGCAATTTCGATGTCCGCATGTTCCAGATAGGCTCTTTCTTTGAGAATGAGAACTGGCATGCCGAGGTCGAGTACCTCATCAAGACTTATGAGGATGACGCTTTCGACAATGTCAACACCTTTGATGTCTTCCTATGCAGAAATTTATGGACTAAGAATTCCAAAGCCTTTCGCAAAATTTCACCTCTGGTCCGTTGGGATTATATGAGCGACCACTCTGACGGCAAGGTGAATGACGAAGGCAAGCTATATATTAATGACTATGAGCGTCATCGCGTGACTGCGGGTCTGACTTTCAGCCTCGGTTCGCCATTTCAGGCTGACATCCGCCTCAACTACGAGAAATACATCTACCCCCACGAGTCAAGCGCGTCAATTGGCGTCTCTGATCATGACAAGCTGGTTTGTGAGCTTATGGTCCGTTTCTAACCATGGTGATATTCATGGTTTGATAGTTTCATTCTGACGAAGAGCGCCCCGAGATGACTGCCGTCGTCTCGGGGCGCTGTCTGTTTTCGCCAATCGCAATGAAGAAATCTAAACTCTCTGTCTGCCTACTTCGAGGCTTTGAGTTTGAAACCTGTCGTCCCTATTTCTGTCCCGTGGAGGGAGGCTACATTACGTAGGGTGACAAGAGTTTGACTATGCTATACCCTCCGCCTATGAGCCAGCAATACAATATGGCTGCCAGGAGAAACGGCTTGAGCCCCGCCTTTTTGAACTTGTCTATGCTCGTCTCCGCTCCCAATGCTGCCATGGCCATGGTGAGAAGAAATGTGTCAACTTGGTTAATCCACTCCACGACGCTGTTTGGCAATAGGTTGAATGAGTTGAATCCTATGACGGCGAGGAACAGGATGGCAAACCAAGGAATTGTTATTTGCGCCTTTGTTGAGTCTGTGTCGCCTTGCGCATCCTGCTTGCGCATGTTGTGTGCCATTGCCCATGCGATTACCAATAAGACCGGCACAAGCATCATCACGCGTATCATCTTGACTATTATCGCCGTGTCGCTCACCTCTGTGCCCATGGCGTTGGCCGCGCCAACCACGTGTGCGACCTCGTGAATGGTTGAGCCTGCGTACAATCCCATCAACTCAGGCGAAAGGTCAAAAATGCCTGATCTGTACAAGATCGGGTAGAGGAACATGGACAATGTCCCGAAAATCACAACCGTGGCGACCGCAACCGCTGTCTTGTAAGGCTTGGGCCTGATTGCGCCATCCACGCCCAGAACTGCCGCAGCTCCGCATATGGCGCTTCCGCATGACGTGAGCAGTGCGATGTCGCGGTCTATCTTGAGCAGCCTCCCCACAAGCAGTCCCAGTCCTATTGTGCCGCAAACTATGACTGCGTCAACCACAATAGCCGTGACGCCCACCTGCATGACATCCTGAAATGTCAATTTGAAGCCATAGAGGATGATGCCTGTGCGCAATATGCGCTTGGAGCAAAATTTGATGCCCGGGACCCATGTCTCCGGCAAATTGTTGCGAAGGCTGTTGGCGTAGAGCATGCCTAACACTATGCCTACCACCATGGGGCTCAAAGACAACGCCTTAACCCAATCCATGCCGCCTATGTAGAAAGCGGCGCACGCGAAGAGCGTGATGAGAAGCACGCCGTGAAGCATGCTCTCTTTTTGATCTGACAATCTCATAAAATACTTATGCGTAGATGTTTTTGTGCCTGCAAAAGTATATGTGATTGTCGGCCGTAGTTTATATAGAATAACTATTCGTTATAACTGTTAGTTATGAAGCTCTTGAATGTCCTTGAAAGTCCAACAGCCTCTCCGCGCTTCTCTACGAAGCAGAGCTTACGCATAATCTTACACCCGGCTATGTCTATCACTTTGAATATATTGGCATAAACCTCCTTATAAATGGCTCTGATGCTGATGATCCCCATGCAGTCGGAATGTTCCACAAAATGCTTGATGCCTTCTGTCGTTCCGAGGTTCATCTCGATGTTCAAGTCCGAAAGGTTGATGCCATGCGTTTTGAGGGCGTCTTGAATGACGTCCAAAGTTCCAGAGCCTAATTCTCGCAGCACAATAGGCGTTCTTCTCAATTCCGCCGTGTCAATCTCGTCCCTCTCTGCCAAAGGGTTGTCCGCCTTTACAATGGCGACGAGCTCGTCATCCATGAATGGCGTGTATTTGAATTGCTGATGCCGTTTGCTTCCCTCGACCATGCCCAAGTCTATGCGCCCGTTGATTAGCGCGTCCTCAATCTCGTGGGAGTTTCCGCTGAGCAGCGTGAGGCGAATGTCGGGGTAGCGTTTCCTGAATTTGACAATAATTTCTGGCAATATGTATTGCGAGATGGTTGTGCTGGCACCCAGGCGAAGCTCGCCCTCTGATTTCTCAGTGAGTTTCTTCATGTCGAAGTTGAGGCTTTGGTATGCGTCGATGATTTTGCATGTGTGGTCGAGCAGCAGCTGGCCGGCGCGTGTGAGCTGGATCCTGTTGCCTATCCTGTCAAACAACCTCACGCCATATTCTTTCTCAATCTCCTGTATGTGTTTGCTTATAGCGGGTTGGCTGATGAACAACTCGTTGGCCGCCTTTGTGAAACTCAGTTGAGTGGCGACGCTTCTGAAAACTTTCAGTCTCGTATCTATCATGTTCCGCTTTATTTTGAGTCGCTATTCTCTGCTTCTCTCTTTTTGTGCCTTTAGTTTATTGGTAGTGTTGTTTGGCGGGTGTGTTAGCGCATCGCCTTGTGTCCCATTCTCTTTTCCCTCTTGATGCCCTCTGCCAATAGTGTTCGCTCTTTGTCGGGCAGTCCGAAGTCCATAAATCGCTCAAAGATGTAGTTCTCAGCCAATGGGGTGGGGTGAGCCATGTCATCGGCATAAAATCTGTAGTCGCGCAACTCGTCCATCATTATTTCATATGATGGGAAGTAGTCTGTCCTGTCTCTGTGTGTCTCAACTGTCGCGTCTGCGGCCATCAGAAGTGTCGCTTTGCTCAGCTGGTTGCCGTGCGCCCCGTCTGCCTTGTGACGAATCGGGCTGACTGTGAATATTATGTCGCGTCTGTCAGCCAATGACACTATTCTGTCTGTCGCCTCTTGGCACTCCGCATACGTCATTCTGAATCTGGTGAACTCGTCCGGATGATGCTTCAGGCAGTTGCTCACAACATGTCCGCTCTTGTTGTGACGGAAGCACCACGCTGTGCCAAGGGTCACAATAACCACTTCTGTCCGTTGCCAATGGCTGTGTGCGGTGGCGAGGCTCTTGTTGGCGTCAGTCAGAAACTCGTCTATTGTTGGGCGGGCGTTGCGGGTGTGGTGGTCAAAGGTGCATATCCGACCGTCCCCGGCGCCTATGGTGGTGCATTCTCCAGCCTCAAATGGGCGACCTGTGGCTATTCGTTCCAATGAGTTGCATACCGACATGGGGTTATATGTCGTGCCAAGCGGATTGACGATGACGTCAAAGCCGACAGAAGCCATCCGCCCCCCCACGTTGTCCGCAAAGCAGCTGCCCAATATGAGCATTGGGCGGGAAAATGATATCTGCACATGGCTTCGCCCAACATCAACCGGAGTCGACCAGTTAATCATTTTTCTTTAGGTTTATGTCTAAAAAAATTGCGCTTCGCAGTCATCTTCAGACTGGCGAAGCGCAACCGGTTGTGTAGTATCTAAAGGACAGTGTCCTATTGCTTGTCGCAGGGTCTCAAACTGCGGCTACTTGCTCGCATACGCCTTGACCCACTCGATTGACATGTCGGCACTGCTAATATTGCCTTCGCCAATCACGTTGGAACCCATGCAGATGTACATCTCATCCTGAGGAACATTCTGGGTCGTCGAGTAGACCTCTACTCCATTAACCTTCCATGTGAGCTTCTGTGAGGTCCACTCAAGTGAGTAGATGAAGTAGCCTGATGAATACTTGACATCATCGACAGAGCCGAAACTTTTGCCCGTGCCGACGGTCACACCTTTGCCCTTGCCAAAACTTGCCACGTAAATCTCGCTGTTCTTGTCGCTGCTCAACCAGATGCTGGCGGTGACAGGACCAGCGGTGCCAGTGGTCTTAACCTTGAAGTCGAACTTGCCAAACTTTTGGCGGAAAGAGTCGCCTGTTGTGACAATGGCAGAAGTTGCCTCCATGTTTTTCTTGACGAAGCCTAAAGCCTCTGGAGACCAGACCGTGCCGGTCGCATTACCGGGACGGGTCGCGATTGTCAGAACGCCGCTCGACACCTTAGCGTTGGCATCAGAGAATGCCTGACGCTCATCAGCAAGGCTGTATTCAACGCCTGCCATCTTCTTGCCCATGTAGTAGCCGCCAAGCCACTTCTGGCCATCTATCTTCTGACCGGCGAACTCATCGCTGAACTTGAGATCCCACTTGTCGGCGTCATTGAATGTCCCGGCCTTGAGGGCGGCGAAATACCACTTCAAGTCCTTGTTCTTCTCCAAATTGGCGAGAATCTCAAGCTGCTTGGCCTCCTCGCTCTCTTTGAAGCGGTTCTTGTTCTCAAGATATTTTTTCTTGTTGATGAAATCGGGGGTCTTGACAAACTCGGTCAGTGCCTCATATTTCTTCAGGCGGTCAGAGCCTGCGGTCTTTTTATAGTTGGCGTACGCCTTGCTCTTGGCATAGGACTGAGCCGCCTTGACCGTCGCATCGCCCTTCAACTGTATGAAACGGGCGAACTTTTTAGCCTCCTCGCTGTCGCTAACCTTAGCCTTGGCCTTGAAGTCGGATGAGCTGACAGCCTTCTCCAAAGCGAGAAACTCCTTATATGCCTCACTTCCGATGGCTGCGTCAGCCCTCTTGTCATCGCCAGCGGCTACAAACTTGAGATAGCCCTTTATGTCACCGCTCTTGGCGAGTTGCTTAAGCTCCTGCTCTTTCTGATACTCCGGCGTGCCTTTGAAGCGGTCGTTCTTCAGGTGGTCTACCCGGCTTTTGAAGTCGGCCGTGGCGGTCGTCTTCTTCAGCTCCTCGTATGTCATCAGGTCGGCACCCTTGGCAATCTGGTTGAACTTGCCAAAATCTACTTTGGCCTGCGCCAATTGCGCCTCATATTTGCTTGTCTCGGGGTATTTGCCGCCGAACAGGAAACTAAATATACTCATTGTGGAGATGACTCTTATTTAAACGTCACAAAATTAAACAAATTGGTAAAAATAGAAAGAGTGACGCGCCCCTTTTTTGACTCTGCGCTAAAACAAAGAATGCCATCACTTCTTCCCCGAGGTCGATACTGAAAACTACAGACCCACTTGCCGCCTTTTACGCAGCCAGTTCAGTTTTGTTGTCAATGCCACCGCTTCTCTTGACTTTCATGATGACTTTTTGCTACTTTCGCGGTTCGTCATTTGTCCGCGGTGCGGCTTTGGCTGTAATAGTATTGCATCACAAGTTAATGAACAAAAGAATATTGGCCCATGTTCTGGGCGTTGTCACGGTGGCAGTTTGGGGTGTCACTTTCGTAAGTACGCGCTATGCCGTGAGCAGTGGTCTTCATGCCACGGAACTCTTTCTGCTCCGTTTCGCGATTGCCTATGTCTGCATTTGGGCTTTTGAGGTTTTTCAGGGACGGAAATCTTTGCGCCTCTGGGCCGACAATCTGCGAGATGAGGTTGTCTTTGTGCTTCTCGGCGTGACAGGCGGCTCGCTCTATTTCGTCTCTGAAAATGTCGCTGTAGGTTTGACGCATGTCAATAACGTGTCTTTCATTGTCTGTACGGCCCCGTTGATTACCATTGTCCTTGGGAGGCTGTTTACGCACTCAGTCTCACTATCCGCAAGGCTTGTGGCGGGTTCGCTTGTCGCCCTTGTGGGTGTGGCTGTCGTCATTTTCAATGGTCAGTTTGTCCTTCATCTCAGTCCCGCTGGTGACCTTTTGGCTCTTGTAGCCGCCACTTGCTGGGCGGCTTACAGTCTGCTCATCAAACGGGTGTCCGATGGGCGGTATAGTGCGGTGTTCCTCACCCGCAAGGTTTTCGCCTATGGCATCATAACCGTCCTGCCGTTTTTCGCTTTTGACCCGTGGCATGCCGACTTGGCCATGCTCTGCCAGCCATCAGTGTGGGGCAATCTGATTTTTCTCGGCTTTGTGGCCTCATTCGTATGTTTTGTGGTTTGGAGCTGGGTCATCAAGCAGATTGGTGCAATCGAGGCAACTAATTATGTATACCTCAACCCGCTTACCACTGTCGTGGCGAGTGCCGTGGCTCTCAATGAGCCTATGACGTCGCTCGCTTTTGTCGGCTCTGGCCTCATTCTTCTTGGCGTGTTTTTAGCCAATACGGCGAAGAACTGATGCTTTTTGGGGAGGCATCTTTTTGCCCTCAAGTCATAATGACGATGCACGAGATTCTTGGGTCTAAGCCAAAAAAATCTCGTGCATCTTTTGTCATGATGTCCCTATTGGGAATATGTCTATTTGAGCCATCCGCAGCGTCGCCCCCAGTCCTCCATCACCTGGTCGCGCCATTTGCTGACGGTTTCGGCACCTTGGCATTTCTCTTTTTCGGAGTAGAGTGACGAGTCTGTGCGGTCGCTCCACCACGTGGCTCCCAAACGGTAGTCTGTGGGTGTCTGTTTGCCGGGGAACACGTTCTCGACGTAAAACTCGCCCTTCTGGCTCGGGAATCCTTCAATCTCCGCATCTATGCTGTAGCTGATAACGCCGCACTTGTATGTGGCGTATCTGCACATGTAACGCCCTCTGCCCATGTAGTAGACTGGCCACTTTTGCTTGTCGACAGTGAGAAAGCCGACCTCATTGTCCGCCCCGGATGCCCATTGTGCCTTGACTGTCTGGTAACTCCCTTTTTTCAATCGCGGGCCTTTAAAACGCCACTCTATTATGCCGTCACGTTGAATGGTGTCCTGGGCTGTCGTGGGACGTGTGAATACGGCTCGTGAGCTGTGGCTGATCTTCACAAACGAGCCTCCCCACGACTCACGTTCGGGGGTTGCGGGGTCTCCGTCCATCATGTAGAGCAAGGTTGGCGTGTCTCCCAATTTCGGGAGGCCCTCTTTGTAATTGTAGAAGTCCGCACCCAAATGCCCGGCACCTTTCACAAAGAGGTCATAAAAACCCGCATGATATTCCCCCGGGTCCTTCCTGTTAGCGATGAACCCTCTGTATGACTCGTTGTCTTCTATAAACCAGAGGTCTGGGAAATTCTCCACTATGTAGCAGTAGCTCGGCAGGCTCCATTTCTTGTTTGGCCCGCCAATCCAGTTGACGCGTATCTTTGTGGCGATGTCTGGTGCGTCATGCAAGGCTTGCGCCAAGTCGTCGAGGCCACCCCAAACCAACACGTATAGCGGTCTCTGCTCTTCTTTCCTCGCGCACCTGACAATCCAGTCTGAGCCTTCTGTGGCGGTCGAGTAGCCACACAACGGGGCTGCGCCATGTCGCCCTTGTTTTGTCATGGCGCGCAATGAGTCTGGCTCTGGCCAACCGTCTGCATTTTGTCTCAGCACAGGCAGGTCCTGCTCATATAGCCCAATCATGCGGATGATTTCCTCCGCATTTCCATCCCCGTATGATGGTGATGATATTAATCCCTCGCAGTCGAACTCGTTGCTGTAAAGCAGGAAGTGCATCATGGACTGATTGTCGTCTGGGTCAGTGCCGCCAATGTCTGTCGTAATCAGGATCCTTGGCCGCTCTGTCAATGTTGACGGACCATGTGGGGCTGATTCGTCTTGCGTGGCGTTCCATGCCCACGTATGGCATGCCAAACCCAACAGAATGGTTGAAGTTAGAATTTTTTTCATTTGTAGGTTGTTGTTGTTTGTGGATAATCAGAGTGAGTGTGGTAGGATGTTTGTGCTCTCACAAAGATTTCGACTTCTTGCCTGCGCTTTCTTATTCGTATTGTGGTAATGCAGCGCATGCTTTTTTTGATGATGCTATAAAGTGGTTGGTACTACAATTTTACAAAAAAATGCTCTAATCGGCAAAGAGGCGGAACTTCGCGCTCGTCTTTCGCTAATCTGCGTCAATAGGTTTGCTGCTTTTTTGTTATGGGTAAGTTCCTTAACTTTGTTGCGTTATAATCTGAGACTAAGTCTTTTTTTACTATGAAAAATCTAAAGATTTCGCCGCTTTACTTTGTCGCTTTAGTCCTTATCGGTTTCAGGGTCTACAATAAGCTGAGGTCTAAAGGATTTTTTGAGGATGCCGATGACGACAAGTCTGCTGTGTGTGAGGTGGTTGATCTTGGCTTGCCCAGTGGTACGCTTTGGGCGGATCGCAATATCGGAAGCGAGTCTGCTGGTGATTTTGGCTGGTATTTCGCGTGGGGCGAGGTCAGGCCTAAATCTGTCTATAATTTTGTTTCCTATCAGTACGCCGTGAATGATTCAATTAAGACTCTAAGCAAATATCAGGTCCCTGACGGTAAGATGAAAAATGCCTGGTATGAGTCCACGGGAGAGCGGGATATGTATTACATGGAGATTATGCGTTTCACGGGTGACGGCAAGACCCATCTTGAAAGCGCCGATGATGCCGCCTTTGTCAATTGGGGTGGAAAATGGCGAATGCCCACAAATGAGCAGATTGAAGAGCTTTGTTCTAACTGTAAGTGGACATGGGGGCGCAGTCATGGCGAAATGCGCAACTGTGGCTTTTACGTCGAGGGACCGAATGGAAATTCCATTTTCCTTCCTATGGCCGGGCGTCGCACGGGCGATAGATGTAATGGAGCTGGTGATTTCGGTTATTACTGGTCATCGGATATTTATTCTGACAACTCATTTTACGCTTGCGGCCTTTATTTTATCCACGGGTCAATGTCATCAGATGTCTGTTACCCGTACTATTTCTATCGGACATATGGCTTTCCTGTCCGTCCCGTTTGCTCGCCCAATTAGAGTAATAGTCTCCCATCAACCCGCTGTGCGCCCTTTTTAATGTTCGGGTGTGCAGAGGGCTACCCCCTTTATGTTTGCCTCCCATTTACTTATTATTGTCTATATCGTGTCATACGAAGGATCTAAAAGTAGTGGGGGCGTGTTTGATCTGCGGAAAATCAAGAGCTATATATGGTATTATACAAGTCAAGAGTAATAGTAAAAAACAGTACCATTACTAATATAAAAATTGAACTTTTTATCTATATCCTGTTTGGCATAATATGCGCAATTGTTTGTTACGCGTTTTTTGCGACATGGAAGTGGAATGATTTTAGTTTTGATTTTAAACAGATGTGCAGGCAACTGTGTCTGTTTGCCTCCGTGGCTTTTTTATGTTCATTCATTCTTCTCGCATCGCTAAGTGTTGACAGATTGGCTTGGATACGAAATGGTGTTGAGACTGTCAGTCTTATTAACGGGGGGCTGCATGTTGAATGGGAGGGGAAAATATTTGCTCGCAAAAGGATTGTGCCAATTGGTAACATCATATCAGTCTCCTATTGTAAACCATGGCAAAAGCCTTTTCTGATGGCGTCACCAACGTTCAGTTTCCGTCAGGTGGGGTATGGAAATGGAAAAATCGAGGTGAAATATAATACGAGCAGGAAAATACGCACAATGAAGTTTGGACTGTTTTTGTCAGATGTGGATGCCCGAAATGTCGTTTCACAATTGGAGCGTGCGATATACGCAAAGCAATAGGTCAATTTTACCTTCTAAACACAACTTGTCCATTCCGCCTCTCTTATTACAGACTCAGAATCAGCATCCCATTTGCCAGCATCGCAAACTATAAGGACATGAGCTAATGGTGCGAGCGTCTCATTTCCGTCAAGACTAAGGTAAAAAACAAAGTGCAGGCACCTCGCGAGAAGTGTCAGCGTTTTTTGGTGGAGGGGGGAGGGTGATGCCTTAAAATATTTTACCGACAGCAGTAAAACAATAGCAAGTTCGTGAATAAACACAGAGGGTCGGAATCATACGATTCCGACCCTCTGCGTTATTTAATATTACGAGTGAGACTAAGCTTAGTCTACAATGCTCTTGAAGTTAGCGTCGTTGAAGTATGCGTAGAACTCCATGTCGGTCTTAGCGTACTCCTTCCACTTGCTGTCCTCCTTGATGGCCTTGTTCAGGTTCTCGAGAGCCTGATCCTTGTCGCTCTTGTGAGTGTAGGCGATGGCCTTGAGGTAGTAGTTGAGGCCGTCCTTCTCCTGGTTTGCGTTGAGAGCGGAGATGGCTGCGTCATACTTGCCGTTGAGAATCTTGACGAGAGCAGCGTTGTTGCTGGTGCTGTTAGCGAGATAGCTCTCAGCCTTGTCATAGTCACCCTCAGCGAGAGCTACGACTGCGAGGTTCTCATCGAGAACAGAGCCTGCGCCTGCAGCCTTGCCGAAGTACTCCTTGGCGGTGTTGATGTCGTTGTTGGCGAGGGCGATGACACCGAGGTTGTTCTCAACCTCAGGAGCTGCCTTCTTAGCCTCGGCCTGCTCGAAGAGAGCCTTTGCGCCGGCTACGTCCTTCTTGTTGTAGAGGACGACACCCTTGTTGTTGTATGCGCGGTAATCCTCGGGGAAGTTCTTGATGGCAGCGTCATAGTACTCAATCTGCTTGTCAGCCTCGGTCTCGAGGGTTGCGGCGAAGAGAAGCTCCTCGACGTTCAGAGAGTCCTTGCTTGCAGCCTTGAGCTCCTCATCGGTCTTGCCCTGGTACTCACCAGTGACGGTGATGGTAGAACGACGGAGAGAGGGGAGGATGTCCTTAGCGAGAACCTTGTAAACAGCTGAGAGGTTCTTAATCTCCTTCTCGCGTACATCGGGGTCGGTGTAGAGAGAGAGGACGCGGAGGATGAGCTCCTTATCCTGAATCTCGCTGTTCTCGACTGCGCTCTTGAAGCCGTCCCAGTCCTCAGGGGTGCTCTTTGCGTCAACAGTAGCCTCTGCCTTAGCCTTCTTGAGGTACTTGGCGACTACGTCCTTTGCTGAGCCCTCACGCTTGCTTGCAAGCTTGGTGTTGAGGTCGGTTGAACCATCAGGAGAAGCGTAAGCTGATACGGAGATACCCTTGATGCTCTGCTTCTCGGTCTCGTTGAGAGACTTGATGTAGTTGTTGATAGCTACGACATCCTCCTTCTTGAGCTCGCCATTGCGAACCTGAGCCTGGTTGATGAGGTATACAATCTCAGCAACTTTCTCGTCGGTGGTGACGCGCTGGAAAGCGTCCTTAGAGGCTGCGCTGGTGCCAGGCTCTGAGCCGAGGAGGGTGCTGGTTGCGATTACGCCCTTAGCGAGGGGTTCGAGGTCGAGCTCGGTAGAGGTGATCTCGAGGGTCTCGTCGCCACGGGTGAACTTGATGCGTACAATGAGGTTTGAAACGCGCTGCTTGTCGTTGAAGTCAATCTCCTGCTTAGGATACTTGATCTGGCCGCCATTGGTGTAGCTGACGGTCTGGCCGTTGCCCTCAACTTTCTCGCCCTGTACGGTGATTGCGGGATATGCATCCTCGCCACCCTCGTACTGGAGGACTGGAGTAATCTCTGCGCTGCACTTCTTATCCCACATCTTAGCGGGGACAGTTGCAGTCATAGACATTGCGACTTTGCCTTGATGTGCTTCGAGCATCTCGGGGTCGACTTTGTACTGGATCTGCTTTGCGCCTTCCTTCATCTTCTCCAAGCTGGAGCAGCTTGAGATCAGGACTGCCAATGCAAGCGTTCCAAAGATTTGGAGTCTTGTCTGTTTCATGATTTTTGTTATTTGTACTTTTTAGTTGCCGTTTTAGAAGCCACTTATAGCACGCAAAGATATAATTTCTTTGAGTAATTAAGCAACCATAAAAGCTAAAAATTAACGTTACACTATGTTTTAAGTCGGCGGTTGTCACTTCCATGCGCCGTCTGAGCTGTCATAGGTGGTTTGCTCTGTGTCGTCTATTATCACGCAGACGATGTAATTGGTGTCGTTCGTGGCTTCGTACGCTATGTTGTAGCCGTCCAAGTAGTATAAATTCTCGCCTATTTGCTCCATCTCTTCGCTTTCTATCGTGGCGGGGGCATATCCGCTTTGTTTGATTCGCTCCCTTATGATGCCGACCACTTTGTTCCCAACTTCTTGCGCCCTTTCCGTCGATGTGTGTGAAGCTTTTATCAAGACTATAATGGCTGTGGCGAAAATCGCGATTGTCAGTGATATGACGTCTACAGGTTTAAACGTCCAATTTGTTTTCATCTTTTTGCAACTTCTTTTAAACAAACAGCGCAGGTCGCAACACGTTGTCGGTTGCGGCCTGCGCTGTTTGTAAATGTCTTATGTTCGGGCGATCTCCTACTTAGGCTGCTTGCCGATGTAGGCCAAGATACCGCCGTCAACATAGAGAATGTGGCCGTTGACAGCGTCGGATGCAGAAGATGCGAGGAAGACGGCGGGGCCGCCGAGCTCCTCGGGGTTGAGCCAACGGCCTGCGGGGGTCTTGGCGCAGATGAATGAGTCGAACGGGTGGCGGCTGCCGTCAGCCTGCCTCTCGCGGAGGGGTGCGGTCTGCGGGGTGGCAATGTAGCCGGGGCCGATGCCGTTGCACTGGATGTTGTACTCGCCATACTCAGAGCAGATGTTGCGGGTGAGCATTTTGAGGCCGCCCTTGGCTGCGGCATAGGCTGATACGGTCTCGCGGCCAAGCTCTGACATCATGGAGCAGATGTTAATAATCTTGCCGGCGCGGCGCTCCATCATTTCGGGAAGGACGGCGGACGATACGATGAACGGGCCGACGAGGTCGATGTCGATGACCTGCTGGAACTCAGCGCGCTTCATCTCGTGCATGGGGATGCGCTTGATGATGCCGGCGTTGTTGACGAGGATGTCAATCTGGCCAACCTCCTTGTGAATCTTCTCGACGAGAGCCTTGACGTCGTCCTCCTTGGTGACGTCGCAAACGTAGCCGTGTACGTTCTCGATGCCGGCCTCCTTGTAGGCTGCGAGGCCCTTGTTGACGAGGTCCTGGTTGATGTCGTTGAAGATGATGTTTTTGATGCCTGCGCCGGCGAAAGCCTTGGCGATGTTGAAGCCGATGCCGTATGAAGCGCCGGTTACCCAGGCGTTCTTTCCCTCAAGGGAGAATGGATTTTGTGCCATTATGCTATGATTTTTGTGATACTTGTTCCTTTGTGCGAGCTGAGTATATCTGTGGCGGGCTTGAGCCTACTTCAGGTCGGTTATTTTTGAGAAGTCCTGGTCTCCATAGTCCAAGTTCTCCCCGGCCATGCCCCAGATGAATGTGTAGTTGTGCGTGGCTGCGGCTGAGTGGATGCTCCACGATGGCGATATGACAGCCTGCTCGTTGTGCATCCATATGTGGCGCGTCTCGTCAACGGGGCCCATGAAGTGGCAAACTGCGTCCTCATCAGGCACCTCGAAGTAGAAATAGGCCTCCATGCGGCGGTTGTGCACGTGGGCTGGCATGGTGTTCCATACAGATCCCGGCATGAGCTCGGTCATGCCCATCTGAAGTTGGCATGTCTCAACGACTGAGTTGATAATCATGCGGTTGATGCGACGCTCGTTTGATGTTTCGAGTGCGCCGAGCTGCATGACGTCGGCCTCCGCTTTGGTTATTTTCTTGCTCGGATACTCTTTGTGCGCGGGGGCCGAGTTGAAGTACAGTTTGGCTGGCTTCTCCTTGTCAACGCTCTGGAAGGTGACGTTTTTCTTCCCCTTTCCAATGTACAGCATCTCCTTATACCCGAGCTCAAAAGTCTCGTCGTCTGCCACAATCTTAGCCGCGCCACCCACGTTGACAATGCCAATCTCGCGACGCTCAAGGAAGTAGCTCGCCTTGAGGTCGTCCACGTTCTCAAGCCCCATCGTTTTCTCCACGGGCATGATACCGCCCACGATGAGGCGGTCATAGAGCGTGTAGACCATGGTGGTGTCATCGGCGCGGAAAAGGTCCTCTATCAGGAACTCTTTGCGAAGCCTGACGGTGTCGTATGCCTTGGCGTCTGCCGGGTGTGATGCGTATCTGAGCTCGTATTTCATTATTCTGCTGATGTTTAGAATGCTTGCTTACTCCTTTTTCCTCTGACTCGAATCGCGTACGATCAGCTTCATCGGGATTGAGATCTTGCGGTTGGCCACCTCTCGCCCCTGCTTGATGTCGAGGAAGGCTTGCGCGGCGCGGCTGCCCATCTCGAACGCGTTCTGCTCCATTGTGGTGAGGGTGGGGGACACTACGTCCGCGAAAGTCTCATTAGCCGTGCCTACCACTCCGAGGTGGCCTGGGATGTCGACGCCTTTGACGCGGGCGTACTCTATTACCCCGAGTGCGGCGTAGTCGCCTGCGCAGTACAGCGCGTCGCAACCCCGCTCAAGCGCCTTGGCTGCATTGTAGAAACCCTTGTCACGCGTGATGCTGTCCTCAAACATTAGGTTGTCATCCGCCTCCATGCCGGCGTCGCGCATGGCGTCGAGGAATCCCTGCCTTCTCTCCGTGTAGACGTTGCTGCCCAGGTCTCCGCCAAGGTGGCCGATGCGCTGGTAGCCGTGGTCTATGAGGTGCTTGGTCGCATTATATGCGCCAGTATAGTTGTCGTTCGTGACCTCCACGTCCCCAATGCCGGGAAATGCGCGGTCGAACTGGACAAGCGTAACTCCGCTGCCCTCGAACATCTGTGCGAACGAGTCCGGGTCCACGGTCTCAAGGGAGTGTGAGATGAGAATGCCAGCGACCTGGTTTCGCATGAGGGTCTGCACGCTGCGCCTCTCGTCGTCCCTCCTCTCATGGCTTTGGGATATGATGAGGTTGAAGCCTGCCGGGTTGAGGATGGCCTCCGCTCCTGATATGACGTTGCTGAAGAAAAGTCGGTTGATGCGCGGCACCACCAGTCCCACGGTGTCGGTTGAGCCTTTTCGGAGGGATGACGCTAATATGTTGCGCTCGTAGCCGAGTTCCTCTGCCTTTCTTATGACCTGGGCGCGCGTCTGATCGCTCACTCGCGGGTTGCCTGCCAAGGCTCGTGACACTGTTGATGGCGTGATGTTGAGTGCTTTGGCGATGTCGCTGATAGTTGGCTTTGACATTTTTTATAAAACTCTAATCGACCACAAATTTACAAACGTTTGGCAATCTTGCAAACATATACGATGAAAAAGTTGCACAAAAACTGCGCAAAAATTGCATTTTGCCGCTTAACTTCCTGTTATGTAGTGCTTTTGTTCGGTTGTGGCTTCTTTTGCACCTTATGTGCAAAGGTCGGTAAATGACAATTTTTGTTGCAAGTGGTAATGCGCTGATACTTAGTGGAGTAAATATTTTTTTGCAAAAACGCTTGTTTTATTGGTTTGCACTAACTACTTTCGCTCCAGATAATAGCGTTTATACTATCGACATTATGGCAAAAAGTTTTATCAACCCTGATTTCATTCTGACGAATGACACAGCGAAGCATCTCTATCATGACCTCGCTGAGAACATGCCCATCATTGACTACCACTGCCACCTCATCCCCCAGATGGTCGCCGAGAACAAGCGTTTCGAGTCCATCGGCCAAATTTGGCTCATGGGTGACCATTATAAATGGCGCGCGATGCGTTCTAACGGTGTCGACGAGCGTTACTGCACCGGCAAAGACACCACTGACTGGGAGAAGTTCGAGAAGTGGGCTGAGACTGTCCCCTATACTTTCCGCAACCCCCTCTACCACTGGACCCACCTCGAGCTCAAGACCGCTTTCGGCATCGACAAGCTCCTGAACCCCCAGACCGCACGTGAAATCTATGATGAGTGCAACGACAAGATCGCTAACGATCCCAAGTTCACCCCGCGCGGACTCATGGAGTTCTACAATGTCGAGGTTGTCTGCACCACCGACGATCCCATCGATTCTCTCGAATGGCACAAGGTCGTAGCCGCCGACAAGAGCTGCAAGACCCGTATGCTCCCCACCTGGCGTCCTGACAAGGCTATGGCTGTCGAGGTTCCCGCTGATTTCAAGGCTTACGTTGAAAAGCTTTCTCAGGCCGCAGGCAAGAACATCAGCAATTTCAAGGATTTCGTTGACGCCCTCCAGGCTCGCCACGATTTCTTCGAGAGCATGGGCTGCCGCCTCTCAGACCACGGCATCGAGGAGTTCTACGCAGAGGATTATACCGACGCTGAGATTGAGGCTATCTTCAACAAGGTCTATGGCGGCAAGGAACTCTCTCAGGAGGAGATTCTGAAGTTCAAGAGCGCCATGATGATTGTCTTCGCTGAGCAGGATGCCGCTTCTGGCTGGACCCAGCAGTTCCACTATGGCGCAATTCGCAACAATAACACCAAGATGTTCAAGCTTCTCGGCCCGGACACCGGCTTCGACTCCATCGGCGAGTTCACCACCGCCAAGAAGTGCGCCAAGTTCCTCGACAAGCTCAACACCGAGGGCAAGTTGGCCAAGACCATCCTCTATAACCTCAACCCCTGCGCTAATGAGGTTCTTGCCACCATGCTCGGCAACTTCCAGGACGGCAGCGTAGCCGGCAAGATTCAGCTCGGCTCTGGCTGGTGGTTCCTCGATCAGAAGGACGGTATGCAGAAGCAGATGAACGCTCTCTCTGTGCTCGGCCTGCTCAGCCGCTTCGTCGGCATGCTCACCGACAGCCGCTCATTCCTCTCTTACCCCCGCCACGAGTACTTCCGCCGCACTCTCTGCAACCTTGTCGGTGTCGACATCGAGAATGGCGAGGTTCCCTATGAGGGCTATGAGAAGGGGCGTGTTGACCAGATGATTAAGGACATCTGCTACAACAACGCCAAGAACTATTTCAAGTTCAAGTAAGATAATACAAGTCAAAACGATAAACAACAAGAATATACCATGGCAAAAGTCGTAACACTTGGCGAAATCATGCTTCGCCTCTCGCCCGAGGGCAATGACCGCTTCGTCCAGAGCACCGCATTCCGCATCATCCCTGGCGGCGGTGAGGCAAACGTGGCAGTGAGCTTAGCCAACTACGGCCACGACGCTTACTTCGTCTCTAAGCTTCCTAAGCACGAGATCGGCCAGATCGCCGTTAACGGACTCCGCAACTATGGTGTCAACACCGACTTCATCGCACGCGGTGGTGACCGTGTAGGCCTCTACTACGCCGAGACCGGCGCTTCTATGCGTCCCTCTAAGGTCATCTATGACCGTGCGCACTCTTCTATCGCCGAGGCTAACCCCGAGGATTTCGATTTCGACGCAATCATGGAGGGCGCAAGCTGGTTCCACTGGAGCGGCATCACCCCTGCCATCTCCGACAAGGCTGCTGAGCTCACCAAGCTCGCTTGTGAGGCTGCCAAGCGTCACGGCGTTACCGTCTCTGTTGACCTCAACTTCCGCAAGAAGCTCTGGACCAGCGAGAAGGCAATCTCTATCATGCGCCCCCTCATGAAGTATGTCGATGTCTGCATCGGCAACGAGGAGGATGCTGAGCTCTGCCTCGGCTTCAAGCCCGACGCTGACGTCGAGGGCGGCAAGACCGACGCTTCTGGCTACGAGAAGATTTTCAAGGCTATGGCTAAGGAGTTCGACTTCAAGTATGTCGTCTCTACCCTCCGCGAGTCTTTCTCTGCAACCTTCAACGGCTGGAAGGCCCTCATCTATGATGGCAAGGAGTTCTACCAGAGCAAGCGTTACGAGATTAACCCCATCATTGACCGTGTAGGTGGTGGCGACTCATTCTCTGGCGGTCTCATCCATGGCCTTCTCACCAAGGCTAACCAGGGAGAGGCTCTCGAGTTCGCAGTTGCTGCTTCTGCCCTCAAGCACACCATCAATGGCGATTTCAACCTCGTCTCTGTCGAGGAGGTTGAGGCTCTCGCCGGTGGCAACGCAAATGGCCGTGTCCAGCGTTAATTAGGAGTTAATATTTATGCGTCTTTTGTCGTCAAGGTCAAGCCTAAGCATGATTGTCTTAGCGCGTTTGGCCTGACGGAAGGCGCAAGATCATCAAAAAGAAACCAAAGTGGCTAAATTTGATAAAATCGCAGTCCTCGCCAAGATTGGCGAGACTGGCATGGTTCCCGTCTTCTACAACAAGGATCTTCAGGTTTGCAAGGATGTTGTGAAGGCTTGCTATGAGGGTGGCGTCCGCGCTTTCGAGTTCACCAACCGTGGCGACTTCGCTCAGGAGGTTTTCGGTGAGCTCGTCAAGTGGGCTGACAAGGAGTGCCCCGAGCTCGCTCTCGGCATCGGCTCTGTCGTTGATCCCGCAACTGCGGCTCTCTACCTCCAGCTCGGCGCTAACTTCGTGGTTGGTCCTCTCTTCAACCCCGAGATCGCGCCCATCTGCAACCGTCGTCTCGTGGCATACTGCCCTGGCTGCGGCACTGTCAGTGAGATC
Organism: bacterium; assembly: GCA_963658925.1. Classification (GTDB taxonomy): domain Bacteria; phylum Bacteroidota; class Bacteroidia; order Bacteroidales; family Marinilabiliaceae; genus W3P20-009. The sequence goes on from CAVKRQ010000008.1 coordinate 143,692, forward strand.
GGCAAGGCGCAGGAGCTCGGTTGCGACCTCACCAAGCTCTTCCCTGGTGATGTCTATGGCCCCAACATGGTCAAGGGTCTCAAGGCTCCCATGCCTTGGAGCAAGATCATGGTCACTGGTGGCGTAGCTCCTGAGAAGGAGAACCTTGAGAAGTGGTTCGCCGCTGGCGTATTCTGCGTCGGCATGGGCTCTAAGCTCTTCCCCAAGGACAAGGTCGCCGCTAAGGATTGGGCCTATGTCACCAACAAGTGCAAGGAGTGCCTCGATATCATCAAGGCTGCCCGAGCTAAGTAATTGACAATTATTGTTGCGCATGAGTCGCTCTTTGCGACTCGTGCGCAACTTATATCTTTTGTGGGTTCGCGGTTTTGAAGGTGAACCCGGCCGTAAGGTGGCGACTCGCCACTCGTTAAGCGGCTTTAATCCAAGGTCTGTCGGCTATCCTCGGCTCTTCAGATATTTTTCCACTTTTTTAAACCATTCATATGGGTGAGGTAACTCAAAAGATGACAAAGTACAGGTGGGTGATCGCAGGTCTTCTGCTCTTCTCTACCACCGTCAATTATATGGACCGAAATGTGATCGGTTTCCTCAAGGACTATTTCTGCTCTGAAGAGGGTTTCGGCTGGACATCTCAGCAGTTCTCTCATCTGACTGCCATCTTCACAGCTTTCTACTCTGGCTTCACTCTTGTCGTAGGCTGGATTATTGATAAGCTCGGCACAAAGATTGGACTTGCGGCCTCTCTCATCATTTGGTCTCTGTCTGGTATTCTTAGTGCTTTCATGGGTAAGAGCCTTGGTGCGCATTGCGTAGCCCGCTCTCTCTTTGGCGCAGGTGAGGCAGGTAACTTCCCTTCTTCAATCAAGGCTGTCGCCGAGTGGTTCCCTAAGAAGGAACGCGCCCTTGCGACTGGCATCTTCAACTCAGGCTCCAACATTGGCGCTATGATTTGCGCCCTTTTCGTGCCCTGGTGCCTTATCACTTGGGGTGACGGCAATGAGTTCCTCGGTTCTCTCAAGGGTTGGCAGATGGCCTTCATCATCACTGGTCTATTCGGTTTCCTTTGGCTTATCTTCTGGGGTATCTTCTACAAGAGCCCGAAGGTGATGCTTGAGGCAGGCAAGATTAATCAGGCCGAGTATGATCATATCAACAGTGACGAGGTAGCTGCTCCTGTCGAGGAGGTTAAGGAGGACACCAAGTCAGTCTCTTGGGGCAAGATGCTCACCTATCGTCAGACCTGGTCGTTTGTCTTTGGCAAGTTCATGACCGACGGCATCTGGTGGTTCCTTCTCTTCTGGTTGCCTACCTACGTAAGGCAGCAGTTCTGCGCTGGCTATGATGCTGATGCGACTGCACACATGGTCATGGTTACCAACTTCATCGTCTTCGGTGTCGCTATTGTCGGCTCTGTCTATGGTGGTGCACTTCCTATGTATTTCATCAACAAGAACTGGGAGACTTACAAGGCTCGTATGACCGCGATGCTCATCATCGCAATCTTCCCCATCCTTCTTCTTCTGACCCAGACTGTCGCTGGTCTCGGTGGAATGCCTGGTCTTGTCTCCGCAATCATCATTATCTGTATCGCTGGTGCCGCCCATCAGGCTTGGTCTGCCAACATCTTCTCTACTGTCTCAGACATGTTCCCGAAGAAGGCTGTCGGTACTGTAACTGGCATCGGCACAGCCGCAGGTGGTCTTGGTGGTGTTATCATTCAGCTTCTTGCTGGTTATTGCGATCAGACTTTCGAGACTAATGTCGCTTATGGAATCATGTTCGGCATCTGCTCTGTCGCTTACCTGATTGCATGGGGTGGCATGAAGTTCCTTGTCCCGAAATTCAAGGCTGTTCAGCTCTAAGCGACTGACTTAGGATAAAAGACAAACAACAACAATATTTCAGCCGGTGAGAGGGTGGGGGTGACTCCGCCCTCGATGCCAGCCAACAAAGAACGTTACAATGGCAATTTTTGGTACTGTGGCAACGCTTGAGTCTCAGGCTTGCAACAAGAGGTACGGCAAGGTTTTCGAATTCATCAAGAACCACGACCTTGCGGCTGAGTTTGCCGGTATGAACCCCGGTGACAAGAAAACCGTTGAGATTGACGGCAAAGATGTCAAGGCCATCTTCCAAGTTTACAAGACCAAGGTCCACGCCTTGGCTAAGCTTGAGGGACACCGTAAATATGCCGATGTGCAGTATATTTATGAGGGTCAGGAGATTATTGGCTGCTCAGACATAGCCAACATTATTGAGGAGCCTGAGTATAATGAGGAGAAGGATATCTTCTTCACTCATGCCAACAAGCAGCTCAGCCATGTAGTGTTGACTGCCGGCGAGGCTGCTATCCTTGAGCCTCAGGATCTCCACGCTCCCTGTATGATGGTGGGCGAGCCCAAAGTCGCCAAGAAGATTGTCTTCAAGGTCAAGGTCTGCTAATTGGCAGTACGTTTCTGAATCAATAATTAAAAATTATAACCACAAATATCATGCTTAAGGCACTTAATAAGCGTACCGCTCCCAAGAGCGTTATGCCCGAGAGAATTATTCAGTTCGGTGAGGGTAACTTCCTCCGCGCTTTCGTAGATTGGATTATCTACAACATGGACCAGAAGACTGACTTCAACGGTTCAGTTGTCGTTGTTCAGCCTATTGAGCGTGGCATGGTTGACTGGCTCAATGGCCAGGATTGCCTCTACCACGTCAACCTTCAGGGCCGTCAGAATGGCGAGCCTGTCAACGAGCTCACCCGCATTGATGTCATCAGCCGCGCTCTGAACCCTTATACCCAGAACGCAGCCTACATGGCTCTTGCAGAGCAGCCTGAGATACGTTTCGTCATCTCGAACACAACCGAGGCCGGCATCGCTTTCGACCCTGCCTGCAAGTTCTCTGACGCTCCCGCATCCAGCTATCCTGGCAAGCTCACCCAGCTTCTCTACCGTCGTTTCAAGGTGTTCAATGGCGACCCTGAGAAGGGTCTCATCATCATGCCTTGCGAGCTCATCTTCCTCAATGGCCACCACCTCAAGGATTGCATCTACAAGTACATCGAGCTCTGGAAGGACGACTTTGGCGCTGATTACGAGGCATTCAAGGCTTGGTTCACCAACTACTGCTACGTCTGCGCTACCCTCGTTGACCGCATTGTCCCTGGCTTCCCCCGCAAGGAGATCGCCCAGATTCAGGAGAAGGTATGCTACGCCGACAACCTCGTTGTTCAGGCTGAGATTTTCCACCTCTGGGTTATCGAGAAGCCGGAGAACATGAGCATTGAGGACCTCCGTGCTGAGTTCCCCGCAGAGAAGGCTGGCCTCCATGTCCTTATCGCCGAGAGTGAGAAGCCTTACCACGAGCGTAAGGTCACCCTCCTCAATGGCCCTCACACTGTCCTCTCACCTGTCGCTTTCCTCAGCGGTGTCAACATCGTCCGCGACGCTTGCAACCACCCCGTCATCGGCAAGTACATCCACAAGGTTCAGTTCGAGGAGCTCATGCAGACTCTCAACTTGCCTATGGAGGAGCTCGAGCAGTTCGGCGCTGATGTCCTCGAGCGTTTCAACAACCCGTTCGTCGACCATCAGGTCACCAGCATCATGCTCAACTCGTTCCCCAAGTTCCAGACTCGCGACCTCCCCGGCCTCAAGACTTATCTCGAGCGCAAGGGCGAGCTGCCCAAGGGTCTCGTTCTCGGTCTCGCAGCCATCATCACCTATTACAAGGGTGGCAAGCGCGCCGATGGCGTTGACATCGTCCCCAACGACGACCAGAAGATTATGGACCTCCTCAAGGATCTCTGGGCTACCAATGACACCCGTAAGGTCGCTGAGGGTGTCCTCGGCGCCAAGGACCTCATCTGGACCGAGCATGGTGACCTCAACCAGATTCCCGGCCTCACGGACATGGTTACCGACTTCCTCAACCAGATTCAGTCTAAGGGTATGCTCGCAACTGTCGAGACCATTCTCTAAGACACTGACAGTCTGAACAAAAAACATCTCAACGGGGGGATTGATAGGCAACTCTGTCAATCCCCCCTTTTGAGACCATAACGATAAGAACAATGGCAGTAAGATTTCTCAAGATTAACCCCGCCGACAATGTCGTGGTGGCCATACAGCCCCTCTCAAAGGGCGAGGTCATCGAGGTCGACGGCAAGCAGATAACCCTTTTAGATGACGTCCCAGCCGGTCACAAGGTTCTCCTCTCTGACCTCAAGCAGGGCGAGAACATCATCAAATATGGCTACCCGATTGGTCATGCCAAAGTGGACAAGGCGGCTGGCTCTTGGATGAACGAGAACAACATAAAGACCAACCTCTCAGGCCTCCTCGAGTATACCTACACCCCTAAGCTTGTTGATGTTTCCGCTCCCGACAAGGGTCTCGCTTTCAATGGCTATGTCCGTAAGAATGGTGAGGTGGGCATCCGTAATGAGATTTGGGTCATCCCGACGGTCGGTTGTGTCAATGGCATTGTCAATCAGCTTGTAGCCAAGCTGAAGGAGGAGACTCAGGGCAAGGGTGTTGACGCCATCGTCGGCTTCCCGCATAACTATGGCTGCTCTCAGCTCGGTGATGACCATGAGAACACTAAGAAGGTGCTCCGTGACATGGTCAAGCATCCTAATGCTGGCGCAATTCTCGTAGTAGGCCTTGGCTGTGAGAACAATCAGCCGGATGTGTTCCGCGAGTTCTGTGGCGATTTCGATCAGGACAGGGTCAAGTTCTTCGTGGCTCAGAAGGTCGAGGGCGACGAGATTGAGGAGGGCATGAAAATGCTTCGCCCCCTCTATGAGTTGGCAAGCAAGGATGTCCGCACCGCAGTGCCCATCAGCAAGTTGCGTGTAGGCCTCAAGTGCGGCGGCTCTGACGGCTTCTCTGGCATCACCGCCAATCCTCTGCTCGGTGTGTTCTCTGATTTCATCGTCTCGCAGGGTGGCACGTCCGTCCTCACCGAGGTCCCCGAGATGTTTGGCGCGGAGACCATACTGATGAATCGTTGCGAGAACAAGGAGCGTTTTGACGAGACTGTCAAGCTCATCAATGACTTCAAGCAATATTTCCTCTCTCATGGCGAGCCTGTGGGCGAGAACCCCTCACCTGGCAACAAGGCGGGTGGCATCTCAACCCTTGAGGATAAGGCTCTCGGCTGCACTCAGAAGTGCGGCAAGAGCACCGTCCGTGCCGTCCTCCGCTATGGTGACCGCATCTCAAAGCACGGCCTCAATCTTCTTGAGGCTCCAGGCAATGACCTCGTGGCTGCGACCGCCCTTGCCGCCGCCGGCTGCCAGATTGTCCTCTTCACCACTGGCCGTGGCACTCCATTCGGAACTTTCGTGCCGACCATGAAGATCTCCACCAATTCTGGCCTCGCTCAGCGCAAACCCACTTGGATTGACTTCAATGCGGGTGTCCTTGTAGAGGACAAGACATGGGATGAGGTCGCCCAGTCTTTCACCGACTACATCATCCGAGTAGCAAGTGGTGAGCAGGTTAACAACGAGAAGAAGGGTTATCGCGAGATTGCCATCTTCAAGACTGGCGTGACGCTCTAACGCGCCACTCGACGTCAGTCTAACATAAACATCTCCGCCCTGACAGGCTGTCTGTCGAGGCGGAGATTTTTTTAGTCGACGCTACTTGACGTTTATTCATCCATCAAATAGCAGCAATATTTGGCAATCAGGTTTTCTAACGTGATGTCATTACGTTCAAATCGTTCAGCGTCAAGACGTAGAATGCGTTCTCGCACATTCGTCACTCCTTTGTAGCGCGCTGTGAGGTAGAAATCATTGTTTTGACTCGTAATCTTGACGTCAGAGAAGTCGTTATTTGGTGTTTGGGCTTTGCTGTAGACTATTGAGTAACTTGGACGTTTCGCTCCTGGGATTTCCTCGCGCAGGATGTTTTTTTGAACTAAGTCCTGTATGTCACGGTTTGCGGTGTCTTTTGAGCACTTATTGAGTTCACTCCAAGTCTTTGATGTCAATTTTGCTTCATATCCGTCAAGAAACAAATTCAACGTGTCAATTTGACGTTTACTCAATGGCGTAGATGCCGCATGCCGCCAAAATATTGATTTATTTAGCACATTCCGGACAAGTATGTTTGCCTCATCCAATGCGTTGCTGAGTTTTTCTATGTACCAGCAGAGCCATTCGGTCAAGTCTCCGTCACCATGTTGCGCCCGTTCGAGGATTTCGTAATAATGCTTTTTGTCGCGGTTTATTTCTGACGATATGTTGTAGAAACGCATGCTGCTCTGGTCGCCCCTTGAAAGGAACACATCGCCGAGAATACGAGACAATCGACCATTGCCGTCCTCGAAGGGGTGTATGCTGACAAACCAGAAGTGTGCTATTGCTGAGCGTATTATGGGAGAAATCGGCTGCTCACTGTTGTACCAGTCTATGAAATTCTTCATTTCAAGTTCGACTCGGTCCGGAGACGGGGCGACGTAATGTACTCGCTCGCGCCCGAGAGCGCCTGAGACAATATGCTCCTCGTGCGTGCGATATTGCCCCACCTCTATTCTCTCGCCCCCGCTAAAACCTGTAGGGAAGAATGCTGCTTGCCACCCACATAGGCGTTCTTTGCTCAAAGGCTGGTCGTAATGCTCGGTAGCGTCAATCATTACGGAGACTACGCCATCAACATAGTGCGATGATGGAATGCTCTTTTGGTTGTCGATGCCAAGTCTTCTGGCGATGGAGGACCGAACTTCGTCCATATTCAGTTTTATGCCCTCAATCTCCGATGAATGAACCATGTCGTGTGTCAGGTTTTCTGCCATCGTGCTGATTTGACCGTCAAAACCAAGGCAACTCAATTTGCCATATAATATCCCCTGTTTGCGAGAGGCTTGGTCAAGCGCGAGGGCGATTTTTGTGTCGTCCCAGCGAAACTCTGTCCATTTATCTTTCTCGTGTATATACATGCTTTTCATCCTCCATGCGGCGATATGTAATAAATAACGCCGCATATTTTGCGGCGAAAATAGCGAAATAATGCCGCATATCCTATTCGCCCCGAAACGGGCTCAAGCCTTTTTTCAGGTGCATATGTTAAAATGCGCACACCTGTGATGTTAAAAGTCAGGCGTAGAGTTTGACAAGCCGGAAGATGAAGAAGT
>CAVKRQ010000009.1:0-148369 GCA_963658925.1 bacterium
TGATTACTCCCGTTGCTCTACTGCCGAAAAGAAGGCCAATTAGCGACATGACGGCCATTGACAATATGCCAACGTGGAGACCGCTGACTGCAAGAACGTGGCCCGTGCCGCAGTCGGTGAATGCCTGCCTGACTTCTCGCGGCAGCTCGCTTCTGTCCGCCAACACCAGTGCTTGCAAAAAGACTCGGCTCTCGCGGCTGACGCCTGACTTTTCAAGTGACGATGTGAACAAGTCATGCGCCATGCCACTTACAGAGGCCAAGTCCTTCATCTTGCCATCAATAGTCACGCTGTCCGCTGTCGCCAAGTACATCAGGCCTTGGCTTTTCAGGTACTCCTGATAGTCGAAATCGCCAAAGATGTCAGTGCGCGGAGTTGTGAAACGTCCCCATAACCGCACTTTCATGCCGCATTTCAGGCTCTTGGCGAGGCTGGTCATATTGACATCCTTATCCTTGAAATTGACAAGCCCTTTTAATTCTCCGGCATATCTCCTGTTTATCGAGTCCGCTCTCACCACTGCGCTCACTCGGCTCGAATCGCGATACGTTATGCGAGTAATCTCGCCCTCAATGTGGCACTTGCCTCCACCCGTGAAGAAATCAGCCTTGCCGTCATCCCCTCTCATTGCGCCAACGGAGAAGATGAACAGGGCGAAGATGATGACTAATATACTGTCGCCCCACCATCGCTCTCGCAAGTGTCGCCTGAGTGAGCCTACCAATACAACGGTCAGGCCAAGTGACACTACGCAAGGCCAAATGAAAGGGCAGACACCTGTCTCCGTCCCCGTGAGTGTGCCCAATGCCAGCAATATTGCCCAAGGTGCCAAAGGCCGCTTTCTGACAGACCTTCTGACATCTTGAGCAAGACGTGAGATTGACGTTGTTACCAGGAGACTCATGACGGCAAAAAAATAACGGCAGCTTGAGGTTCGCACCTCAAGCTGCCGTTTTAAGCATTGTCGGGATTAGGCGACTCGAACGCCCGACCCCCACGTCCCGAACGTGGTGCGCTACCAACTGCGCTAAATCCCGATTTGCGGTGCAAAGATAGCTATTTTCCCTTTTTAACCCACCGCAAATATTATTTTTTGTCGAAATATTTTACTTTCAAGACATCGGGACTTTTGAACCTGCGCAAAGTGCAGTCCCCCATGTGGCGTACTTCAACAAGCTCTCCGCCTCGGAGCACTGGAGCCTCCACCCCGTCGCCCATGACGGAGTCCGACTCATATACGTATGCCTCATCCCACAGTCCTCTTTCTATGAATTGGGACAAAGTATGTGCTCCCCCCTCCACAATTATTGAGGTCACCCCCTCGGCTTTTGCGGCAAGGACTGCGCTCTCCGCCAAACTATCGGATGAGGCCATGACGTACTTCACGTTGCCGTCTGTGGATTCCCTCTTGTTGTTCACGACCAAGGTCCTTCCACCATCCGTAAGCAGTTTGCAGTCGGGATGGAGTGCGCAGTCGGGGTCCAAAACGATTCGGAGAGGCGACGCCCCATCCCACAAACGGGCTGTGAGGCTCGGGTTGTCGCTCAGGGCTGTGCCTATGCCAATGAGGATGGCGTCCTCGGTGGTCCGCTGCTTGTGCGAGATGAGCAGGGCCTCATCGTTGGATATCTTGGCGGGTGCCGGTCGCCCATTGACTTTGCGCCCCATGAACCCGTCTGACGTGTGTGCCCATTTGAGGATTATATAGGGGCGCTTCTTCTCGTTGTTGGTGAAAAACCTTCTGTTCAACCAGCGGCATTCGTCTTCCAGAACGCCTACTTTGACTTCCCGGCCAGCCTCGCGCAGTTTCATTATTCCCCTGCCGTCTACTTTTGCGAACGAGTCTCGGCATCCCACGACAACTCGGGGAATCTGCTTCTCTATGATAAGGTCGGCGCAAGGCGGCGTGCGGCCGAAGTGGGCGCATGGCTCAAGACTGACGTATATGGTGCTGCGCCTCAGTTTGTCGGGGTCCGCGACAGAGCGGATGGCGTTGACCTCGGCATGCGGCTCACCCGCCTTGTGATGCCACCCTTCGCCTATTATCTCTCCGTCGCAAACTATGACCGCGCCCACCATCGGGTTAGGATATGTGCGACCCTCGGCGTTGAGCGCCAACTGGATGCAGCGGCGCATGTACATCTCGTCCGCGCCCTGCTCCAAAGTGTTGGGCGTTTCGCCCTTATTATCTATTTTTGCCATTGTGTTTGATGCGTTTGAGCACCTATCGCAAATATACTAAATTATCTACATGTCAGAGACTGTATCATCCATCTTGCGGCAGATGACCCAAGTGCTGAATCATGCCCTTGGCTCGGAGGCGACTGCCGCCGCACGGGCTATTGTCTGTGACTATTTCGGCTACTCATTTACGCAGTTGGTGAATCACTATTCTGACACCCTTGACGCTGATGTGGCCGATGTCCTCCTTGGTCAGGCTGACCTCGTGTCGCATGACATACCCCTTCAATACGTCACCGGAAAGGCGAGCTTTGCCGGCCTTGACATTCATGTCGAGCCCGGTGTCCTCATCCCGAGGCCCGAGACTGCCGAACTTGTGGATATAGTCGCTCAATGGGCGCAAAATCGCGATGTGGATATTTTGGACATTGGCACAGGGAGCGGGTGCATTGCTTTGGCGCTCAGGCATCTGTTGCCCAATTCTGATGTCATGGCAATTGACGCGTCGGCCGAGGCTGTCCGCATTGCCCAAGAGAACGCCACGCGGCTCGCGTTGGATGTCGATGTCTGTCAAATAGACGTTTTCTCTCCCGAGATGGATGGTCTGGTCGCCTCAAACGGTCCTTTTGATATTGTGGTCTCTAATCCACCATACATAAAGGAGTCGGAGCGCAAGGATATGAGACCCAATGTCCTCGACCATGAGCCGGCAATGGCTCTTTTTGTCGATGACCGCGACCCTCTTGTCTTTTACAGAAGGATAGCCCAGCTCTGCCGTGACGGCCTCTTGTCTCCTGAAGGTTCGCTCTTTTTTGAGATTAACGAAGCTCTGGGCTCAGAGATGGAAGCCTTGCTCCGCGAGGTGGGGTTTCCCAATGCCGAAATCCGTAAGGACTATCTCGGCAAGGACCGTTTTGCGATAGCTTCTATGTAATCATTTAATAATCAAATAAAAACCAATTTTATTCCATCAATATGGTACAGAATCTTACCGACGACTCATTCAAGGCTGAGATTGTAGACAAAGGCGGTGTCGCGCTTGTCGATTTTTGGGCAGTATGGTGTGGCCCATGCCGCGCTCTCGGCCCACAGGTGGAGCGCGTCTCTGAGGACTATGACGGCCGTGTCCGCTTCTACAAGATGGACATCGAGTCTGCACCCAACACCCCTGCCGAGTTCGGAATTATGACTATTCCAACAGTTCTCGTCTTTAAAGATGGCGAAGTCGTTGAGCGTTTCTCTGGCGTCAAGGCCAAGGATCAAATCGCCCAACTGCTTGACGGAGTCCTCGCTTAGACATGAATTGGTCGGCGGAATTGCCCTTTTTGTCTTATAAATCACAATTCATTAAGAAAAAAGACAGGCTCGCGAACATTTAGATTGGAATTATATTATATTCGCGATATAACATAGAAGAGAACCCGAGACGGTCTATCTTCAAGCTAACGAGCATGTGTTAAAGTTGATTGTGATTTTCTCGTAAAGCCCGGAGACGTGTGTCCCCGGGCTTTTCTTTTTTATCACCCTCTTATGGGCTATGATGGGGAAAATAGCCCATAACGTTTTGCTCTTTATTGCGTATTACAGCCCGGTTGCCCGATAAAATCATTACTTTTGCGTTGAAAAACATCCCAAACATGGAAGTCTTCAGCCAAATAGAGAACTATGCCGCGCTCCCATCTGCGGTCTGTGTCGGCGTCTTCGACGGGCTTCACCTGGGTCATCGTGCGCTCCTTGGACAGCTCAAGAAGGAGGCGGAAGAGCGAGGACTGCTTTCTGTGGTTGTCACTTTTGATCCGCACCCGCGCATCGCCCTGTCGAAGGGTAACGATCGAGTAGGTCTGCTGACAACCCAGGGTGAGAGATTGGAGCTTCTGCGCGGGACCGGGGTCGACAGGGTTGTCGTCATCCCTTTCACGCGCGACTTCTCCGACCTGACCGCGAGACAGTTCTTGAGAGAGTGGGTGGCGGGAAAGTTGATGGCTAAGTTTATGCTCATGGGTTATAACCACCACTTCGGCTCCGACGACGTCAAGCCAGAGGACTACATATCCTTGGCGGCATCCGAGGGCATAGAGGCGAAAAGGGGTGACGCGTTCACACTCCCCGGAGGTGTCAAAGTGAGCTCATCGGAGGTCCGCAAGGCTCTCTTTGAGGGAGATGCGGCTCGTGCCGCCCAGTTGCTGGGCAGAGACTATGATTTCCATGGCGTGGTCACACATGGCGACGCGATTGGACGTTCAATAGGATTCAGGACAGCCAATGTGACGCCCTCTGACGACAGCAAGCTCATCCCGGCAGACGGGGTCTATTCCGGCCTTGTCACTATTGATGGGAATCCACTGCAGGCGGTCATAAATGTCGGTACGAGGCCCACGGTCGGTGGTAACGACAGAAGAGTTGAGGCGCACATAATGAACTTCGACTCAGACATATACGGACAGCCCGTGGCAGTCTCTTTCCACGACAGGTTGCGAGACGAGATGAGGTTTGACGACCTCGAGTCACTTGCAAGCCAAATAAGGGACGATATGCGAAAAGCGGCAATATCATTTGAAAATCGTTGACAAATGTTTAACTTTGTTGCCGAGTATTCGCACCATATTGGACAATACGAACAAACAGAAATATAGCCTTTTATAAATCAAGGCGCTGTCTGAAACCAAATAATCACTTAACTTTAACAGGAGCTATCTCATTACGTTGGGAGTAATGATGGCTCCTTAGCAAAAGAACGACCGAGCATGCCTATGATAAAGAAATTACTTGTCACTCTGATATTAACCCTGACAATGGCGCATGGCGCCTTCGCTCAGGATCAATTGGCAAAGCCAAAGGCTCTGCTCACACTGAGTTTCATCCGTTATCTCGGATGGAGCGATGCTGCGAGGCAGGGAGATTTTGTCATCGGCGTGGTTCGAGACCGGGAACTCGCCTCTTGGCTGACGTCTCAGTCAGAAGGCAAGAAGTTCGGCTTCCAGAACGTCGTGGTGAAGAACTTCAAGTCTGTGGACGAGGTGGTTGACTGCCAAGTCATCTACGTCTCGCACAACATCAGCTTCGCACGCAACGCCTCTGCCATCATCGACAAGGTCGGCAAGGACACCCTCATCATCACCGAGGAGGAGGGCGCCGTCAAGAGCGGGTCGATGATTAACTTCGTCATCCGCGACAGCAGGCTCAAGTTCGAGCTTAGCAAGAGCAACGCACAAATGTCTAACATACAGTTCGGTCAGAAGCTAACTGACATGACTGCAGCGATAAACATGTAATCTAAGAACAACAATGAAGGGTATATCTCTCAAGGAGCGTGTCTCGAAGATGAATCTGGCGCAGAAGCTCGTGGCGGGCTTCGGCGTCATATGCGTGTTCATCCTCCTCAACTCAATCCTTACAATAGCCATCCACTTCTACACCAGGAACCTTCAGGAGACTGAGGCGAACGAGTATCTCCCCGTCAAGTCCAACCTCGAGGTCATGATGAACAAGATTGTCGAGAGCCGCAGACTTGTGGTCAACTGGGTCTTCGTGGACCACCAGCCCAACACGCCGGACAAGGTCAAGCTCGCCGCCATCGTCAATGAGGAATTCGACGCCGTGCTCAATGAGGTAAAGGAGGCTACTGCCGACTGGGAGACCCCTTTCACTGACACTCTCGCCATTGTAGACACCAAGGTTCATGCCATGTTCGACCTTGAGAAGACTGTCATGAGCAACCTCTCGTCTTTCGACTCCTATGACGACCCGATCCTCCTTATGGAGAGCGAGATGCTCGTCCAGAGCGATGGAGATGTCGAGATGGCCGAGCGCGAGTTGCAGACGCTTATGTCCTCCCTTAGCGGCATCTGTGACGCCAAGTGCAATGACATCAAGCATTCTATCAATGTCTCCGCATCCATCCAGCTCGTCTTCGTCATCGTCATGAGCCTTCTCGTGCTCGGTGTCGCTGTCGTCGTGGGCCGTGTGCTTTATATGAGCATCATCGCGCCTCTCAAGCGCGGTGTCGTATTTGCCGAGGCCATCGGCAAGGGTGACCTCACTGCGCAGGTTCAGGTCGATCAGGATGATGAGATTGGTCAACTCTCCAAGGCTCTTCAGGGCATGGTTGAGAGCCTTAAGCACACTGTCGTCTCAATTGAGCGCAACGCCAACGAGCTTGTCACCTCAGGCTCTCTCCTCAACACCTCAAGCCAGAAACTGTCTAAGGGTGCGAGTGAGCAGGCCGCAAGCGCCGAGGAGGTCTCGACCGCTATTGAGCAGATGGTGGCCAACATCGATCAGAATACAGAGAACGCCATAGCAACCGAGAAGCTGACCGCCTCCACTGTTGAGAATGTCAACCTCTCAAGCCAGTACTCTGGCGAGGCCGCCGAGGCCATGAAGACTATCTCCGAGAAGATTTCCATCATCTCCGATATCGCGTTCCAAACCAATATTCTTGCCCTCAACGCGGCTGTCGAGGCTGTCCGCGCTGGTGAGCAGGGCCGCGGCTTCTCTGTCGTGGCTGCCGAGGTCCGTAAGCTCGCTGAACGAAGCAAGCAGGCCGCCAATGAGATCGTATCTCTCGTCAACAAGGGCCTGAAGGTTACCCAGATGGCTGGTGAGAAGGCTAAGGCGCTTGTCCCTGACATTGAGAAGACCACTGTCCTCATCAAGGAGATTTCCGCAGCAAGCATTGAGCAAAAAACTGGCGCAGAGCAGATTAACATGGCCATGCAGAACCTCAATGTCATCACTCAGGAGAATGCGTCAAGCTCTGACGAGTTGACCAACAGCTCCGTGCTCCTCTCCTCTCTCGCATCCAACCTCAAGCAGGCTGTCGGATATTTCAAGCTCGACGAGGCGGCTGAGGCTGCAACTGAGAGCAACGCCGACATTGAGAAAAAGCCCGACGCGACCCAAGACAAGAAGGAGACCGCAAAGGCGGAGCAACCCCGCCATGATGAGCCCAAGCCCATGGGCGGCGTGAAGATCAACCTCGGAAATATCAACTCCAAAGAGTTCGATCTCGATAATTACGAGAAGTTCTAACGCGTAATACCCGGAGGTGGAGACGTCAAGCAAATGAGCGGCGTGTCCACCCCGTGGCTTTATGAGGCAGGACGGTTGACCTCCTTCCATAAACACTTTAAACAGAACACTTAAGGTCAGATTATGAGCAGTGTATATAGCCTCGAAATCTCACAGGCTGACGGCAAGAAGAACCTGAAGTTCGGCGGTGACCTTGTCATCAATCACATCGACAAGATGACCAAGGAGCTCCGAGATGCCCTGCCCTCGCCTACCGACTTGCGTGTCGAGGTGGCGGACCCGCAGAACATCGACATGACGTTCATTCAGCTCGTCGTGGCGCTACGCCGAATGACTGAGGCGGCAGGCAAGAAGTTCGAGATGCAGACCACCCTCAAGGACGACCTGAAGGAACTGGTCCAAAAGGCGGGACTGGACAAGGACATGAAAATCTAAGTCCATACCCCTCAATAAAGACAACTCACAAATCCCCAAATAAACGACATATCCATTTTTTATAGTAACAATATGGCAAAGACAGTTCTTATTGTAGACGACTCCGAGAGTATCCGCGAGGTGGTCAACTTCACTCTGACCAACGAGGGCTACGATGTTTTGGTTGGCGTTGACGGCGAGGACGCTCTCAAGTTCCTCGATGGCAGGCCCATCGACATTGTCATCACCGACCTCCACATGCCTAACCTTGACGGCCTCGGTCTCATCCGCAAGGTCCGTGAGATGGATGCTTACAAGCACATTCCTATCCTTTTCCTGACAACTGAGAGCCAGACTGAGAAGAAGATGGAGGCCAAGGAGGCAGGCGCGACTGGTTGGATCATCAAGCCTTTCGTCCCCGCCAAGCTCCTCAGCGCCATCTCAAGGGTGCTCCGTTAGAAAATATCCCCTCTTCTTAGACAATGTATTTGTAGTCCATGTTAGACAGATTTCAACAGAAATTCGTAGAGGAAGCGCAGGACAACGTGGCGGCCATCGAGGAGGCCTTGTTCGAGCTCGAGAAGAGCCCTGAGGACAAGGAGATCGTCGAGAGGCTGTTCCGTTCCATGCACACCATCAAGGGTAGCGGCGCGATGTTCGGGTTCAACGACCTGAGCCATTTCACCCACAACCTTGAGACTCTCTATGACTGTGTCAGAAATGACACGGTGAAGGTGAACAGTGATATCATATCGCTCACTTTCGAGAGTTTGGACTACATCCGTCAGCTTCTCGAGGTAGGAGAGGGAACCCTCACCAACCCCGATGACATTCAGAGGCAGAAGGATTACATTGCCAAGATTACCAAGTATTTCCCTGAGGGGCAGACTTTGACCCTCAGTAGTGCCGAGAAGGCGGCTCTGGCGGCCAAGCAGGCTGCAGGCGGAGCCGCGGCGCAGTCGCAGCCCGTGCCTCAACCCGAGGTAAAGGGCCCTAAGAACTATTTAGTCACTTTTGCGCCCTTCGAGTCCCTCCTCAACAACGGCACGAACCCTCTTTTCATGCTCGACGACTTGACGGCTCTGGGTAAATACCGCACCGTGGCTTTCACGGGGGCTGTCCCCGCGCTTGACAAGTTCGAGCCGCTGAACCTCTATGTCAAGTGGCAGGTCGTCCTCAGTACTGACCAGGATGTCAACGACATCAAGGATGTCTTCATCTTTGTCGAGGACGAGTGCCGCATGGACATTGTCGAGTTGCCCGGTGGCGACATTATCGGGTCTGCCGACAAGCTTGACCCTATTCTGGCAAAGGCCATTGAGACCCAGACGGAGCTCAAGGCCGATGATTTCGCCATTTTCAAGACAGCTCCAAAGCCCGAGCCTGCCAAGGCTGCAAAGTCTGCCGAGCCGGGCAAGGCCGCCGCTGGCGCCGCTAAGCAGCAGGAGAGCAAGATAGCAAGTATCCGAGTCTCCGCCGAGAAGATTGACGACCTCGTCAACGCTGTCTCTGAGCTTGTCACAATGCAGGCTCAGCTCAATCTTTTGGCCGGGAAGCAAACTGACCAGAATCTCGTGGCCATTGCCGAGCAGATGGAGAAGATTACGCGCCAGCTGCGTGAGAACTCTTTCTCCATATCCCTCATCCCGCTTCAGGGTGAGCTTGTCCAGTTCCAACGACTTGTCAGAGACCTGTGCAACAAGCTTGGCAAGCAAATGGAGTTTGTCGTTGAGGGTGGCGAGATTGAGCTCGACAAGACTATCATTGACCACCTCAAGGACCCGTTGCTCCATATCATCAGAAACTCGGGCGACCATGGCATCGAGATGCCCGACGAGCGAATCAAGAAGGGCAAGAACCCGACGGGTACCATCCTTCTAAAGGCTTTCTATTCGGGCTCGTCCGTTATAGTCCAAGTCTCTGATGACGGCAAGGGCATGGATCCCGATAAAATCCTGAAAAAGGCCGTTGAGAAGGGACTTGTGGACAATGCGGCCCGCCTCTCTAAAAAGGAGGTCCTCAACCTCATCTTTGCCAGCGGATTCTCAACGGCGGAGAAGGTGAGCGACGTCTCTGGCCGAGGCGTGGGCATGGATGTCGTCAAGAGCAAGATTGCCGAGATAAGAGGCGAAGTGACTGTCGACTCGGAGGTTGACAAGGGCACCACCATCACGATGGAGCTCCCTCTCACTCTCTCAATCATCGACGGGTTGCTCACGCGCATTGGCGGAGAGCAGTATGTTTTCCCGTTCACCAATGTGGAGCGGATTCTTCAGCCCTCAGAGGTAGTGATGAGCGAGAACGGCATGGGCGACTTCTTCACTTACAATGGCCAGCAGCTGGTGTTCATCGACCTCAACAAGATTTTCAACGGCTCGGCAACGGATCTCGCAAAGGCCAAGTTGCTCATTGTTGGGCAGGGCGACAAGAGGGTCGGTATGATTGTCGACGCTGTTCTGGGTGAGTATCAGATTGTGGTCAAGCCCCTGGGGCGTTTCCTCCGCTCGGTGGACATGATTTCGGGAGCCTCTGTCATGGGCGACGGCTCACTCTCGCTCATCATTGACCCGGGTCGCCTCGTCAACTACTTCAACCAGTTGCGTTTCCGTAGGAAAGCCGCTTTCACGGCTCAGGCGGGTGACGCCCAAAACGCATAGTAATGGATGAAATCAAGTCGGTCACGTCTTTCAAGGTAGGTGGAGAGTTCTTCGCCTTTGAGACGGAGTCCATCAGACATATTCTTGAGTATAGCGCGCCTACCAGGGTGCCGCTTACCAAGCCTTTCATAAAGGGAATTATCAATAACCACGGAAACATGATTCCCGTGGTTGATTTCCGTGTACTTGTCGGCAAGGAGCCGGATGACAGCCAGCCCGAGCAGGGCATCGTGGTTGTGGCTTTCGAGACCGCCGGCAAGGAGGAACTTTGTGGTTTCAAGGTCGACGAGATGGATGATGTCTTTGAGTTCTCGCATGAGAATTTCAAGCCCGAGGTGGTCATAGATGTCAATCCCGAGGTTCAACGCGCCGCGGCCGGAACCATCAAGGTGGGCGACAAGTTCGTCTATCTGCTCAAGACCGCCGAACTTGCCGAGGCCCTTGTCTAAATTTCTCAACTCTCCTAATCAGAGTCAATGGAAGATGAAATAATCAACTCGTTCTTGACCTTCGAGGTCAATGGCGGAATATACGGACTCCACGTCTCCAAGGTCGTCGAGATCATGGCCTACGTCAAGCCGCAGGCCTCGGGGGCGAATGTCCCCGCCATGATCGGCATGGTCGAGCATCGCGGCCGTGTGCTGCCCCTCATTGACAGCGGGCTGAAGTTTAATGTCGGCCCGGTCAAAATCAACGAGCAGACCTACATAATCGTCATCTCTGTCCGAAATGGTGACGAGTTGTTTGACGTCGCCTTGGCGGTGGACCTTGTCCGCGAGGTGATGGATATACCCGATGACAAGCGTCTCGCGATAGACACGACATATAAGCCCGGCTATGTGCTTTTCGCCAGCCAGACCCCAGATGGCCTCGGCATGTTCTTCGACCCTGACAAGGTGTTTACCGACACCGATGTCATAACAATGGCCGAGTTTACTGCCAAGGCTAATAAACCGTCCATCTGAGCCTATGCCAGACCAGACTTCACCCGCCCCGGGAAACATAGGAGACGAGTTCGACTGCTTCAGGGCTGAGCTTTCACCAGCAGACTTCAAGCAGTTCAGTGAGTACATCTATGCGCAGTTCGGCATCAAGATGCCGGAAATCAAGCGCGTGATGCTCCAGGGCCGTCTCTTGAAACGCATCCGGGACCTCAAGATGAAGTCATATACCGAATACAAGAAATACTTTTTCAGCCCCGAGGGGCAGAGAAACGAGCTTTACAATTTCCTCAGCGTAGTCACTACCAACAAGACCGATTTTTTCCGAGAGCCCGTCCATTTCGATTTCCTTCGCAATGTGGCTTTGCCGGAGTTCCTCGCGGAAGGCCGGAACCGCGTCAACGTCTGGAGCGCGGCCTGCTCAAGCGGCGAGGAGCCATATACCATGGCTGTGGTCCTCAGTGAGTTCGCAGAGCAGCATCCCGGGTTCACCTTTAGTATCCTCGGATCGGACATTTCGCAGAATGTCCTCGAAAAAGCGGCGCGCGGGGTCTACCCCGAGAAACTTGTCGATATGATCCCCCTCGATATTAAGAGGAAATATTTCCTCCGAAGCAAAGACAGGACTAACCCTACCGTGAGGGTGTCTCCGCAGCTTCAGAAGAACTTTTCTCTGAAATATCTAAACCTGATGGACCCTGTTTACGATATAAACGTTGAATTCGATGTCGTCTTCTGCCGAAACGTGCTAATCTATTTCGACAGGGAGACTCAGGAGAAGGTTATCCAGAAAATCTGCACCAAGCTCAGAAAAGGCGGATACCTCTGCATCGGACATTCAGAGTCCATGAGCAACATGGACGTACCCCTCACTAACGTCAAGCCTACAATTTTCAAAAGAAACTAACCCGTTCGATATGGATATCAACAACGTCACTGACAAACAACTGCTCAAGCTCCTCAGGCAAAGACTGGAGGACAAGTCTGACATGGAGAAAAAATTCGCCGAGCTTCAGACCGAGTGCCAGACTATGGGCAAGAGGCTTAAGGACTCCGAGGCTCTCAAGAGCCACTTCATATCGAACGTAACCAACGAGATTGTCAACCCCTTCACCTCCATCATCGGACTCTCTAAGGCCATCCTCTCTGTCGAGAAGCAGGACTGGAAGAAAATCGTATCCATGGTGGCCCTTATCCACAACGAGGCTTTCAATCTCGACTTCCAGCTCAAGAACATCTTCACGGCGGCGAAGATTGAGGCTGGCGAGATTCTCCCCAACGTCCAGAAGGTCCATATCAGGCAGCTCATTCAAAATGTCATAGACTCGTTCTCTATCGTGACCCGCAAAATGGGCATTGACATTGAGTTCGACTATGAGATCCAGCTCGGTTTCGGCGAGAAGGACTATTATTTCAACACCGACTCCGACAAACTCAAACAAATCATCAGCAATATACTCAACAACGCCGTCAAGTACAGCTACAAGGATAGCAAGGTCATTGTGAAGTGCTGGATTGATGACGATTTGCTCTTCATCTCAATCCAGGACTTCGGAACGGGCATCTCGGAGAAGAACCAGAACATCATTTTCGAGAGGTTCAAGCGCCTCGACACGGGCATCAACTCCATCAATCAGGGACATGGTCTCGGATTGGCCATCGCCAAGGCGCTGCTCGACGTCCTTGAGGGCAAAATTGACATCAAGAGTGTCAAGGGTGAGGGCTCGACATTCACCATCTCAATCCCGAGGCTCAAGGTCGTCAACACGGACCCCTTTGGTGGTGATGACGGCGGGATGTTCTTCGACACCGACTCTGACGACGACGTGGACCTGTTTTAACCTCCCCGACGAATGGAGTATTCACAGCATTTCTTATACCCCTCGTCATTCTTCGCCAGCAAGGACCCCTACGTGGTCAAGACTGTTCTCGGCTCGTGCGTGGCTGTCTGTCTCTGGGACAAGACACTCCACTACGGAGGCATCAACCACTATATGCTGCCCTATTGGACCGGAAATGACCTGGCGTCGCCCAAATATGGCAACATAGCCATAGAGAAGCTTGTCGAGAAGATGAGGTTCATGGGCTGCCGGATTGAGGACCTTGAGGCTAAGGTCTTTGGCGGAGGCGAGCTCATCGAGTCTATCGACGGGCGCTCCGTGACGCAGATTGGCGAGAGGAACATTGAAGTGGCCAAGCGCTTGCTGGCCGAATATAAGATACCTATCGTTAGCTCGTGCGTGGGGGGCAAGAAGGGACGTAAAATCCTTTTCTTCACCGACAACGCCGAGGTCAGGCACAAGTATCTCGACAAGAGGACTTTCTGACAAAACTAAGACACAACAGGAAATAACGACAGTCACTGACCGTCCGGCCGATGCCGAAAGTCTCTTTTTCTGAGACATGGCTCGCCGGCCGGCTTGAGTGTTAAATAAGGACGGACATTAACAATCCGGGCGGCACAAGCCGCGACGGACAAAAAGACCCGCAACACGGGCCGAAAGATGAGATTCTAACGGCATGGATAATAAGATCAGAGTTTTGGTCGTGGACGACTCGGCCGTAGTGCGTCAATCGCTCTCGGCTATTCTCGAGGCCGACCCGGAGATTGAGGTGATGGGCACTGCGGCAGACCCAATCATCGCAGTCAAGAAAATCATGCGGGAGGTCCCTGATGTCATCACTTTGGACATTGAGATGCCCCGCATGGACGGACTGACCTTCTTGCGCAAGATCATGGCTCAGAGGCCCATCCCTGTCGTTGTCATCTCATCTCTGACCACCAAGGGTACCGAGGCCGCCATGAAGGCTCTGGAATATGGTGCGAGCGAGGTCATCGGCAAGCCCTCCATGAATCCGGACGTCTTCTTCCAGGAGAGCCACATCATGCTGTGCGACGCCGTCAAAGCGGCTGCCATGAGCAAGCTCAAGCGAATCAAGGCAGACGACATCCGTGAGCGCGTCAACCCCACTCAGCCAGTCAAGCCCGCGCCTTCAACGCGCATCGCGACATCCATCCCTACGGCGCACATCGCCACGGTTCAGCCAAAGTACTCGGCCGACGCCATCCTGGAGAAAGGCTCCGGCTCTGACCAAGTTGTCCAAACGGAGAAAATCATCGTCCTCGGCTCCTCTACCGGAGGAACGGAGGCCATTAGGGTCCTTCTGCGCTCCATGCCGGAGGATATGCCCGGAATAGCCATCGTGCAGCATATGCCTGAGGGCTTCACGCGCTCTTTCTCCAACAGCCTCGACCAGATCTCAAGCCTCAGTGTCAAGGAGGCCGAGAATGGAGACAAGCTCTACCGTGGCAGGGTGCTCATCGCCCCGGGCAACAAGCATATGCTCATCAAGCGCGTAGGGCGTGAGTATTTCGTGGAGATCAAGGAGGGACCGCTGGTCAACCGCCACCGCCCCTCTGTCGATGTCCTGTTCCGCTCCGCTGCCCGATATGCCGGCAGCAACGCCATAGGCGTAATTCTGACCGGAATGGGTAATGACGGAGCGCGCGGCATGAAGGAGATGCACGATGCTGGCGCCCACACCATTGCGCAAGATGAGCAGAGCTGCGTGGTCTATGGCATGCCCAAGGAGGCTGTCAAGGAGGGTGGCGTGGACGATGTAGTCGCCCTCGACAAGATAACGCAGCACCTCGTGGGCCTCCTCGCCACAAGGCGTTAGGCTTCGACGTTCGCACCGGGAGGGAATCCTTTCCTATCCATGCCTGCCAATCAGGCGGCATCTCACCACCCCACCACTGCGAGGACTCTCGCACATCAACACCCCACGACACTCAATAACCGAATATATCGCGATAGTATAAATATATGAAGAATAAGAAACTCAAGCGGATGACGTGGAGCTACGCGCTTCGGGGCTTCGTCTTTGGCCTCGTCGTCGTTCTCCTTGTCCTCTTGTTGGCTGCCGACTCCGAAGCCTATCACGACAGCAGGAGGACGCTCTCCGACTTCATCCGCGTGTTCCCCGCTTTCTGGGTGGTCATATTCCTCCCCCTTCTTTGCGCTCTGGGTGGTTTCCTCATCTCATATAAGATGAGCAGCATAATCCGGACCATGAACAAGGCTCTGAAGGCTGAGGAAGTGCGCTCAAACTCCATCTTGCAGTTCGTCGAGGGCCTCTCCGCCGGCAAACTCGATGTGAAAATCAACAGCGATGACAAGGACGATGAGCTTATTTCGTCTCTCGTCCAGCTACAAAAGAGCCTAAAGCAAAATCAGAAGGAGGACGCTAAAAGGCGTGACGAGGAGCAGCAGCGCACTTGGGTGACCCGAGGTGTGGCTGAGTTCGGCGAGATTCTGCGACGGAACAATGACAACATGCAGGAGCTCTCTTACAATATCATACGCTATCTCGTGGATTATGTCAACCTGACACAGGCTGGCTTTTTCCTTCTCCACACAGGTGACGAGAAGGGCGACAACGGCAAGAAGTTCTTCGAGCTGACGGCTTTCATCGCCTATGACCGCCGCAAATATGCCGACAAGACAATTGAGTGGGGCGAGGGCTTAGTGGGACGCTGCGCGCTTGAGCAGCGCACAATCTACATGACCGAGCTCCCTGAGAACTACGTGACTGTGACCTCGGGTCTTGGTGAGGGCGACCCCTCTGCGCTTATCCTTGTGCCGCTCAAGAGCAACGATGTTGTCTACGGCGTCATTGAGATGGCAATGCTTCAACCACTGCTTAAACATGAGATTGAGTTCCTCGAGAAGACGGCGGAGAGCATAGCCATGACTATCTCGACCGTCAAGACGAACATGCAGACGCAAATACTCCTTCAGGAGACTCAGCAGCAGGCAGCCCGAATGCGCGAGCAGGAGGAGGTCTCCCAGCAGCACCTTGAGGAGATGCGCGCCACGCAGGAGCTTAACAGCCGAAACGAGATTGAGATGAAGGGTGTCATGGCCGCCATCGACCACGCCTCAATCTCCGTCACCTTCGCGACCGACGGCTCTCTGCTCAATGTCAATGACAACTTCCTCAGGACCTTCGGCTATAAGGCCGAGGAGATTGAGGGTCAGAACATGAGCATCTTCTTCTTTAAGGAGGATCAGGCCGAGCTTGATTCAATCCTTGAGACCATTAACAGGGGTGAGACTTTCAACGGCCGCGTCAGGCGGCGCTCTAAGCGAGGTGAGGAGGTTTGGCTCCTGTCCACATACACGCCTGTCCGCGACACGGAGGGCGATGTCCTTAAGGTCATAAGTCTTGAGACCAACATAGCCGACCAGGTTAAGTTGGAGCGCGAGATGCAAGACAGCCAGAAAGAGCTCGATGTCCGTCTCCAAGAGACGAGGGCTGAGGTCGAGGCCAAGTTCAAGGAGATTGAGGCCGTCAAGGTGCGCAACGAGAAGACCCTTGATGGTATGCTTGACGCTATCATCACAACAAGCAACGATGGAATCGTTGAGTTCTTTAACGTCGCGGCCGAAAAAATGTGGGGCTACAAGCGCGAAGAAGTTCTGGGTCAAAACGTCTCAATGCTCTTCGCCGAGGACGACATCGCCAAGAACGACTTCATAAAGGCTTTTGTCACCCCTGGCCTGCAAAAGGTGATTGGCGAGCGTAAAGAGGTCTCCATCAAAGACAAGTTCGGTGAGCAGGTCCCTGTTCTCATCCTTCTGTCTGAGGCGGAGGTCGATGGCGATCACTCGTTCACCGCCTTCATTCAAAACATCGAGGTCGAACTTTTCTAACACCGACCACAACTAATATCTATCTTCTGCGCAAATAGTGGATTATAAGGAGTTTCTCAAAACTTTCGGGCAGCGGAGTGGTTTCGATTTCTGCGACTACTCTGAGTGTTCCATTAGTCGTCGTCTTCAGAAAATATGTACGGAGACGGGAATGAGCTTTGAGCAAATTCTGGACCGCGTGGTTGTTGACAAGAACTTGGTCAAGATGATTGTCGAGGCCATAACAGTCAACACGACAGAGCTTTTCCGCGACCCGTCTGTATGGGTGGCGCTTGGCAAGTCGCTATACCGTCAGCTGCCCAAGCAAGTCATGTCCACCATTTGGCACGCTGGCTGCTCCACGGGGCTTGAGGTCTACTCCGACCTTATCCTCATCGAGGAGTTCGGCATGAGCGAAAGGGTGCGCGTCATAGGGACAGATGTTAATCCATCAGTCCTCGATGTGGCCAAGGCAGGTGTTTACAATCTGGCTTACAACAAGGTCTATGTCGAGAATTTCAACCTCGTCATGCAAGGCCTCGGTCTGAATGCCACGTTTGACAAGTACTTTGAGGTTGACGAGTCTGCTGACAACATAACGGTGCGCCCGGAGCTCCGTAGACGCGCCATTTTCCTTCGCCAGGATTTGGTTAAAGACAAGGCTCCGTTCCCATATAAGGTGGACATAGTCTTTCTCCGCAACGTCATCATCTATTTCAATGCGATGTTGCAGATGAAGGTGCTCCGCGAGATCTCTGATAAACTCTTCAAGGGCGGTTCGCTCGTTTTGGGAAAGCAAGAGGACCTACCCCTCCAGGCTGGAATCCTCTTTAACCGTAACGGTGCTTTCTACAAGAAAAAATAACACGTCTCATGCTCCTGACGACAAAAGAGTTGCGTGACATAGAGCTCGTCTTGGCCGAAAGGCTTAAGGTGGACTACACTAACTTCTCCGACGACTTTTTCCGCCGGAGATTGGCGTATGTCTTTGAGAAGATGCATTTCCACCGCATCCAGGACCTCTATTCGGCTCTCTCCTCGCTCGTCACGTTCGATGAGATAACCTACTACCTTTCCGTGCCGCAGACTGAGCTGTTCCGTGCGCCATCTTTTTGGAGGCAGGTCCGCAAGTTCGTCTCCGACCCGGAGGTCAAGACGGCGTGGATTCCATGCCTGAGCAGTTATCATGAGCTTTATAGCCTTGAGATAATTCTGGACATGGCTGGTCGTCGAGACGTAAAGGTGACGGCAAATGTGGTGAGCGACAGGATAACGCAGTCTACGCTCTCCCTCTCAGTGTCCAAGACGGACAATGACATGAACAGGGCTAATTTCGACAGGCTTGAGACTCAGTCTGCTTACGATGATTACATTGTCAGGTCGACCGACGGCTCGGGCTATGCGCTTCGTGACGGCAGCATGCTTGACAATGCGACCTTCCGCAACGGATGGTTCATGAACTACCCGGATGAGAAGTATGACCTCATCATCTGCCGCGACGCGATGCTCGGATATAACGTCCCCCTTGCCGAAAAAGCGTTCAAAAAACTGGCAGACTCCCTGTCGGGAGCCAAGGCTATGCTTGGCATTGGCGTGATGGAGAGGCCTTTGGGCGCGGAGGATGTCTTGGACGGCTCCATGAAGTCCGACGGCATCTACAAGCTCATGTCATAGTGCTTTTAACCACAGAAACAGAGTAAGATGGCAACATACAATGCGGTGGTCATAGGAGGCTCGGCAGGCAGCTACGCGGTCGTTTCCAGGATACTGTCGTCCCTGTCTGCCGATTTCCCTGTTCCCGTGATAATTTGCATGCACCGCCTGAAGCATGTTAGGGCGGGCTTTGTCGAGGCTCTTAACGAGAGGTGCGCCCTCAATGTGGTTGAACCATATGACAAGCAGTCCATTGAGCGCGGCAACGTGTATGTGGCTCCTGCCAACTACCACATGTTCATTGACTATTTCGGCTCGGTCTCTCTGTCCATTGAGAGTCCGTACCTCTTCTGCCGGCCGGCAATTGATTACACCTTGTCCTCGGCGGCTAAGGCGTGGCGAGCCAAGACCCTCGGCATAATATTGACGGGGGCGAACCAGGATGGGGCGAAAGGACTGAAAAGCATAGCCGACGCCGGCGGATACACAATTGTCCAGGATCCCGCGACGGCCGATGTGCCCACAATGCCACAGGCAGCCCTCCGCCTTCTCAAGCCTGACGCCATCCTTCCTCCACAGGGAATTATAGACTACCTTAAGACTATATCGTAAGATGTCAAACGATTTCATTAGCAGGTTTTCGCACTACATAGCCATCATATCGCCGCGTTTCCACAGCTATGTCGGAAAGGCGAGGGATTGCATGGCCAAGGTGGAGCATGGCATCAAACGTGTCATCTTGGTGGTGAGGCATCGTTTGGGGGCGTTCGCGGCGAAGGTGGCCAGCCGAGTTGATGCCATCCCTACGCTCGTCAAGCTGCAGATCGGCCTCCTGTCCCTGATTATTTTCTTCATTTTCTGGCAATTCCTCGCATACGAGCTACCCCAGACAACTTTCATAACGATAAACCTTGTCGTAGCCGCTGTCTTGACGAGCGCGACGTCTATCATAGGCATCCGGTCAATAAGGAATGTAGAGGCGGCTCGCAAGGAGGCTAACAGTTTGAGCGAGCAGTTGTCAAAGTGTGAGATGGACCTCGACAGGCTGAGGACTGAGCTGTTTGAGATTCGCAATAAGGACCGCCGTCAATCTGCCGTAGGCAAAGGCTCAATCAGGTTTGTTGATACCGTCAAAAAGTTAAAAGCCAAGGCTCTGCCTGACGCTGAGCGAATGCAGTACGTGATAGACGCCCTGGGTGTATGCTATGACATAACCGGCGCGATAGCTTTCGCCCGAGATGAGGATGCCAATATCGCCTCTCCTGAGGCGGAGCCCTCTGACGCCGCGGACGAAGCTGACGGCGATCAGGGTGTTTTCCGTATAGCCGGCCGCTTTGGCCTCTCGGACGAGCCGCCAACGACTGTTGTCACGTCGGGCGACGGAATCCTTGGACAAGTGGTGGCAAACAATGAGCCCTTGTCTCTTGAAAAGGTCCCGGCTGAGTACCTCTCGGCCCTTTCGGGGCTTGGCCGTAGCAGAAAAGTGAACGTTTACGCGCTGCCTCTCGTAGGAAAGGAAAGTAGCCGTGTTGAGGCTGTCGTTGAGGTGGCAAGTTTTGAGAAACTGCAAATCGTGGAGGCTTGGAGCTCCATAGAGCAACAACTTAGCGAGATTATCTGACCCCGATGAAGTATAAGAAAATTAAGAAGGTGAATTGGGGATACCTCTCCCCAAAGGGATTCTCTGAGCTGCAATGGTATGTGGCTTTGAGTGCCGTGGTCGCCACTCTGCTCATCGGATGGACCAGTATGATGGGTCTTCTGGGATTCAATGTGTCGCTCTACAACATTGTCTACCTCCACCACTACCTTTTTGTCTGGATTTTCGACCTGTGCGTCTTTGCCGTGCTCGCCTCCACGCTCTATATATCCAATTTCCGGAAGAAGAAGCTGAGCCTGCTGAGACATGAGATTGACGACCTTCAGATAACTATCAAGGACAGTATAGCCATAGCTGACGACATCCGTGTCGGCCGCGAGGTTGACCGCGTCTCGGCTGGCAAGTCTGACATTGGTCGCACTCTTCTCAACCTCGGAACCAGCCTCCATGACAGCCGCGAGAAGGAAAAGTTCGCCAACTGGGTGTCTAAAGGCAAGGAGACCATCTCCGATATCCTCCGCGCCCACACGAGGATAGATGACCTTGCCGAGGCCACCATTGAGGGGCTCGTATCCTATTGCAACGCCGTGCAGGCTGCTTTCTACATCCTTGACGGTGACACTCTCCGCGTCGTCACTCAATATGCCTATGACAGGCGGAGGTATGAGAAGAACGAGATTAAGGTCGGCTATGGTCTCATCGGTGCCGCCGCGTATGAGAAGCAGCTCATCTATCGCACCGAGATACCAGACGACTACTTCACCATAACATCCGGCCTTATAGGTCAAAGCCGCCCTAAGAGCCTGCTCATCATCCCCCTTAAGCAAGAGGAGGAGGTTCAGGGCGTCATAGAGGTATCTTTCTTCCAGACCAGTCTGCCGCAGCACTATATGTTGCTTGCAGAGGAGGTGGGCATGATCATAGGCAGCACCCTCTATAACCTCAAGGTTAACGAGAAGACGGAGCAGCTGCTCCGCGAGTCGCAGGAGATGACTGCGACGCTCCGAAAGAACGAGGAGCAGCTCAATGAGAACGCGCGTGAGATGCGTGACGCTAAGGAGAGCCTTGAAATCTCAAATACGGAGCTTAACAGCAAGATTGAGGAGATCAAGGCACAGCAGAAGAAGCAGGACGCAATGCTCTCCAATGCGTCAGAGTTCATCTCCATTTACGATCAGAACCGCGAGGTGGTCTATGAGAGCCCTTCAATGAAACGTATCCTTGGCTATGACCCCGATGAGGAGATTCATGGCATGGACGAGGAGTGGATGATGCCCACGAGCTTCAAGAAGGTTCAGAAGATGTTTGACTACCTTCTGGAGACCCCGGGAGGCGAGACTACTATCGAGTACACCTACCTGAAGAAGAACAGCGACCGCATCTATCTTGAGACCCGGGGCCGAAATTTGCTGCACGACCCCGCCATCCGTGGCCTTATTTTCAACACGCGGGATGTAACGGAGCGCAAGATGCGTGAGAACGAGGAGAAGAAGACGGGACGAATGAAGTCTCTGTCCGAGAACTCGCCTGACGTTATCATCCGCACATCGCTTAAGGGAAAGATCCTTTACGCCAACCCGGCCGCCGCCAAGTTCCTCAATCTCAACCTCAACGAGTCTATCAAGGACAAGACCTTGCCCGATCTCCTTGAGGATGAGGGCTTCCGCAATTTCGTGACAACGGTGCTGCGAGGAGTCAAGAAATCCAAGAGGCAGGAGAACACTGAGCTTGAGATCGGTGAGAAGGAGAAGACATATTTCGAGGTAAAGGCAATCCCGGAGCTTGACGAGAATGGCAGTGTGGACTCCACTCTCTTCACCATCCATGATGTGACTGAGATCAAGCAACTCGAGCAAGAGGCGCAAAAGGCGCGTGAGGACGTGATGAGCTCCATCAACTACGCCAAGAGAATCCAGTTCGCCCTCCTGCCCGAGGAAGTCCAGCTTCAGGAGCGTTTCCCGAATTCGTTTATGTTCTACCGCCCCAAGAATATCGTCTCGGGCGACTTCCCTTGGTCTTATACGAATGGGAACATAACCTACCTTGCTGTTGTAGACTGCACTGGACACGGTGTGCCTGGCGCGCTCCTGTCAATCATCGGCTACCTTTTGCTCAGCAACATAGTGTCAAATCACCCCGACTTGACCCCCGCCCAGATACTGGACATGCTCCATGAGGCTGTCCGCGACGCACTCAAGCAGAAGACAAGCGAGGCCAATGCCGGCGATGGCATGGATCTTGCCCTCATGAGGATAGACCCCGACAAGCGCGAGTTGCAGTTCTCGGGGGCCCACAGGCCTCTTTACTATCTCCACGAGGGGCGGAAGGGCGAGTTCGACAAGGGCGACGATTGCATTTTCCAAGAGTTCGAGGGCACCAGAAAGGGCATCGGCGGCAAGCCACTTCCCAATGGCAGAAAGGAGAAGATGTTTGAGAATAATGTCATCTCTTATGAACCAGGTGACCGTTTCTTCGTATTCTCTGATGGACTGCCCGACCAACTTGGCGGTGAGGAGCACAAGAAGTTCTTCACGAAGCGCGTTAAGGAGTGGCTGGCGCGGAATGTCAACGAGTCCATGTCGGCCACCTCAAAAGACCTTGTCAAGACTTTTTATGATTGGAAAGGCACGGATAAGCAAGTCGATGACGTTCTCCTGATCGGCGTTGAACTCTGAACCGATATGAAACTACTCACTACTGTAAGATACTGTCTCCATGGCGAATGAATTCTCGAGCAATCATTTCCTGGAATACGCCTACGCAACTTATCAGGACCTCCCGCACACCGAGGTGAACCTGATATATGTGGGTGGGATCACCCCTGCCGTGACGCGTAACTTCACTATAATGATAGAGGAACACCTCCTCCGTCGCGCAGAGAGCAGCCCTGTGCAGCGCAAGGTGTTCAATGTCATGGTTGAGGCCCTTCAGAACATCAGCCGTCATGCCGACGTACTGACCGACGACCCCGAGGAGGTCCGGCGCGGCATTATCATTGTCTGCCACTCTGACGACGCTTATCACATTGTCACGGGTAATCTCGTGCGCTCCGAAAAAGTTGATAACATCAGGAATCGCCTCTCTGCAATCAATGAGATGGACAAGGCGCAGCTCTCAGCCGCTTATAAGGACCAGATAACCAATGGTAAGATTTCTGAAAATGGCGGGGCCGGCCTCGGTTTCATTGACATTGCCAAGAAAAGCGGCAATAAGATTGATTTCCGCTTCTTGGACCTGAAAGACGACCTCCCGGGGTTTAATTTTTTCCTCACTGTCTGCACAATCACAAGAAAATAGGCTCTCAAGTATCAGATGCCAGTAATTCGCGTCAACACCCTCACCGCACCCGGGCTCGATGTCTATTCATCTTTGACAGAGGCCGCATTGCGCAGCCCTCAGCAGAAAGATGCCGGGATTTTCATTGCGGAGAGTCCTAAAGTGATAAGGGTCGCTCTCCGAGCCGGATATCAGCCCATTTCAATTCTTACCGAAGAGAGACACATAACTGGTGATGCAGCCGACGTAATGGCGATGCTGCCTCCCGACACGCCTGTCTACACAGGCCCACGCGAAATCTTATCTTCCCTGACCGGCTATACGCTCACGCGTGGCGTCCTTTGCGCCATGCGGAGGCCCCACTTGCCAACGGCGGCTCAGGTGTGCGAAGGCAAAAGCAGGATTGTCGTAATTGACGGTGTGGTAGATTCCACCAATGTGGGCGCTATCTTCCGCTCAGCGGCAGCTTTAGGCATCGAGGCCGTTCTTCTGACTCGCAACTCTTGCGACCCGCTTTTGCGCCGTTCCGCCCGTGTCTCCATGGGGTCTGTCTTTCTTGTTCCATGGGCTTGGCTCGATGGCCCGGTCCAATCGCTCAATCAGCTGGGTTTCAAGACGGCGGCCATGGCTCTAACTGACAATTCTATCTCTTTGGACGATGCGCGTTTGGCGGCTGAGCCTCGTTTGGCCATTGTAATGGGCACAGAGGGCGACGGCCTGCCTCAAGACACGATATCAAGTTCTGACTATGTCGTGCGCATCCCAATGGCTCATGGAGTGGACTCTCTCAATGTGGCAGCCGCCTCGGCCGTGGCTTTTTGGGTTTTGGGAAGACGCAGTAATTGATTCAAAACGGGCAATAGTTGATTTTGCGCCGCTTTCGCATTGAATAACCACCCGTTCGTCTAATTTTTTTTACTTGTAGGATTTGGTCACATATATTTGCATTGCAAGCTAAAAAAGAGGTTTGCAAGCAATCTATGCGCTCATATAAATCAATCTCCTTCTTCCTGTCTTGCCTCTGCGCGATTGTGGCTCTGCCCTCTTGCTCAGAGGACACAGATGTGTCTGTCGAGTCCGACATAACACTTTCCGAATCTACAGTTACTCTATCATCCTCAGAGGGGGCGGCTGCTGTCGTCAGGTTCAGCAGTGCCACAGAGTGGACGGCTACCGTCTCAGAATCTTGGCTCACCATAAACAGTGAGAGTGGTTCCGCCGGAAATAGCTCCCTGCTTGTCACTGCCGCCTCAGAGAATGACGGCAAGGAGGCCCGGGAGGCTACGCTGACAATCGCTGCGCCAGGGCTGACAAAGACTGTCACTGTGACGCAAAAGGCGTCAAATTACGTGTCTCCCGCTCAAACTGAGTATGAGTTGGCTGCCGAGGGCGACACCGTTCTCATCTCCGTCACGACAAATGTGTCCGCCCAAAACCTGAGGGCTGTTTTCTCTTCTGAAGTCTCAACTTCGTGGGCCTCTATATCAATTGACAATGACTCGTCAACCGACGATGTCAGGGTCTATAAGGTCATAGCCACAGAGAATACATCATCCTCCCGCTCAGGGATATTGCAATTTTACGTTTCAAAGGGTCTTTCTGTTAATTTGGCGGCTGAGGTCAGCATATCGCAAGACGCGGTTAATCTGCCCACTTCGACGGACTATTCACAAGACAAGAGTGTCGTCACCATTCAGCGCGCGGCAAAGGGTAACGGAGTCCCCATCGTCCTGATGGGAGACGCCTTCCTCGACACGGACATTGCCGATGGCACTTATGACAAGGTGATGCGCAAGGCGGCTGAAAATCTCTTCACTGAAATGCCTATGACTGAGCTTCAGGATTACTTTGACGTCTATTATGTTTGCGCAGTGTCAAAAAACGACCGGGTCGGGTCGGCTTATAATACGGCTTTCTCGTGCGTCCTCGCCGGCAATGGCTCTACTTCCATCTCCGGTGATGAGGATGCCGTGCGTGACTATCTGAGTCAAGTTGAAGGTGTGGACGCAAACAAGGCTCTTGCCATTGTCATCATCAACACGAGCGACTATGCCGGCACGACATATTTCGGCTATCAGGATGACAGTGAGAATTTTATTGATTTCGCTATCGCCTATTGCCCCGTCATTGACGATTTGGACAGTGAGCGTTTCCGCGCAGTTCTTAATCATGAGGCCATTGGTCATGGCTTCGCCAAACTTGAGGATGAGTACTCTTACGAGAGGTACGGGACTATAACTAATGATGATAAGGCTTTAATTGAGCTGTTCCAAGCCTCCGGCTGGGCTCAAAACGTCGATTTCTCATCCTATGTCACTGAGACTCTCTGGGCTGACTTGGCGGCCGATGACAACTTCGCTTCCGAGAGCCTCGGGGCCTATGAAGGCGCTGCCACTTTCTATCGCGGCATCTACCGCCCCACGACCAACAGCATGATGCGTCATAACAGTGATGGCTTCAATGCGCCAAGCCGCCGAGCCATCTATAACCGCGTCATCACGGATGCCACAGGCCAAGCGCCATCTGATGAGGATTTTGTGGCTTTTGAAGTGGCAAATAATACGACAGAGTCCACGGCAGAAAACAAGTCTGTCGGCGTCTCCTTAAGCACTCCTTTTGGCAAGCCCGTCTTTAGGGGAAAACAGAAATAATGGATCATCAGAACTTTGTGTTCTGAGATGTACGCTTGAGAGGAAAATCGAGAAGTTTATCTGAATAACAGATGAAGCCCCGCTGCGCATTTGCGCAGCGGGGCTTCATCGATTATGTTTTGACAAAAAAGCCCCCGCCAAGTCCATTTTGAGCGTTAGCTCTTTGGGTCTTGGCGGGGGTGATTGTCTGTTTGTCGCGTGTGGCTCTCTTTCTAAGGCCGGGCTGTTAGAAGCCGAAGTTTACACCGATGGTGTAGAGGCCTCCAATCTTGTCGCAGTAGACCATCTCCTTCTTGTCATTGTCGAAGAGGTTGTTGGCATTGAGGAACACCTCCACATTGTCAGTAGGCTTGTAGCCGACTTTGAGGTTGAGCGTGAACTTGGGCTTGAGCTCAGTCTCGGCGTCGTTATACCTGCCGTAGTAGAGCATAGCCGCAGAGGCCGCCGTGTCGTAGGTCCGCTTGCCTGTGTAGTTGCAGTATGCCGAGACGTTAATCTGGCTTATTGGCTTATAGATGAGGCCGACCATACCATAGATGGCGGGAGTGGCCTTGTGCTTGTGGCCATTGGAGAGCTCGGGGGTCTCCGTGACGGTTGTTCCGCAGTCCTCATATTCCTCACCGCTCGCTGACCAGCGGCTCAAGATTGCGTACTTCATCGCGAAGTACATAGAGAGAGGCGTGTCAACATATTGCTCGCGGGCGGACTCGGGGCAGTTGGGGTTGTCAATGGTGATGTTGGTGCCGCTTACCGCCTGCCCGTTGTCTATGCACGAGATGGCGTATTGCTGAAGCTGGTTCCAAACAACGGCTTTCTGCTCCGTGGTCCAACTGGTCCAGTTGGTGGCGTCGCGGAATTTATAGAAGTCCGCGAAGTTGAATGCCGCGTTGGCGTAGCCTTTGTGGTAATACTCGCCCTGGACAAGGTCTGTGAGGGCGTCTACGGTCATGCCTCCGGCCTTGGTGATCTGGTTTGTCACATTGCCCTCCAAGCTGTACGCGTAGTAGTTGTCAATCTTGGTGCGTTGGATGTTGGCGTTGAGCTTGAGGATGAGTTTGCTTGATATGATGTAGTCGAGGTTGAGGCTCAGTCCCATCTGGTAGGCCTTGTAGGGCAGGTTCTGATACTCGAACTGCGAGTAGTTCTGCATCTTGCTCATGATGTAGGATATGAGCTGCGCAGGGTCTGTGGTGCTCGCCCCGGCCGAGCCGCTAAGGGCGGCTTGCGCTGCCACGAACTCCCTCTTTGATATGGTATATGACGAGAGGCTTGTCATGACCGCGCCGTAATCCTGGCTCTTGGAGAGGAAGAACTCGGCGTCGAGAAGGACCCTGGGGCTGGGCTTCCATCTGTATCCAACCTCGATATTGTCCAAATTCATGAGGTCGGCCTCGTCGCTGCCTAAGAAGAAGATCATCGAGGGGCTCTTGAGGTTGGTGCGATACCACGTGTAGTCCACGCTCGTGTTAATCATGTTAGGGCCGCGGAAGGCGTGGCCATA
This sequence comes from bacterium, assembly GCA_963658925.1. GTDB lineage: Bacteria > Bacteroidota > Bacteroidia > Bacteroidales > Marinilabiliaceae > W3P20-009. The sequence goes on from CAVKRQ010000009.1 coordinate 27,602, forward strand.
GGCGAGGCGGATGAAGTTGTCCTCGTTGAACTTGTAAGAAGCCGCCGCGAGGTAGGATGTGTTCCATTTGTCGGGTTTGCTGGTCTTGTCCGCGCGGACGGCGGCCGTTATGCTGAACCCTTTGCGGCTCCACTGGGCGCGGACGCTCGGTGATATGACCGAGATGTCAGAATGTCCGCCCAAAAGTGAAATCGTCTCTTCCGGATGGCTCTTGCTCTGTCTCTCGTAGTCCTTGTAATAAAGGTAGTTGAATGCGACACCTGGGCGAAGCGTGAATTCTTTGCCAATTCGGAAGTTATATTCAGCCTGCCCGTTCACGATGTTAGAGTTGACCTTAAATCCGTCAACGCCCTTGCTGAGGTCTTGCGGGCCGCCAGAATAATTAGCGAGGATGCGGAGGTCGTGGATGTTGGCCTCGAAGTTGACGTAGCCTGTCTGGCTCGTAGTTCCGACCTCTGCGAAGTAGTCTTTCTTGGGCGACATGTTGAGGGCGTATGAGCTCTGGTAGCCGCCGGTGAGGTCGAATGTCACGCCCTTCTTGGGTGTGAAGCGGACATATCCGTTGATGCCGAAGTTCTCTCGCGCGAGACCCGGGTTGGGGAACATGTCCTCGAGTGGTGAGTCGTCCTCTACGACGTTATACAGGTTTCCGTTCTGATACTGGCGCAGCCTCTTTATGTCAGGGATTGAGTAGAAGCCGCCATGTGACGCGTCCTTGAACTTAGTCTCGTCGGAGAGTATGCTCGCATCCGTTACGGCCGTCGTCGCGGGATACGCGTTGTTGATGTCGTAGTATACACCGTCCGCCGGTATGATATAAAGCTTGTCCGTGTTGCGGCTGCGGCGTTGCCCGTTGACGGTAAGTCCCGCGCTCCACTTGTCGCTAAATGTGTGGCGGAGAGCGAAGTCGGCAATGTAGGTGTCCAAGTTGCCCACTTGAACGCCTCCGCTGACCTGCTCCGAGCCGGCAGAAGGCTTCTCGGTGATGATGTTGACGATGCCGGTGACGGCATTCATGCCATAGAGGGCCGAGCATGCGCCGCGGACTACCTCGATGCGCTCCACATCCTCAATCGAGATTGGCACCTGGTCCATCTGGATGATGCCCGTGATGATGTTCTGCACCGAGCGTCCGTCCACCATCAGCTGCATATTATTGTTGTTGGTGTAAATGAGCGGCTCGTTCTCGGGGATGTTGTTCAGTCCGCGCATGTGAATGTCGTAGACGCCGTTGTTCCGCTGAGACACTATCATGCCCGGGATGAGGCGGAAAGCGTCCTCGATGGTGGTGGCGCCCCATGAGCGGAGCTCGTCTTTCGTGATGACGGTTGTCGCCAACTGACTGGTGAATGTGCTCTCCTCCTCCTTGGATGCCGATGACACATTCTTGTTCATGATCATGGCGAATAGCTCGTCGACGCTGCTGACGCCGAGGGTCTCCACAGCTTGCATCAAGTCTTCCAGAGGCAGTTCACTTAGCTCGTCGGTGCTCATAGCCAAGATCTGCTCTCGTGTCAGCGGTGTCTGCGCGGTCAGCTCTGTTGCAATCGCTGCGATTGCCAACAGGCATAAGATCTTTTTCATTGTGTAGTTAAAGTTGTTGTTCTTTTTCCAAAAAGCATCCGTCTTTGCGCAGCATTCCCCCTCCCGGGAGTCCGGCATGTCTCAGATGAATGCTGATTTCTCGTATGTGTTCGCTCTAATTATGCGCAAAGATAGCAGACTTATTGTCTTTTTGTTGTATTTTTTGGAGTTTATTGTGCGGTTTGTCTTTTATATTTATCTGAACATAATACACTTTTGTGCGTAATAAGAAGTTAAAGTGTTTAAACGGGGCGAACAGTTGATTATTTAACACCGTTCCCTCCTTTCACCTGTCAACTATCAAACAAAATCATCTCAAACCCGAAAGAGCATATGTACACCTCCGAAGGAAAATTCTACATCGCGCATTGCGACAACGGCCCAATCAACATAATAGGCAAAATGGCCAACCGCCACGGACTCATTGCCGGAGCGACCGGAACGGGCAAGACTGTGACCCTCCAGGTAATGGCCGAGACTTTTTGCCAGGCGGGGGTGCCGTGCTTTATGGCCGACATGAAGGGCGACCTCTCCGGCATCAGTCAGGCCGGCAAGATGTCCGGTTTCATTGAGAAGAGGAAGGATTCTTTCGGTGTTCCCGACCCACAGTTTCAGCCCTGCCCCGTCAGGTTCTATGACGTCTATGGCGAACAGGGTACTCCCATCAGGGCTTCGGTCAGCAGCCTCGGCCCGCAACTTCTGTCGCGGCTCATGGGTCTCAACGAGACGCAGACTGGCATCCTCAATATTGTATTCCGTGTGGCGGACGACCGTGGTCTGCTCCTCTATGACCTTAAGGACCTCCGAGCCCTGCTCAACTATGTCTCCACCAACGCCAAGAGCCTGACGACGGCCTATGGCAACATTGCCCCGCAAAGCGTGGGTGCCATCTCCCGCTCCCTGCTTGAACTTGAGAATCAAGGAGCTAACCAGTTCTTTGGCCTTCCGGAGTTCGACATAATGGATCTCATTCAGACAGAGGGAGGCAAGGGCGTTATGAGTGTCCTGGCTGCCGATAAGCTTATGCTCCAGCCTAAGCTCTACTCCACTTTCCTCCTCTGGCTCATGAGCGACCTCTACGCCAAGCTGCCCGAGGTGGGCGACATGGAGAAGCCCAAACTCATCTTCTTCTTTGACGAGGCCCACATGCTCTTTGACGACACCACCAAGGCGCTCACTGACAAGATAGAGCAGGTCATCCGACTTATCCGATCCAAGGGTGTCGGCATATATTTTGTGACCCAGAACCCGACTGACATCCCCGAGACTATCCTCGGGCAGCTTGGCAACAGGGTGCAGCATGCTCTCCGCGCCTTTACGCCCAAGGACCAGAAAGCCGTTCGCTCTGCCGCCGAGACTTTCCGCGCCAACCCCGACTTCAAGACCGACGAGGCCATTATGAACCTTGAGACAGGCGAGGCTCTCGTCTCGGTCCTTGATGACAAGGGCGCGCCCACGATGGTCCAGAGGGCCAAGATCCTCTTCCCCCTCAGCCAAATAGGCGCAATAACGCCCGAGCAGCGAAAGCAGATAATCGAGGCGTCGCCACTCAACGCCAAATACTCCACGCCCGAGGATCCCGAGAGCGCCTTCGAGGTGCTGCTCCGCGAGAGCGAGCAAGCCGCGGAGTCGGATGCGAAAGAGGCGGACTCCAAGGGCAAGGGCTCTAAGGCCGAGAAGAAATCAAGCTCAACTTTCAGCCGCATCTGGAAGTCGGTGGGCACGGCCGTCGTCTCATGCCTCGCCACTCTCCTCGGCTCGTGGGTCTCCGGCAAGATATCAGGCTCTACCTCCAAGCAGAAAAGCGCAGGCGACATAGCCGGCCAAGTGGCCAAGCGAGCAACGTCGGCCGCCACGCGCTCTGTCGTCAAGGAGATTACACGCAGCGTGCTCGGGACTAAGAATTAGACAATCGGAGGAAAGTTTATAACTCAAAAAGGCGTCGCCCGAAATGTGGCGACGCCTTTTTTGTGGGCTTGGCATGTTGCCTCACCTGTTTGCGTTTGCGGCGGAAAATTATTTCCAATCGTCTCGTTTTGCCATTTCGGAAATCATTCCTCTCTGATGTAAATAAGCGAATTGCTCAAATTGTCAACAGAAGAGGTCCATCGGATTCGTTCGCAGGAACTCCTCAATGGGCATCCCGTCTGTGCCGACAGTGTAGAGCCGCGCAGGGTGGTACATCTTGTCGAAAATTGACATACCGACATTAGTGGAGTCCTTTCCGCTCTTAACCTCCACGGCCACCGTCCGTCCGCCTCGCTCGAGTACGTAGTCCACCTCTTGGCTGTTTTCGTTCCAGTAATAAAGGTTGAAATCGCTCGTCTTGGATGCATTGAGCAGATGCGTTCCCACTGCTGACTCGAAATATCGCCCCCACGCTTTGCCGTCGTGCCTTACTTCATTCTGGCTGAGAGCATCCTGTGCGCTCATCAGTGCGTTGTTATAGACCTGGAATTTAGGCTTCGAGGCCCTCTTGCGGATTATGTCGCCCGCATATTTCTCAAGGCCGCAAAGCAGACCTGCCGAATCCAGCAAACTGAGGTAGTTCCCAAGTGTCGTGATGTTGCCCTTCTCCATCATCTCGCCTTGGACTTTGGTGAGCGACAATATTTGAGCCGAGTAAAGACACCCTATCTCAAAAAGCCGTTTCAGCAAAGCAGGCTTGTCAATCCTCGTCAACATGAGTACGTCTCTCGATATGCTGGTCTCGATAAGCGAGTCTCGCACATAGCGTTTCCATCGTTGCTCGTCGCCCATAAGCGAGGTCGAACCTGGATACCCGCCGAACCATATGTAGTCCTCGACACTCATGCCGAACGCCTCGTTCATTTCCGCAAAAGACCAATGGGGGATGTATGTGGCCTCATACCGTCCCGCCAAGGACTCCGTAAGCCCTTGTTGAATAAGGAGTGAAGAAGAACCGAGCAGTACAACCTTTATGTCCGTCTCGTTGAAAGTGTCAGTGTCCCACTCCTTTTTCACAACCTCGCTCCAATTGCTGACTTTTTGCACCTCGTCCACTACGAGCAGGAAATCTCGCCCCGCCTGTCGGGCTTGTTGCCGAGCCCTGGACCAAACTTGGCGTAGCCATGTTGAGTCCGCCCCGACTATGTCGTCTGCCGTCTCGAAAACATAGGGTATGTCGGTCTGCTTGAGATATTGGCTTACGAGGGTTGTCTTCCCCACCTGGCGAGGGCCATAGAGCACTTGTATGAACTTGCGAGGCTCATCAATCCTCTCGCTAAGTGTCTTATAATATGAGCGTTGAATCATATTGCGAGATTTTATTAGCTACATCTAATAAATTAGTTAGATGTCCCTAATAATTTTATTAGGCAAAGCTAACAAATTTTTCTGAGATGGCGTTGTGGTATGAATTTCAGAGAGTTAGTTTTTCTGTAATGGGCTATCTGCCAACAGAAACACCTCTACCTCGTCTTAGCCCTCCACTCCGTCGGCGTATCACCCGTCTTGCGCCTGAAGAACCGTGTGAAGATGCTCTGGTCCGGGAAGTTGAGCCGTGCGGCAACCTCCTGCATGGTCATCTCGGTGGAGTGGATCATCTCTTTGGCCGCATATATTATAGTCTCGTCAATCAGGGCTTTGGGTGACGCGTGCTTGCCCTTGCATATCTGGTTCAGGTAGCGCGGCGTGATGGCCATCTTGTCAGCGTACCAGTCAACGTCATGATGTTCCAGCGCGTTGTCATGGACCAGCTGGATGTATCGTCTGAAGAGGTCTGTGCGGTGGATTGTCTGGCTCTCGCTGCGCTCGTTCCTCCATTGTGAGTACGTCTTCTCGTGTATCTGCATGAGGTAGAATTGCACAATGTTGCGCATTTTCGGAACGGCGTATTTGCTCTTCGGGGTCGCGCACACGTCATAGGCAAGGGCGTAGACGTGGTCGACAACGGTCTCGCGCACTTCGTTCGGCAAGTTTTGGATGGGATTGAACCTCAGGAATTTAAAAAAGTCGGGGTCTACCTTCAGTCCCATGTTGAAGACGAATTTCTGGCTTACGATGAACTCCTTGCACTCAAAGTCTGGCGAGACGCTCAGGCAACGCAGCAACGTCCCCGGCATCAGTATCATCTCGCTGTTCTTACGCATCTCGTATGTCTGCATGTCAATCTCAAGGATGGCGGCGCCCGATGTGCATATCGTGAAGCTGATGTCCTCCACATGTGCCGCCGCTTTCATTATCTCGTATTTGTTGTCGCCGAGGGCCACAAAATCCTGGCCCTCCGGCAGTCTGTACTCCTTAATCATGCTAATCGTTTTATGTGCGGCAGAAAACTCAATTTTCGGTTTGCGTTTTACATAAATTCGTAAAATGAATAGGTTGCGCCGAAATATTGACAATTTTTAAAAATTTCAGTTCTTATATTGCACAACACAACGCAAAATTAGCAAATTGTTTGAATGATAAAATGGTGAACTTTGCTACCAGAAAATATAAGTTAAGATAACACAGATAGACTTTATTATGCAACAGAAAAACTTCGGCACACTTCGCGCCATGGTCGTACCGGCCCTCGCAGCCTCAATGCTCCTCGCCACGGCGTGCCAGCAAGAGCAGCAGCAGCGCCCCGCGGCGCAATATGCCACTTTCACTGCCCAAAAGCAAGATCAGAATGTGATTGACACCTACTCGGCCTCCATCCGCGGCCGTCAGGATGTCTCCGTCATGCCCCAGGTCTCCGGAACTCTCACCGAGCTCCGCGTATCCGAGGGCGACAAGGTCCGCAAGGGCCAGGTGATGTTCATCATCGACCAGGTACCCTATCGCGCGGCTCTCGAGACCGCCAAGGCCAACGTCGAGTCTGCCAAGGCTCAGGTCGCCCAGGCTCAGCTCTCCTATGACAGCAAGAAGATTCTCCGCGAGAAGAATGTCATCTCTGACTATGACCTCATGACCGCCGAGAACACCCTCCTCACCGCCAAGGCCGCCCAGGCCCAGGCCAACGCTCAGCTCGTCAACGCTCAGAACAGCCTCTCCTACACCGAGGTCAAGAGCCCTGCCGACGGCGTAGTCGGAACCCTCCCCTACCGTGTCGGCGCACTCGTCGGACCCTCAATGCAGACCCCTCTCACCACGGTGTCTGACAACAACCAGATGTATGTCTACTTCTCGATGAATGAGAATCAGGTGCTCGCCCTCACCCGCCAGTACGGCAGCACCGAGAAGGCTGTCAAGAACATGCCGGACGTCCAGCTCCGCCTCTCTGACGACAGCCTCTATAACCACACCGGTCGCATTGAGACCATCTCTGGCGTCATCGACCGCAGCACCGGCACAGCTCAGCTCCGCGCCGTGTTCGCCAACCCCGACGGCCTCCTCCTCTCTGGCACCAGCGGCAACGTCATCATCAGCCGCGAGGCTAAGGGCGCCATCGTCATCCCGCAGTCTGCCACCTTCGAGGTCCAGGACAAGGTCTACGTCTATGAGATTGTCGATGGCAAGGCCTCTTCCAAGCTCGTCTCTGTCACTCGTCTCGCCGATGGCGCGCACTACATCGTCAACAGCGGCCTCAACGAGGGCGACGTCATTGTGGCCGAGGGCGTAGGACTCCTCCGCGAGGGTACTCCCATCGCTGCCAAGAACTAATACTGTCGGTTTAGATTTACCTCACAAAAAGATATGAATCTTCGTACATTCACGGAGCGCCCCATCCTTTCGTCGGTGATCTCTATCGTCATCGTCATTGTGGGCATCATAGGCATGTTCAGCCTCCCGGTTGAGCAGTTCCCTGACATCGCGCCGCCAACTGTCATGGTCCGCACCACCTACTACGGCGCAAACTCAGAGACCCTTCAGAAGTCTGTCGTCGCGCCTCTCGAGGAGGCCATCAACGGCGTGGAGAACATGACCTACATGACCAGCCAGACCTCCAACTCGGGCTCTGTCACCATCACGGTCTACTTCAAGCAGGGCACTGACCCTGACATGAACGCGGTCAATGTCCAGAACAAGGTCTCAACGGCCACCAGCCAGTTGCCTGCCGCCGTAACGCAGGTCGGCGTCACCACCACCAAGCGTCAGACCTCCATGCTTCAGGTCTTCGCCCTCTCTTCGCCCGATGACACCTACGACGAGAACTTCATCTCCAACTACCTCGACATCAACATCAAGCCTGAGGTCAAGCGTATCTCTGGCGTCGGTGACCTTATCGTCCTTGGTGGCACCTACACCATGCGTATTTGGATGGATCCCGCCAAGATGGCTCAATACGGCCTTGTCCCCTCTGACGTGACGGCTGTCCTCTCAGAGCAGAACATCGAGGCCCCTACCGGCGCGTTCGGCGAGAACTCTGGCGAGACTTATCAGTACACAATGCGCTACAAAGGCCGCAAAGTGACGCCCGAGGAGTTCGAGGACATGGTTATCAGCTCTACCTCCGATGGCAATGTGCTCCGTCTCAAAGATGTTGCGCGCGTCGAGCTCGGTCAGGACTCTTACTCCTACGAGGGTAAGGTGAACGGCCACCCGGGTTGCGCAGTCCTCGTGTTCCAGACCGCAGGCTCCAACGCCACCGAGGTCAACAACAACATCGACAAGTTCCTCAGTGAGGCCTCGCAGTCTCTGCCTAAAGGCCTTAAGCTCGATGTCGTCAACAACACCAACGACTTCCTCTATGCCTCCATCCACGAGGTCGTCAAGACCCTCTTCGAGGCTATCGTGCTCGTCATCATCGTCGTGCTGCTCTTCCTCCAGAGTCCGCGCGCCGCTTTCATCCCGTTGGTCGGCATCATCGTGTCGCTCATTGGTACTTTCGCTTTCATGTATGTGGCGGGCTTCTCGCTCAACCTCATCACGCTCTTCGCACTCGTGCTTGTCATTGGTACTGTCGTCGATGACGCCATCATCGTGGTCGAGGCCGTCCAAGCGAAGTTCGATATAGGCTACAACAGCAGCCACATGGCGGCCAACGATGCTATCAAGGGCATCTCTGGCGCCGTCATCACCTCGTCACTCGTCTTCATGGCGGTGTTCATCCCTGTCTCTTTCATGGGTGGCACGTCTGGTGTCTTCTATCGCCAGTTCGGTCTGACCATGGCTGCGGCTGTCGGCATCTCCGCCATCCAGGCTCTCACCATGACCCCTGCGCTCTGCGCCATCATGCTCAAACCTCAGAAGGAGGGCGAGCGCACTGGTTTCTGGGGCAGGTTCGGTAAGTCTTTCAATGCCGGCTTCGAGGGTCTGCAGAAGAAATATAAGGTCTCTGTCCAGTTCTTCATCCAGCGTAAGAAGATCTCTGTCGTCATCCTCGGCCTCTCAATGGTCATCCTCGTCTTCCTCATGGGTCGCACCAAGACCGGTCTTGTGCCAAACGAGGACCAGGGCATGATCATGGTCAATGTCACGACTGCTTCCGGTAGCTCTCTCCACACCACGGGTGAGATTGTCGATGAGGTCGGTCGCCGAATTCTCAGCATCCCCGGCGTTGAGACCATCTCTCAGACTGCGGGTTACGGTCTTATCTCTGGCGTGTCAGCCTCTGCGGGCATGTACATTGTCCGTCTTAAGAACTGGAGTGAGCGTACTGACGCAAGCCAGAGCGCTACGGCAATCATCGGTCAGATTTATGCAAGGACGGCCGACATTAAGGACGCGTCAGTCTTCGCCATGAGCCCGGGTATGATTCCCGGCTATGGCACTGGTAACTCCATCGACCTCAACTTGCAGGATAAGAATGGTGGCGACATCACCACTTTCTACAACTACGCCATGCAATACATGGGCGCGCTCAATCAGCGTCCCGAGATCTCCATGGCCTACACCACTTTCGCGCTCAACTTCCCTATGTGGGAGGTCGATGTCGACCCCGCCAAGTGCAAGCGCGCCGGTGTTTCTCCCGCCACTGTTCTCTCATGCCTCGGCAGCTACTACGGCGGCTCTTATGTCTCCGACTTCAACAGGTTCTCTAAGATCTATAAGGTCATGATTGAGGCCGAGCCTACCGCTCGTCAGGATGAGTCCTCGCTCAACTCGATGTTCGTCCGCATGAACAATGGTGAGATGGCTCCTCTCAGCCAGTTCGTTGTCATGAAGCGCGTCTATGGCGCCGAGGTGCTCAGCCGCTTCAACATGTACAACTCAATCGCTATCTCCGTCATGCCTGCCGACGGCTACAGTTCTGGTGAGGCTCTCGCTGCTGTGAAGGAGACCGCGGCTCAGGTTCTGCCATTGGGCTATGGCTACGACTTCGGCGGCATCAGCCGTGAGGAGAACAGCCAGAGTGGCCAGACTGGCCTCATCTTCGGCATCTGTATCGTCATGATCTACTTGCTCCTCGCAGCACTCTACGAGAGCTTCCTCATCCCGTTCTCGGTCATCCTCGCTGTGCCAGCCGGCCTCATGGGCTCGTTTGTCGCTGCTAACATCTTCGGCCTTGAGAACAACATCTACATGCAGACGGGTCTTATCATGCTTATCGGCCTTCTCTCTAAGACTGGCATCCTCCTCACCGAGTACGCCGTCGAGCGTCGCAGGGCTGGCATGAGCCTTATCTCGGCTGCCATGAGCGCGGCTCAGGATCGTCTCCGACCAATTCTCATGACTGTCCTCTGTATGGTGTTCGGTCTTCTGCCTCTCTGTATCGCGCACGGCGTAGGCGCTAACGGCAACAGGGCCCTCGGCACAGGTGTCGTTGGTGGTATGATTATCGGATCGTTCGCGCTTCTTGTCTTCGTGCCCGTGCTCTTCGTAATCTTCCAGTGGCTTCAGGAGAAACTGACTCCTGCTCAGCCCGAACGCTCTGGCGATTGGCAGATTGATGAGGAGACTGAGGAGGAGGCTAAGAACCGTGCCGCCTACCTCGAGGAGAAAAAACGTGCAGAGCAAAATGGTGAAAACTAAGCCATGCCTGCTCTCCATACTCTAAACGTCATAACAAGATTCTCAAGATCATGCGCAATATAATCCTGCCAACTCTGTCTGTAGCGCTCACGCTCACCAGCTGCGGCATCTATTCAAAATATGAGGCGAAGACCGAGGTCCCTGACGGTCTCTTCGGCCAGGTGGATTCGCTCCAGGCCCCCGCTGCCGAGGGGCAGAGCCTCGCCCAGATCGAGTGGAAGACCATCTTCACCGACCCTAACCTCCAGAACCTCATCACTGAGGTTCTCGCCAACAACATTGACCTTCAGACCGCCCAGTTGAACATTGAGCAGGCTCAGGCCTCTTTCAAGGCAAGTAAGCTGGCCTATGCCCCCTCGCTCACCTTCAACCCCAACGGAGCTCTGAGCAAGTATAATGTCGATGGCGCCGAGGTCACCAAGACCTATACCATACCCGTCACCCTCCAGTGGCAGATTGACGCTTTCGGCTCAATCCGCAACACCAAGAGGTCCAGCGAGGCAAGCCTTCACGCCGCCGAGGATGCCCTTCAGGCAACTCAGACCGCGCTCGTGGCCAACACCGCCAGCCTCTACTACTCCCTTCTCATGCTCGACCGTCAGCTCGAGATAGCCGACAGCACAGCCCAGGCTTGGAGCGAGACCGTCGAGACCATGCACTCCATGATGGATGCCGGCATGACCAATCAGGCTTCTGTCTCACAGATGGAGGGAACATACTACTCCATCCTCACCCAGGTGGCCGACCTCAAGCAGAGCATAAACCAGGTGCAGAACTCCATCAGCCTCCTCTTGGCCAAGCCGCAGCAAAACATTGTCCGCGGCCGACTGGAGGATCAGCACATTGACATTAACGTCAATGCGGGTCTGCCTCTCGACATCATCTCGAACCGGCCTGATGTCCGTGCACAGGAGCGTAGCCTTGAGGCTGCCTTCTACTCTGCCAACGGCGCCCGCTCCGCCTACTACCCCAGCATCACCCTCACTGGTCAAGCTGGCTGGACCAATCTTGTCGGTTCCGCCATCATGAACCCGGGCAAGTTCTTCTGGCAGGCTGCCGCAAGCCTCGTCCAGCCCATCTTCCAAAACGGGCAGATCCGCGCCCGCGTAAAGATTGCCGAGGCTCAACAGAAGCAGGCCGAGCTTAGCTGGACCAAGGCCGTCCTGACCGCCGGCAATGAGGTCAATGAGGCTCTCGTCAGCTGCCAGACCGCACGCCAGAAGACTGAACTCTACCAGAAGCAGGTCGAGGCTCTCACCTTGGCCTACGAGTCTACTGACCTCATGATGCAGCACGGCTCGACCACCTATCTTGAGGTGCTGACCGCCAAGCAGACGCTCCTCTCTGCCCAGCTGAGCCAGGCTGCCAACGTCTACGCTGAGCTGTCATCCCTCATCACTCTCTACCAGGCTGTTGGTGGAGGCACGAAATAAGTCATCGGTTCCACCGCCAATACCGCTATCGTGGCGGTGGGCAAACCAGGCTTAATTCTATCTTGTGTTTTTTACCCCGCCCCCCTATCCTCACATCTATGGATAGGCGGGCGGGGTTTTTGTCGTTTGTATTGCAACCGCTATAAAAGGTTGTCGGTCTTTGGGGAGGGCGAGTGCAGATTTTGGAAAGGAAATTTGGATTTGTATATATATATATATATTCGCAAGTGTTTGTAGTATAGATAATTAGTCTATAAGGCATTCGTTTCTCGAACTAATTAGTTTGCTGGCGAAGCTTGTGTGCTAATGAAAGTTTTTCACCCTGTGGGTCTTTGGCAACGCAAGTGTTTGTTAGGCAGGAAACGAATTGTAGAATGAAAACTTACCATTTATGAAAGTGTATAACTGCCCAAAGTGTAACGAGCCTTTTGAGTTTGGCACCAAGTTTTGCCCACGGTGTGGTTGCAATTTAGAAGAAGAGTTCATAGAAAATCCAGTGTGTCCTGTCTGTGGAATCAATTATCAAGAGGGTACAACTTATTGCGCAGCCGATGGCTCGAAATTGGTGTCACCCGACAAGATGATACCCAAGTGCGTGATTTGTGGTGCACAATATTCCAAAGGAGTCAAGTTTTGTACTAAAGATGGTGGTGAGGTAATACCAGAGGCTCTTCGATATGTGACTGGGATAAATAAACGGCAAGAAGTTCCGAAGTATGAAAAAGCTGGCTTGGCTAGTCGTTTTGTCGCCTCGGTGGTAGACTTCTTTTTTTGCTTTCTTTTGACGATACCGGCTATCGTTTTTTTTATTTTGGGTATTGACTCTGCTGGTCATTCCTGGCATTATGATGAAGCCATAACCTTTTTCGTCCTTGCCTTTGTCGCATATTTAATCCCACTAATCTATAGTTTTATAAAGGATGGTCTCTTTCAAGGTCAAAGCATTGGTAAAAAGGTGGTTAACATCAAAGTCATAAAGATAGAAGACTTGTCAAATTGCACCAAAGGCACATCTGCCATAAGGGAGTTTATAAGTGTTCTGCTTTGTTGCATCCCTTATGTCGGATGGCTCATTGAGCCAATAGTAGTTTTGTGTAGCAGCGACGGCCGCAGATTGGCGGATAAGGCGGCTGGTACAATGGTTGTCAGGGCTTAACTAATCTTGTAAAGATAACATACAACAAGTTCTGCTTGCTTATTGTAATGGGTATGATTTTTCCCCCCACCCCATTCCCCGCATTTTCAACTATCTTTGTGACTCCATATCAGCATTTTCAATGCAAAGAGCCATGAAGTACCCCATCGGAATACAGACTTTCGAGAAAATAATCGAGGACGGCTTTGTCTATGTTGACAAGACCGCCCTCGTTTATAGTCTTGTGAGTGGCAGTCAAATATATTTCCTCGGCCGGCCCCGTCGTTTTGGCAAGAGCCTTTTGCTCTCAACCCTCAAGTGCTATTTCTTGGGCAAAAAGGAGTATTTCAAAGGTTTGGCCATCTATGACCTTGAAACAGAATGGAGAACCTACCCTGTGTTCCATATCGATTTCAATGGTCCGGATTTCACCCGCGCCGGGGCTCTTGAAAACTGCCTTGCTGGCTATCTGAAAGAATGGGAGGCGGAATATGGTGTGGCGGCTGACATGTCGCTCTCTTTAGGCGAGAGGTTCGCAAAGGTCTTGGCTGCGGCAAACGCAAAGACGGGACTCCGATGTGTAGTACTGGTTGACGAGTATGACAAGCCCCTGCTTGACGTGCTCGACTCACAAAAGACTGTGGTTGTTGACGGCGAAAGCATGCCGATTGAGGAGGACAATCGCAACACGCTCAAGGCCTTTTACTCGACTTTCAAAAAGGCCGACCCAAACCTCAGATTCGTTTTCCTGACCGGTGTCACCAAGTTCTCGCAAATCAGTGTCATGAGACCTATATCGAGAAACCACAGAGCCAAGGTCGCGTCGATTGCGTCATTGAGACCCCTGATTACATCTACATCTTTGAGTTTAAGCTAAACGGCACAGCCAAAGATGCTCTCCAGCAAATTGAGGATAAAGGCTACGCTGCCGAGTATTCTGCCGACCCGCGAAAGATTTTCAAGATCGGTTGCAGCTTCTCGTCCGAGTCGGGCGCAGTGAGTGACTGGGAGGTCGCCTAAGCCCATTTTGTCACAGCGATTGATTACTTTTGCCGAGCATTGGAACATGATGCCTTCGGCTGCATTGCTGTGCATCCGAACATCACCCCAACTTATTCATAGTCTTTTTTCATTCAAGTGAACTACAAGCTAATACGCCCCCTGCTCTCGCAGCGCATCCTCGTGCTCGATGGCGCCATGGGGTCTCTCATACAGGCCGTGGGCCTCACCGAGGCCGATTTCCGCGGCTCTCTTTTCTCTGACCACCCGTGCCCCCTCATGGGTGACAATGACGTCCTCAGCCTGACGCGACCCGATGTAATCAAGGACATTCACCGTCAATATCTTGAGGCGGGAGCGGATATCATTGAGACCAACTCGTTCAACGCCACGTCTATTAGTCAGGCGGACTATCAGATGGAGGCGCATGTCTATGACATCAACGTGGCCGCCGCGCGCAATGCCAAGGAGGTGGCCGAGGCGTACTCCACCCCTGATAAACCTCGTTTTGTGGCAGGCTCCATGGGCCCGACAAACAAAACTGCGTCCATGAGCCCCGATGTCAACGACCCGGGCTTCCGCGCCATAACGTTTGACCAGCTCGTGGAGGCTTATGGCGAGCAGGTCCGCGGTCTCTTGGATGGCGGGGTAGACGTGTTTCTTGTGGAGACCATTTTTGACGGTCTTAACGCCAAGGCCGCGCTCTTCGCAATCGAGAAGGAGTTGGCAAAGCGCAATCTCGACGATTTCCCCGTCATGGTCTCTGCCACTGTGGCCGATAAGAGCGGACGAATCCTCTCGGGTCAGACCCTTGACGCTTTCCTTTATGCCGTGAGCCACATCGACCTGCTCACTTTCGGTCTCAACTGCTCTTTCGGTGCGAGGGATATGATGCCCTATCTGACTGATATAGGTCGCAAGAGCCCATTCTTTGTCTCGGCCTATCCCAATGCCGGCTTGCCAAACCAGTTTGGCCAGTATGACGAGACCCCCGAGATGATGGCTGAGAAGGTGCAGGATTTCCTGGACCAAGGCACGGTCAACGTCATCGGCGGCTGCTGCGGTAGCACTCCAGCCCACATTGCGGCCATTGTCAAGAGGCTCGAAAAGCATCACAAGCGCCACGTGCCAGCCGATAGGACCCACCTCATGCGCCTTTCCGGCATAGATGGGGAAGTCGTCTCGAAAGAGGTTAAGCCGTTCTATAAGATAGGCGAGCGCACTAATGTGGCCGGCAGCCGCAAGTTTCTACGTCTCATCAACGAGAAGAAGTATGACGAGGCTCTCGACATTGCGCGAGCTGAGGCCGAGGCGGGGGCTGATGTCATTGACGTCAATATGGACGACGCAATGCTCGATGCCGCGCACGAGATGACTACTTTCCTCAATCTCATGGCCTCTGAACCCGATGTGGCCCGCCTGCCCGTCATGATCGACTCGTCCAAGTGGGAGGTTATTGAGGCCGGACTCAAATGTCTGCAAGGCAAGGCCATAGTCAACTCCATATCCCTCAAAAAAGGTGAGGAGGAGTTTCTTCGCGAGGCGGCCATCATCCAAAGCTATGGCGCGGCTGTCGTTGTCATGGCTTTTGACGAGGTCGGCCAGGCCACATGCTTCGAGCGGAGGACTGAAATTTGCGCCCGGGCTTATAAGCTCTTGACTGAGAGACTGAACTTCGAGCCTGCCGACATCATTTTTGACCCCAACGTTCTCGCCATCGCCACCGGCCTGCCCGAGCATGACGGATATGCCGTCGATTTCATCAAGACAGTCGAGTGGATTAAGGCAAACCTCCCCTACGCTAAAATATCTGGCGGCATATCAAACCTCTCTTTCTCGTTCCGCGGCAATACGCACGTCCGCGAGAGCATGCACTCCGTCTTTCTCCACTATGCCGTAGCCAAGGGCATGGACATGGGCATCGTCAACCCGCAGGCCATGATAGCCTATGAGGACATTGAGCCGGAACTGCGTGACAAGATTGAAGATCTCGTTCTCAACCGCCGACCCGACGCCACTGACATAATGCTCTCGGTCGCCGAGCAATACAAGACTGGCGCGAAGACGGCTGCCCCGGTCGCCAATGACGAATGGCGCAAAGAGCCTGTGCTTGAGCGTTTAGCCTACGCTCTGCAAAAAGGCGTGACGGAGCATCTCGAAGCCGACCTTCAGGAGGCGTTGTCCCTCTACCCGCGCGCTCTCGACATTATCGAGAAGCCTCTCATGGATGGCATGAACCGGGTAGGTGAACTCTTTGGGGCTGGCAAGATGTTTCTGCCCCAGGTGGTAAAGACAGCCCGCGTCATGAAGAAAGCGGTCGAAATCCTGCAACCAATCATTGAGGAGGAGAAACGCGCAGCCGGGCAGGAGGGGACATCTTCCGGCAAGGTCATCATGGCCACTGTAAAGGGTGACGTCCATGACATTGGCAAGAATATCGTCTGCGTTGTCCTCGCTTGCAACAATTTCCAGATAATAGACCTTGGCGTCATGGTTGAGACGCAGGCCATCGTCGATGCCGCCATTCGTGAGAAAGCGGATGCCGTAGGCCTTAGCGGACTCATCACCCCGTCGCTCGATGAGATGATTGCGGTTGTCAAGGCTCTCGACGCCAAAGGTGTCAATATCCCGGTCATGATTGGCGGTGCGACGACCTCCGCAGTGCACACAGCGGTTAAGATCGCCCCGTGCTACCATGGCCCGGTCATTTATGTCAAGGATGCCAGCCAGAACGCCTATGTTCTCAACTGCCTCCTCTCTGGCGACAAGAGTTTCCTCAATAATCTACGCGCAGAGCAAGAGAGGCTCAGACGGGAAAATGCGGCCGCTCGTCCTGCTGAACTCTCTGATGCCGAGGCGCGCAGGTTTGCGCTCAAGACCGACTGGCCATCCGTGCCAATGACCGTGCCCAAATCGCCCGGCGTGAACATATTCCACCGTGTTGACCTTAATGAGCTTGTGCCACTCATCAACTGGCGTATGTTCTACCATGCCTGGAAGGTCGACGAGAAGTCCGAAGAGGCGGCGAAACTTCGCTCCGACGCCGACTTGTATCTCAGGCAACTGATTGACGGCCACCTGACCGAGGCGCACGCCATCGTTGGCCTTTTCCCTGCCAACAGCACGGGCAACGACACTGTGACGCTCTATGCCGACGAGTCGCGCACTGAACCTCTGACTTCTTTTACTTTCATGCGTCAGCACGCCCGCTCTGAGCAGGAGGGCGCATGCCTAAGCCTGGCTGATTATGTTGCGCCTGCAGGCTTCGCCGATCACATCGGACTCTTCGCCGCGACGGCCGGCGTGGGACTGAAAGAGTATACCGACAAGAAGAAATCAGAGGGCGACGACTACTCCGCCATCATGCTTCAGCTCTTGGCTGACCGCCTTGTCGAGGCTCTCTCCGAGTGGCTGCATTATCATGTCCGGATCGACATGTGGGGCTTCTCTCCCGACGAGGAGATGAACCCGGACGAAATCCTCCGCGGGCATTATCAAGGAATCCGCCCTGCCATTGGCTACCCCATATCGCCGGATCATTCGCACAAGACAACCCTCTTCAACGCCCTCAACGTCTCTGCGCAGATTCCCATGATTCTCAATGACTCGCTTATGATGGAGCCTGCCTCGTCAGTTTGCGGGTTCTATTTCTCCCACGCCTTCACCCGCTACTTCTCAGTGGGCCGCGGAGCTCCGCAAGAGGTTTAGGTCATAAACATAAATATTCGCTCACCCCTTGCTTTGTAAGATAAATTGTCTAACTTTGCACCCGAAAGCCGATGAGGGGCATTCCCCCTGCTGACTTTCAAGACAAATCCCGGGCCTATAGCTCAGTTGGTTAGTAGCATCTGACTCATAATCAGAGGGTCCTTGGTTCAAGCCCAAGTGGGCCCACTTTAATCGGGATTAACGCCCTGTCGCTCCACAAAAGTGACAGGGTTTTTTCATTTTGACACATTCCCAACAAACGAGCAAACCGCATTTTTATGGCAAAAGATGTCTATGGTCAGGCCCTGCGCGCCTACTTCAATGGCGACCACAAGGCCAAGCTGACAGTCATGAGCGATGTCGCGGAGACGGACCATTGGCCTCTCTCCGAATTCTTCCATTCGTGGGACGAGATGGGTGGCATTGAGAAGAGGGCTCTCACGCTGGTGCAAGGCCGCACGCTCGACGCGGGCGCTGGCAGCGGCAGCCACTCTCTTTGGCTTCAGGGCAACGGCATTGATGTGGACGCCTTGGACATTTCGCCTGAGGCCGTCAATATCATGCGTGAGCGCGGAGTCACTAATGTTATTGAGGGCGACTTCTTCTCTTTTGGGGCCGACGGCAAGTATGACACTCTGCTTTTTCTCATGAATGGCGTAGGACTCGCAGGGTCTGTGGATGGCCTTGACGCTTTCCTCGTCCGCTGCAAGGCTCTCCTCGCTCCCGGCGGCCAAATGCTCATGGATTCGTCAAACCTCATATACCTCTATGAGAATGAGGATGGCAGCTACTCGCTACCCATCGGTGGCCGTTACTATGGCGAGTTGACCTACACGTATAAGTTCCGAGGGCTGCAGTCAGAGCCTTTCGACTGGGTGTTCGTTGACCCCGAGACGCTTGAGGATGCCGCCCGCCGCCACGGGCTGAAGATGGAAATAGTCTCGGAGGGTGAGCATTATGACTACCTCGCGCGCCTGACGCCAAACGACTAAGCCCAACAAGAACAAATTATCTGACTCCCTATAATTCAAAACATCAAAAGAAATGGCATCCCTGTCAACAGTTATAGTCCCCAACAAGAGTCTCCATATTTTCGATCTCGGCAACGTCCTCTACAAAGTGGACGCACGTCTCTCAATGGCTGCCCTTGAGAGCCTCGGCATGCCCCATCTCGATGGCCCGGTCTCCAATAGCCACGCCGCGGGCGGTGTTTTTGGCCCCTATTGCGACGGCCTTGTCTCAACCCCCGATTTTATAAAGGGAGTCCGAGAGATGTGCCATCTCAACCCGGAAACCACCGACTCGCAAATCGCAGAGGCATGGGACGCTATGCTCATAGGCTTCAACAGGGACTCCGTCGAGACAGTCAGGCGAGTGCGCGCCCAAGGACACAAAGTAGCATTGCTCAGCAACTGCAACGACCTTCACGCCACCCGCTGCCGTGACGAGTTCGCCCGCCTCTTCCCGGACTTCGACTCCTTCGACTCCCAATTCGACGCGGTATTCTTCTCTCAGGAGATCAAGATGTCTAAGCCCAACCCAGCCACCTGGCAGCTCGTCCTCTCAACCATGGGTGTCGATGCCGCTGATGCCGCTTTCTATGACGACTCCACCATCAACACGGAGCAAGCCGAGAGCCTTGGAATCCGGTCTGTGGTTTTCAGCCTCTGATTGACGCTCCGCCGGTGTCCGCCGAGCCCCCTAAGCCGCCAGTGTGTCAGTCAATAATTTACGGCAAAAACAACGAGAAAAAAACGCCACTTCACATTGTAAATCAAACAAAACCACTAACTTCGCGGCTGATTATTATCCGACAATGTGTGCGGATGGTGTCGCGATGACATCTTGGTCAGGGTGTGAGCCTGCGTTGTTGAAGTTGGACAAAAGGGACGCAAAAGGCTCAGATGCAAACACTTACATGGCCAACGCACACGAAGTTTAAGTAATAAGCGTTATTAATCCTTTCACAAAAAAAGACTGTGGATACTTTAAGTTACAAGACCGTGTCGGCCAACAAGGCCACCGTTGATAAGCAGTGGCTGCTCATCGACGCTACGGATCAAGTCCTCGGCCGCCTCGCATCTAAGGTTGCGAAGGTCGTCCGCGGCAAGAACAAGCCCAACTTCACGCCCCATGTAGACTGCGGCGATAATGTCGTCATCGTCAATGCCGACAAGATCCGCCTCACTGGCAACAAGCTCTCGGGCAAGGTTATCTATTCTTACTCTGGTTACCCCGGTGGCCGTCATGACAAGACCGCTGGCGAGATCCTCGAGAAGGATCCCCGCAAGCTCATCGAGCACGCCATCAAAGGCATGCTCCCCAAGAACCGTCTTGGCGACAAGCTCCTCCGCAACGTTCACGTCTACGTTGGCGCAGAGCACGAACATGAGGCTCAGCAACCCAAAAAGATTGACCTTAACGAGATTTACTAATGGCAGAAGTAACCAACGCACTCGGCAGGCGTAAAGCTGCCGTCGCTCGCGTATACCTCACCGCAGGCAAAGGCGAGATCAAGATCAACAGCCGTGACATCGAGAACTACTTCCCCGACAAGAACCTCCAGTTCATCGTCAAGCAGCCTCTCGCAACACTCGGCGTAACTGAGAACTACGACGTCAAGGCTAACCTCGACGGCGGCGGCATCAAAGGCCAGGCTGAGGCTCTCCGTCTCGCCATCGCCCGCGCCCTCGTCAAGATCAACGCCGAGGACAAGCCCGCCCTCAAGGCAGAGGGCTTCATGACCCGCGACGCACGCGTCGTCGAGCGCAAGAAGCCTGGTCAGCCCAAGGCTCGCAAGAAGTTCCAGTTCAGCAAGCGTTAATATTCACCTGCTGACTCTTGAAGCGACGCCACCCGTTGGCTCGCACAGTGAGTGTTTAGTATCTAAACCCGCCGGATGCTGGCTTAAACCTTTCCGCCACGCCTACCGGCAGGTTGCAGAAACAGAAGGTAAACAACCCCAAACAAGACAAAATGTCAAGAACAAGTTTCGATCAGCTTTTGGACGCAGGCGTTCACTTCGGACACCTGAAGCGTAAGTGGAACCCCGCCATGAAGCCGTACATCTTCATGGTCAAGAACGGAATCCACATCCTCGATCTCCATAAAACCGTAGCCAAAGTTGACGAGGCCGCTGAGGCCCTCAAGCAGGTTGCTAAGTCCGGTCGCAAGGTACTCTTCGTAGCCACCAAGAGGCAGGCCCGCGATATCGTCGCCGAGAAGGTTGGCGCTGTCGGCATGCCTTTCGTCGTTGAGCGCTGGCCGGGTGGTATGCTCACCAACTTCCCTACCATCCGCAAGACCGTCAAGAAGATGGGCTCTCTCGATAAGCTCATCGCCGATCCCGTTTTCAACAGTCTTTCTAAGAGGGAGAGGCTCCAGATCAACCGTCAGCGCGAGAAGCTCAACAAGAATCTCGGCTCTATCGCCGACCTCAACCGTCTGCCGGCTGCAATGTTCGTTGTCGATGTAACCAAGGAGCACATCGCCATCAAGGAGGCTAACCGCCTCTCTATCCCCGTCTTCGCCATGGTCGACACCAACTCAGATCCTTCTGACGTCGACTACGTAATCCCCGCTAACGATGACGCCTCAAAGTCTATCGAGCTCATCCTCGATATCATGACTCAGGCCATCCGCGAGGGTCTCGAGGAGCGCAAGGCTGAGAAGCTCGACGACAACGACGCTGAGGAGAACACCGAGAAGAAGCAGCCCCGCAAGGCTGGCGCTCGCAAGGCTGCCAACACCGAGGCCGCTGCCGATGAGGCTCCTAAGGCTGAGTAAAGTCCGCCGCGTCATTTCGGCCCCCTATGGCCGAATGACACTCGCGTGACCACTGCAATTTAAAGACGCCCGCGTTGCTGCCACGATTCCCGCGGCCGTGCGGGCGTCTTTCTTTTCCCCAATCCAAGTAAGTTACCCTAATCAACAAAAAATAATTGCAATTATGGCAATCACAGCACAAGACGTCAAGAAGCTCCGCGACCTGACCAACGCAGGCATGATGGACTGCAAAAAGGCCCTCACCGAGGCTAACGGCGATTTCGACCGCGCACGCGACATTCTCCGTGAGCGTGGACAGCTCGTTGCTGCTAAGCGCGCAGACCGCGAGGCTAAGGACGGCGTCGCAATCGCTAAGGTTTCTGCCGACGGCAAGCATGGCGCTGCCATCATCCTCAATGCCGAGACCGACTTCGTCGCTGAGAACGAGAAGTTCCTCACCCTCGCAAACGCTATCCTCGATCTCGCTTGCGACCAGAAGCCCGCTGACCTCGAGGCCCTCAAGGCTCTCTCTCTCAACGGCCACACTGTCGCTGAGAACGTCAATGAACTCACTGGCGTCATCGGTGAGAAGATCGACCTCTCCGCTTATCAGCAGATCGACGCTGAGTGCGTAGCCCTCTATGTCCACAACAAGAAGATCGCCGCTGTCGTTGGCTTCAACGAGGCTGTCGATGCTGAGGTTGGCAAGAAGGTCGCAATGCAGATCGCAACCATGAGCCCTGTCGCTGTAGACAAGAGCCAGGTTCCACAGGAGACCATCGACCACGAGCTCGAGGTTGGCAAGGAGCAGGCTCGCAATGAGGGCAAGCCCGAGGCTATGATTGAGAAGATCGCCATGGGCCGCCTCAACAAGTTCTTCAAGGAGAGCACCCTCGTTGAGCAGGCATTCTTCGCTGGCGACGGCGATGAGAGCAAGCTCACTGTTGGTCAGTACCTCGCTACTGTCTCTAAGAGCCTCAAGCCCGTCTCTATGATCCGCCTCGCTCTCGCCTAATCATTTTTTAGGCGGCCCTTGATGGGTCCATGACACACATTAAGCCCCGTGGCGACTTGCTCGCCGCGGGGCCTTGTTTTTCTTATAAGTAGCTTTTCTCCCCCTTGGCGACTTTCCGTGGAATGATATTCTGCTTGTTTGTGGCTATGCCGCGTATTTTCAGAAAAAGGCTCTACTTCCCCTCTCCCTCTTTTTCCCTATCTTTGCAGCAAGAAAGATTTTTATTCGCAAAAGAACTAAATATTAAGTTGCCACAATGCCGTCTGTCGCCGAAATTCTCCGTAACCGAAAAGAGGCCGGTTTCTCAATAGAGGTCCTCCCGCCCGTCAAAGGAAAAGGAACGTCTAAATTGATGGCTGATATTGAGAAAATGATGCAATTCAACCCTCTCTTTGTCAACATAACAGTCCACCATTCCGAGCCTGTTTACACACCTGCCGAGGGTGACACTCTGCGCAAGACTTTTGTCAGGAAAAGACCCGGCACCGTGGCTGTCGCTGCCGCCATTCAGCACCGGTTCGGTGTCCCGACTGTCCCCCATATCATTTGTCAGGGATTTACGCCAGAGGAGACGGAGTATAGCCTCATTGACCTTAATTTCCTCGGCATTCACGACCTTTTCTTGCTCCGTGGCGATAATGACAAGGAGACTGTAGTCCCGCGTGAGCTGTCTCACAAGCATGCGACCGACCTTATTCAGCAGGTCGATGACTTCAATAATGGCATTTCCGTCGATGGCCAGATTATTGACAAACCTGAGGTGAGGTTCACTTTCGGCGTGGCGGGATACCCCGAAAAACATGCTGAGGCGCCCAATATGCGCAGCGACATAGATTGGCTCAAGAAAAAGATTGACCTCGGGGCCGAGTATGTCATCACCCAGCTTTTTTATAACAACGACTATTTCTATCGTTTCCGTGACGCGTTGGCGGCTGAGGGCGTCAACGTCCCCATTGTCCCGGGTCTTAAGCCCATTAGCCGAAAAACGCAGCTCTCTGTCCTGCCTCGTGTGTTCTCCACGGAGATTCCGGCGGAGCTTGTCAACAGGATTAACGATGCGAAAGACGAGGATGTGAAGGCCATCGGGCGTGACCATCTTCTTGCTCAGGCGGCTGACCTCAAGTCACATGGCGTACCTTGTGTGCATTTTTACACACTTGGAGCTGTGGACACTGTATGCTCTGTCGCAACCGAGCTGTTCCGTTAATCGTTCCCATTAAGGAGTAAAACAGCCAAATAAAACGCAGCCGAGGCGCAAACCACTGTCATTGTGGGATGCGCCTCGGCTGTGTCTGTATCTCCTTATTCTTGTTGCAACTCCTTCGCTCGCCTTAAGACGCAGTCTGCCAGCCATTCAGCCCCTCTGAGCCTGTCGTGCAGCAGGATTATGCTGCCCCTCTTCATGCGCTTATTAATCCGTTTGAGGATTTGTCCGCGGGGCACGTCACGCGTGTCAAGTGAGCGGACGTCCCATCCCACCACTGTGTGTCCTGTCTTCTTCATCAGACTCCGCAAGAAGTGCGGGGTTACACCGAGTGGCGGGCGGTACAGCGTGGGCCTTATTCCGCAGGCTCTCTCAATGGCGTCGTCCGTCTTGCGTATCTCCTGCTCCAGATAGCCGTCTCCTCGGAAATTTGCCCATGGCGAGTGGCTCCAAGTGTGGTTGCCGACAATGTGTCCGCGCCTCACTATCTCTTTCACAATCTCGGGGTTGCGTTCCACTTTCTCCCCAATGAGAAAGAATATGGCGCGGTGGTGATGCCGTTGCAGCACGTCCAGTACTAAGGGGGTCGTCTCCGGGTCTGGCCCGTCGTCAAAGGTCAGAAGTATCTTCTGCCCCTCAGGCAGAGTGAAAGGCAGGCTCGCCTTGTTCTGCGGGATTTTGCAAATAGCGTTGACTAATATCCCGCTTCTGATGTCGGATACCCCGTATGCGAAAATGGCCAACCCTGCGATTACAATCACGAGGGTCAGCCCTATCAAGATGCCGCTTTGCATGCCTTGCCTTTTGAGCTAAGCCTTATTCAGCCAGCGCTGTTTCCACTCGGCGAAAAAGTCGGGGTCGGCATATTGCACCTCGCCGTCGGCTGTCATGAACATCTGCGTGGTCTGCCCGGTCGCCATGACGGCCATATCCTCCTTGCGGTATATGACGTATTCAAAGATGAGTTTTGCCCCCTCTGAATAGATATACCTGGTCTCGATTACGGCCACGTCTCCGCACTTGAGGCTCTGCTTGTAGTCTATGGTCAGGTTGACCACAGGCGCCACGTAGCCCGTGCGGAAATAGTCCGCATATCCCACGCCCGGGTAGGTCTTGCCGAAGTGCTCGCGGCCGTCCTCCATGTATGCCACGTAGCTGCCATGCCACGCCACTTTCATCATGTCCACGTCGCTGAAGCGGACCAGCACCTCTGTGCGGTCGGTCAGCGACGCTTCGTGCAGCTTGAGTCTTTTTGTAATCACTTGTGCCTTGTTTTTTTAGCCGTGATGTGACGCTATTCTGGTGTCGCCACTTTCATCTTGCCCTGCGCGATGACCTCATCGCCAATGCGTACGCAGATGCCGACCAATGACACGTCGCCAATACGCGCCTCCATGCTGATGGTGGTCCTCATCTCCTCGCCGACTTTGGGCAGGCGCTTAATCTCAAATTTGTTTATTGAGCCAATCAGCCCGATGGGCACCTTCTTGCCATGGCTGACGTAGTCATACCCGATGTGGAGGGCTCCGCTCTGCGCAGTGTGCTCTATCAGGGCTCCGTCCATGAGGCACCCGTCTTCCACAAATATGCTGCCGCCGTCTATGGTCAATCCGGTCTCGCTTTTCTCGTCGGTAAAGCTGTAAAGCTTGTCCACCATGACAATGGGCTCGCGCTGGGGGATGTATCCGCAAATCTCCTCTTTGCCGTTTAAAATCATCTCTTTTGTTTATTGGGTGTCTTTTAACAAGTGCAGCCACGCCGCGTCACTTATATCACGCTGCGTGGCCGCTATGCCTGTCGTGTGTGCCGGTCACTGTCGATCGCAGGTCGAGCCGTCCCGATGGGCGCGGCTCAACATTGTTCTCGCGTCCTCTCGCCCACCAAGTCGGCCAATGCGCCGAAAGTCCTGATGTCTTTGAGGTCGCTTTTGTCCAGTTTCACGCCAAACACTCTGTCAATCAAGACCACGAGGTCCACTGTGTCGAGGCTGTCGAGACCCAGCGTGTCAAATAGGCTCGCCTCCCGGCACACAGCCTCCTCGCTTATCTCGAATTCATCAACCAGCGCCGTCTTTAGCGCAGATTCTACCTCGCTGTTTTTCAAAACCTTATGTATCTTTGCTTGTCCTTGAATATCCTTGGGGACTCTTTGGGCTAAGTGTAGAGGCCGCCATTGATTGAGATGACCTCGCCTGTGATGTAGCTTGCCTTGTTGGAAGCCAGGAAGGCAACCAGGTCGGCCACCTCTTCCGGCTCGCCAAATCGGTTGGCGGGGATTTGCTTCTTCAGGCTCGCCTCATCCAACTCCTTCGTCATGTCAGAGTGGATGAAGCCCGGGGCTACAGCGTTGACGGTGACGCCCTTGCGAGCAACCTCTTGTGCCAATGCCTTGGTGGCTGCCATGAGTCCGCCCTTTGAGGCAGAGTAGTTGGTCTGACCAGGGAGTCCTTTGAGGCCGCTCAGCGAAACCATGTTGACAATGCGTCCCCATTTCTTGACGAGCATGGGCTGGAGAAGCGGGGTGGTGACGTTATAGAAGCCGTCAAGTGTGATGCGCAGGACGGTGCTCCAGTCCTCGTAGGGCATGAAGCACATCAGGTTGTCGCGCCTGATGCCGGCATTGTTGACAACCACGGCAATATACTCGCCCTTGTGGCTCTCCTGCCATCCGGTGATCGCGGCCGTGGCCTCTTCGCGGTTGGCCACGTCAAAGGGCAGCAACTCGCCGTCCGAGCCGGCCTCGCGTACCATGCGGAGGGTCTCCTCCGCCTCGGCCTGACCCTTGCGATAGTTTATTATTATGGTGTAACCCTCGCGGGCGAGAGCCACACAGACAGCTCGGCCAAGGCCTCGGCTGCCGCCTGTTACCAGTGCGTACATATCGTTTATATCAGTCTGTTTTTACTCATTCTGGCGCAAATGCCGCCATCACGCATAATCGCGTTGAGCGCGAATTTACTAAGTTTTTCCGAATTGGAGGCTAATCGAGAAGCCCGCGGGCTGGTGTGACGGATATGATGCTGTCCACCACGTAGACGCTCAAGCCGCGCCAGGGCAACGCTCCCTTATACTCCTTGTAGTGGAGTTCGAGGCTTTTGCCTGAGCAGCGCATCAGTGAGTCGGCGACTTCTTTCTTCTCGACGGAGAATATGAACTCGTTGGAATATATGCCGTTCGTCTCGCCGGATTTGCTCGCTCCCCGCAGTCCGCTCTGGATGAGTTTGCCCTCATAGGTCTTGAAAATGTAGCCCTTGTGGGTTATGTAGTTCAGTTCGCCCGCCTTGACGCCCTCGCCAAAGACCCAGTAATATTTAAATCCGACAAATCCTGCCACAAGAAGCAGTATGACAACGCCGGCAATGCAGCCGACCTTTTTTAATGTGTTCATTATTTTGGAGGTTTATTTATGTGATTTCGTCGGGTTGCGCAGCCTCAGCGCTCGCCTGCGTGAAGATAGTTCATGAGCGCGTCGTAATTATTGCGCAAAAGGTCCTGACTCTGCGGGATGGCGTAGCTCCCCACGTAGGTGGTGGCGTCATATCCGTGTCTGTCAAGCGTTTCCATGACAGGATAGGGGTCTTGCTGCGCTATCTTGATGAGAATCGTTATTGTGTCCGCTTCCGATGTCGTCATTATGCTGGTTATTCTGGCGCCCGACATCTCAACCACCGAGGCCAATCGGCCAATCTCGTAGTCAACGGCTCGCATGGTAACCCGGATTGTCGCCCCGGGCGCATTGACACCTGTGACCTCCGCCATCATTCTCAGGGTCTCGCGGAGGTCCGCCACGCCAACCAGTCGCCAGCTCTCGTCAATCACGGCCACCGAGTCGCGCCCGCTTTCCGCGAAAAGCCTCAAAAGAGTCGTGGGCGAGTCTGCCGCCCTCATCGGCTCCGCGTACTCAGCCTCGTCTGCGCATGTGGCGCCTGAGGCGCACCCGCCGTTGTTACTCACCATCCCGACATATCTGCCGGAGTCGTCAATGACGGCCAGATTCTCACGCCCACTGGCTGCCATCTCCTTAAGGGCTTGCGTGAAGTCCGTCCCGGTGTTAAGAACCGGTGTGTCGACCATCACTCTCTCTAATGACAACATTCTTTTTCTCTCTTTTCTTTTCTCAAGAACGCGTATATTTGCGCTCTAATGGCTCTCTGCAACTTAATTTGCCAAGGCAATTTTAACCCTTTCTTCGCAATGGGACAAATCGTCGGTAGGTTTTTTTATGGCGGTGCGCCATTTTATTATAGATTACACAGATGACTAAGCTTAGCGTTAACATCAACAAGATTGCCACCATCCGAAACGCACGCGGCGGCAATAATCCGGACGTTGTACGTGCGGCCCTCGACATTGAGTCCTTTGGCGCCGATGGCATAACTGTTCACCCCCGCCCCGATGAGAGGCACATTCGCCGCTCGGATGTCATCGATCTCAAGCAAGTGCTCACCACTGAGTTTAACATAGAGGGAAACCCGGATCAGCGTTTCATGGAGCTCGTGCTCCGTGTCAGGCCCACGCAGGTCACGCTCGTCCCTGATGCCCCTGACGCACTGACAAGTAGCGCGGGTTGGAACACAAAGGAGAACCTTGACCACCTGACCGACCTCGTCTCGCAGTTCAAGGACGCCGGCATCCGCACCTCCATCTTTGTCGACCCCGACATGGAGATGGTTGAGTATGCCGCAAAAACCGGAACAGACCGAGTTGAGCTCTACACCGAGCCCTACGCCTCGGCCTACCCCTCTGACCCCGAGAAGGCGGTGGCTCCGTTTGTCGAGGCCGCCAAGGCTGCCAAGAGCCTCGGTCTCCATGTCAACGCTGGCCACGACCTTTCCCTTGTCAATCTCGGCTTCTTTCTGAAATCCATACCCTTTGTCAAAGAGGTGTCCATCGGGCATCAGCTTATCTGCGACGCACTCTACTTGGGCCTCAAGGAGACCGTGGCTCAATATAAGAGGATTACAGATTCCGTGAAGCCTTAGACCGGCATTACACCTCATCCGCCCTACCCCACTTCTTTTCATGCGCCTCAAGCATATTTGGCCATTCCTGCTGACCCTCTTGTTGGTCTGCTCACCCCTCCGTGCCGTGGAGAGGGCGGCCTCTTCTGTGCTCTCATCCGGGACGTGGCGTAAGGTGTCGGTGTCGGCCTCCGGTGTCTATTGCCTCACTTCTTCTGATCTCGCGACGATGGGTTTCCCCGACCCATCAAAGGTCAGGATATATGGTGCAGGCGGTCGCCACCTCGCTTTTGCGGCAGGGAAAGACGATCGTGACGACCTCTATCCTCTTCCCGTAATACGTACTTCGCAAGGTCTGCTCTTTTATGCGGAGGGGCCTGATGTTTGGAGCTGCTCTACGAGTGGAACTTATTCGGTGGACTTTAACCCATACTCGCGTTCCGCTTACTACTATCTGACAACGGGCGAGGCTTCCGACTCCCCTTCGGCTGAACAGTCTGCCTCAACCGCGGCATCGCTGAGCATCTCCACTTTCGACAATCTTTTTGTCTATGCGCCGAGAGACGTGAATGTTGGCAAAATGGGGCGCAGGTGGTTCTATTCCCATCCGTGCTCTTCAAGTGCCAATACGCTGTCCGTCTCTCCTTCTATGACTTGCGTCTCAGGTGCGACGGTCCGGCTCGCGGTCGAGTTGGCGTCTAAATTGACGTATGCCAACTCTGTGGCTGTCGATGTTGATGGTGAGCAGGTTTTATCCTCGACGGTATCCGCCGACAGGTCTGTGACGTCGAATTACTCGACGTGCAATCTGTCCACGACGTTCGTCGCTGCGGCAGATGTCGTCTCTACTGTAAAGTTGCAGTTCGGGTTCTCCGCGACCACCGAGGCGGTCTATTTGGGATGCCTGACCCTCTCAGCCCGGGCTCCGCTCACGATGTCCGGCTCACAACTCATGTTCCGTACCACTGAGCAGAGGTCCGCCTCGGGCGCTGTGTCATTTGTTATTTCAAATGCCCCTTCTGATGTGAGGGTGTGGAATGTCACATCCCCTTGGTCCATAACGGAGTGTCAGACTACCGTCTCAAACGGGACGGCTGCGTTCTCCGCCAAAGCGGGTACTCTCAGTGAGTATATTGCCTTCTCGCCGTCCGGCTCTTTCCCTTCGCCCACCGACTGTGGGACCGTCTCTGTCCAAAACCTTCATTCTCACTCGTCTGTCAACTACCTGGTCGTAACCAACTCAACATACAAGTCTTATGCTCAGAGGCTGTGCGACATCCATGCGAGGCAAGGCTTGACGACAAGGGTGGTGGATGTTGATGAGATTTTTGAGGAGTTCTCAGCCGGTCGTCCTGAGGCTATGGCTGTGCGCGACTACATCAAGATGATTTATGATCGCGGCCTCGGCTCGTCAGACGAGTTGCAGAACGTATTGCTCTTCGGCTCCGGCTCTTATGATAATTTTGACAGGTCCTCAAGCTCCAGCGTGGTCCCGACATACCAAAGTTTGGCCTCCGATGACATTGTGCTGAGCTACTGCACAGATGACTTCTTCGGCTGGCTCGATGACGGAGAGGGAGGCAGCGACCTTAATAATACCGTAGATGTTGGCCTTGGGCGCATCCCTTGTGTCTCTACCAGTCAGGCCGAGACTTATGTGTCTAAGGTTGAGGCTTATGTCAACAATCCGGTTCAAGGAGTGTGGCGTTCAAAGGCCGTGTTCCTTGGCCAATCTGGCGACTCGAATGAGCATCAGGGCTACGCCATTCGGCAGGCCTCAAATTTTGAGGACGAGAATCCCGACATGGATGTCGTGAGGGTTTTCTCAGAGTCTTTCGACAGGGTCGTAACCTCCACAGGCTCAACCTATCCCAAGGCAGTTGCCTTAGCGAGGAGCTATATGCAGTCCGGCTGCTCGCTTCTTCATTTCACAGGCCATGGCGGAGCAAGCAGCGCCGGAGACGGTTATTTTGATTCCGATTATCTCGCCAGCTTGACTAATGGCGGCAAAGATTTTATTCTTGTTGCGGCTACGTGTGTCATGGGACCTTTTGACTACCAGCCGGAAAACTGCTCGTCCATCGCTCTTTTCAATCCCGATGGCGGCGCGATCGCTGTCCTCTCCGCGACACGCGAGACCTATGGCAATGGCAACTACACGACGACGCGAGCCTTCTGCAAAAACGCCTATGCCAAAAAGTCTGATGGCGAGCCCTTCACCATGGGCTATGCCTTCCGCCAAAGCAAGAATGTCAGCTCATATTCAATCAACGCGCTCAAATATGTTCTGTTTGGAGACCCGGCTCTCGCAGTGTCAGTGCCCACGCAGCTCTATGCGCAGCTTGACAGCGTCAACGGCGTACCTGCAGATGAGGTGACAGAGCCTGTCAAGGCGCTTGAGAATTGTGTCCTGCGCGGGTCTGTCCGCAATTCGGACGGCTCTCTCTGCTCCTCTTTCTCCGGTAAGGCTGTCGTGTCGCTTTATGACAAGCGTGTGACTCGACAGACAAGCGGCGTGGTCAGCGGCTCGTCTGTCTCTTATGAGGAGTGGGGCGCCAAGTTGTTCTCCGGTGAGGTCGAGGTGTCCAATGGCGAGTACTCTGCCTCCTTCATCCTTTCTAAGGAGTTCGACCTCTCCGTCGGTTATGGACGGCTCACTGCCTATGCGTCAGCGTCTGACGGGCGCGACGCCATGGGGGCGACGGACCAAATTCTCGTGGGCGGTTTCTCCGACGACTCGATGGATGATGACCAGGGTCCGGTAATCAGCGCCTGGGTGGATTATGAGAGGGATGAGAATGGTAATATAACATCTTCGACACCAATGCTCTATGCTGTCATATCCGATGAGCAGGGCGTCAATATCTCCGGTCAGGGTGTCGGCCATGACATATCGCTCGTCTTAAATGGCGATAGAGCCTCGGCCATCTCTCTCAATGACTATTTCCAATATGACGAGGGAAGCCATACGACTGGACTTGTCTCTTACCCATTGACTTTGGCTGGCAATGATGAGGTTGAGTTGACCATAAAGGCCTGGGACAACCTTAACAATTCCTCAGAGGTGACTATTGACGTCAATCTGTCGGCATCAAGCGATATTGTCATGTCCGGTCAAGCATCAATTTCAAACGGCACACTGTCTCTTGAATTCGCCTCGAACGCTGTCGGTGATAAGCTGACAGTCCGCGCTCGTCTCTACTCCCTGACAGGCCAACTTCTCCTACTGTCTGATTCTCAGACGCTCCAGCGAAACGGACGTGGCTCTTTCTCCGCTCAAATCCATACTGGCGTCATGCCCTCCGACGTCTACGTGGTAATGGTTGAGGTAGAGTCAAACGGCAAAAAAGGAGATTTTTCAAGAAAAATATT
Source organism: bacterium (assembly GCA_963658925.1). Taxonomy (GTDB): domain Bacteria; phylum Bacteroidota; class Bacteroidia; order Bacteroidales; family Marinilabiliaceae; genus W3P20-009. The sequence goes on from CAVKRQ010000009.1 coordinate 59,639, forward strand.
TGTCAAGGCGCAATAAATTCGCGTTAGCGGCGTTAACATCTGATAAAGTTAAACCACAATATCAACCGAGATATTTTATCAATCCCGATGAAAGACAGACTCAAAATACTCGCGGCCTCCCTCGCTTTGGCGGCTCCGACCTGCCTTCTCGCTCAGGAAACGTCATATACGACCATTTCCAGCGACTATAACCCCATCCCCTCGAGTGTGCAGATGCTCAACATCGCGCCCGAGGCCCGCGGCTCCTCTCTCGGTGACGCGGGCGTAGCCACCACGCCTGACATCAATTCGCAGTATTGGAACCCTGCCAAGTACATCCGCATGGACAGCAAATGCGGTGCTGCCTTGTCCGTCACCCCATGGCTCAGGAATATAATCTCGGACATCAACCTTTTCAGCCTCATGGGCTACTATAAGATTGATAACCGCAACTGCGTATCAATGGGAATTCGCTACTTCTCTCTCGGAACCCTCCAGTTCTATAACGACAAGGGTGATGAGGAGGGGTCCTATAAGCCTAACGAGTTCGCCATTGACGCTGCCTACTCGCTCGCGCTCTCGCGCATTGTCTCCGGCGCCATTGCATTGCGCTATATTCACTCCGACCTCGGCTTCCAATATGGCGATGACGGCTATTCAAAGGGTAACGCTTTCGCCGCCGACATTGCCTTCTACCTCAAGAAACCCCTGACTATAGGGCGGAACAAGGCCGACTTTATGGCTGGTATCAACCTCTCTAACATAGGTAGCAAGATCAGTTATGACGATGGGCAGACCAATGAGTATCTGCCTGCTAACCTCCGTCTCGGCGTCGGTTTCTGGTATCAGATTGACAAGTATAACAAGATTGGCGGAACAGTCGACTTCAACAAGCTGATGGTGCCAACCCCTGACTACCACTCGGACTCGTCTGACGAGGACATGTATAACCGCAAGCAGGCCTATTACAGCAAGTCAGTCATCTCCTCAATCTTCAAGAGTTTCGCAGACGCACCTGGTGGCGCAAAGGAGGAGTTTCAGGAGGTTGACATATGCGCAGGCGTGGAGTACACATATAACAATATGTTCTCCGCCCGTTTCGGCTACCACAACAACCCTGAGAACAAGGGCAACCTCAAGTATTGCACGGTTGGTCTCGGCGTCAAGTATCAGATGATTGACGTGGCAGCCAGCTACGTCTTCTCTGTCGGTGACAAGCAGATGAATCAGGCTCTTGCCAACACTGTCCGCATAACACTGGCGTTCGACATCGCCAAGTTCTTGTAGCGCGATTGGAGCAAGACGAAAATTATCAGCGCAACCTTATAAACCTAACATACAACAGATGAAAATCCGTGTAGGCTTCGGCTACGACGTGCATAAACTCGAGGATGGCCTGCCGATGACCATTGGCGGTGTCTCTGTCCCCTACGAGCGCGGCTGGGTGGCCCACTCTGATGGCGATGTCCTTATCCACGCGATCTGCGACGCCATGCTCGGGGCTGCCAATATGCGCGACATTGGTTTCCATTTCCCGGACAATAGCGACGAGTTCAAGGGTATTGACAGCAAGCGCATTCTCGCCAAGACTGTCGATATCATCGCCTCCAAGGGATATCGGGTGGGCAATGTAGACTGCACCATCGCTCTCCAAAAACCTAAGCTCATGCCTCTCATCCCGCTCATGTCGCAGACCTTGGCCCAAGTCATGGGCATTGACGAGGATTGCGTCTCCGTAAAGGCTACCACCACGGAAAAGCTTGGTTTTGAGGGACGTGGCGAGGGCGGCTCGGCCTATGCTGTCGTTCTGATTGAAAAAGATTAATGGTGAAGTAACAGTTTTCGCCATTTTTGCGTAGATAGGTGCGGATGAATTTTTAAATTTGCGGTTTAAAATGTCATCTATTTATTAGTCGCAAATAAAACTCCGAAATAAGAAGTTGTCTGATATGATACAACAAGTCAAAAGGGTAGCTCTTTGCTCCGCTGCCGTCATGGCGTCCCTGGCCCTCCTGACATCCTGCTTCGGCAGCAAGTCCGGTCACTCAGGCGAGAGGTCAACGGCTACCGGTTGGGCCTATAACGACCCCACCTATGGCGGATTTGAATACACATCCGGCTATGAGCAGGAGACCGGCCCGGGTCTGGTCTTTATCGAGGGCGGCACATTTATCATGGGCCGCGTCGAGCAAGACGTAATGTTTAATAACAACGCTACGCCTCGCCGCGCCACCGTTACCTCTTTCTACATGGACCAGTATGAGGTCAGCAATGCCAATTACCGAGAGTATCTCTATTGGCTCAGCAAGGTGTTCCGCGAGAACCGTCAGGTCTATGTTGACGCGCTCCCCGACACGCTCGTGTGGCGTCGCCCATTGGCCTACAATGAGCCTTACGTGCAGAACTACCTCCGCCACCCTGCTTATGCCGACTACCCTGTGGTAGGTGTCAGCTGGACCAAGGCCAACCGCTACTGCCAGTGGCGTACGGATCGCGTCAATGAGAATATCCTCTACGAGAAGGGCTATATCGAGTTGAATGTCAACGACCAGAATGAGCGTGACAACTTCAACACCGAGGCTTACCTCGCAGGTCAGGTTGAGGTCACCGATGGCAAGAACCCGATGGAGGACCTTGGCAATGAGGGTCAGACCCGCCGCATCCGCCGAGATGACGGCATCCTCCTCCCCAACTACGAGCTTCCTACCGAGGCGCAGTGGGAGTTTGCGGCCCTCGGCCTTATTGGCAACACCAACTCCGAGCTCATGACGAGCCGCAGAATTTACCCATGGAACTCTCACGTCGTCCGTAACCCGGATGATGCCGAGCGCGGTCGCATGATGGCCAACTTTGTCCGTGGAAATGGCGACTACATGGGTACTGCTGGCTACCTTAACGATAAGGGTGATATCACTGTCCCTGTCGATTCATACTACGCAAATGACTACGGCCTCTATTGCATGGCCGGTAACGTAAATGAGTGGGTTCGCGATGTCTATCGTCCGCTTACATTTGATGACGCTGACGAGCTCAACCCCTTCCGTGGTAATGTCTTCAAGCGCCTCAAGGTTGACGAGACCGGTGTGCCTGTAGAGAAGGACTCTCTCGGCCGCCTCATTGAGGAGGACGAGCCCGCCTCTGAACTTACCAACCGTTGGAACTATCGTGACTCCTACGCTATCAACTACCTCGATGGCGACTCTCATTCAGCTCTCGCGGCTACTTGGACTGAGAGTGGCAAGAGCAAGGATGGCGCGACCAACGACATGTATGGTGGCATCCCTCAGAATCAGGGCGGTGAGGAGGAGACTTCTCTCGACGCTACCAAGCAGCTCAGCAACCTCATTACTGACCACATGCGTGTCTACAAAGGCGGCGGATGGCGTGACCGCGCTTATTGGCTTAGCCCGGGAACACGTCGTTGGCTCGATCAGGATGAGAGCCGCGATGATATCGGTTTCCGTTGCGCAATGGTACGCGTAGGCTCGCCTGAGCAGCAGGGCAAGAGCCAGTATCGTTAAAAACGAATTTTAGCGGACTGAAGTCGCACTGAAAGAAATATAAGGGGGGCTCCTTTAGCAGGAGTCTCCCTTTCTTGTTTCCCACCGCCCTCTACGCCCGCCCTCCTTCGCTCCCTCTCGTAAATTGCAGTTTATGTATGGCGGAATGCGCAAACAGCCATGTCTTTGCTTGTTCGGCAACTTTGTGTTGATATAGCCTCTCTCCGCTTTCCCATCGCCATTGATAACAAGTGAGCTGGCTTAAGGCCAGAGTCTTTGCACACTAACTTTTTAACTCTCTTCTCCTTGTCCTTTCCCTCATTTTCACTAACTTCGCGCACGAAAATGACTGCTAAGGCCATTTGTGGCAAAACTCCTTTTACCTCAGGCCAATAAAAAGCAAGTTTCGAAACTTTATAAATACTTATCTTTACTCAAAATGAAGCAAGGAATCCATCCGGAGAACTACAGGCCTGTAGCCTTCACGGACATGTCCAACAACGAGACTTTCATCGTCCGTTCTGCTGCTAACTCAAAGGACACCATCGAGATCGACGGCGTAACCTATCCTCAGGTCAAGCTTGAAATCTCAAGCAGCTCACACCCCTTCTACACCGGCAAGATGAAACTCGTCGATACCGCTGGCCGCGTCGACAAGTTCATGAACCGTTACTCAAAGCACTTCGAGAACAGGAAGAAGTAATCCTTCTCGCCCTGAACTCAGGTGGCGCGACGCCCGCTTTGCCGGACCATAGCGCATTTTGCGTCAATAATGCCAAGCGGTTGCTCAGGGCTGGTGCCCGATTCCGATGGCCCGATGCATTAAAGATATGAGCTACGACCCGCCCTGCTATATCCGCAGAGCGGGTCGCTCGTTTTTCTTCATCTGACAAACTTTCTGTCAGGCAAGTGGAAATCTCCCAACAATATATTCTATGATTGATTCCTCCTCATTCCAGAACCGACGCGCGGCTTTTCATACGCTCGGATGCAAACTGAACTTCAGCGAGACGAGTGACATGGCCCGCCGTTTGTCTCAAGCGGGCTTTCAGCGCGTCGATTTTGATGACGTAGCTGATGTCTACGTCATCAATACTTGTACGGTGACCGAGGAGGCCAACAAGAAATGCCGCCAGATGATTGGGCGGTGCATTCGCCATAATGCTGACGCTTTTGTAGTCGTGACTGGCTGCTTTGCCCAGCTTCAGGCTGATAAGATTCTGCAAATGCCGGGTGTGGGCCTCGTTTTGGGAGCGAACCAGAAGAATCAGATAGTCGAGCAGGTCCTCCTTGGGTTTGAAAACAGGGAGAATAAACGCATAGTCTCTGGCAACATCCTCAAGGACAAGGATTTTGTCGGGAGCTACTCAAGTGGAGACAGGACGCGCTCATTCCTCAAGATTCAGGACGGTTGTGACTATTTCTGCTCCTATTGCACCATCCCAATGGCGCGCGGACTCAGCCGCAGCGGAACCATTGAGGAGACCGTCGGGCTGGCGCAAAAGGCGGTGGCTGACGGGGCTAAGGAGATAATTTTGACAGGTGTCAATATCGGTGATTTCGGGCGCCGCAATGGGGAGTCTTTCCTTCAGCTTATTGAGGCCCTTGAAAATGTTGAGGGTGTGGCTCGTTATCGAATATCGAGCATCGAGCCCAACCTGCTTACTGATGAAGTGATTCGCCACTGTGCCACACCGGGGTCTAAGTTTATGCCCCACTTCCACATACCGCTCCAGTCCGGTTCTGACGAGATGTTGCGCCTCATGCGACGCCGGTATGACACCGCTCTCTATGCCGACAAGGTCGCTATGGTCAAGAGCCTTATTCCAGACTGTTTCATAGGTGTCGATGTCATTGTTGGTGTCAATGGCGAGACGGAAGAACTCTTTGACGAGGCCCGACGTTTCATTGAGGGCATTGATGTCACTCAGTTGCACGTCTTCACTTATTCGGAGAGGCCCGGCACGCGTGCGCTTGACATCAAGCCCGTTGTGCCTGTCCCCGAGAGGCATCGAAGAAACGCTGTCCTTCATGAAATTTCCGAGGCCAAGCGCATTGCGTTCTACAAGGCGCATATGGGCGCAGATGCCAAAGTGCTTGTCGAAGCAACGGTCAGGGACGGCCTTCATGTCGGATTTACAGAGAATTATATCCGAGTGGAGGTCCCGGCGACGGCCGATGAAGTGAACACAGTGATACCAGTCAGGCTCGGCGCGTTGTCTCCCGACGGCCAGTCTCTCTCGGCAAAGCGGATTTGATTTTGAGTCTATGCACTGTTAAGTGAAATTCTTAAGCCAAGCTATTGTAATATCACAAATTCTATCTAACTTTGTGTGCGGTTTTTATCCGTGCTGTTAAAATATTAAACTCAAAGATAGATGAAGATCCTTAAGTTCGGCGGAACGTCAGTCGGCTCTGCCGCTCGCATGAAGGACGTGGCGAAGCTCGTCCTTGACGGTGAAGTCAAAATTGTGGTTCTTTCGGCGATGTCTGGCACGACAAACAGCCTGGTCGAGATCTCTAACTACCTCTATAAGAAGAATGCTGATGGCGCCAACGAGGTCATAAGCACCCTCGAGGCTAAGTATACCAAGCATATCGACGAGCTCTACTCGACCCCCGAGTATAAGGCCAAGGGACTTGAGCTTATCCGCGAAAGGTTCAACTATATAAAGTCGTTTACCAACAACGTTTTCACTGTTTTTGCCGAGAAGGAGATTCTCTCTCAGGGTGAGCTCATCTCAACGGGCATGTTCAATCTCTACCTCCTTGAGCTTGGTGTTAAGAGTTGCCTGCTGCCCGCCCTCGACTATATGCGTATCGACAAGAATAACGAGCCCGACACCGCATATATCCGTGAAAACCTCAAGGCTCTCTTGGAGAAAAATCAGGGCTACGACATCTACATCACGCAGGGTTACATCTGCCGCAACTCGTTCGGTGAGGTGGATAACCTCCAGCGCGGTGGCTCAGACTACACGGCCTCGCTGATTGGCGCCGCCCTCATTGCCGACGAGATTCAGATTTGGACCGACATTGACGGCATGCATAACAATGATCCCCGCTTTGTCGAGAACACCAAGCCTGTGTCAGAGCTCTCGTTTGACGAGGCCGCTGAGCTTGCCTATTTCGGAGCCAAGATTCTCCACCCCACTTGTGTGCTTCCCGCCAAGGTTAACAACATCCCTGTGCGCCTGCTCAACACCATGGACCCCAAGGCGGCCGGTACGCTAATTAGCGGGCATCAGTGCGCCAACCGAGTCGCCGCTATCGCCGCCAAGGATAATATCACGGCTCTCCGCATCAAGAGCAGCCGTATGCTCTTGGCCTATGGCTTCATGCGCAAGGTGTTTGAGATTTTCGAGAGCTATAAGACTCCCATCGACATGATCACCACCAGCGAGGTCGGTGTCTCTGTCACCATTGATAATGACCGTCATCTCTACGACATAATTGACGACCTCAAGAAATATGGCACCGTCGAGGTTGACAAGGACCAGTGCATCATCTGTATTGCGGGCGATTTCGCTGCCGACAAGAAGGGCTACGCGAGCAAGATTTTCGACGCCCTCGCCGATGTGCCCGTCCGAATGATCTCGTATGGCGGCTCAAGCCACAATGTCTCTGTCCTGATTAGCGCCAGTGACAAGGTGGCGGCCCTCCGCGGCCTGTCAGCTCACCTCTTCGACTAAGAAATTTTACCTGTCTGGCGACGGCTCTCCCTTTATCTCGGGTGTGGCTGTCGCCCTTTTCTTGAATACCGCGGCCTACCCTTCCTGTGGCTATCCGCGGCAAAATAACAGTTATAGACTATCATGGGCTTCCCCACACACAAATTCGCCGACATACAGACGCCTTTCTATTACTATGACATGCCTCTCCTGCAAAATACGCTGGCAGAGGTGAAGCGTCTTGCAGACCACTATGACTATTGCGTGCACTTCGCGGTCAAAGCGAATGCCAACCCGCGTATCCTTGACGAGGTGCGCAACCATGGCCTCGGGGTGGATTGTGTAAGCGGGAATGAGGTGCGTGCCGCGCTCGAGCATGGCTTCGACCCTAAGAAGATTGTCTATGCAGGTGTCGGAAAGGCCGATTGGGAGATTAATCTGGCGCTTGATGCCGATATTGAGTGCTTCAACGTGGAGAGCATCCCCGAGATGGAGGTCATCAACGAGCTTGCCGTGGCAAAAGGCAAGGTTGCCGACATCGCGCTGCGCATCAACCCCAATGTAGACGCCCACACGCACCAGTATATCACTACAGGTCTTGAGGAGAACAAGTTCGGCATTGGCCTGTGGGAGGTTGAGGCTGCTGCTCGGAAGGCTCAGGAGCTGACTAATGTCAATCTGGTGGGTGTCCATTTCCATATCGGGTCTCAGATAACCGACATGGGGGCATTCCAAGTCCTTTGCACCCGCGTGAATGAGTTGTTGCGCTGGTTCGAGTTGAACAAGTTCACCATATCTGTGGTTAATATGGGTGGTGGACTTGGCATTGACTATGAACATCCAGACGAGGTCTCAATGCCTGATTTCGAGGCCTATTTCGCCACTTTCGCTAAGCATCTGGAGTTGCGTGACGGTCAGAAAGCGCATTTTGAGCTTGGCCGCAGCCTTGTGGCTCAGTGCGGCTCGCTGATAACACGCGTCCTCTATGTCAAGAAAGGTCAGAAGAAGCAATTTGCCATTGTTGACGCTGGAATGAACGACCTCATTCGCCCCGCCCTCTATCATGCCTACCACAAGATTGAGAATATATCAAGCACAGAACCCGTCGAGAAATACGATGTAGTCGGCCCTGTGTGCGAATCTTCAGATTGCTTTGGCAAGGAGGTGGCGCTTAATGCCGCTCACCGCGGAGACTACATTGCCATTCGCTCAGCTGGAGCCTACGGCGAGGTTATGGCTTCACATTACAACCTCCGTCCATTCGCCCAAAGTGTGTATAGCGAGTAAAAACCGTTTAAAGACAGCCCACTTGGGGCTTTGAATACGGCACACAATACGTTTCGCCGCCATAAGTCAGCCTGTTAGATGGTTGACTTATGGCGGCCGTTTTTTTAATGCCTGTCCAGCCACTCAAATTCCGCCCTCCACTATGCCTATAGAGAAAAGCGCAAAGTCATATCTCACGGGGTCTGACGGGCAGAAGTCAGCAAGGCTGCGCGTAAGCTCGGCTGCTGCCTTCCAGTCGCTCTGAGACCGCGAGAGAAGCCCTAAATCGCGTGCCGTGCGGCCTGTGTGCACGTCAAGAGGTATGATAAGGTCGGCGGGGCTTATGCTGTGCCATAGGCCAAAATCAACCCCGCGGCTTGGCGAGCGCACCATCCACCTCAGAAACATGCACAGGCGTTTGGCTGCCGCCCCCTTGCCCGCGTCGGCAATGTGTTTGCGTGTCCTGACGGCAATGTTTGGCATCATGGCTTCGCGGAAGCGGATGAGCCCGTCGCGCAACGTCTCTCCATCGCATGGCGCAAAGAGGCGCTCAAGGCCATGCTCTGGGTCGTGCGAGTATATGGCGCGCAGCCCGCGTATCATTGATGGCAGGTCGTCCTTCTGAAAGGTGCGGTAGACGAAAGTGCAGAGCCTGTCTATCTGCTCATCGTTGGCGGTCATCACGAAGTCGAAGGGGTCGGCGCTTAGCATGTCGGCCATAGCTCCCGCGCTTTTGACGATGGCCTTGCGGTTACCCCACGCTATTGTTGAGGCCAAAAGACCGGTAATCTCGATATCTTGACGGCGTGAATATCTGTGCGGGATGGATATGGGGTCCGGTGCGATGAATTCCGGCCGCTCATATTGGTCCACTTTCTCGTCTAAGAGGGACTTAAGGTTGGTGGTGTCCATTTCTTCAGAAGGTTAATTCCGCCTTACGCATCGTGGCTTATTTGCCGTGCGGCAGAGGCCAAGGCCCTTATACTCCTCGTCCGTCGGTCTCCACAGCCCCGTCTTTCATTGTAATCATGCGGTCGCAAGTCTGTGCGAGACGCATGTCGTGAGTGACTATGACGAACGTCTGCCCATACCTCTCGCGCAGGGAGAAAAAGAGGCTTTGCAGCTCATCGGCGTTGTGGGAGTCAAGGTTGCCTGATGGCTCATCGGCGAACACGACTGACGGGTTGTTGACTAACGCCCTGGCTATCGCGGCGCGTTGTTTCTCGCCTCCGCTCATCTCGCTTGGCTTATGCCCTTTGCGGTGGCTAAGATTGAGGAATTCGAGCAGTTCGCAGGCCTTGGCCTCTGCCTCTTGTTTGCCATGTCCGCCAATGAGGGCTGGCATCATGACGTTTTCGAGGGCTGTGAACTCTGGCAGCAGTTGGTGAAACTGAAAGACGAAACCAATCTTCTGGTTTCGGAAGTTGGCTAACTGCTTTGATGAGAGGCGAGACACGTCTGTGCCGTCTATGGTTACCGTGCCAGATGTCGGACGGTCCAGTGTGCCGAGGATTTGGAGGAGTGTTGTCTTGCCCGCTCCGCTCGCCCCTGTTATTGAGACCACCTCGCCGCGACCTATGGTCAAGTCAATGCCTTTCAGTACCTCCAAGTCGCCAAAGTTCTTTGTGACGGCCTTTGCCTCCACCATGGACTCTCTGTGTTCGTATTCGGCGTCTGTCATGTCTCTCAGTCTCTTTTTCTTGAACTTTAGTTAAGTCTCCCTATGTGCCTATTTGGCCTCGTTCGCAATGTCATAGATGGTGCGCGGCACCTCGGTCCTTCCGCGGGTCTTTATGATCTTGTACTGCCTGATAGCCTCGGCTATGGCCGGACCCACATTCTCGTTTGGGCCTGGCGCTTGCGCCATTGCTATGCAGCCGTCGGGGTCGATGAGGAAATAGGTTGGCAAGTGGCGTACCTCATAATCCGAGAGGACTCTCTGGTTGCTGACCCATGAGATGCCTTGCCACGTGTGGGCGCTCTTCGCCAACTGCTTGTATAGCGCCTCGGTGTCATCGTCTGTGAAGATGCACAGGATGTCTAAGTCGGCCTTGTGCAGCTGGGCCATGTTCTCAAGCACCGGCAGCACTTTGACGCACTCGAAGTTCTCGGAGTGCATGAAGCAAAGGTAGAGAAACCTGCCGCGGAACGTTGACAGGCTAATCTCGCGGTCATTGCCATTGTCCAAATGGAAATCCGGGGCGGGCAGGCCTCGCTTAAGCTTGTTTTTCTGCGCATAGACGTTGGCTGCGACAAGGCGGACGCGCTTTGACTTGAAATTGCGCGCCGCGCTGGTCAGGAGGGTGTCTGTGCGGCCATCAGAGGTGACGGATGAGTAGAAATTGTCCTTCAAACTCTTGACAATCAGCATCTCGCGGAGCGTCTGGTTTTTGCCGTATAGCGTGTCCTGGGCTAAGACTGACGATAGGAGGGCGGCGTCTTGCGTACCCTTGCCGTATTTGATTTTGTTCAGCTGACGTTGGATGCCTTTGTCGAGGTTCTCGGCAGTGACGTCGGTGTTCATCATCTCTATGGCGCGCCAATAGGCCGGCAGGTTGAACATGACTGGATTGCCGACGTAGTACTTGCTTAAGATGGCGCGTGGCGAGTTGAGCCGCGGGGTCGCATAAACCTCGGCTTTGCGGAATGTGACGTGCTGTGTGAAGTAGGGCTTGCGGCAGCCGATGGCGCGTGCTGCCGAGTCAAGTTGCGCTATCACCTTGTCCGCCAGTTTTTTGTCGTGCTTGCTGACTATTTTGACTAAAACAGGGTAGTACGCCCTGTTGAAAGCGTCGTCAAAGTCCCTAATGGCCTTGTTCAGGTCGCTGCTTGCCGAGCGCAACGGTAGCCTGATGGGAGACGGCTCGTAGTATGGGTTGAATCGGTCAGCGTCAGGGCGCAGACGGTAGGGCGGGAGGCTGACAACGTATTTGGCTCCCGGCTCCAAATATATGTAGGCCTCGTAATAACTCAGGTCTACGACGGCATAGGTTATCTCGTCTATGTCTGCCTCAAAGCAGAACGATCCGTCGGGTTGAACCTCTGTGGATGACAGGTCATATGTCATGCGGCTTATGGCGTCGGCCTTGGCTCTCATGACAATCGTATGGCCTGCATAGTCTGGCGCCTTGCCGCTCACTGTCACAAGTTTCGCATGGCAGTCCTGGCCGAAGATGAGGACTGCCATAATGCTTATGAGGAAAGCCCTGATGACGGTGTGGCTCTTATGCGCTATGCTTGTTACCATTTGACCATAGTCTTGATTCTGTCGGGCAGGAAGAGGGAGGCGTCGCCACCATGGCGCAGTATGTCGCGCACAATGGTGCTGTTGATGGGCGTGTGCTCGGGCGCTGTCAGGAGGAAGGTGGTGTCTATGCCAGCCATCTGCCTGTTGACCTGGGCTATGGCGCGCTCAAACTCAAAGTCGGCCGATGTGCGCAGCCCTCGCAAGATGTGGCTGCATCCGCGCTCCTTGGCGAAATCGATTGTGAGCCCGTCGTAGGTCTCAACGCTCACCTCGGGGCGGTCCGCGAAGACGGTCTTGATGAAGTCGACACGCCTCTCGGCCGAGAACATGCACCGCTTCTCAGCATTGATGCCGACTGCGACTACAATCTCGTCGAAAATCTCAAGTCCGCGAAGCACTATGCTCTCGTGCCCTACGGTGAACGGGTCGAAAGACCCTGGGAATATTGCCTTTCTCACTTTATGTTGAGAGTGTTGTTTGATGTCTATCTGAACCTGATCTTCGTGGCCGCGAACGCGCTCATCTTTAGCAGAAGGAGGCCATGGCGGAAACGTGATATGTTTGTGGTGCCATATTTGCGCTCACGGTATCTTATGGGCAGGTCTACAAGGCGAAGGTTGAGCTTGTGCGCTCCGAACAGGAGGTCAAAGTCGCCAAAGGGGTCGAAGTCTCCGAAAAAGGAGCGTCCCGCAGCCAAGCGCAGGTAGTCTTTGCGAAACATGACTTTTGTGCCGCAGAGGGTGTCTTTTATGGGAGTCTCGAGAATCCATGAGAATAGCGAGGAGAAAAAGTGGTTGCCCAACGTGTTAAGGGTACGCATTGAGCCTTTTTCCATGGGGTATACGAGGCGCACACCGTTGACGAACTCTCCGCGGCCTGTGGCGATGGCTCGGTAGAACTTGGGCAGGTCCTCGGGCGGGACTGTCAGGTCGGCATCCAGGATCATCAGGATGTCGCCCGTGGCCATGGCGTAGCCTTTGCGCACCGCATCCCCCTTGCCCTTGCCGTCTTGCTGGGTCTTCTTTATGTCGCGGCGCCCCTCATACTCCTGACAGACACGGCCAATCTCGTCCCACGTGTCATCGGTCGAGTTGCCCTCCACGAATATTATCTCGGTGTGGCTGCCCATGTCCGGGACGCGCTCCACTGCCGCGCGTATGTTGCCGCTCTCGTTGCGGGCCGGGATGACCACCGAGACGGAGTACCTGGTTTTCCATTCGTCTGACGAGTGAAGGTCCTCAGGCGCCGGGCGAGCGAAGATGTAGTCGTTGAGCGAGAGGTAGCCCATCAGCGGGAGGTGGGATATGACCCTGTTGAAGAGAGGGGCGAGGATGGGTATGTTGAACGGCAGCAGCATGCAGCTGTTGGTCCTGTATGTCTCGAAACCAGTCAGGTTGAGAAGGTTGCGCATGTCGTCTTTCGAGAGCCAATTCTGCTCGGGGCTCTTGCGCTTGATGCCTATGGCCTCGGCAAGGTTGATCATAGGCTCCCACAGCCTGTTGTAGCTTGTTATGATGACGCGCGTCTGCCTGTGGCACAGCTTTGCCACCTGATTCAGAACCAGCTCTATGTCCTCAAGGTAACCTGTCAGGTTGGACATTATGACCACGTCGAATTTCTCATCGAGCTTTATGTCCTCAGCCTCCATGACGTGGAACTCAACGTCAGGATGCGCCTCCTTGGCTTGCGAGATGAGTTCGGGGCAGAAGTCAATCCCTACCTTGCGACGGCCTGGCACTTGGGCTATGGTCTCGCCCGTGGCGCACCCGATTTCAATGACCGACTGCTCCGGGTTCATGTAGAATGAGATGAACCGGGTTATCTGATCCCAGTAGTACGCCCTTTTTGCGCGGTATTTCCGCCATGAGGGGGCGACACTGCCGAAGTATTCTTTTATGCTGGTCATTGGTCTTTACTGCTGTTCTTGGGCCGCAGCCTTTGCCGGCACGGCATTTTCGTAGTGTATCTTGTAGAGGGCCGCGGGCTCGTCTTTCAAGTCGCCTATCACGCCAATCTCCTCGACAAAGTTGGGATATTTTTGCGTGATGAAATAGACATACCTGTGGATGGTGTTTATAATCCCTTGTCCGGCTTGCGCGGGGTCGCGTCTCAGACTGCCCGCCATGATGTGGGTCACGCCGTTTTTTCGCAGATTTTCCACGAGGGTGTCCGGGTCCTCACTCGGGATGGTGAAAATGCCGTAGAATCGTTTGCCGCCCGAGTAAATTCGAGCCATGTCAGGTTTGCGCGAGGCGACGTAGGTGTCATCGCCTGGCATTTGGCGGCCAATCTCGCGGCACAGGGTCAAGTAGTGATACCAGTCTGGCGTGAAGCCGTAAAGCGGGTCTCCCCCGATGTTTTTGCGCAAGGTCTTTATGTCCACGGCTTTCGCCTCGTTGACGAAAGACAGGCCGCAGGTGAGCGCCACGACGACGCACATGACCATGCGGGTCTTGTCCCCCGCCGCCCTTCTAACCAGGTCGGCCAAGGCGTAGAGTATGACTATGTGCATCATTGCCACGAATGGCAATATGAGCCTGTACTGGTCCCACAAGGTTTGCAGCGAGAAGAATGTCATGCCGAGCATGATGGCGGTCAACACGGCCACAAGCATGACGGCACGCTGCCGCCTCTGCCATGCCGCATAGGCGCCCCATAGGAAGATGGCGTATAGGACTACTGTGGCAGCACGGTTTGTCTCGCGGCTGTCCTTGTCCCTAAGTCCCAGCATCTTGACATAGTGCTTGGACAGGTACAGGTTCGAGTTGCCGACAAAACGGCCTATGAAACCTTTGACAGTCTCACGCCCTTGAGACGCGTCGTATGGGTGCACTTGCAGCAAAGTCTCCAACTGATGGTTGTCTGGCTTGAGGTTTGGCCACGCCACAGACTTTATCCCGCTCCATAAGGCGAAAAAGACTACCATGCCAGCTGCGAAAGTCGCCATTTGGCGCCATCCTCTCCGCAAGGCCAAGTAGATAAGCCCCGCAAGTCCGAGGCCAAAACCGACTGTGCGGGTGAGGTAGGCGAGGATGACAAACAAGCCTGCCGCAGCCCCCCATGCGATGACGCTTCTCCACTCCTGTTTTCCGATGGTGGAGTCGAGTTTGAGAATGGCCCAGACGTAGCCCCACGTGATGAGTAAAAACAAAGGCTCTGAGTATGTCAGGCTGCCAAACTGGACAAACCACATGTTGACAGCCATAAGGGCGAGGACCGCGAGCAGAAGCGCCTTGGAGACCTCTTTGCGCAGGCTGACCCATGTGAGCAGTTGGGCGGCTATGATAAGAACGAAGCTTGTCAGCTTGAGGGGGATGAGGCTTATGCCGCCTGCCAATGCAACGAATATGGAGAGGAAAACGGGATATAGCGGGCCCTGGAAGTTAGGGTATTTGAGGCTGTCGGCGAAGTCGGCCGCTTTGCAGATGTATGCGCTGTCGTCGCCCCCCTCGCTCATGCGAACGGAGAAGAGGAGCAAGGCCATGAGGGCGGTCAGGCCGATGATGACATAGGCTATGGCGTCGGCGTTGCGGTCAATGAATGACTGGCTCTCATGGCTGTCTGTGTTGGTCGAGGTCTTGCTCATCGGCTATTTCATCATGTCGTTGATGGAACTGTGGTCTTTCTGCGCCAAGCGGTCCTGTGTGCGGCTGCAGTATATTCCGCGCTCGCGCATTGCCTTGCTCGCGCCGACGTCTTCGGAGCGAAACTTGCCGTTCTTCTTGAGAATGATGTTGATTGCCAAGAGCGCCATGCTGGCTGCAAGTATGATAAGAACCAAGAGGAAAACTTTTGCCATACGGGTGAAAAAGATTGCAAAAAGAAAGGATGCCCGCCGAGACGACAGGCATCCGCAAAAGTAATACTTTCTGAGTAATTAGTCCCCGACTTGTCACAAGTTTGGCGTCACCTCACGCCCTGACTCTGTGCGGATGACGTGCTCTACCTCTTTGAACAGGTAGTCGCGGCGCTCGCCTTGCGACGTGGTGAGTGTCAGCCGCCCGTCTGGGGCTATGGAAGTCATTGTGGCCATGAAACGGCCGCCCTGGTCGGCGAACAAGTGCTCTTTGCCGTCGGCGCGATAAAGTTTTGACCAGTATTCGCGCATGAGCGTGGCGTCATCATGGTCGTCAACTTGCCCTAAGCGGAGGCGGAGGTTGATGATGAGATTGTCAGCTATCGCGTCAAGGTCATTGCACAGGCCAGTCAATTGCTTGATGGATATGGGGTTGGGCGCGTCTGATATGAACTCCTCCTGATTGACGTTCATGCCAATGCCTATAATCGTGTCGGCAATGGAGCGCCCCGTGAGCCTGTTTTCCACCAAAATTCCAACCATCTTCCCGTCGCCGACATATATGTCGTTGGGCCACTTGATTTTGAGCCTTGTCCTTATGTCTGGGGTCAAGAGGGGTGCGATGGTGTCTGTTGTCGCTATAGACACCGCCATTGAGACGACAAACTGTCGTGACACGTCCACGCTTTGCGGTTTGGCCATGACTGAGATGAGCAGGTTCTTCCCGCTTTGGCTCTCCCACCCATTGCCCACTTGCCCGCGGCCTCGGCTTTGATAGTCCGCCCTTATGGCGTCAAAAGGCTCGCTTATTTCGCCATTGTCCACTTGGCGGCGCAGCTCGTCGCTTGTCGAGACTATGCTCTGGTAGTGTTTGATTGACATTCTGTATGAATATTTTCAGTCTGTCCGGTGCTTCACAGGGTGCCTTTGGTGCTGGGGAGTTGGAAGTTCTCTATGTCGCGCGCCTTGGCCATTTTGATAGACCTCGCCAAGGCCTTGAATATGCCCTCTATCTTGTGATGCTCGTTGTCTCCCTCGGCCTTGATGTTGAGGTTCATCATCGCGGCGTCTGACAGGCTTTTGAAGAAGTGGAGGAACATCTCGGTTGGCATCTCGCCTATCTTCTCGCGGTGAAACTCGGCGTTGAACACA
Source organism: bacterium (assembly GCA_963658925.1). GTDB lineage: Bacteria > Bacteroidota > Bacteroidia > Bacteroidales > Marinilabiliaceae > W3P20-009. The sequence goes on from CAVKRQ010000009.1 coordinate 76,250, forward strand.
AGCCAAGGGCGTCCGCCAAAGTCTATGGCCACTTGGCACAGGCAGTCGTCCATTGGCAGGCAGAACCCATACCTGTTAATCCCGCGTTTGTCCCCCAGCGCCATGCGGATGGCCTCCCCAAGGGCCAGGGCTGTGTCCTCAATGGTGTGATGCTCATCCACATGCAGGTCGCCCTTCACCTTTATGGTCAGGTCGGAACTTGAATGTTTGCCTATCTGCTCCAGCATGTGGTCAAAGAACCCCAGGCCTGTGGATATGTCGCATTTGCCAGTGCCGTCCAGGTCGAGGCGGACGTAGATGTCGGTCTCTTTTGTGGTTCGGCGGACTTCGCCAATGCGTCTGCCCCCGTATATTATCTCGGCGGCCTGGTCCCATGAGCTGACGTAGGTTATCATGTCGTCCGATTTGCCCGGCTTTGCGGAGAAACTGTTCTCTGCCTCGGTGCTCGTTATCTCCGAGTTTGCCAAGATTACAGCTTTGCAGCCAAGGTTCCGCGCCAACTGCGCATCCGTCTCGCGGTCTCCGATGACGTAGCTGCCCTTCATGTCCACCTCGCCAGCCTTTGCCCCCTCAATGTATGCTGTCAGCATGCCTGTGCCGGGCTTCCTGTTCGGATGGTTGTCTGCCGGTGAGTGACAGTCAATGAACTGTGCGTCAAAGGTTATGCCCTGGTCGGCATAGGTTTTTATTATGAAGTTGTGCAGTGGGCGAAAGACGGATTCGGGGTACGATTCGCTGCCCAGCCCGTCTTGGTTGGAGACAAGCGCGAACTCGTAGTCGGTGTGTCGTCTCAAGAAGCTGAGGCAACGTATGGCCCCGGGGACGAACTCTATGTCTGACAGGCTGCGGATCTCTTCGGTCGGGGTCTCTTTGACCAACGTCCCGTCGCGGTCTATGAACAGTACTTTTTTCATAAGGACTTTAATTTTTCAATGAGCTCTGTGTTCTCCGCCGGCGTCCCTACGGTGATGCGCAGGCATCCGGAGCAGAGGCTCACTTTGTTCCTGTTGCGGGTGACTATTCCGCTTGCGAGGAGCGCCTCGTAGGTGGCGGTCGCGTCGTCAACTTTTATCAGGATGAAGTTGGCGTCGGTCGGGTATATCCGCTTGACTATCGCCATCCGCCCGAATTCGCAGATCAGTCTGCCGCGCTCTGAGAGTATTGTGGCTACCTCGTCGTCTTTGCGCTTGGCGTTGGCGAGTGCCTCGCTCACCTTCTGTTGGGTCAGGATGTTGATGTTATAGGGATACTTGACCTTGTTAAAGATCTCTATTATATCCTCATTGGCGAACGCCATTCCGCATCTGACGCCTGCCAAGCCCCATGCCTTGCTGAATGTCTGAAGGACGATGAGGCGCGGGTTGCTGTCGATCTCCCTTAGCCAACTTCCCCCTGAGGCGAAGTCGATATACGCCTCGTCAATGACCACGATGCCGTCAAAGTTGTCAATCACTTTGCGTATCTCGACCTCCTTAAGCAGATTGCCCGTCGGATTGTTAGGCGAGCATAGCCATGCGACTTTTGTGTTCTGGTCCACCTTGCCCAGTAGCGCGTCGGCGTCCAATTGAAAATCATCAGTCAGGAGGGCCGTGCGATACTCTACGTCGTTCGTGTCCGCCGCCACGCGGTACATGCCGTAACTTGGCTCAATGGCCACGACATTGTCAACGCCCGGACGGCAAAAAATCCTGTATATCAAATCTATAGGCTCATCTGAGCCATTGCCCAGCATTATCTGTGTCGGGCGGACGCCCTTCTGCTCTGCAATCTGCTCTTTGACGCGCGTCTGCAAAGGGTCGGGATATCTGTTGAACGGCTCGCCGTAGGGGTTCTCATTGGCGTCGAGGAACACGCGCGCCTCGCCTTTGAACTCGCTGCGAGCGCATGAGTAAGGCTCGAGCCGCATGATGTTCGGGCGAACCAACTGACTTAGGTCTCTTTTCTGTGCCATGGTCTGCTTCTTTTACTTGCCCTCGACAGCCTCACGGCGGAAACGCATGGCCGCCTCATGGGCTGTCAGTTGCTCGTTGTGCGCCATTATCTCGACTGTTTTGGCTATGTTGCTCACACCCTCAGGAGTTATCTCCTGATATGTCATTTTCTTGCGGAAACTGTCGAGGTTGACTCCGCTGTAGGCGTGAGCGTAGCCGCTGGTGGGCAGTGTGTGGTTGGTGCCGCTGGCGTAGTCGCCGGCACTCTCGGGTGTGTAGTGGCCCAGGAAGATTGAGCCCGCGTTGCGAATCTGGTCGGCAAACTCGCGAGGGCAATTGGTCTGGATGATAAGGTGCTCGGGGGCGTACTCGTTAGTTATCTCAACCACATCGTCGAAGTCGCGGACTACGATTATCTTGCTGTGCGCAAGGCTCTTGGCTGTCAGCTCCCTGCGGCTCAGCTCGTCTAATTGGCGCTCGACCTCGGCGTTTACTTGCTCGGCAAGGTCGGGGCATGAGGTTATGAGCAGCGCCTGGCTGTCGGCTCCATGCTCGGCTTGGCTCAGCAAGTCGGCCGCGACGAAACGCGGGTTGGCGGTCTCGTCGGCTATGACCTCCACCTCACTCGGGCCGGCTGGCATGTCGATAGCCACTTGCCCGAGGCTGACCATTTGTTTGGCGCAGGTGACGAATTGATTGCCGGGCCCGAATATCTTATATACTCTCGGCACGCTCTCCGTGCCATACGCCATTGCTCCGATGGCCTGAACTCCGCCTATTTTGAAAAGTTTCGATACACCTGCCACCTTTGCCGTGTAGGCCACGACGGGGTTGACTGTGCCGTCGGCTCTTGGCGGGGTGCACATCACTATATCTGGGCATCCGGCAATGTTGGCGGGAAGCGCGAGCATCAGGACTGTCGAGAAGAGTGGCGCCGTGCCGCCTGGTACGTATAGGCCGACTTTGTCAATCGGGACTGCCTTTTGCCAGCATCTTACGCCAGGCAAGGTCTCAACACTCGGGAGTGGCTGGTCCTGAGCCGTATGGAATGCCCTGATGTTTGAGGCGGCTGTGAGTATGGCCTTCTTCAAATCGGGAGAGACGGCGGCAGACGCCTCCTCGAACTCTTTCTCGCTGACAAGGAGGTCGTCAAGTTCCACATGGTCAAATTTCGCCTCATACTCTCTCACTGCCACATCACCGCGGCTCTTGATGTCGTTCAAGACGCCTGCCACGGTCTCGTGCAGGCTGCTGTTGTCAAAGTGCGGGCGCTTGAGGATGCTGTCCCACTGTGCGCGGTCGGGATATCTGATGATTTCCATTTGAGTCTCTCCTTACATGATCATTTTCTCTATTGGCATGACGAGGATGCCTTCCGCGCCCAGTTGCTTGAGCTTGCCGATGACCTCCCAGAAGGTCTTCTCTTCAATGACCGAGGCCACGGAACTCCAACCATCTGTCTCCAATTTTGTGATAGTCGGGGCTTTCAGGCCTGGCAGAAGGTCGCAAACAGCAGGAATCTTGTCTGTCTTGACGTTGAGGACTATGTATTTCTTGCCCTCGGCGTTCTTGTAGCTGTCGAATCTGAAGAGAAGCTCGTCGAGTATGTTCTTCTTCTCCTCGCTGAGGCTCTTGTTGCCAATGAGCACGGCCTCTGATTTCATGACGACCTCCACCTCCGCGAGGTTGTTTGACACGAGCGTGGAACCCGAGCTGACAATGTCAAAAATGGAGTCGGCGAGGCCAATGCCAGGGGCTATCTCCACTGACCCTGTTATGACGTGCACCTCGGCTTTGATGCCGTTCTTGTCAAGAAATCTCTTGAGAATGCCCGGGTATGAAGTGGCAATCTTCTTGCCGTCGAACCATTTGAGGCCAATGGACTGGTAAGATGGGACCTCGGCCTTTGGAATGGCGAGCGAGAGGCGGCATTTTGAGAAATCGAGCTTTTTGATGATTTCAGCGTCCTCCTGCCTCTCCTCAAACTCGTTGAGGCCGACGATGCCCACATCGGCAATGCCGCTCGCCACGGCCTGGGGAATGTCGTCGTCGCGAAGGTAGAGGATCTCCACAGGGAAATTTTTGGCCGGGATGAGCAGGGTGCGTTTGCTTTGCTCAATCTTGATGCTGCTCTCGGCGAGCATTGTCATGGTCTCCTCAAAGAGTCGGCCTTTGGTCTGAACGGCTATGCGTAGCATTTTTTGTATTGTGTTTTTGTGTATGGTTTTCTGTTACTAAAAACTCAGAGGCCCACCCTGCCGTTTCGCGGGGTGAGCCTCTGAGTTTTCCTGTATCGTGGTTAGGCGTCGCCTGTCACTTGTCCGCCTTTGGCACCTACGAGAGCTCCCCCGCCGTCATCTGGTGATGATGGTGGTGATGGTGGGCTGCTGCGTGATGGATGCCGAAATGTGTCATTTCTTAATATGGTCTGATGACTGTTTTAACTCATCGTTCAAAGTTAAACATAATATTTGTGTCTGCAAAATTTGTAGGGAGGAAAAGGCTTTATTGACGAGTCTCTTTGCCTGCACCGCCTCTCCTTATCTTTCCCACTTGGTCTGGCGTGAGGCCCGTCACTGCGGCGATGTCCTCGTCGGCATCCCCGCGCGAGATCATCTTTTGAGCCACTCTTGCTATGCCTTCTGATATTCCCTCTTCACGGCCTATCGCTCTTCCCTCTATTCTTCCCTCTTCTCTTCCTTCCTCTCTTCCCTTGGCGATGCCTTGGGCGATTCCTTTCGTGAGCGAGTCGCTAATCAGAAGGTTCTCTCTCCACATCTCGTCCCAAAATTTCTCGTAGGTGCGCACCTGCGCAGGGCTGAATGAAGACTCTCTGACCAGTGTCAACGCCTGGCAGGTCTCGGGGTTCGCCATGAGGTCCGCGTCGGGCTCGAGGGTGTTCTCGTTGATGGTGGTGAGGAATTTGAGCCAAAGGACTGTCATCTTCTTCTCCGTCGTGGTGGACGGGTGGAATTTGGGCAGCTCGATGAATGTGAAGTGCAGGCCCTCAATTATTTTGTCGGTGTGCCTCTCGTGAACAATGCTGTAGTTGTGGATGTACTCGTCAGCATATTCCGCCCCCTCCATATATGTGTCGTTGAGGATGTTGAGCGAGTATACGGGTTGCGACATTTTGAAGTCTGTGCTCTTCTCAATCTGGTTGACGTATACTTTTGACGCGTTGAAAAGCACCCTTTGCATGAATGCGGGGCTCCAAATGGTTTGCATCTCGACAATGAACTGCCTTCCGCGCCCGTCTTTGCAGCGGACGTCGACAATGCTGTTCTTGCCTGTCGGCAGCTCTGGCACGAGCTCGGCTGGCAGGTACTCAACCTCACGCACCTCCTCTTCTCCCTTGAGTGGCAGTAGCGCGTTGATGAGGCTGATCACGAGGTTCTTGTGCTCGCCGAATATTCTCTTGAATGTGAGGTCGGCCGTCGGCCTAAGATATATGCGTGGCATGGTCGGTTCTCCTTTCTCTCACAAATATAGCGATTAGTCTCTAAATCATGCGTATGAATGCATGCCTCCCAGCAGGAAGTTGACTCCGAAGTATGTCATGAGGACGCAAAGGAAGGCGGCCGTGAGATAAATGTGGAATGTCATGTCGCTTCTCATGCGTGGGGCGAGTGAGGGGTGGACTGCCACTGCGTAGACCATGAGTGTTATGAGCGCCCACACTTCCTTGGGGTCCCAGCCCCAGTATCGTCCCCAGGACTGGTTTGCCCAGATGGCGCCGACGAAGATGCCGGCCGCCAAGCAGGCGAGTGCAGGGAGTAGGAGTATGCGGCTGACATCCGCCAATGTGCCAATCCGGCGTTTTTTCATCGCCTCGTCTCTTGCTGTCAGGTTGACCACGATGGCCGCAATGCCGTCAAGGGCGGTGAAAGCTAACAGTGAGTAAGCCACCATGACAAGGCAGACGTGGATGCTCAGCAATGGTGAGGCTAAGACAGGGATGAGATTGGTGACTTGCGGGTTACTCTCGCCGAATGTGGAGACTAAGAGGGACAGCCCCCCCAGCAAGTAGCCGAAGGGCATGGCCAGTGCGAAACGTCTCGACGTGAAGAGTGTCACGCCTATGACGCACAGGCTCATGAATTGCATTGTCTCGTAACCGTTGCTCAATGGCAGATGGCCGCCAACATACCACCTCAGGGCGAACATGACGGATAGGTAAAGCCCTATTATGCCGAGGAAGATGACGAGCGTGTTGCTGAACATGGTCATTGCCCTGCTTGTCACACCGCGACCCCATAGCCATACTACAACAAAGAAAAAGACGATGCCGACTGTGGCCATTGTCATCGCCAACGGACGTGTGAAGCCCATTGAGTTGTAGGCCTTCTCCGCCCTAAACTGACTCGCCGTCGGTAAAAAGGAAGCACGACCCTTCCCGCAGTTCGCCTCGTTGGACAAAATCTGATACCCTCTTATCCACGTGAGAAGTGTGTCGACCTGGGCAAAGTTTTTGCTCTGCGACTGGTTGACTATGCTTGTGAATATGTTGCCTATGAATGTGCGCTGCCCGTTAGGGAGGTCTTCTGGCAACGCGTCGGCCGGACTGTACCATGACACCACACCCGTCGAGTCTGTCACGGGGAATACTTTAAGCATCTGGCCGGCGAACAGCATCTTGACAATGCTTGACTTCTCCTCCGCCTCTTCAAGTGCGCGGGCCGCGGAATTCTCGCCTCCGTGCCTGATCTCGTTCATCTTGTCGGCAAGTGGGCTGTGGCACAGGTCGTCATATGACACCAAGGTGCCATCCAGCCCAAGCTCGGTGGCAGCAGTTTTCTTTATCCTTATCATCTTGGCGTTGGCCCACTCTGGCGGGTTGAGTGTCCAGCCCATCAGGACTTGCGCTGCCGTATAGCCCATGAAACGGTCACGGCCGTACAGTTTCAGCGTGAAGTCACGCGCCACAGTCTGCAGGGGGCATATCCTGCCGTTGTAATAGGCGTGAAGGTCGCCAAACTTGCTTGCGGTCTCCTCGGGGAAGTCAATGTTTTTTTCTGCCGCGAGCGAAGGTGTTGGTAGGACGGAGAGCAGGGCGATGACGCAAATCGCGCCACGGCTTTTCAATTTCCTTATCGACTTTCTGAAAGATTCGTTGGGCCAAAGCAGCAAGAGAAACAGGGAGGCGAAGAGGGTCCCGTAGCCGACGTAGGTTATCCCTATCCCTGCCGGGTCATGGCAGACGGACAATACGCTGCCGCGCCCGTCATCGTCATAGCTCGATTGGTAGAACCGGTAACCGCAGTTGGACGCTATGTTGTTCATTGAGACGTCTGTGCGCTCTATTCCCTCTGATGTCGAGAATGCCAAATGACTCACGTAGTCCATCGGTGTGTCTGTGCCCGGGTAGTTTACAATATCAAACTGTTCGAGGGTCACCTTGAATGGCAGTATCCTGGTTGACCCGTCGTCCGAGCGAAACAGGTTGACGGTCTCGCCAACCCGTATGTGGGCCATGCCCTGAATGCCGGTGACGTGTGTGTGGAGGGCGCCTATCAGGATTAAGATGAGAGATGCGTGTATGGCAAAAACAATTGGCCTCCTGTGCAGATGTCTGCGGATGATATAAGCCATGCCCGCGATGGCAAGTATCGCCCATAGGCCTGAAAACCACCATGAGCCGTATATGGCGTCACTGCCAATTCCCGGTGTGAATAGTTTGCTCGCCACGGTGGCCACAACCATTGCGATGATTATGGCGATGTATGCCACTCGGACTATATTCCTGATAAAGCTGCGCATTATTTTCTCTGTTGATGATAAGTATGGGGGCGCAAATTTAAGCAAGTTTTGTATTTAACAAATATGTGATGATAATGCCATTTAATAATACTCCACCTTTTAAACATTATTTTACACCAGGAGCGGGCGATGTTATTTTATGTTTGCGGCATGTTGGGTTTATAAAAAAATCAAAAACGGAAATATGATAAAAAAACTACTCGCCCTTTTTCTGACGTTGTCCGCATCTTTGGCGGCCATGTCAACAAACCTGACGAGTTCAGAGATTAGTCAGGTTTACACTAATGCTTTTTCCAATGCCGTCCCCACAAGGGAGAGTTCGCACGACCCCTCGGTTGTAATCGGATATGAGGCCGATGGCAAGGTCTATGCCACGCCCGCCTCCGGGCGAACTAAGGTCTATTGCGTCTTCGGCTCCCATCTCGCTTGGCTTAAGAGCTACGATTTGCAAAACTGGACCAAGTTTACCAACAACCTCACCACTGACTACTCGACGTTTTTTGCCGAGGATGCCAAGTGGTCGGCTCACGGCTCTTCCTCCTATGACGTCAAAGGCAACATGTGGGCCCCCGACGTGATTTGGAACGAGGACCTGCAAAAATGGTGCATGTACATGAGTATCAATGGCGACTCGTTCTATTCGTCCATTGTCCTCCTAACGGCCGAGAGCCTTACTGGCGATTGGACGCGCGTCGGCACTGTCATCTACTCTTTGGGTTCAAGCAGCAAATACGCCTCTGAGACTGACGTGTGGAGTGTCCTGGACAAGGATAGCGACTCGCTGGACCGTTATTATTACTACCGCAACAGTGTCAACAACCATACCTATGGCACCAATGCCATTGACCCCTGCGTCTTCTATGACAATGACGGCAACCTCTGGATGTCCTACGGCTCTTGGTTCGGCGGCATTTATATGATTAGGCTTGACAAGTCGACCGGCCTGCGCGACTATTCATGCACCTATGACACGGATTTCGAGTTGGCGTCTGGCGCAACTGCTGGCAAGATGAATGTCAACTGGGCTAAGAGTGACGCTTATCAGGGCATCAAGATTGCCGGTGGCAACCACTGCTCCGGCGAGGCCTCGTATATTGAGTATCACGATGGGCTTTATTGGCTTTTTGTCAGCTATGGTGGTCTTAAAGCACGCGACGGATACTCTATGCGCGTGTTCTCCTCCGAGAACGTGACCGGCCCTTACACCGACATCTCTGGCGACGACGCCCGGTACTCACTCACAGGTACTAATGGCAGCACCAATGCCGGCCAAATCAACAAAAGTGTTGGCACTCGCCTCATGAGCTACTATCGTTGGGGCTTCATGGACTACGGCTACACGGCTCAAGGACACAACTCGGCTGTCGTTGACACAGACGGACGTATGTTCCTTGTTTATCACACGCGCTTCGATGACGGCACAGAGGGACATCAGGTCCGCGTCCATCAGCTTTTCACAGACGGTAAGCGCATTGTCTGCGCCCCCTTCGAGTACCGCGGGGAGACGCTCTCCTCTTCGGCCTACTCCACTGCCGACGTGGCCGGCTACTACGGCATAATCCGCCACGGCAACGGAACAGACTATGCCAACCTGGAGTGCGCGGCCGAGCAAGTGGTCTACCTCTCTGCCGACGGCACAGTCTCTGGCGCCTATTCCGGCACTTGGTCTGTCTCGTCTTCAGCACCCGACATCACTGTCGCCATCAAGGTGGGCTCTTCAACCGAGACCTATTCGGGCAAAATCATTGAGCAGAACATCGAGGAGACTAATGTCAAGACCTTGTGCTTCACTGCTGTCGATAATTACGATAAGAGCCTTTGGGGCTACAAGCGGGGCAGCGAGGCCTTGACTTTCCCCGATGATGTGCAATTGGCTCGTGTCGTCACTAACCTGTCTGACCTGATTCCGACCAAAGCCCTCCTCGGCTCCACTGTCACTCTCCCTGCGCAATATAACGGCGTGTCGTTGACCTACAAGTCGCAAGACGAGTCGGCTATGTCCAACAACGGGCAAATCTCATCTTCCACCTCGGCCAAGTCGGTCAAGATTGATGTCACCCTCACCTGTGGTGACTACTCCTACTCTCTTACTCACACTATTTCGCTGCTCCCCTCGCTTGACGATGTCTTGGCTCTCGACCCCAGTGCCATTCTTGCCCACTACTCGGCAAGCGACAATTTCGCTACTCAGCCGCAAGCCTCTGTGTCGCAGGCCACAGGCCTCTCCCTCAGCTTCATGGTGAATGACATTTCAAGCGATTGGACTGAGATCGCTCGCTCGGCCGATGGCAAATATCTACTCTACCTGTCTGTCCTCCACTACGATGCGACGAACTATTTTGAGCATCTCGGCAAAGTCTCTTCGGCAGCCTCGGCTACTGGACTCTTGCCCTACCAGCTTTTCCTCAACGGCACGTATTACGTCACCGTGTCCTACAACCCCGATGGCTCAATAGCCTATTACAGGGATGGCACCCTCATGCTCACGTTCGATGACACCTGCACCCCGGCCGACGGCTCTCTCAAACCATCAGAGATTGTCAAGAGTGTTATTGCCGACTACCTGGCTGGCAACCTGTCGTTCACAACCGCTGTCGATAACGTTGTGATAGGATATGCGGCAAGCTATGCGGCTCCTGATATCGTCTCCACTTGCCCCGTTGCCGATAATTGCCTCCTCGCCTCTTCTTTCTCTGACGTCTATTTCAATCTCGCTGAGCCGGCTGACGGCGTCACTGACGAGACTGGCGTGTCGTTCAGCTTCTTGGCGAGCGGCCTGACGAGCGACTGGAACGCCATTGCCAAGTCTGCCGACGGCCAGTTCGTGCTCTATCCTTTTGTCCTCCACTACGGAACAACGGATTACTATGAGCACAATGGCATCGCTTCATCCGAGGCGCAGTCACTCATGTCGGCCGAGTCCAAAGGCTTGTGGCAACTCATGCTCGACGGCTCCTACTACCTCACATTCTCCTACAATCCGGACGGCTCCATCAGTTGCTACCGCAATGGCGTTCTCTTAGCCAAATATGATGACACCTGCACCGCGGGCTACTCTTCCGGCACCGCTGCCAAGCCCTCTGAGATTGTCAAGGCTGTCATAGCTGCCTATAGCGAGGGCTCCATCTCTTTCTCTCGCTCAGTCACCAATGTCAAAGTGGGCTATGCTGTTGGTTATGAACCCTCTTCGACTGCCGTTGCCGATGTCGACGCATGTAGCGCTGAGCTTGTCTCGACGGCCGTTTATACCCTCAGTGGCGCACGTGTGGCTGCTCCTCAGCGTGGAGTCAATGTCATTGTTCAACGCTTCGCTGACGGCTCTACCAAGTCGTTCAAGCTGCTTGTGAAGTAAAAGAAATTCTTCTATTTGCCTTGTTTTTGGCGGGTTGCGGGGGTGCACTTCACCCTTGCGGCCCGTCTTTTTGTGTTTGCCGGTCTACTCTCTTCTGTCTATTGTGGCGGCTGTCCGCCCTCTTTATATGCCCTTATTGTGGTCTCGATACTCACTTTTAGGTATTATATGCCCTGTTTTTCTTTAGAACGCATCTAAAAATAATCACATTTGAGTATAACTCCATAATCAGAACAAGTCTAAATTTGCACACGTAAATACTAAGGGAAAAACCTCCCTGAAAACATTCAATGACAAAGACAACAGCATTACCAAAGGTTGGTCTTCTGGCTGCGATGGCTTTGATGGCCGCGGCTCAGGTCTCCTTTGCGCAGACTATTGGTGGCGATCGTCAGGTTGACGCCACTACGGGTGCCACTCAGCGTCAGCATGAGCAGCCCGCCCCCGAACCAAAAGTAAAGGCTATGCCCAGCCTCGAAGAGGGCGAGAATTATTCCAAGTTCCGCATCGGCGGCTATGGTGAGCTCGTAGCCTCTTTCCTCAACTACGGCAAGAACCGCTTCTACGGCGGAACGGATGACAGCGACACCCGTCGCACCATCGCCATGCCCCGAGTCACCCTCGCTGGCGACTATCGCTTCAATGCCCAGTGGAACCTCGGCATGGAGATTGAGTTTGAGGCTGGCGGCGTAGGCATCGAGCAGGAGCTTGAGCGCACTGAGAACCTTGAGTATGAGACTGAGATGGAGAGCGGTGGCGAGGTCGCCCTTGAGCAGTTCCACATCACACGCTACATCGTCCGCCCATTCAATATAAGGGTCGGACATATGATTGTCCCTGTCGGTTTGACGAACTTCAACCACGAGCCTATAAACTTCTTCGGCACCTCGCGCCCCGAGGGCGAGACTACCATCATCCCCTCCACATGGCATGAGACGGGTCTCTCTTTCTTTGGCGATTTCGGCGCTTTCCGCGCCAAGTTTAACTACGAGGTGATGGTTGTGGCTGGTCTCAATCCTGACGGCTTCGGCCGCGACAACTGGGTAGGCGGCGGCAAGCAGGGCCTTTTCGAGGTTGACAATTTCTCATCTCCAGCCTATGTCGGCCGTGTCAACTGGACTGGCGTCCCTGGCCTTCGTGTCGGAGCCTCAATCTATTTTGTCAATGACGTCACCAAGAACGCCGACAAGGTATATAAGTACTCAAGCTGCGGCAAGAGCCATCTGACAATCTGGTCTTTCGATGCGCAGTATAAGAACCCCTACATCACGGTTCGCGCTAATTATCTGAGAGGCAATCTTGAGAACTCAACCAAGATTTCGGCCGTGACCCTCTCCAACAAGAGCAGCTACCATCATGGCACAGAGCGCCCTGTGGCTGAGACCGCGATGGCCTATGGTGTCGAGGTCGGCGCAAATCTCAAGAATATCTTCTATCGCGGCTCTCGCGGGCCAGTCTTCTACCCCTTCGCCCGATATGAGTATTACAACCCACAGGAGTATCTCGAGTCTGGCGGACGCGGCGACCTCCGTTGCCAAGTGGCAAAATGGACTGCAGGTCTCAACTGGTTCGCTTTGCCAAACCTTGTTGTCAAGGCCGACTGCACAACCCGCCACATCGGGACCAATAAGCCTTTTGAGAGTACTGACTACCACAACGAGAATGAGTTCTCCATCGGCATAGCTTATGTCGGCTGGTTCTGCAAGAAGTAGTCCTTGCTCACTTACCAAGAAAAAAGTTATTCAGATAACGAACCCATAACACAAAAACAAGTTATTCAGATGAACAAGAAGTTCCTTTCTTTCGCCGCCATGGCTGCCCTCGTCGCAGTCTCTTTCACGGCTTGCGATGATGATGACGACCCTGCAGACAGCAACGGTGTCGAAATCACGTCAGTGGATATCTACACCTCGGGTGACACCGCAAATGTCACAGCTTGGGGCAATTACATGACTGTTGTTGGCAAGCTCCTCGTGAGCGATGCCACCACCCTCTACACCGACTGGACTGTCAAGGGCGACCACATCTCAACCAGCTATGCTGACTATTTCAAGTCTCAAGACGCTCTTGAGTCTTTCGACCAGATTGTTGAGGGTTGCAAGGATATCGCAAATGAGGTTGGCGAGTCGAAGATTGGTGACCCTCTCAACAAGTGGGAGTCAGGTCAGTATACTAAGGCCGTCCTCGCTGTCGAGTCTTGGTACAGCTGGCACTCTCGTGATGACTACAGCAACAACATCCTCTCCATCCGTAACTCTTACTACGGCTCTCTCGATGGCACTGTTGCGGAGTCCTCTATCTCAGCCCTCGTCAAGGCTGTTGACGCTGACCTCGACACCAAGGTCGTTGACGCTATCAACAATGCATACAATAAGATTCTCGCCATTCCCCAACCTTTCCGCAACCACATCAACAGCGATGAGGCTAAGGCTGCTCAGTCAGCCTGCGCTGAGTTGAATGAGACCCTCTCTTCTCTCAAGGCAGCTGGTGAGAAACTCGACAAGACCAAGCTTGCTCAGGCTATCACTGACTATGTTGATGACGTTGTCCTCCCAACCTATAAGAACCTCGTAGCCGGCAACACCGCTCTCCTCGCAGCAGCTCAGGCTTTCGCCAAGGCTCCTTCTGCAATCACCATCGAGGCTTGCGCTGTCGCTTGGCTCGCTGCCCGTCAGCCATGGGAGACCAGTGAGGCTTTCCTCTTCGGCCCCGTCTCTGACCGCGGTCTCGATCCTAACATGGACTCTTGGCCTCTCGATCAGGATGGCATCGAGAACCTCATTAAGAGTGGCAAGTTCGATGACCTCGGTTGGGAAGGTGAGTATGATGAGGATAATGAGGATATTGCTGCTAAGCAGGCTCTTCGCGGCTTCCACACCATGGAGTTCCTTATCTTCAAGGACGGCAAGGCTCGCTCTATCTATTAGGATGTTATAGCGTAAATTAGCGCTCTCGGATGGCGCGCCTCAAGCCTGTCGGCTTGCGCGTGTCAGTCCAATAGCATTGGTGAAGGTGGAGGGACGTCAGTCCCTCCCCCTTCACATTGTGGTTTAAAATTGTTTTTGTGTTTTATATCTAACAGGCAATGAAATATTTGTCGCTAACAGTCGCCTCCATCTCGTTACTCTCGCTCTCTGCCTGCGATGAGGACACTGAGGGGTTGGACAACTTCATGGCCGAGCATTCTCGCGACTTGGAGAATTATTGTCTCTCGGCTGGTACTTCCACTATCTTCTACAACTCCAGCAAGGCCTACGATATTGACGCGGAGTGGCTCTCTGGGACCTATGCCAAGCGTTTTCAGACGGGCAACCGCCTCTATGACAATGTGACGGACAACTACGGTCCTGTTTATGCCGGCTACTCCTGCGCATCGTGCCACAAGAACGCTGGCCGCACGTCGCCAGGCACATGGAATCAGATTGGCACTGACGAGGATGGGACGCCAGTCTATGGCTCGGGTACAAACGGCATGTCTTCCATGCTCGTCTACGTCTCTCGCAAAAACGGCGTCTTCTTCCAGGACTACGGCCGAGTACTTCACGACCAGACCATCTATGGCGTGACACCCGAGGGTAAGCTCGAGGTCCGCTACGATTACGAGAAAGGCACTTTCCCCGACGGCGAGGAGTATGAGCTCGCTCACCCCAACTATACCATTGTTGACTGGTATAAGCAGATGTGGGACGGCGTGCAAAACAAATATGTCGACATCCAGCCCGAGGACTTGTTCTGCACGGTCCGAATCCCGCTGAGGCACGTCGGCATGGGTCAGATGATGGCTATTGACCGTGAGGAGATTGAGAAACTTGCGGCGCAAAGCAACTACCCCGAGTACGGCATCTCTGGCCGTGTCAACTACATAACGGAGAAGGGCGTCACAGGTGTCGGTCTTTCGGGCAACAAGGCGCAGCACCTTGACCTTACTGTCGAGCTCGGATTCTCAAGCGACATGGGTGCTACTAACTCGCGCTACCCTGAGGAGATTTGCGAGGGGCAGAGCCAGATGACTGAGGGGTCTATGATGGGCCTTACCTATGATCAGCTCGATGTCTCGACTGAGGACATGGAGTGCGTGGATCTCTATCTCCACGGACTCGGTGTTCCTGCCCGCCGCAAAGGAAGCACTACGACAGAGGTCACCCTGACACACAGCGACGGCACCACCGAGACCATGACTGAGCGCGAGGCTGTGGCTCGTGGCGAGAAGATGTTCTATCAGGCAAAATGTCATCTCTGCCACGTCACAACACTCCACACCCGTGCGCGCGGCGCTACGCTTCTTGCCGGAACTGAGCTCCCTTGGCTCGGCTCGCAGACCATCCACCCCTATTCGGACTTCCTGCTCCATGACATGGGCTCGGAGATTATGGGCGTCGGACTTAATGATAATTACACAAGCGGAATGGCCCGCGGCAACGAGTGGCGCACTACGCCTCTCTGGGGCATCGGCTTGCAATATAAGGTCAATGGTCACACGTTCTTCCTGCATGACGGACGCGCTCGCAACCTCACTGAGGCCATCCTCTGGCACGGCGGCGAGGGACTTGCTTCACGCAACCTCTTCATGAACATGGACCACGCTGACCGTCAGGCTCTCCTTAAATTCCTCAACTCGCTTTAAACACTCAGTTTCGAGTCATAGTCTAACAAGACGTATAACAACAGTCCGCCACTTTTCGTTTCACCTCATGAGCAAAGCCAAGCTCGCTTGATCTTTGCCGCAGACCGGGAAGGGACATGAAAAAGAATACATAACATAAGATGAAATCTTTATATATCGCCGCCATTGCGGCACTCGCATCTCAAAGCCTCATGGCTCAGGAGCAGCAGCCCGCTGAGCAAGCACCCAAGTTTGATGCCGATAACGGTGTCGTCACCATCGGCTCCGACCGTATGTTTCAGATTGAGAGCGCCGACAAGCGCTTCTCTTTCAAGCCCTATCTGATGATTCAGACCACGGCCAACTTCAACTACTACGATGACGAGGGTCTTGACAAGGCCTACAATCAGGACAATGTGGCCAACAGCGGTTTCGCAATCCCCTATGCGGTGCTCGGCTTCACTGGCAAGGCTTTCAACCACATCACTTACAACCTCTCTGTCAATGCCGCGGCATCGGGTGCCAATATCCTCCAGCAGGCCTGGTTTGATGTCAGCGTGGCTGACGGCTTCGCTGTCAAGGTCGGTAAGTTCAAGACTCCGTTCACAAGCGCCTACCTCACAACCCTTGGCGAGACGATGATGCCAATCCTCCCCATCTCGCTGACTTCCACTGTCATCATGCCTTATTCGCTCAACGCCGTCAACCCGAAAATCGGTACTGGCTTCGACCTCGGCGTCATGCTCCACGGCAACATAGGCTGCCCCTCTTTCGGCTATGAGGTGGGCTTCTTCAATGGCAATGGCTCCGGCTCTAACAGCGCGACAAAGACTTTCTCTGACGATTGGCACATCCCATCGCTCCTCTATGCGGGCCGACTCTCTTGGCATCCCTACGGCACTATGCCGCGCACGCAGGGCAACTCTAAGATGCTCAATGAGAATAAACTTGAGATTGCGCTCTCTGGCAGCATCAATGTTGAGAGCGAGAGCGAGAGCACCAATGACACCCGTGCCGGCTTTGAGTTCTCTTGGCTTCACAAGCGTCTCTTCATCGGCGCCGAGGCCTACCTCATGCACGTGGGCTTCACAGAGCGTCAGAAGATTGACGAGACTTACAACTTCTGGGGCGGCTATGTCCAGGCCGGCTATTTCGTAGCCAACCAGTGGCAGGTGGTCGCTCGCTACGATTTCATGGATCGCAACGGGTCTAACACTGATGGCATCCTCAACACTCCCGCTGTCGGCTTCAACTATTTCATCCGCAACTCCGGGCTTAAACTCTCTGGCGTCTACCAGTTTGTTGGCCGAACCGGGCACAAGACCCAGCTTGACCGCGACAACGATGACCTCGGCATCGCCAAGCAGAGCGCTTGCGTTATGCTCCAGTACACTTTCTAAGCACATTCACTACCTGTCCTCTTTGCCGGATTATATATCCATTCTGAGACTCATAAAGTTTATATGAGACATTCTTGTATTTTGTCCGCGGTCTTCGCGTCTGCCGTCCTTTTCGCGTCTTGCGATGACGGGAGTGTGACTGACCCCGTCTATGTCGATTCATCAAAAACTTACAAGGCGCAGCTTATCGCCACCTTCCACGGCCTTGACCAGTGGGGCTCGTCTTATAAGGTCGCTCTTGCCGGCTTCAATGACGACAGCCGTTATTCCGTAATCCAGAAGGACCTCCAGGCGCATGCTGACAAGGGTGTGGCTGACACCATACTCCTTGCGGGTATTCCCGACGGCACCGAGCATGTTGAGTTCGCAGTCGTCAATGTCCTCCGTCAGCGTATCGCTACGCTCTATTCTGTTGACATCGAGTCTAACCACGATGCCGCGGATACCATTAAGATTAACCTTGGCGAGTTCGACGCAAGTCCCTTTGGCGCTGTCAAGACCGCTGTCTTTCATGGCTCAAACACCAATTGCGTCATGTGCCATCAGGGCGACAGGCCTGCCGCCGGGCTTAACCTTGCCGCAGACGACGTCTACGACAGACTTGTCAACA
This sequence comes from bacterium, assembly GCA_963658925.1. Lineage (GTDB taxonomy): Bacteria > Bacteroidota > Bacteroidia > Bacteroidales > Marinilabiliaceae > W3P20-009. The sequence goes on from CAVKRQ010000009.1 coordinate 93,906, forward strand.
CCTATTCTTCCAAGAGCACGGACTCCCTGCTCGTTTGCCCTGGCGACGCCTCTAAGAGTTTTCTCTATCAGGTGATAACCTCTGGCAGCACGAGCCTGCATTACTCTCACCCCGGCATTTTTGTCGAGGATGATGTCAAATATCTGCCCGAGCTCATTAAGGGGTGGATAGATGAAGGCGCCAAGAATTAGTCATTGACGCGACAAATGAAAACCAATAACAGATGAGACAGTTCAACACATACCAATGGGAGGATCTCGGGGTCTCCGTGGGCCTCTCCTCTTTCGAGCCGGAGAACGGCGTGGCCGAATATCACGCCATTCTCCATGTTGAGCCGCGCGGCGAGCTTTTCGCCGACCAATATCCTCGGCTTCTCAAGGCTGAGACTTTGCTACTTGGGTTGCCACAATTTCAGGGAGCTTGTGTAGTCTTCAAACGCTACTTCCTCTCTGACGCGTATAATCAGGTGCCGCTCATGACTGACTTGGGCGACGCGAGTGTCTCTTTCATTCAGCAGCCTCCGCTTGACGGCAGCAAGGTCGCACTCTGGATTTATGCTGAGAAAGGTGTCTCAATGACAAATAACAATGGCGTCATCGAGGTTGACCATAACGGCTACAAGCAATTGTGGGAGATGGGAATGACCACGCCCGAGGGCGACTCGGCCGCACAGACCAAATACCTCCTTGAGAAGTATGAGGACATGCTCGCGTCGCACGGAGCCACCATTGAGGCCAACTGCATCCGAACCTGGTTCTATGTTCGCGACGTCGACATCCAATACGCAGGAATGGTCAAAGCGCGCAAGGAGAATTTCCTCGCCAACGGACTGACCCCCCAGACGCACTACGTGTCCTCCACCGGCATCGGCGGTCTGCCTGCCGACCCGAAGGCCATCATTCAGCTCGGGACGTGCTCGCTTGTCGGCTTCGAGCCTCAGCAGCAGAGGTATCTCTACGCTCTCTCGCATCTCAACAAGACTATTGAGTATGGCGTGACTTTTGAGCGAGGCACGCTGGTTGAATATGGCGACCGCGGACACATCTACATCTCTGGCACCGCGTCTATCGACAATAAGGGTAACGTCCTCCATATCGGTGACATACGCAACCAGACTCTGCGTATGTGGGAGAATGTGGAGAAGCTCCTTGAGGAGGGCGGCATGGGCATGGATGACATCATGCAGATTGTTGTCTATCTCCGCGACACGGCCGATTTCGCTGTCGTCAACAAGATGTTTGCCGAGCGTTTCCCCAGCACCCCCTATGTCATCACTCTCGCTCCCGTCTGCAGGCCAGCTTGGCTCATCGAGATGGAGTGCATAGCCGTGGACAGCCGCAAGAACCCTCAATATCGCGACTTCTAAGCCAACATGGGGTTGGCAATCACGACAACAGGATTGTCTGCCGATTTTCACGCAATAATAAAAACGCCCCCGTTCCTCAAGCGAAGAGGAACGGGGGCGCATTTTTGCTTTTGGGGAATATGACGGTTTTTGTGAGTCGCGGCTAACGTTGACTATGTGAAGCCTATGGAATTCTAATTCCCGCCGCCATCTCTATCCTCACGCCAGTCTCTTCAAGCCTCAGACTTTTTGTTGAACCCGATGTGTATTGGTTGATGACGCACGAAAAGCCGAAAAAGAGCCTCTCCCAATGCCGCACGACAGCCATGCGGGCGACCATGTGGAGGTTAGAGAACATCTCCCAATCCTCTTTTCGGATGTCATGGCCCGCAAGGCGCTCCTTGTCGTGTGTGTAAACTGACACGAAATATATCGCCGAGAGGTGCACTAACCATTTTCGCGGACAGAAGTTATATGCATAGCCGGCGCCAAGATATAATGCCGAGATTTTTGCCGATGCCGACACCGAGTCCGCCAATGATGTCGTGAGCCGCATCCGCGAGTAGGATGCCCCGGAAATTATGCTGCCCGCGCTCCGTCTTTGAATGTAAGATTGTGTGAAGGCGGCCGGATAGGAGAAGCGTCTCGACTGGAAAACGTAATAGGCGTCGGCTCCTATCAATTCAGAAGTCACCTGTCTCTCGTTCACATCCACCTCATACTCACTTCCGCCTTTGCTGAAGTCGAAATGGCCTTCATAGGACCTGCTATATCGGTACATGAAGTCTACGCCAAACCGGTTGCCATATAGGTTCAGGGCAAATTCATTGTCTTTGCGCCCATTGTGAACCACAAATGAATATCCGGCGGAGAAACCCCTGTAACTTACGTTGAGGCCCACCGATTGCTGCATCTGGGTGCTCAGGTCGAATCTCGTCTCAATGGTGTCATTCTTTGAGTGGCCGTCAAACGTCGCTAACGAGGAGAGCGTGGACACTTTGAATTTCCATCGTTGCGGCAGCCTGGCAATGTACGCGGTGTCAATCTTTTCACCACGCTCCATGTCGTTTATTTTGGCGTCAACCCATTTAAACAGTGTGGGTTTGCTGTCAACTGTCGCTGATGTGTCCGCCTCCACTTGCGCCAAGATCGCGGTGTGGGGGGACGCTAAAAGGACTAAAAAGAAAAATACGAGTCGAGCAGCCACGAATGGCGTCGCTCGACTCGTCTGGTGTGTCATGGAGTCCCCTTTCACTTTTTAGTGTTGAGGCTGTTCTTCTTTCCCCCCTGTAGCTCTACTTGCCACTCATTACAGCCTTGAGGGCCGTAATGAATTGGTCAACTTCGCCCTTTGAAAGGCAGAGAGGTGGCAGTATGCGAACCATGTTCTGACCCGCCACGCCTGTGAAGATGTGGTGCTCGTAGAGCAGCTTTTGGCGGATTGGGGAGACTGGCTCATTAAACTCGATGCCAATCATCATGCCGATGCCGCGGATTTCTTTCACGCGGCCGCCAAAGTCCATCTTCTCAAGCTCGTCGAGGATGTATTTGCCAACCTCCTCGGCGTTCTTCTCAAGACCCTCTTCCTCATACACGTCGGCAACGGCTATTGCTGCCGCCATGCCAAGATAGTTGCCACCGAATGTGGTGCCAAGCATGCCCTTGACAGCCTCAAACTCGGGGCTTATCAGCACAGCTCCCACGGGGAAGCCATTCGCAATGCCCTTGGCCATTGAGATAATGTCTGGGCGGATGCCGAAATGCTGGTGAGCGAAGAACTTACCTGTTCGGCCATATCCGCTCTGTATCTCGTCCACAATCAGTTTGGTCCCATGCGCGTGGCAGAGCTCCAGAAGATCCTTCATGAACTGCGCGTCAGGGATGTGGATGCCACCGCAACCTTGGACGCCCTCTATTATGACGGCTGCGATGTCATCTTTCTCGACATATTGCGCCACCGATTTCAGGTCGTTCAGCTCAGCCCAGCACACCTCGTGCTGCAAGTTGAAAGGCGAGTTGATCTTCGGGTTGTCGGTGACGGCCACAGCACCGCTTGTGCGGCCGTGGAAACTGCGGCGGAAGGCGACCATCTTCTTGCGGCCGGTGGCGAACGAGGCTAATTTGAGGCAGTTCTCATTTGCCTCGGCTCCGCTGTTAATCAAGAATAGGCTGTAGTCAGGATAGCCGCTCAATTTGCCAATCTTCTGCGCTAAGACAGACTGCAGAGGGTTGATTACGCTGTTGGAGTAGAAGGCTATGTTGTTCACCTGGTCGGTGATGGCCTTGATATACTTGGGGTGTGAGTGGCCTATCGATATGACGGCGTGACCTCCGTAAAGGTCAAGGTACTCAACGCCCTTGTCGTCCCACACGTGGCAACCCTTGGCCTTGGCGGGGACGACGTCAAAGAGGCTATATACGTCGAAAAGATTCATATTGGTATCAATGTCTTTGCCAGCGGGCTTGCCGCCGACATCTTGTTTTTTAGAAGCCGCTCGGCTTCATGTTGAGTCCCGTGTTCTCGGGCAGACCGAAGAGCAGGTTCATGTTCTCGACAGCCTGACCGGCGGCACCCTTGACAAGGTTGTCTATGAAGGAAACAACGTGGAGCTTGGTGCCGTATTTCTTGACGTAGAGGACGCACTTGTTGGTGTTGACAACCATCTTGAGGTCCGGGTTGAAGTCTACAACGTTGACGAATGGCTCGTCTTTGTAATACTTCTTATAGACTTCTACCGCATCCGCCTCGTCCAGGTCGCAGTCAAAATAGACTGAGCTCATTATGCCGCGAGTGTGGCATCCGCGCACCGGCACGAAGTTGAGGTTGCCTTTGTAGTGTGGGGCCAATCGAGACAGGGTCTCGTTCACTTCGCCTAAGTGCTGGTGGGTGAAGGCTTTGTAGCATGAGAGGTTGCCGTCGCGCCAGCTGAAGTGGGTTGTCTCGCTCGGCTTCTGTCCCGCTCCCGTCGATCCGGTGATGCCGGTGACGTGAACCTCGCCGAGCTTGTCAAGCTTGGCCATGGGCAGAAGGGCCAACTGGATGCTCGTGGCGAAGCAGCCGGGGTTGGCGATGCGGTCAGCCGCCTTGATCTCGCGCCTGAAGGCCTCTGGCAGACCATATACAAACCCGCATGCGGAATCCTGAAGGCGGAAGTCGTTTGAGAGGTCTATAATCTTGCCGTTGAAGTCCTTAGGCAGCTTGTCCACATATCCGCGGCTCTTGCCGTGACCCATGCAGAGGAAGATGACGTCGGCAGTGTTGACGGGGGCGTCGGCACTGAATGTGAGTGTCGTCTCGCCAATCAGGTCGTGGTGGGCGCTCCACACAGGCTCGCCGGCATGGCTCTCGCTCTGCGCGAAAAGTATGTTGGCCCACGGATGGTTGATAAGGATGCGTATCAGTTCGCCTCCGGTATATCCGGCGGCTCCTATTATTCCTACTTGTATCATAAAGGGTTTGGCGGAAGTGGCGACACTTGCGGGCCATTGATTATCCTCAATGGCTCGCCTTGCCGCCGACTTGTTCTCTTTCGGGGGTTAGAGTTCTTTTTCGAGTTTCTCGCCCTCGTCTTTGTGGTTGCTGTAGTATGCGCGGAGAGGTGTTGAGAGGACCTTGATGAAGCCCTTGGCGTCCTCGCTTGTCCATCCCTTCTGCATCTCGCCATATTCGCCGAACTTGTTCTTGACGAGGTCGTTCTTTGAGTCAACGCCCACGGTCTCGAAGCAGTGGGGGCGGAGCTTCATGATGGCGGTGCCGGTCACGTTGCGCTGGCTCTCCTCGAGCATGGCCTCAATGTCGCGCATCACAGGCTCAAGATATTGGCTCTCATGGAGGAACATGCCATACCAGTTGGCCACCTGGTCCTTCCAATACTGCTGCCACTTGGAGAGCGTGTATTTCTCCAAGAAGCGGTGAGCCGCGATGATGAGCATGGGGGCTGCTGCCTCGAAGCCGACGCGTCCCTTGATGCCTATGATGGTGTCGCCTACATGCATGTCGCGGCCAATGCCATAGGGCGCGGCTATGCTCTCAATCTTCTGGATGGCCTTGATCTTGTCAGTGAACTTCTCGCCGTTGACAGCGGAAATCTCGCCTTTCTCGAACTCGATCTTTATCTCCTCCTCGCCGCTCTTCTCAACCTGCTTCAGGTAAGCTGACTCGGGAAGCCCCTGCGCGCTGTCCAAAATCTCGCCGCCGCAGATGCTGGTGCCCCAGATGCCAACGTTATACGAGTACTTGAGCTTGGCGAAGTCTGCCTTGAAGCCGTGGTTGTTGAGATAGTCGACCTCATATTGGCGGGTCAGGGCCATGTCTCGCGTCAGGGTGATAATCTCCATCTCGGGAGCCATGACGAGGAATGTCATGTCAAAACGCACCTGGTCGTTGCCCGCTCCGGTCGAGCCGTGGGCGATAGCCTGGGCGCCAATCTTCTTTGCGTAGCGGGCTATGGCCATGCCCTGGAAAATGCGCTCCGAGCTGACTGATATCGGGTAGGTGTTGTTGCGCAGCACGTTGCCGAAAATCATATAGCGGATGCTCTTGTCGTAGTACTCGTGGGTGACGTCAAGTGTCACATACTCCTTGGCTCCCAGTTTATACGCGTTCTCCTCGTTAGCCTTGAGCTGCTCGGGGCTGAAGCCGCCCGTGTTGGCGCAGGCCGCATAGACCTCATAGCCCTTCTCTTTGGCAAGGTACATCACGGTGAACGAGGTGTCGAGTCCGCCACTGAAGGCGACTACTACTTTCTTTTTAGCATCCATATCTCTAATATGATAATTTCTTAGTTTACTTTTTCTTTTGCCCTGTCTGCAAATATAGCGACAAGTGGGCAGACTTTGTCTCTCGCCGCCCTATTCCTCTTTGGGGAAACCGTTGGGGAACGCCTCCATGATGCGGTCCACCACGCCAGGGTCGTTGGCCAGCTCCTCGTCGGCGTCTCGCACGCTGCGGGCGCGGTCGGGGTCGTAGAGCATGCCTGTGCAGACGCAGTAACGCCGGCCTGTGCGTACCAGGATGTCGTGGTTGATGCAGCCCTCGCAGCCTTTCCAGAAGGTCTCGTCGTCGGTTAGCTGGGCGAAGGTCACGGGGACGTAGCCGTGGTCCGTGTTGAGCTTCATGACCGCGGCTCCCGATGTGAGGCTGAATATCTTGGCGTGGGGCCATCTAAGGCGAGCCAGAGTGAAAGTCATGTGCTTGATCCGTCGCGAGAGGCCGCAGCCGCGATACTCGTCGCGGACAATGAGGCCCGAGGTGGTCACGTAGTGCTTGCCGCCCCATGTCTCAATGTAGCTGAACCCGGCGAAGGTCTCGCCGTCGAGGGCTATGACAGCCTTGCCCTCGCGCATCTTCTGCTTTACGTATCCGGGGTTTCGCTTGGCAATGCCGGTGCCGCGCACTTTGGCGGCTGCCGTTATGGTCTGGAGAATCTCGTCGACATAACCGAGGTGCTCCTCGGTGGCCACGACCACTCTGAGGTCGGGGAACTTCTTGTCGTCCTTACTGCTCATTTTCTTTCTCTGAAGGGGAGAGTGGTGTTATGTATGTTCTTTTGTCTAAATGATTTTCTGCGGGGCGTCTGGCACTATCGTTGCGAGCTCCGTCATGAATGTCTCTTTCGGCAGCCCCTCGCGGAGGATTATGAGGACGGTGTCGTCGCCGGCTATGGTGCCCATCACGTCTTTCAGGCGCACGTCGTCTATGTTGGCGGCCATCGCGCTGGCGTAGCCTGGCCGTGTGCGGAGGACTGCCATCTGGCCTGAGACCTCTACGCTCACCAGTCCGGTGGGCCGCGGCTCCGTCGGGGTGGACTGCGGGTGGGGCATGTAGCGGTAGCCTCCGTCGCCATCTGGGACTTTGACTATCTTGAGCTCATTGAAGTCTCGCGACAATGTGGCCTGGGTGACAGAGAAACCCTTGTCCCTCAGTAGTTTCAGGAGTTGCTCTTGGCCGTCAATCGCTACTTCTCGGACAATTGACTCTATTACTTCGAGTCTTTTAGCTTTAGCGTGGTTGTTTGTTCGCTGCATTTTTATTCATTCGATGCGCAAATTTATGCAATACAAACCGAATAAGCAGCGTCTGAAGAGATAAAAATTAATAATAGTGGAGATTTTCTCTCTCTGAGACTTCAAAGGTCATGCTTTGTGTGTTGTACGCGTAGCCAATCCTGCTCTTTGTGAGGTTGTTCGATGTCTCGAAAACCTCTTTCTTGGTAGGCGTCCACGCGGCCGCCTGTGCGTCATAAGTGTAATGCTCTGTCTCTCGCGGTCTTGCATATTCATCGAATGTGTAGACCGCCTTTTCCCGTGGCAGCCAGCGCTCCCCATTCCACGAGTAGGCCACTTTCTCTGCGGCCGATGACGCCACAGTCTCCTTCACGGCCACTGTGTCTGCCTCCGCCCCTATGCGAGCGAAAAGGCCAGATATGCGCATCCAGGCCCGGCTCAGCAAGTTGCACGTGGCGCCGGTGTCTTCGACTTTTGCTTCATATCTGTTGACTATGTCGTAGGCGTAGGCAGTCGAGTCTATTCTTCCGTTTTCGCCAATTGTCACGGCCGAGGCTAACCTGCCCTCGGCGTCATAAGTGTTGTCATATTGCAAAAACTCAGACAGCCGCAAGTCTCCATTCGCGTTGGCCGCATATGCGTAGCTTGCCGCGGGCCTTCCTTTCTCGTCAAGGATATTCTCCCTTACGGTCAAAATCTCATGAATCTCGGGCTGCCCCTCGGCCTTGTATATCACAATGTTCTCGTACCTCTTACCCCCTGTAGCGTCGAAAGTGTATGCCACGGAGACGGAGTCCGTCCATGTGCCGAGCCTATGGGTTTGTGTGCAAATGGCGGCTCGCCGCCCCTTGCCGTCGTAGGCGAAGACGCGTCGGGTCAATGGCTCGCCCGTTGCCGATGTGACTACCGCGCTGTCAAGCCTCGCCTCGCGTGTGGCTTTGGGTCGGCGGGGCGACTTGGCGTAATAGTGCGTCTCCTCCGAGGCGAGAGCCCCGTCCCGTCCGTAGGTTCTGTGGGTGGACACCCTGTTGTCAGAATCGTAGGTGAATGTCTCTTTCTGCGCCTGCGCCACCCCGCCCGTTTCGTAAGTTGTTGTCGTGGCTTCTGTCAGCAGCCCGTCGGGTGAGTAGTCGTATGTCGTGCACCGTGCGTCTCTTTCCCCATTGTCCTCTTGTGTGCAGCGCGACGTCACGCGGCCTCGCATGTCATAGTCCCAACTCTCGCGGCCGGACTGCCTCACCCATCCCTCGGCGTCGCTCGCCCAGTGGTAGTGGCTGCGCAACACATATTCGCGCGTGTCGAGTGGCATGCGGTCGTATGAGTAGGCGTACTCGTATTTTTTCACGGGGTCCCACTCGTTGTCGTCAACGTTCCACCTGAGCATGACTTCTGTCAAAAGTCTGCCGCTGGCGTCGTATGAGTATGTCGTTCTTGTGTGGAGCCCGGTGCGGCAATGCGATGTTTTTTGAACCATGCGCCCCAAAACATCGTGCGAGTAGTCGGTCCTCTCGTCCATGACCCACGCTCCGGCTTTCGCGTCGAGTGAATAGCTTGTCTCGGACGACGTGTTGCCGCGGCTGTCGTATACAGTGCGTATTCGGATGTGCCTATGCTCGGAGTCCGGTCGGTAACGGTCTTCAGTCTCGATGTTGCCCTGTCGTGAGAATACGGAGCGCGAGATGACATGCCCCTCCGCGTCGCGGCAGACAATGCTGTCAGGTCTGGCCGTGCTTTGAGCGGCCGCTGGCAGGATGCCGGCGACAAAGGCTAGCGCCGGAAGGACTAAGGCTTTTATCGGCAACATATGTGGGGGAAAAGAGTTTTTCTTTTGGTAAAAATGATTACTCAAATTTAAAGAACCTTTTCGGCTGAAACAAGCGTGGCGAGCCAAAAGCGGCTAAAAATGTACATTTGGCTTGAGTGCCCTGACGTGGCCGGCTTGAGAAAAAGGGGATGGTTGAAAACTCGCGCTATTTTTGATTTGTCTATATTAGGAATAACGAGTATATTTGTATACAATGAAGAAGACTTGGAATATAGAGCCGCGGCCCAAGCGCGAGGAGGTGGAACAGTTGTCCCGCCAGACGGGCTTGTCTTTCGTCACTTCCAGTCTTCTGATACAGAGGGGTGTGCGAAGCCCGGATGAGGCCGAGTCCTTTCTCCATCCCACCCTCAACCAACTTCACGACCCCTATCTGATGCTGGACATGGACAAGGCCGTGGAGCGTGTCCGCCAGGCCATATACGGCGGCGAGAGAATTCTCGTCTACGGTGATTATGACGTGGACGGCACTACTGCCGTAGCCCTTGTATATAAGGCTTTACGCCACATCGAGGGGAGTGATGACCGCCTCGGGTTCTACATCCCCGACAGGTTCAACGAGGGCTACGGGATCTCAAGCCAAGGCGTCGAGTACGCTCGTGATGGCGGCTATTCGCTCACTATTGCGCTCGATTGCGGCATCAAGGCCGTCGACATGATGCGAGAGGCCAAGTCCCTGGGGCTCGACTTCATCATCTGCGACCACCACGTGGCTGGAGACCAAATCCCTGATGTGGTGGCTTGCCTCGACCCCAAACGCCCGGGGTGTCCCTATCCCGACAAGAACCTGTCTGGCTGTGGCGTGGGCTATAAGCTCATGGAGGCCCTCTACCAAAGCCTCGGCCTCGACCTCAACCTCCTAACGGAGTACTTGGACATGCTCGTGGTCAGCATTGCGTCAGATATTGTCCCCATGGTCGGCGAGAACAGGGTGTTCGCCCGCTACGGCATCGAGCGTCTCAACTCGCGCCCCAGCGTGGGCCTCAAGTCCATAATGGATGTCTCGGGCGTGGTGGCGGGCCATGCGACGGTGGCGGACATCGTTTTCAAGATCGGGCCGCGCATCAACGCGGCTGGCCGAATGAAAAGTGGTGGCGACGCCGTCCGACTCCTCATCTCGACTGACAAGGCTGAGGCCGACGCCATCAGTCGTGCCATCGATGACAGTAATGACGAGCGGAAAGACCTCGACCGTGAGATTACGCGTGAGGCCATGGACATGATTGACGCGAGCGACGAGATGAGAGACGCCAACGCCATCGTCCTCTACCGACCGGCCTGGAACAAGGGCGTCATCGGCATCGTGGCGTCACGTCTCAGCGAGGCGTTCCTCCGACCCGCTGTCATCCTCACCCGGTCCAAGACCGACCCGGACATGGCCACGGGCAGCGCCAGATCTGTCGAGGGCTTCGACCTCTACAGGGCAATCGAGTCATGCTCCGAGATAATTGAGGACTTCGGCGGCCACACCTATGCCGCCGGACTAACCCTCAAGGTTGCCAATGTCCAGGCTTTCAGGCGGAAATTCGGCAAATATGTCGATGCCAACATGCCGCTTGAGGCGCCAAAGCACCAGATTGACGTTGACCTTGAAGTCCGCTTGGCGGATATAAACCGCGCCCTTGTGTCCGAACTCGAGCTGATGGAGCCCTTCGGCCCTGGCAACAGGAGGCCGGTCTTCGTGACGCGGGACGTCTATGACTACAGCACGTCTAAGGTCTTCGGCCACGCGCGGCAGCACCTCAAGCTCGACATGATCGAGTCCGACGGACGGGCCGTGCGCTCGGGTGTCGGCTTCGGGTTGGGTGAAATGTATAAAATGATAGATGGCGACAAGAGTTTTGACGTGTGCTTCACCGTCGACCGCAACATTTACCGCGGCCGCTCTGTCGTCCAACTGATGATAAAAGACTTACACACGCAGTAATGTTTAGCAAAGAGACTTACACGAGCCGCAGGCAGCGCCTGGCCGACATGATGCCGGACAGCCTCCTGCTCTTCGTCGGCAACGACGACGCGGCGTTCAACTATCGCGACAACCAGTACCGTTTTCGCCAGGATAGTACTTTCCTCTACCTCTTCGGCCTTGACACCCCGGGCTTGGCGGCGACAATCGACACCGCGTCGGGCGAGACTGTCATCTTTGCCGATGAGCTCAGCATGGATGACATCGTCTGGACTGGCCCTATGCCGTCAGTGGCAGACCGCGCGGCTGAGGTCGGCGTGTCCATCACCAAGCCATGCGCCGCTCTGCCCGAGATGATGAAGCGTGCCACCGCCTCCGGCCGAAAGGTGCACTACGTCCCGCCATACCGCGGAGAGACCACCATCCGCATCGGTGACCTCCTCTCCATGACGCCCGCGCAAGTGGTGGCTAACCGCTCCGCCGATCTGGTCAAGGCTCTCGTCAAGCTCCGCTCTGTCAAGGAGGCTTGCGAGATAGAGGATATTGACAGGCAGATGGCGTTCGGCTATAACATGCACACGGCGGCCATGCGCATGGCCTACGAGGGTTATACCGAGAATGACGTCATGGCGCAGTTGGACAAGGAGGCTCTGCTCGGCGGCGGCCCCATCTCTTTCCCCAGCATATGCACTGTCCATGGCGAGACGCTTCACAACCATGGCTACATTCACCGTCTTGAGGCTGGTCAGCTCCTGCTTGTCGACGCCGGATGTGAGAGCGCCAACCACTACGCGACTGACAACACGCGCACCACGCCTGTGGGCGGACGTTTCACAGCGCGCCAAAAGGAGGTCTACGAGGTCGTTCTCGCAGCCAACGACGCGGTTGCCGCGGCGTCTAAGCCTGGTGTGTTCTATAAGGACATGCACCTCTTGGCCTGCCGCACCATTGTGGAGGGTCTCAAGGGCATCGGCCTCATGAAGGGTGACACCGACGAGGCTGTGGCCGCAGGAGCGCACGCCATGTTCATGCCCCACGGCATTGGCCACATGATGGGCCTCGATGTCCACGACATGGAGAGCTATGGCGAGGACTTTGTCGGCTATGACGACGAGGTGAGCCGCAGCAGCCAGTTCGGACTCTCCGCCCTCCGCCTGGGCCGACGCCTCCAGCCCGGCTTCTGCGTGACCGACGAGCCCGGCATCTATTTCATCCCCGAGCTCATCGACCGCTGGGCCGCCGCTCATACGCACGACGATTTCATCAACTTCGGTAGGCTGGAATCATATAAGGACTTCGGCGGCATAAGGATTGAGGACGACCTTCTCATTACTGCTGACGGATGCCGACTTCTCGGTGACCGCCGACTCCCCTCAACCGTTGATGAGGTCGAGGCCGAGGCGCGCAAAGGTGCCAGCCCCGTGCGCGGCGAGGATAGGAGAGACCGTTTCACGCTCGACGCGTGAGGCTTTGTCTTCCCATCCCCAACCCACTTATGTTGAACTAATTAACTCACAATGAGAGTAGCCATAATCGATATAGGGACCAACACGATAAACCTCCTTGTGGCGGACACGCGTCCCGACGGCTCGTATAACATCATCAGCAGCACCAAAGTGACGGCTCGCCTTGGCAAAGGCGGCATCAATGACGGAATTATAACGCCCGAGGCCATGAAACGCGGACTCGACGCGATTGATGCCCACATGCGGACGCTCGCCTCGCTCGGCAAGGTGGACAAGATTGTGGCCATTGGCACTTCCGCCATGCGCTGCGCCGCCAATGCGGATGAGTTCTCGAAGGCTGTCGAGGACAAATATGGCTTCGGCATCCATGTCATAACGGGGGCCGAGGAGGCGCAGATGATTTTCGACGGCGTCAAGCAGGTCATGCCACTCGGGCGCGAGCGCGTCCTGATCCTCGATATCGGTGGCGGCAGTTGCGAGTTCGTCATCGCCAACAAGGACGGCGTGGCCTGGGCTCACAGCTATGAGCTCGGCATGGCGCGCATCTTGGACAAGTTCAACCCCTCCGACCCCATCACGCACAAGGAGATTATGGCCATCGAGGCCTATATACGCCAAGGCCTGTCACAGGAGGGCGCAAGCCTCTATGACGCCATCCGAAGCTTCCCCGCGTCGACTCTCGTTGGCACCTCTGGCTCGTTTGATACCGTGGCGGCTCTCGTGGCCGACCGCAACCACCCTCTCCTCAATGTGGCCCTCTCCACGTCCTACGAGATCCCTATGCCGAGCTTCGAGGAGGTCTACCGCAAGATTATCAATTCGACAGCCGAGCAGCGCAAGGCGATGGGGCACATGGACCAGTCTCGAATCGACCTTATCGTGCCGGGCGCCATCTTCATCAATTTCGTCTTGACAGAGATGAGGATTGAGCGCCTCTACCAATGTGGTTTCGCCCTCAAGCAGGGCGCCATTTACCAATTGGCAAACAACTAATTCAACACACTGCAACCACATGTCTAAAATCTTAGTAATTGACGATCAGAGGAGCATCCGCTCCACGCTCAAGGATATCCTCGAAATGGAGGGTCACACCGTAGTCCTCGCCGAGGATGGCGCGCAAGGTGTCGCTGCCTTCGGGGCTGATACTTTCGACGTGGTCTTGACTGACATCAAAATGCCCAACATGGACGGCATGGAGGTGCTTGACAAGATTATGGAGACAAGGCCTGACTGCCCTGTCATCATGATTTCAGGCCATGGCGACATCGACACGGCTGTCGAGAGCATCAAGAAAGGTGCCTATGACTTCATTCAAAAGCCTCTCGACCTCAATCGCCTCCTCATAACCATCAAGAACGCGGTTGAGAAGGGCGCCCTCGTCGTCGATAACAAGGCTCTCAAGAAAAAGATTGAGCACAAGTATGACATGATTGGCGACTCGGAGCCTATGCGCAAGGTGCGCGACATGATTGACCGTGTGGCTGCCACGGACGCGCGCGTGCTCATCATGGGCGGCAACGGAACGGGCAAGGAGCTCGTGGCCCGAGCGCTCCACAATAACAGCCGACGCGCCAAGGCGCCTTTTGTCGAGGTCAACTGCGCTGCCATCCCGGGCGAGCTGATCGAGAGCGAGCTATTTGGCCACGAGAAGGGCTCTTTCACCTCGGCCGTGAAACAACGCATCGGCAAGTTCGAGCAGGCTGAGGGCGGCACGCTCTTCCTTGATGAGATCGGAGACATGAGTCTCGCCGCGCAGGCCAAGGTGCTGCGCGCCTTGCAGGAGAACACCATTACCCGCGTGGGCGGCGACAAGGACATAAAGGTCGACGTCCGCGTCCTGGCCGCGACAAATAAAAATCTCGCTGAGGAGATTAAGGCCGGCAATTTCCGTGAGGACCTTTACCACCGCCTCAGTGTCATCATTATCAACGTCCCGTCTCTCAATGAGAGGGTCGATGACATCCCCATGCTCGCCAACTATTTCCTCGAGTCTGTCTCACAAGAACTCGGCGTGGCGCAAAAGGGCATATCCGAGGACGCCATCGAGGCTCTTAAGAAAATCAACTGGACGGGCAATATCCGCGAGTTCCGCAATGTCATTGAGAGGTTGACCATTTTGTCGGCCGGAGACATTACCGCCAAGGATGTCAATGACTATGCGAGGCCCATCGCTTGACGACGCCTTGACTCGGCCGCTTCCTTTTCTGAAATTTTTTAGCCTTAAATAGTTTGGGCGTATTGTCCATTTTGATAACTTTAGGCTTTAAAAGTTTGAAATGTCCCGCATAAGTCAGCAGACATTCACATATAGCCTGGGTGAGCCGGGCACCGCTGTGGCGCATTACACGGTGGATGGCATCGAGTCTGATTTTGAACTCAGCAACGTGTGCAATCCCCTCGGTGATATGCTCAGCGCTGTCGCGTCCATGCTGACTAACCCCTCGCAACTCTGGGAGGGCAGCAACACTGCCGCCTTCACCTGGTACTCCGAGAACGAGAGCTACAACTGGACTCTCAATGTGGCGCAAGACGGCCTCCTCACCATTCGTGTCACCCAGTCTTGTGAGTTCTTTGGCGATGACGAGGTGGAGATTGCGAATGGCGAGTGCGACCTGACTGACTTCGTGGCCTGCATTGTGGGTGGGTTGGACGTTTTCATCAAGCAGTTCGGTCTCCTCAACTACAATCAGCAGTGGCAGACCGGCGAGTTCCCCCTCACCTATTTCCTCATTCTCAAGAGGCATCTCATTGAGCGCGGGCTGTGGAGGGCCGAGTCTGATGGTGGTGGCCCGCTCAGTGCCGAGGTGGATATGCTCCTTAGCTGATTGATTTATAGTCAACATCTTTTCCCTTTTTTGTCGTGACCAACTACGAAAAAATGATTTCAGGCCAGAAGTACAGCCTGAAAGATGATGAATTGCGCGCCAAGCTCAACTATGCCAAGGCGGCCGCCCATGAGTATAATAACCTGCACCCCTCTGACATTGAGGGGCGTGAGACTGTCATCCGGCGTCTTGTCGGCAAGATAGGTCAACGCTTCCTCATCGAGCAGCCTTTCTTCGCTGATTATGGATGCAACACCACCATAGGCGAGGATTTCTTCTCGAATTACAACCTTGTCATTATGGATTCCGCGCCAATAACCATTGGCGACCATGTCTTTATCGGACCTAATGTGGGGCTCTACACCCCGTGCCACCCCCTCGAACCTGAGGAGCGTAACAATGCCATTGAGTGGGCCGAGCCAATCACTATTGGCAACAACGTCTGGATTGGCGGCGGCGTGACAGTCTGCCCCGGCGTCACCATTGGCGACAATTGTGTCATCGGGGCTGGCAGTGTCGTTGTGAAGGATATTCCGGCCAATTCCGTGGCGGTGGGCAACCCTGCCCATGTCGTCAAGACGATTGAAATAAAGAAATAGTCGGCCCGCCAAGCGTCTGACTACAAATAATAAAAGCGCACCCGGCAAATTGGGAAACCATTTGCCGGGTGCGCTTTTTGTCTTGTCTCACCACCTGTCTCTTGGAGCGGCAATGGCTCGCAATGTGACTGTCAGTGTCATCACAGGGTATAGGATTTCGAGCGGTACAGCCATCCAAAGTTTGGAGAGCCCGCGAGTGCCATGCCTGAAACATAGCCATGCCCCGCATGCCGTGGCGTCTACTGCCAATTTGGCGCAAAAGGCGGCTGCCACTCCCCACCACGTCATCCAACCCGCCGAGGCGCATACCACGGCCGCGGGCCACGACATGACAGCCACAAATACAATGATGGCCAATGTGATGACGTTGGGAGACCTGAACCCGCCTGCCTTGGCAAGCCAACGGGTGCGCTGACGCAGGTAGGCCGCGATTGAAGTTGGCGCGCTGGTGGATACCAAGGTCCGCCTGTCGCATACGTATCTCACCACGCAGCCCGTTTTTATAGCATATTCCAATAGGAACATGTCATCGCCCGAGGCATATTCGGTTTTCGAGTCATGCTCCGTGAACATCGTGCGGCTAAATGCCATGCCCGCCCCGTTGGCCATTGATGGCCGCCCCATCATGGCGGTTCCGGCTGTGACCACTTGCAGACATCCGAATTCCATCTCCATCAGGCTACAGAAGAGGTCGCCATCTCCTTTCATCTCGACTGGCAGCAGGAGCATGTAATTCCCGTGCGAGCAATGTGATATGACTTCTCGGATTGCTTCCGCGAAGTGGATTCCCACACGGCAGTCTGCGTCTATTGCAACAATAGCCTCTGTGTCTGCCTCTTCCACCCCCATGCGCTGCGCATGTTTTTTGCCCCGTTGGCCTCGGTTCTCCATGACTTTGAATCGCGGGTCCGACGTCTCCTTCTCTTTCAGCATTGCGAGCGACTCCTCGCTGACGTGGTCAGCCACAATTATAACCCTGTCTTCGCTGCCCAATGAGGACGACACAGAGTTCATGTTGCCCGCGCACTCCTGCGCATCAGCCTCCGCCACGCAGATCACTATGGTCAGCGGCCGCTGCGCATCGGCAGTGTCGTCTCCACCTGTGCCTTTGCGTTTGGCGCATGAACGCCATGTGAATATGCCTGCGCACAACAGCACGGCTGCGGCATACGGCACCATTGAAAACAGGATTGTCAGTGTAATGCTCATGCCTCAGTCTCGACCGGCCTCCTTTGCGCATTGAAGCCGGAGCCAGGCGTTTGGGTTGCCGGCTTTATGGTTGTCTTTGTCTCTTGCTTCATTTTTCGTTGCCGTCTCTTTTTCGGGCGGCATTCTGTTACTAAGGTATCTCTTTTTGCTGACATAATCGTGTCGAGCACGTGCGACATGTGAATGCCCTGTTCGCCTAAATGTCTGGTTTCTAATAGTATGTCCGCATATTTTATATGCTTTGCCCAAGCCATTCAATGTTATCAACACCTACCTGTCAGCAATTTCTTCGACAGCGTATTCCTCTTCTGCTTATGATGCTGATTTTCATGCTTTTATTGCGAGCAAAAGTTATCAACACTTGTTAGTAGCCGATTGTTTATAATTCGTGGAACATGCCTAAATGGATAAAAGGGGCGGCTTAATTGATTGATTTATAGCTCTGAGCTGACGGGCTGCGCTTCGTTTGCCGTCGTGGAACATTCTTGCCGTATCGCATGAAAAGTGTATCTTTGTGCTTATCAATCCAAGACGATAAAAGTATCTAAATCGATAATAATGGCAAGAGTCATTTCAATAGCCAACCAGAAGGGCGGCGTGGGCAAGACCACAACGGCCATCAACCTCGGAGCCAGCCTCGCAGTTCTCGAGAAGAAAGTTCTCATCATCGATGCCGACGCGCAGGCAAACTCCACGTCTGGCCTTGGCTTCGATGTCAGGGAGATGAAGACCACCATCTACGAGTGCATGGTGAACGATGTCGACCCGAAGACCGCCGTGCTCAAGTGCGAGATCGATAACCTCTACATCCTACCCTCTCACATCGACCTCGTCGGTGCCGAGATCGAGATGCTGAACATGAGCGACCGCGAGAAGACCATGAAGCGCATGGTCGACAAGCTCCGTGACGATTTCGACTACATCTTTATCGATTGCAGCCCCTCGCTCGGACTCATCACGGTCAACGCGCTCACCGCGTCTGACTCCATCATCATCCCGGTCCAGTGCGAGTATTTCGCCCTCGAGGGTCTCGGCAAGCTCCTCAACACCATCAAGATCATTCAGAAGAGGCTCAACCCGCAGCTCGAGATCGAGGGCTTCCTCCTCACCATGTATGACTCGCGCACAACACTCTCCAACCAGGTGCTCGACGAGGTCAAGCGTCACTTCCAGGATATGGTTTTCAACACTCTCATCGCCCGCAATGTGCGACTCTCCGAGGCTCCCAGCCACGGTCAGGCTGCCATCAGCTATGACGCGGCCAGCAAGGGTGCGCAGAACTACCTCAACCTGGCCCGTGAACTTCTGGACCGCAACGCCGCAAAGGCCAAGTAACCACCCCACCCCACTCCACTTTTTAACAGACTAAAACCACACAATGGCAAAAATGAACGGACTGGGTCACGGATTGGGCAAGGGCCTCGGCGCCCTCCTCGGTGACGAGGCTGTGGAGAAAGCTCCGCAGACTGCCGCCGCCGTGGACCAGATCGACCTCGACCTTATTGACGTAAACCCCTGGCAGCCCCGAACCGAGTTCAAGGAAGAGGAGCTTGAGGAACTGGCAACCTCCATCCTCAACTACGGAATTGTCACGCCCCTCACGCTTCGCAAGAATGGCGACGGAGGCCGCTATCAGATTGTGGCGGGCGAGAGGCGTTTCCGCGCGGCAAAGCTGGCCGGCCTCAAGGCTGTCCCCGCCTACATCCGCGAGGTCGATGACGACAAGATGCTCGCCGTCGCCCTCATCGAGAATATCCAACGTCAGGATCTCAACCCCATCGAGGAGGCCCTCAGCTACCAGAGGCTCATCTCGGAGTGTAATCTGACGCAGGAGACGCTCGCTGACCAGGTGGGCAAGAAACGCTCCACCGTCACCAACTATCTCCGACTGCTCAAACTCCCCGAGGATATCCAAAACGGACTTCGCGACAAGCTCATCAGCATGGGACACGCCCGCGCCATCATGGGCGTAGAGGATGAGGACACTCAGCTCATGCTCTTCCGCGAGACTGTCGAGCAGGGTTACTCGGTGCGCCGAATCGAGGAGATGGTCCGAGAATATAACGACCCTAACTACCACCCCTCTGACCAAGAGCAGGAGGGCGATGACAGCAAAAAGACTGCCCCTAAGCCCAAGACGCAGACCCCCGAGGAGTACAAAGCTCTCGGTGCGCAGCTCTCCACTTATTTCGGCACCAAGGTCAGCCTCGCCTGCAACGACAAGGGCAAGGGTAAGATAACCATCCCCTTCGCCACGGCCGAGGAACTCGAGAAGATTATGGAGATTCTCGACACGGCCCGACAGAGATAAAATCAGACGATGCCAAAGTTTCTTAGCACCGTAGCCCGACTCATGACGCTCTTCCTCCTGGCTATCATCGCCGGGCGGGAGGGCGTCTGGGCGCAAGATGTGGGTGACCCCAACATAATTGAGGTGTCGGACTCGTCGGTCGTCATGGTGGCCGACACTGAGCTTGAGGGCGTGCCTCCACAGCTTGTCGTCTTGTCAGACACCCTCGTGCTTGTCAATGGCGAGACTGTGAGGCTCATCCCGTCTGTCCACGTCGGTGCTCTCGGCCACTCGCCACACACGGCCACCATGTATGCCGCCATACTCCCAGGCCTCGGCCAGATTTACAACGGCAAATATTGGAAACTCCCCATCCTCTACGGAGGAGCCGCAGCCCTCGGCTACGCCATCCATTTCAACAATAAGTACCTCAAGCGCTACAGCAACGCGTACCGCGACTTCCTCTTGGGCGACCCTAACAACAAGAGCTATATGTATTTCGTGGAACGCGCGCACCTGACTGAGGAGCAGGTGAATGGCACGTATAAGTCCTGGTTCCAAAGCTCGCTCAAGCGCAAGAAGGATTACTACAGGCGATATCGCGACCTCTCAATCTTCGGCATGGTGGGCCTCTATGTAGTGCAGATTGTTGACGCGTGCGTCGATGCTCACTTTTTTAATTTCGACGTGTCGGACGATTTGGCCATTAACTGGTCGCCAGCTCTCAGTACTCAGGAGGGCATTGGCGCTCGAGTGGCTTTCACGTTCTAAGGCTCCCTCCCATCTCCACATTCGGCAATGGTAAAAGTTGACATTCTGCCCACGGCTCAGGCTGCCGAGGGCTATGATTTCTCACGCTCTGTGGCCGTGGCCATTGATGTGCTGCGCGCCACGAGTGTCATCTCCATGGCGGTTAACAATGGCGCCGTCAATGTCATCCCGGTCCTGACCCCCGAGGAGGGGTTCGCTGTGGCCGAGAGGGTGGGACGCGGCAACGTCATCCTTGGCGGTGAGAGGAATGCCGACCGCATACCCGGCTTCGACCTCGGCAACTCGCCACAAGATTACACGCCCGAGGCGGTCGCTGGCAAGTCCGTCATCATTACCACCACCAATGGCACCGTGGCTTTGCGAAACGCGTCGCAGGCCCTCCGCCTCTTTGCCGCTTCCCTGCTCAACATGGACGCCGTGGCGAGCGCGGCTCTCGCGGCTGCACATTTCTGCCATGCGGACAAGATTGTCTTCATCTGCTCTGGCAATTATGGCAAGCTGACCCTTGAGGACTGCGTCTGCGCCGCATGGATGGTGGACCATGTCATGGCAAGTGAGGAGATCTCACTTGTGTCTGACAGCGCTGTGGCCATACACCTTTTGCGAGGCGATGGCGCGGGGGACAAGTCTGTCATTTCACGCTCTGTCCATCTGGGGCGGCTCCTCGCTAAGGGCTATGTCAAGGATGTCGAGATTTGCCTCGACCAGATTAACGCCCTCTCCACTGTCCCGGTGGCCGATTCTGACGGTTTTTTGACTTTGGCTTGATTTTTGCCTTGTCCTGCCGCGGCGACTTATTCAGTTGAGACGCAACGTGGCTTGTCGCTAAGCAAAATTTTCATTAATATTGTGTGGGAGTCTCCATCTGTCTCCCCTGTAACCTACACCTACTACTATCACATGGCCATCAGTCAAAGCATGCAGCTCAAACTGCAGCAGAAATTATCCCCAATGCAAATCCAGCTCGTCAAGCTGTTGGAAATTCCCACAGCCCAGATGGAGCAACGCATAAAAGAGGAGGTTGAGGCCAACCCTGTGCTTGAGGTCGATGAGGAGGCTACAAGGAAAAAAGATGAGGAGATGCCGCCCGAGCCGCAAATAAACGCGGCCAAGGATCAGGAGCCCGAGGACGGAACCATCGAGGGCTATCTGCTCAATGAGGACATCCCGGCATATAAGCTTCAAGCCAACAACTACTCCGATGATGACAGAAAGGAGAGTGTGCCCTATTCCGAGGCATCCTCTTTCTATGAGCACCTTGAGGAGCAGGTCGGCCTTTGCGATTTTGACGAGCGGCAGACTCAGATAGCCAAATACGTCATCGGCAACATCGACGAGGACGGCTATCTGCGCCGCGATGTCGAGAATATCGCTGACGACATCTCTTTCGCCATAAATGAGGATGTCTCGGATGACGAGGTGCGCAAGGTGCTCACCGCCGTCCAGCAGATGGACCCCCCGGGAGTCGGGGCGCGCGACCTCCGCGAGTGCCTCCTCCTCCAACTGCGCAAGGCCCGCAAGCCGACGCAGGACGTGACAAACGCCATCAATGTCATCGACCTCTGCTTCGAGGACTTCTCCAAGCATCACTATGACAAGGTGATGCGCCGCCTCCAAATATCCGATGACGAGCTTAAGGCTGCCATCGACATCATTCTCCACCTCAACCCCAAGCCTGGCAGCGCCTACAGTGGCGGGGCGGCAAGGCAGGCGCAGCACGTCATGCCCGATTTCATAGTGGATTATGATAATGGTGAATTGAGTTTCCACCTCTCAAGACGTGGCGAGCCCGAGCTGAAAATCTCTGATTCTTATTCGAGCATGTTGCGCGAATACGCCAGCAACAAGGATAATCTGAGCCGCGAGCAGCGCGATGCCGCCACTTTCGTGCGCGACAAGATTAAGTCAGCCCAATGGTTCATTGATGCCGTCAAGCAGAGGCGCAACACCCTGACGCTCGTCATGCAAGCCATCATGGATTATCAAGGCGACTATTTCATCGATGGCGATGAGACTAAACTCAAACCCATGGTGCTTAAGGATATCGCTGACCGCACAGGCCTCGATGTCTCCACCATCTCGCGTGTCTCAAACAGCAAATACGCGCAAACGCCCTTCGGCATCTTCCCCCTCAAATATTTCTTCTCAGAGGCTGTCCAAAACGCTGACGGCGACGACGTCTCCACCCGCGAGGTTAAGAGTATCCTGCGCGACGCGGTAGATGCCGAGGACAAGCGTGCCCCTCTGACGGACGAGAAGCTGGTCGAGATCCTGGCTCAAAAAAACTACCAGATCGCGAGGCGGACTGTGGCCAAATATCGTGAGCAGCTCGGCATCCCCGTCGCACGCCTCCGCAAAGCACTATAGGGCAGGGCGGAAGCTCCTAAGTCTTTTAAAATTATAGAAACAGTTATGCGAATCCCTGACATATTATCCAGAGTTGTGACCATTTTGCTTCACCCTCTGCTCATGCCTGTCTACTGCTCGCTGCTGGTGCTCTACACGCCAACACCCTATTCCAACATGTCGCTGGGCCTCAACATCCAGACCATGGTTCTGGTCGGCGTCTTCGCCTGCCTCATCCCCTTGGCTGCCATCGGCGTGTTCATCCTCTCGGGCCGGGTGACTGACCTTGAGATGCCCACTGCCCGCGAGAGGGTGGAGCCTCTTCTCTGCTCGGCCGTGGTCATCGGCGGTTCTCTGCTTTTTCTCATCAGCAAGGTGCCGAGGCCTGTCGCCGGCATGCTGTGCGGCGAGTCCATCGCTCTTTTCGTGGCAGCGTTCTGCTCTTTCTTCTGGAAGATTAGCCTCCACGCCATTGGCTCTGGCGCCTTTCTCTCTTTCGTCACTGTCTTGGGCATCTGCTATCATCAGGATTTCTCTCTCATAGCGGCTGTCGCTTTTATCGCGGCTGGCCTGACTGGCTGGACGAGGCTCTATGAGGAGGCTCACACTCCGCTTCAACTTTTCGCCGGATATATGCTCGGCGTAGCCGTCATGGGCATAGTGATGAATTTTGTCATGATGAGGCCCGTGTTCTGAACAATAATCTCTTGTCTCATGTCAACTGCCACTGCCCCAATTGATTCAGTCTCTAAACTCGCCATTATAGTAGCTGGCGGGAGCGGCTCGCGCATGAGGTCGGCCATACCGAAGCAATTCCTGCCCTTGGCTGGCTCGCCTGTGCTTTTCCGGACCATCAGGGCTTTCGCAGCCGTACCAGGCATGCGGGTGGTGCTTGTTTTGCCCGAGGCGCAGATGTCCACATGGAATGACTTGTGCCGCGCAGAGAATCTTGGCGTGGATGTCGATGTGGCTTTCGGAGGCAAGACCCGCCATGAGAGTGTCTCCAATGGACTTGCTTTGTGGCGCGGTGAGAGCCTCGTGGGGGTTCATGACGGCGTGCGCCCGCTCGTCACGCCCGATTTCATCAAGTCTGTATACGCTGAGGCTCTCCTTCACGGCACCGCCATCCCCGTGCTGCCCTCAGTCGAGTCTGTGCGGATTGTCGATGCCGCTGGCAGCCATGCCGTGGACCGCTCCACTGTCATGATGGTGCAGACTCCGCAAGTCTTCTCGTCTGATATAATCCGTGACGCTTATCGCCAACCATACTCACCCCTTTTCACTGACGACGCCAGCGTCGTGGAGAGCAATGGATTGGCTGTGTCGCTCTGCCCCGGATTGGTCGGAAACATCAAACTGACAACTCCCGAGGACCTGCAATCGGCCGAGGCTATCATCGCGAGGCGTTGTTAGCTTGTTCTGCCAATTGTAACATTAAGTTATATATCTTCAAAAATATATTTAAGGCCATTGCGGCATGGCTTGACTAAAGCAAATAATAAGTATATTTGCGTACACAAGGCGTGGTTCTCCCAAGAGAAAATGTTGAGAATGGCGTCGGGCGTAATCCCTTGGTAATAACGTTGATACCTTCTGCGGGTGCGCCATTTCAAAACTCCTAATAATGATTACTGATCATCATAAGACGGCCATATGGACTGCCGATCATGAGATAAGCTATAGCGAAATGCTTTCGCGCATCTCCGATTTCGCCGCAGCCTGCCACTTCGAGAGGCATAGCAGAGTCGTCATATTTTCTGAGAACCGTCCCGCCTTCGCCTACGCCCTCTTCGCTACATGGGTCAACCGGGGCATAGCCGTGCCGGTCGACTGCTCTTCGTCGGCCGCCGAACTGGCTTATGTGCTCAATGACTGCACACCCACAACCATTTGGACTTCAGAGAAATGTGAGGCCGTGGCTCGCGAGGCTGTGGAGAAAGCAGGCGGAAATCAGCAGGTTGTCGTCATGACATCCGAAATGGAGAACGCTCCCACGAATTCCGCCCCGGCGCACATCGAGTATGACCTCAACGACACTTGCGTCATCATCTACACGAGCGGTACTACGGGCAGCCCCAAGGGTGTCATGCTCTCCTTTGAGAATTTCTATTTCAACATAGATTCTGTCAGCAAGGGTGTGCCCATCTTCACGCCCGATGTCCGCACCATGGTTCTCTTGCCGTGCCATCACATCCTGCCGCTCATAGCAACCCTTGTGGCTCCTTTTGTCACAGGCGGAAGTGTGGCTTTCTGCCCCAGCATGAGCGCCCCAGACCTCATGAAGACTCTAGCAGATGGCAAGGTCGGCATCATCATCGGCGTCCCTCGCCTGTGGGCCATGCTCACCAAGGGCATCAGCGGCAAGATTAACGCCAAGTGGTACACCCGCGCACTCTATAAACTGTGCGACAAGGTCGGCAGCCGCTCGCTATCGCGCCTCGTCTTCAGCTCCATCCGCAAGATGATGGGCGGCAAGATGAAATATTTTGTCTCAGGTGGCGCCGCTCTCGACCCCGCTGTCGCTCAAAAGATGAAGACGCTTGGCCTCGATGTGCTCGAGGGCTACGGAATGACCGAGTGCGCCCCGATGATCGCCTTCACCCGCCCCGATGACATCAAACCGGGTGCCTCGGGACAGCCTGTGCCTGGTTGCGAGGTTGAAA
Organism: bacterium; assembly: GCA_963658925.1. GTDB lineage: Bacteria > Bacteroidota > Bacteroidia > Bacteroidales > Marinilabiliaceae > W3P20-009. The sequence goes on from CAVKRQ010000009.1 coordinate 119,154, forward strand.
TCCGCGACGGCGAGATTGTCGCCCGCGGCAAGAATATAATGCAGGGCTACTACGGCCGCCCCGAGGAGACTGCCGAGGTGGTCCGTGACGGATGGATCTACACTGGCGACCTGGGGTATATTGATGACAACGGACGTGTCGTCGTCACAGGCCGCCGCAAGGAGATTATCGTCCTCTCCAACGGAAAGAATGTCAATCCCACCGAGATTGAGCAACACCTCGAGCTCTTTCAGGACATTGTCAAGGAGGCCGCCGTCACTGAAAAGGATGACGCCCTCGTGGCAATAATCGTCCCGACTCCCGCCCTCGCTAACTCGCTGTCCGACGCCGAGATTGAGCAGAAGGTCAAGTGGGAGGTGCTTGAGAAGTATAACGCCGACGCGGCTGCCTATAAGAAGATTTTCAATGTCAAAATCTATCGTGGCGACCTCCCGCGCACGCGTCTTGACAAGATTCAGCGTTTCAAGCTCAAGAGCCTTTTGGTTGATGACGCCACTGCCGCCGCGCAGCCTGAGGTGGTCGACGAGGCCATGAGCGACGAGTATAAGATAATCAAGAAATACATTGAGACTGAGAAGGTCTGCAGGGTTAAACCCGATAGCCATATTGAGCTCGACCTCGCCTTCGACTCTCTCGATAAGGTCGGTCTGCAGGTCTTCATCAATTCAAGTTTCGGTCTCGATGTGACGACAGATCAGCTCTCCGCTTTCAAGAGCGTGAGCGAGATGGCCGACTATGTGGCTGAGACCAAGACCAAGATACAGGTCGAGAAGATTGACTGGAAGAAGATTCTTCGCGAGCACACCACTCTCAAGCTGCCGCAGACCTGGTTCACGGGCCGCCTCTTCATCCTTCTCTCCCAACCCTTCTTCAAACTCTATTTCAAGCTGAAGGGCAAGGGCGCGGAGCAAATCCCTGATGGCCCTGTCATCATCGCCCCCAACCACCAGAGTTTCCTTGACGGCCTCTTCGTCATGTCGTTCCTCAAATACCGCGACATCAAGAACACCTATTTCTACGCCAAGGAGCAGCACATCCGCCAACCATTTGTCAAGTTCATGGCTGCGACACACAATGTCATCGTCATGGACATGAGCAACCTCAAGGAGTCTATCCAGAAAATGGGCGAGGCTCTCAAGAAAAAGAAGAACATTATCATCTTCCCTGAGGGCACGCGCACCCCGGATGGCAAACTTGGCGAGTTCAAGAAGACTTTCGCCATTCTCAGCAAGGAACTTAATGTCCCAGTGGTGCCAGTGTCAATAAAAGGCGCTTTCCAGGCAATGCCCAAGGGTAGTAAGATCCCCCGCCCCCACAGGGTGCAAGTGGAGTTCCTCCCCCCCGTCTACCCCAAAAACTCTACTGAGAGCTATGAGAGTTTGACCAAGGAGGTCTACGACTCCATTAAACAAAACCAGGAGGAGACTATCGCCTGCTGATCAGTTCAGTGCGCGGCCGCCTTTCTGATTGTGGCTGATGTTGCTCCTCGAAAAGAAATCTCTATTCTGTCAATCATGGATTTTCGCAACCGGTTTGCAAGGGTGGGGTGGAACATTGTCTGCTGCGTCATGGCGGTTCTGCTCTTCTCATCATTCTCGACTGGCAATTCGGGAAGCAGCACATATAATGTGGCGGCTGTCTATGAGGGACAGGAGATTAAGGGGGACGCCAAGGCCATTAAGCGAAATGGGTCCGTGGTCGAGGATGTCAAGACTGTTCTCTTCAAGACTGAGCTCAACGTGGGACGCTATGATGTCAAGGTCACTAAGATTGATACGGATCTCTATCATGTCGAGGGTACTGACCTCTACATTGAGACTCGCTATTGTTTCCAATACGCCTACAGGCAGGAGGCTTTGCTCAACATAACCTCACGCTATGGTTATAACATAGGCGAGCTTATTTTCTTCTGAGTCTAATTACCTTATTATACAAGCGAAGCCCTGGAATGGAAAATCTCATTCCCGGGCTTCGCTTTTTCTCTTCGGCCTTCACCGTGCAAACCGCCCAATTGCGTTTTATGGTTTGCGTCGGCTTGTCTCAGAGTGTCAGGACCATGTCAATGGCCTCAATCTGTTTGGCTTTGGGGACCTCGCTCAGACGGCGTGCCGAGTCGGTGAAAAATGAGAACCCGGCTATCTGGTCCCTCTGTTTCGCAAGCCATGCGTTGCGAGAGTGCCGCTCTTGGCCGCATGCCACTTTCTCGTCATAGAGGTCAAGCAGCAGCGGTATAATGTCCTTGTGACCGTAAATCTCGTTCAGCGCGTCGCACAAAACTTCCTCCATCCTGTCTTCGGGCGGGCGATGGGCTATTACGTGCTGGACTACTCGGCGGACCGTCTCTTGCAACGCGTCCGTCAAGTGCATCTTGCGCATATTCTCACCACTCTCGGATTTGCCAGATATCTCGTTGTCTTTAGGGAAGTTGAGCTTGACGAAAATGAATATGGCTGCCACTCCGCAAACTGCAACCTCCTCGTCAGTCATGCGCTCCATCGTGTAGAGTGTGGCCACCCGCGCCAAAAAGGCGTCCATGCGCTTCGTCGTGTTGGGGTGCGCTCCTTTCAGCAGTGTGTCGCGCACTCGCTGCTCAAAGTCGTGTATGCGTAAGATCTGCATCTTGCGCAGCAACAGCGGGTTGGGCTGGCATGTGGTGCCGGGAACGCAATACTCCTCTTTGAGGCGGTTGACGAAATACATGTCAATCTCGCCTTTATATTTTACGGGCATCTTGCCGCGATACTCGCACTCGAAGTAGTCGCGTATCTTCTGATACGTGTTGTCGCTCACGTTCACTCGCCCAGGCTCACCTCCACTCTCCATTCGCGAGGCGGTGTTGACTGTGTCTCCCCAAATGTCAAAGGCTCTCTTGATGTTACCCAAGTGGGCAGACACGACAGGACCCGTGTTTATGCCGACGCGGATGTTCCAAAATCCCTTGTCCGCCGCACGACGGCTGTTGACGTAGTCTATCATGCCCAACCCGACCAGCGTCACCTCGATTGGATTGGCGCTGTCTGTGTCCGGGACGCCGCCCGCGCACATATACGCGTCGCCTATGGTCTTTATCTTCTCAACGCCATATCGGTCCACCAGCTCGTCAAAGTAGATGAAATACCGGTCAAGCTCGTCAACCAGCTGCTCCGGATTGAGATGCTCAGCTATGCGCGTAAATCCCTGTATGTCGGTGAAAAGGACAGTGGCGAAATTATATTTGCGGGTGTGTTTGCGGCCCTGTTCTTCAATCTCTTTCCTGGTCTCCTCAAGTTTTTTGCGCTGCTTGCGCAAAAAGTACCAGATGAAGCCTATCGCCGCGCCTATGACCGCCAGTATGGCAATGATGGCGCCCCATGGCTTCTCGGGAGGCTCTTGCGCAAGGTGCAGCCGCATCACGCGCCCGTCGGCCGACGTCACCTCCAGACAACCGCCCCTGTCCTCGGCAGCGACAGGTATGGACGGAATGTTTATGCTGGCCTCCAGCAGCGTGTCTCCCTCCGATGATGTCAATCGCAACTTATATGGCGGGCGGAAGGTGTTCGTGACGTCAAACTCCACAAGCGATAAGGCCGAGTGGAAGGTGATGGTCGTGTCCCTCTCGCCCATGGCCAAACCGCTGGCGTCTACTTTGATAATCTCGTCGCCTTGCGTCTGCTCCGCCTCGGCTTCGGGGCATGAAGCCACAACTGCGCATAGCGCCGCGAGCAACGCTAATGCGACATTTCTCACCTCTTTACCTGGCGAGGACGGGTCTCGCCCGTCGTTTGAAGTCGATGACATCCCTGCTATTGTGAATTTTATGCAATTTACTTTTTTTTCAGATAAATATGAACTAATTTTAAGCATTAAATTATTTTACGACAAGAATGAGGCAAGGGTTTCCGCATGAACCCTCTTCGCCTGACATTATTGGCACGAACCGAGAATATCCCAAAATAAAAAACGTCCAAATTAATCCTTTAGTCATGGATAACTCTATGGAGAACATTATTGTCCCTTATGACTTCACAGAGCGCGCTGATTGCGCCGTGAAGCACGCTTCGCACATCGCTCGTAACATGAAAGCCGAGGTCATCCTCCTCCACATTGTCAAGAAGGAGTCCCAGTCGGCCGAGGCTGCCCAGAAACTCGAGGGTGTAGCCGCGCAGTTCGCTCAAGACGAGAACTGCCAAGTCCGCTACATTGTCCGCGAGGGCAGCATCTTCACCACCATCAACGAGGTTGTGGCCGAGCAGAATAGCGCCTTCGTCGTCATGGGCACACATGGCATGAAGGGTATGCAAAAGATTACAGGCAGCTGGGCTCTCAAGGTCATCGTCGGCTGCCACGTGCCTTACCTCATCGTCCAGAAGGATCCCGAGTACTCTACCCCCACCAAGATCCTCTTCCCTGTCGACTATAAGATTGAGAGCAAGGAGAAGCTCAAATGGCTCCCCATCCTCTCCTACATCAACAAGATCAAGGTCGTCCTCTTCGGTCAGCAGGGCAATGGGCCAATGTATGACAACCCTACCCGCGCCAACATGAATTTCTGCAAGCACTACCTTGAGGACCATGACATCGACTGCACTGTCGAGTGGGTCGACGAGAAGGGCTCGTTCATGGAGCAGAGCCTCAAGCACTGCGTGGATAACAAGATGGACATCATCATGATCACCACCACCCGCGATATCGCCTTCCACGACTATATCCTGGGCGCCTACGAGCAGACCATCATTGCCAACCACGCCGGCATCCCTGTCTTCGTCGTCAACCCGAGGACCGATGTCAAGCTCGTCTACTCGAACTTCTAATATCTGAGGCTGAGCCTCGACTCCCCATCCCCTTACACGATACTCCTGAGCTGCGCCCCCGCCCTCTTCCACTGGGCGGAGCGCGGCTTCTTTTTCCTCGCTTATCACACCTTATTAACCTAAGCTCTACGTTGCCATGCCCAACGAACTTCTTTTCGCCACCCACAACCGAAACAAGGCGCGCGAGATTGCGCAAATGCTGTCGGACGACTATGCTCTCCTGACGCTCGATGACGCCGGCGTGATGGTTGACATACCCGAGACGGCCCAAACAATTGAGGGTAACGCGCTCATCAAGGCCCGCTTCCTCCATGAGATTACCGGCAAGGCCTGCTTTGCGGATGACACCGGACTGGAGGTAGACGCACTCGGCGGTGAGCCCGGGGTCATGACTGCGCGCTATGCTGGCGAGGAGTGCGACCCGGACAAGAATATGGACAAACTCTTGACTGCGCTTGCCAATGCGTCTCTGCGTACCGCGCGTTTCCGCACTGTCATCGCCCACATTGCCGAGGATGGCACCGAGACGCTCTTCCACGGCGTCTGCGAGGGATCCATAGCCACTGCGCGCCATGGCTCTGAGGGCTTCGGCTATGATCCTGTCTTTGAGCCGCAAGGCTTTGGCGGAGCATCTTTTGCCGAGATGAATCTTTCTGACAAAAACCGCATTAGTCACCGTGGCAAGGCTGTCCGACAACTCGTCTCATTCCTAAAAGGCAATAAATGACCATTCGCTTCTCTCCGCTCCGCCGCACTCTCTTGGCTCTCGCATTACTCGTGCAAGGCGCATCCGCCTCGGCGCAGTGGACCGACCATACATCTTTCTCGCAGTGCGACATGACGGCTGTGGCCGCCGGTCTGCCTGTCTGCGGCAACTCCAACGGCCTTTTCTATTATGATTCGTCAGAGTCTCTGCTTGGCAAGCTGACTAAGGTCAACCACCTCTCCTCTGTCAATATATCGGCCATAGGCTCGGCCGGCGACTATCTCGTTGTCGGATACTCCGATGGCGACATAGACCTTGTCAATCTCAGCTCCCTCTCCACCACTAATATCCCGGAGCTCCGTGTTAGTGACGTCTTCTCGCAGAAGTCAATCAACGCCATTGCCTCTAACGGTAGCTATGTCTATCTCGCTTTCGCAAGCGGCATCATCGAGCTCAATGTCCCTAAGGCTGAGATTCGCTCCACTTGGCGCATCTCCGGCTCCGGACTGAATGTGGCGGATGTCTGCGTGGCGGACGGCTATATCTTTGCCGCCACCTCATCCGGAGTTTACAAGGCAAGTCTCTCATCATCGGCCCTTGAGGATCCCCGTCAGTGGTCTTTGCTTGATGAGCCGTCTGATGAGGTGTGCGCGTTGGCCGCTCTCGGCGGCTCTCTCTATGCCGTCTGTGGTGACAAGGGCTCTGAGTGCCACGTGTGGCAAATCCCGTTGGGAGAGGGAGATGCTAATGATGCTCTGACTGTCAATAGTTTCCGCAGTTTGACGAGTGGCAATAATCGGCTCTATGTCACCACGTCCCAGTCCGTCCTTGTCTATGACTCTTCTCTCTCGCTCATTTCGTCCATTGGCTCCATCAGCCAATCGGGTGGGGGAGATCTTGTCTCTTCTCCGGCTTTCCGATCCGCAAGCCCGGTGTCAGATGACCTCGTGGCGATTGCCGACCTCAATGAGGGGCTGATTCTCTCGTCCCTCTCCGCCGTCGGACATGCCTATTGCCCCAATGGCCCGCTTTCCAATTCGTCCTATGACATCTATGGCGTCGGGTCCGACATCTACGCCACTGGCCCAGGTCGAGGCAACTCTTACACCAGCGCGGGCAACAAGACTTCTTTCTCTGTCTTTCACAATGGCGTGTGGACCACATCCGAGGCCGCAAGTTACTATGACGGCCGCGACCCTGTCTATTTCACTTCTGACCCCGTGACGGGTCAGGTCTACCTCACAACTTTCGGCTCTGGACTCTATGAGATTGAGGATTATAAGCTTGCCACTCAATATAACACGTCAAATTCTAACATTGAGGTGGGGCGAAACGGCTCTGCCGCGACTGACGCCGTCTGCGTTGACAAATATCGCAACCTCTATGTCCATAACCTCTTTACCACCAATGGAATAAAGATTAAGGACAAGGAGGGCGACTGGACTGGCATATCCTATGGCCCGATGACCGATTGCCCTGCCGCCCTCGGAATGGTTGTCGCCTCTAATAATAACGTGTGGTACTGGTCCTCAAGAATGGGTACGCAATTCGTCTGCGTTTTCAACATCAATGGCACTCCCGAGACTGATGATGATGACCTGTTCATGTCCACTGTGTCCGGCTATGGCAGCCAATCGCAATGTGTGGGTACTTTCTCTCTTGAGGACGCTTCCTCGGGTGAGACGGTTGGAACGCGCGCCACGGCTGTGGCCATTGACGCCAATGACAATGTCTGGGTCGGCACGACAGCCGGTCTTCTCGTCACGACGGATAACTCGACAATGCTCTCATCGGGCTCTGTGACGTTCAACCGCATCAAGGTCCCGCGCAATGATGGTACCAATCTCGCGGATTACCTCCTCGATGGCCAATTCATCTACGACATTAAGGTTGATGGTGCCAACCGCAAATGGATAGCCACAGACAATGGCGCGTATCTCGTCTCTTCCAATGGCTTTGAGACCATTCAACATTTCACGGCTGAAAACTCTCCTCTGCCAAATAATACTGTAAACAAGATCGCCATCCGCCCATCAGACGGTGAGGTCTTCTTTTTCACAGCCTCTGGAATTGTATCCTACAAGGGCGATGCTAATCAGCCAGCCTCCAAGTTGTCTAAGATAAAGGTCTACCCCAATCCCATCTCCGCGACGCATGGCCCCGGCTATGTCACTCTTACCGGCTTCGAGAATGACTCGCCAATCTTCATAACCGACGCCGCTGGCAACCGTGTGTTCCGCACAAGGTCACTCGGTGGCATGGCTCGGTGGGATCTCCGCCGCGAGGCTGGCTCTCGTGTCGCAAATGGCGTCTACATTGTGTGGGCAACAAACTCCGACGGGTCAAACGAGGCTGTTGGCAAAATCTTGCTGATGGAGTAATAGATATTGATGCGACGACTATAAACTTACGCCCTGACACCTATATATAATAAGGTGTCAGCAAAATAAGATGTCCCAATAGAAAGGAATAGGGTGGGGGAAGCATTGCGCTTCACCTCACCCTTACTTTTTATTTGCCAGTTAGTCTCGCCGTTTCTTGTTCTGGCCGGCAGAGATATTTCTTACAGTCTGCCCCTCTTTATCTGGGCAATGATTCCGTCCGTGGCGTCCTCGATAAGCTCAAGGGCGAACTCGAAGTCGCGCTCATCGCCATAATACGGGTCGGGGATTGAGCTTTGCCCCTTGTGGTCTGTCAAGTAGTTGGCCATGAGGCGGATCTTGCTCTTTCCCTCCTCTGTCGGGGCCAAGCCTTTGAGGTCGGCTATGTTCTGGGCGTCCATGCCCATTATGATGTCGAACCTCGCGAAGTCCTCCCGCGACACCTGGCGGGCGTGATGGTTGAAGTCATAGCCATGCCGGCGGCCGCACGCCCTCATCCTGCTGTCTGGCAACTGACCTATATGCCAACCTCCTATGCCGGTCGAGTCTATCTCTAACTCAATGCCCGCCTCCTCGGCTTTCTTGCGCATCACGCCGTCGGCTGCCGGGCTGCGGCATATGTTGCCAAGGCATACAAATAATATCGATTTGATTTCCATTGCGTTGTTACCTTTTTCGTTTGCGTTACTCTCGCCCCTGTCCTTATTCAAAGGGGTGACTGGTGTTGTCGCTGTTGAGTCGCTTTGCTAAGGTACTTCAAAAAAGGTAAGCGGCCATTGCCGCGCTCCCTTTTTCAGTTTCCTCCTCCCCAAAATCTATATCTTTTACTCCAGCCAAGGCTCTTACCGCAAAAACACAAAGCAAAACACCGCAAAAACACAAAGCAAAGTGCCGCAAAAACACAAAGTAAAATACCGCAAAAATGCAAAGTAAAATGGCGCAAAAACACAAAGCAAAACACCGCAAAAACACAAAGTAAAATGGCGCAAAAACACAAAGTGACTTGCGAGACTTCAATGCAAGTACTACTTTTGTAGTTGAAATATAGCTGAATATGAAATATTTAGAGCGAATAGCGGATAACCTCCTCAAATTGCGTCTGCAGGCATTCGGTGCGGTGCAAATTGTCGGTCCTAAATGGTGTGGAAAGACTACTACCGCATTGCAACAAGCCAAAAGTGTCATCAAAATGCAGGACCCTGACAAACGAGAGGGCTATTTCGCAACGGCACGCACTAAACCCTCGTTGCTCTTGAAGGGTGATACTCCGCGGCTGATTGACGAGTGGCAAGTTGCTCCTGTGCTCTGGGATGCTGTTCGCAATGTCGTGGATGAACGGAATCAGAAAGGGCAGTTCATTTTGACAGGCTCGACGGTGGTTGAGGACGAGAAGGGTGAGGTGATGCATACAGGGACAGGACGCATCTCCAAAATGCAAATGTACCCCATGAGCCTCTTTGAGTCTAATGAATCTACCGGTGCAATCTCGTTGCGTGAGCTGTTTGAGAATGAAAATCTTGATATTGATGGCGTGACTTCTGAAATGACTGTCGAGAATCTTATTTTTGCGGCTTGCCGCGGCGGATGGCCCGCCTCTCTCGATGTGTCATCAACAGATGCGCAGCTATTGATAGCTTCTGATTATGTTAATGCTATTTGCGATGATGACATATCAAGGGTCGATGGCGTGAGGAGGCAGGCCTCACTTGCAAGGCTTGTCATGAGGTCTTATGCGCGAAATGTTTGCACTTTGGTGAAAAAGTCAAGGATGCTGGCCGAAGTTACTGCGGAAATGGAACGGGCTTCAATGCCCACTTTCGATGATTATGTGTCAGCTCTTCAAAAGTTGTTTGTCATTGAGGATGTTGAGGCCTGGTGCCCTGCCGTAAGGTCTGCTGCCGCAATTCGTAGCGGGGATAAGCGTTGTTTTGTGGATCCTTCAATAGCAGTAGCTTCTCTTGGCCTGTCTCCCAAAAGTTTAGAGCTTGATTTGCGTACTTTCGGGTTTATCTTTGAGTGTATGTCTATCCGCGATCTCAGGATATATTCGCAGGCCATGGGCGGTCGGGTCTCTTATTATCATGACCGCTATGGGCTTGAGGCGGATATTGTACTACATCTTGCGGATGGCCGTTATGCCCTGATTGAATGTAAATTGGGTAGCAGGGACATTGACGAGGGCGCAAAGCATCTTCTACAATTGCGTCAACTCATCCGTGAGAAAAACAAGGAGGAGAGGCAAATGGCAATTCGCGAGCCGGACTTGCTGATTGTCTTGACTGGTGGCGAGATGGCATACACAAGGGAGGATGGGGTTAAAGTAATCCCGTTGGCAACACTAAGAGATTAAAATCGAATCCTCTAAAATCAATCAATTCCCCCAAGTGTCCCTGTCCAAAGACCTATACTGTATCGCCTCCGAGATATGCTGCGCCTGCACTGTCTCCGAATGGTCGAGGTCGGCAATGGTACGCGCCACTTTCAGTATCCTGTCATACGCGCGGGCGGAGAGGCCCAGCCTGTCCATGGCCATCTTAAGCACGGCCTGTCCCTGCTCATCTGGTCGGGCGTAGGTGTTCAGCATCCGCGGTGTCATCTGGGCGTTGCAGTGGACGCCCTTGCTCCGCTTGAAACGCTCGCTCTGTATGGCTCGTGCCGCCATCACGCGCTTGCGAATCTCGCTGCTCGGCTCGCCCATGGGCGCGTCATTCAGTTTGCCCACCGGCACAGGGACTACCTCTATGTGCAGGTCGATGCGGTCCAACAGCGGACCCGAAATCCGGCCTAAATATTTCTGCACCTGCCCCGGCCCGCAGGTGCACCTGCGTGTCGGCGAGTTGAAATAGCCGCATGGGCATGGGTTCATTGACGCCACGAGCATGAAAGACGCCGGATATTCGACGGTGAACTTAGACCGCGAGATGGTTATCCGCCTGTCCTCAAGCGGCTGACGCATAACCTCGAGAACAGAGCGTTTGAACTCGGGCAGCTCGTCAAGGAAGAGGACCCCGTTGTGGCTCAAGCTTATCTCGCCCGGCTGCGGATATGTGCCGCCACCCACAAGCGCCACGTCACTTATCGTGTGGTGGGGGCTGCGGAACGGGCGTGTGGTCATCAGCGCCATCTCGCTCTTTATGTTGCCCGCCACGGAGTGAATCTTGGTTGTCTCCAGAGCCTCGTCAAGTGTCAGGGGCGGCAATATGCTGGGCAACCGTTTGGCCATCATGCTCTTGCCTGAGCCGGGCGATCCAATCAGCAAAATATTGTGCCCCCCGGCCGCCGCTATCTCTAATGCCCTCTTGACGCTCTCCTGGCCTTTCACGTCGGCAAAGTCGAGCAGGTTGTCGGCCTCGGCGCGGTTGAACTCGGCCTCGGTGTCTATGATGGTCTTGCTCAGCGCGTCGGGGTTGCCGCTCAGGAACTCGACAACCTCTTTCAGAGTCCGTGCTCCATACACGTCAAGCCCCTCCACCACGGCGGCCTCCTTGGCATTGGCCTGTGGCAGGATGAACCCCTCGAATCCCTCGGCCTTGGCTTTCAGCGCCATGGGCAGGACTCCTTTCACCGGGTTCAGCTGACCATCGAGCGACAACTCGCCCATGATGATATACTTGCCCAAACGATCTGCGGGGCATTGACCGCTCGCCCCGAGGATGCCCACAGCGAGGGGCAGGTCATACGCCGAACCCTCTTTGCGTATGTCGGCCGGCGCCATGTTGATGACAACCCGCTGCTGCGGATATTTCCACCCGTTCTCGCGGATGGCGCTCTCAATGCGCTGCTCGCTCTCCTTGACAGCCGAGTCCGGCAACCCGACAATGAAAAACTTGATGCCGGCTGATATGTTCACCTCCATCGTGACGGTGAATGCGTCTATGCCGCTCACGGCGCTGCCATAGGTCTTGACGAGCATTGGGTCTCCTTTTTTTCTTTGGTGAATTGAAGTGCGGGGTGGGGGAGTGACATGTCAATAAGTCTCCGCTTACCCTCTTCGCGAATATAATAATATCTCCCCCTCTAAACTAAACATGCTTTTTTCAAAAAACTCACGACACGATGTGAATTCCCTTCTCCCCAAACGTTTGCAAAATCTGCCCGTTCGTCTATAAAATCGCCATAATTGGCTGATTATCCTAAAAAAGCATAAAAAATCTCGGTCATATCGTTTTTTTTTTAGAAACCTTGTCATACCTTTGCAATGGTTTGCGAAAACGTTTGCGCCATGCATCCCATTGGCACTTCAAACACATCTCTCGCAAACATGCTTATCATTAATTTATACCACTAACGGAATGAAAAAACTATTACTAAGTTTGGGCTTGATTAGCCTCTTCCTTTCCAACGCCTCAGCGCAAAGCGTGACGGCGGTGTGGGATTTCCAAAACAATCTCCCAGAGGAGATAAGTTCGACCAACATCGTGAACACAACAGGTACTGTAGCTTCGACGGCCGATGGCATTTCTATGTATGTAGATGCTTCGAATGGTGGTAAGTTGTGGAGTCGTGGTTCTGATGCTCAGTTTAATTATGGTACTATCCTTCAAGTGCCAGTCAAGTCTACCAATGACGTTGTAACCGTTGTCAGCTATCCAGGTTACCATAATTATAAAATTGGAGGGACTCTGGCTACTGCAGACACCGAGGAACATAAGGCTACAACTGCAGAGGTCGCTTCTGGGTATGTAGAGATAATCTCTACTGAAAATGGCAGTTACCTCTACAAAGTCCAGGTCCTTCAAGCTGGTGCTGTGCAGGAGAAAAAACTCTATTCAACAGATTTCACTGATTGGACCAAAACTATTGACCGTAAGTCAGCTACCGATGAAACTTATTCAGTAAAGACTAAGTACAGCAAGGAGGATTTGACGTTCACTTTCAATGGGGTTGGTGTGGAACCTGCTGGTAATAACTCTAAGTTTTCTTCCTATGTCGGTTACATGGTGACGGCAAAGTACCCCAAAGAATATTCTGATACGTCATATGCCGTTACATCTCCTCTCTCATCCATAACCAAAATTGTTTTCACACAGTGTGCGACAGGAGGAAAGCGTGGTTACAAAGTTTCAGTCAAGGGTGATGGTGATGAGAATTGGGTTGCGATTCACAATGTCTCTATTGCAAATGCTACGGGTGAAACAATTTCACTCGATGTCAATCGCACCAACTGCCAAATAAAGTTTGAGGGTTTCACTCCCAGTGAGAACGCTTATATGACGGATCTCGCCATATATGGTGAGGTCGATATGAGCCAAAGCCCTATTCTTGGCTCGTTCAGCCTCAACGGGACTAAATACGAGGCTGCTGATATCTTCGAGGAGGATAATAGCGGCAAGCTGTTGGCTACAATCCTTGTCTCTAAGAAAGCGGAGCTTGTCACGGAGTCTAATCCACTTACCGATATAGTAGCTGATAATGGTACTATTACAAGCACAACTTATACTACGACTGGTGAGGGTTATGATCGTAAGACTGTCGTCTCTATGGTCGTAGAGAACAATGGTGACGAGATTACTTATGAACTCACTGTCGCTTTCAAGCCCGACTTCACGCTCTCTTATTATGATGCCGATGGCGTCACTCTTCTCGGAACTCAATTGGTTGAGCAGGATGCAGAAATCAGCGATTTCGCCTACACGTCTGCAAATGTCACTGTGGCATCAGGCAAAGCTTTCCGTGGCTGGAGTGTTGCGACAGTATCCGGCAAGAAAAAGTACTCGACTTCGGATGTTATCACAGCCGATGCGACTCTTTACGCTCTCGTCACTGATATTGAGACAGCCAATCAAACCTCTCGCTACGAGTTCGACCTCAATAATCAGTATTTCTACAATGAGGATCATGAGGCTTTCTCGGTAAACGATGAGAGCATCTGCAAGTTCCATGACACTACCCACGGCTGGACAATTGGCGCTGCTGGAAAGATTACTCTTCTCATGGGAGGCAAGGGCTATGGCTATGTGAAACTTGGTCTCTGCCAATATTCAAGTGAGGGCACTATATCGCTTGTTTCGCCCAGTGGAACAACTGTCGCATCTGTTGATGCTAAGGCCGCGAAAGATGGTGTTCCTGCAATCCTCATGAACGATTCTGAAGAAAGTGGCGAGTATACTCTTGAATTTACTGCTGGCGCATATCTTCACGATGTTACTATTGTTAATATGACAGACAGCCCCTATGAGCAAGTTGGCTCTTGGTATGTTGTCAAGGCAGGTGACGTTAACGCTCTCTTCTCTACTCTCGAAATAGTAAACGCTAAGAATGCTGCATCTGATGCAGAGCCTTCTTATATATTCCTCCCCGACGGCACCTACGATATGGGCGAGACCGTCCTCACCGCCATCTCAGGCAGCAACATCTCCATTGTCGGCCAGAGTATGGACAACACCATCATTGTGAACAGCCCGCTCGTTGAGAATGAGGGAATCGGCACCACTGCCACCTTCTTAATCACCGGCTCTAACACCTACTTCCAGGATCTCACCATCCAGAACGCGCTCGACTACTACTCGTCTGGCTCTGCCGGCCGCGCTGTCTGCATCCAGGACAAGGGCAACAAGACTATCTGTAAGAACGTCAAGATGCTCTCTTACCAGGATACCTACTACAGCAACAACGGCTCCGGCAAGTTCTACTGGGAGGATTCTGAAATCCACGGCACTGTCGACTACATCTGCGGTGGTGGCGATGTCTACTTCAACCGTTGCCTCCTTGTCAACGAGTCTCGCAAAGCCGACTCTAAGTATGGCGATGACGTTATCGCGGCTCCCTTCACCGATGGCTCCGAGTGGGGCTACGTCTTCAACCACTGCACTGTCGAGAACCTCGCAGCCGGCTTCTCTTGGGCTCGCGCTTGGGGTGGCAAACCGCGTGTCGCTTTCCTCAACACCACTCTCAACCAGCCTTCTGAGATCTCTTCTTCTCGTTTCCAGCTCGCAGGCATGAATGTCGCTGCCGACAAGTTTGTCGAGTACAACTCTCTCGATACCGATGGCAATGTCGTCTCGCCCGCCTCTAACGTCTCCAAGTTCACGCTCTCTGATAAGCAAGGTAATATAATAGCCACCAACGAGATGGAGACCATCCTCACAGCCGATGAGGCAGCAGCCTACTCGCTCGACAAGGTCTTCACCGACTGGGCTCCAGATGCTGATGCCAAGCAGGCCGACATCGCTGTCAGCCTCGCTGACGGCGTCCTCAACTTCACCTCAGACGCTTCCTATTTCGCCATCTTCAAGAACGGTGAGTTCGTAGAGATTGTCACCGCCAAGACCTACAACCTCAATGGTGACGATGCCGATGCCTACACAGTCCGCGCAGCCAACGGCCGCGGCGGTTTCGGCAAGGCGGTCAAGGCTGGTGAGGACACAGCCGCCATCCATGACATTGACTCGGCCGATGCTGAGGTCATCTCCACCGCCATCTACTCACTCAGCGGCACCAAGCTCGCCTCCCTCCAGCGCGGCATCAACATTGTTGTCCGCACCCTCTCCAACGGCGCCACTCAGGCAGCCCGCGTCATCGTCAAGTAAAGAGTAAGCTAAGCAAAGCTCGGCTCCTTATAAGTCAGCCGGCCTCGGGAAGTCTCTCCCGGGGCCGGCTTTTTCGGTCCCAGCCCCCTCTCCTTTGCCCCTCTATCAGCACCTGCGAACACGCCTCCATCGCATTCTCCCCACCCACTCTCATAACTAAACCTACGGCTCGTCAGAACGCATTTCCACTCCGAGAAAGTGGCATTTCTGCCACTTTCTCGGAGTGGCTTCTTGTAACTAATTGAAATATCGCTACTTTTGTATTCCGAGAAAGTGGCATTTCTGCCGGTTTCTCGGAATGAGAGGAAAGATATGCTCCCTATAGGGCGCTTAAATGTCATAATAAACAAGCGAGGCGCGGCACTGTCACCCAGTGCCGCGCCTCGCATTTATTTTGTTGCTAATTCAGCCGACCTAAGCCATCTTGTCCCTCTTCTCCTGGACCTGGGCGTCAAGCACAGCGACGGCTGTCATGTTGACAATGTCGCGTACCGAGCTCTCGATGTCGAGGAAGTGGATAGGCTTGTTCAGACCCATCTGGATGGGGCCCAGGATGTCGCCCACGCCCATCTCCAGCAGCAGCTTGCTGGCCGTGTTGGCCGAGCTGAGGTTGGGGAAGACAAGAGTGTTTACGTCCTTGCCATAGAGCTTCGAGAACGGGAATTTGCGGTCGCGCAGCTCGCGGTTGAGTGCGAAGTTAACCTGCATCTCGCCATCTACGACCATGTCCGGGTAACGCTCGTGGAGGGTCTCCACAACCTTGTGAACAGATGCCGGGCTGCCCTCCTTGGTCGCGCCGAAGTTGGCGTAGCTGAGCATGGCCATGACCGGCTCGTTGTTGAAGAACTTGACGGTGTCGTAGGTCAACTTGGCCACGTCAATCAACGTGTCGGTTGACGGGTGACGGTTGATGAGGGTGTCCGCCATGAAGTAGGTGCCCTTCTTGGTGTTGAGGATGTGCATCGCGCCAATGTGGTTCAGACCCTTGCGGATGCCGATTATCTCCTTGGCGGCGCTCACCAGCTCCTCGTTCTTGGTGTACACGCCCGTTATCATGGCGTCGGCCGCACCCGTCTTGACCATCATGAGGCCAAAGTAGTTGCGGTCATACATCTTCTCGAAGTACTCGTCAAATGTCGCGCCCTCGCGGCCTTTCTCCTCCGTCATCATCTTGGCGAAAGCCGTGCGGCGGCCCTCCTCGCGGTCGTGACGGAGGTTGACAATCTCGATGCCTGTCAGGTCTATGTCGTTCTCCGCTGCCAACTTGGCGAGCTTCTCCTCGTTGCCGAGCAGGATGGGCTTGCAGAGTCCCTCTGAGAGAGCCTGTGCTGCCGCCTTGAGCATGTTGACGTGGTTGGCCTCCGAGAAGACGACGCGCTTGGGCGCCTGGCGAGCCATGTCATAGAAGTTGCGAAGCATCTTGTTGTCAAGTCCCATGAGGCTCTTGAGCTTGACGTCATACGCCTCCCAGTCCTCAATAGGCTTGCGGGCCACGCCACTCTCAATGGCTGCGCGGGCCACGGCGGGTGCCACGGTGGTGAGCAGGCGCGGGTCAAGAGCCTTAGGCACGATATACTCGCGGCCAAAGGATATGCGCTTCATGCCATAGGCCGAGTTGACGACGTCCGGCACGGCCTTGCGGGTGAGCTCGGCGATGGCCTTGACGGCTGCCACCTTCATGTCCTCGTTGATGCACTTGGCGCGTACGTCAAGCGCGCCGCGGAAGATGTAGGGGAAGCCCAGGACGTTGTTAATCTGGTTGGGCTGGTCTGATCGTCCGGTTGCGTAGATGAGGTCGGGACGGCTGGCGCGTGCGTCCTCGGGGCTGATCTCGGGCTGCGGATTGGCAAGTGCGAAGACGATGGGGTCTTTGGCCATGGTGCGGACCATCTCGGGGGTCAATACGCCAGCCACGGAGAGGCCAAGGAACACGTCCGCTCCGACCAAGGCCTCGGCGAGGCTGTTCACGTCGCGCGTGGTGGCGAACTCGCGTTTCTGCTCCGTCAGGTTGGGGCGGTCCATCTTGATCGGGCCTTTCGAGTCGACCATGATGACGTTCTCGCGCTTGACTCCGAGGCGCATGTAGAGGCGAGTGCACGAAATGGCTGCTGCGCCCGCTCCATTCACCACTACTTTGACATCCTCAATCTTCTTGCCCACAATCTGGAGGGCGTTGATGAGGCCTGCCGCCGAGATGATGGCCGTGCCGTGCTGGTCGTCATGCATCACGGGGATGTCAAGCTCGGCCTTCAGACGCGTCTCAATCTCGAAACACTCGGGGGCTTTAATGTCCTCAAGGTTGATGCCGCCAAAGGTGGGCGCTATGGCCTTAACGGCCTGTATGAACTTATCCGGGTCCTTCTCGTCAACCTCGATGTCGAAAACGTCGATGCCGGCGAAAATCTTAAAGAGCAGGCCTTTGCCCTCCATGACCGGCTTGCCGCTCATCGCGCCAATGTTGCCGAGTCCGAGGACTGCCGTGCCGTTGGATATGACGGCCACCAGGTTGCCCTTGTTGGTGTACTCGTAGGCTGTCTCCGGGTCTTTCTGAATCTCTAAGCATGGCTCTGCCACGCCTGGCGAATAGGCCAATGAGAGGTCGCGCTGGCTGCTGTACGGTTTGGTCGGGACGACCTCAATCTTGCCGGGCCTGCCCTCTGAGTGATACCTCAGGGCGTCTTCTTTTGTAATCTTTGACACGGGATGTTTGGTTTTAGGGATTTACGGGACTGCGCATTGTGCCGCCCTGTGGGTCGTGGCGCGAGTGGAAAGGGTGGGGCGGATGTGCGCGGACGCCGATGGGAGAGTTTGAATTGGGGGAGAAGAGACCCTTGCCACTGCTTTCGGTCGCCACTGCTGTAAAGATAGAAAGATTTCAGATAAATTGTTCCGCGGCCTCTCCTCATTTATGTATCACGAAATAAGTATTTACGTGTATTGCTGAATTGCTCCGCGCCTCCGCGCCCCCTTGTCTCATATCTCATAGCCAGCCATTATCAGTTCTCGTCGCGCCGCGTCTACGCCCCATCTCGCCTCTTAGCCAACCAAGTTGGGAGAAAAAACAGTCCGCCCGCACCTCAATGACGAGATGCGGGCGGATTTTAATCTTTAGCTGAGCCCTGTCGGGCCGAAAGCGTTAAGACTACTCTGCTGCGGGAGCCTCAGCTGCTGCCTCCTCTGCGGGAGCTGCTGCTGCCTCTGCCTCAGCCTTGGCTGCAGCCTCAGCTGCAGCCTTAGCTGCCTCAGCCTCTGCCTTCTTCTTGGCGATGGCCTCTGCGCGGTCAGCGTTAATCTTAGCCTCCTGCTCGGCGAGCTTCTTGGCTGCCTCTGCCTTTGCGCTCTGAGCCTTGTCGCTCTTGGCGGCGAGCTTCTTCGCGCGCTCCTCTTTCCAAGCGGCGAGCTTGGCGTCAGCCTGCTCCTGGGTCAGTGCGCCCTTCTTGACGCCACCCTGGAGGTGCTTCTGGAGGAGGATGCCCTCATGGCTGAAGATGCTGCGTACGGTGTCAGTGGGCTGAGCGCCGTTTGCGAGCCAACGGAGAGCTGCCTCTGCGTCGATGCTTACAGTCGCGGGGTCGGTGTTAGGATTGTAGGAACCGATGCGCTCGATGAATTTGCCATCACGTGGCGACTTTACGTTAGCTACTACGATGTGGTAGAAAGCGTAGCCTTTGCGGCCATGACGAGCAAGACGGATTTTTACTGCCATTTTCTTTTTTCTTTGGGTTGTTTGTTATTTACCTACTTGTGCCATCTCGTGGCACGGCGCGAATTTAGCAATAATTCATTCACTTACACGCTTTAATGGGCAAAAAAATATTGCACGCCACTCAAGGCTTTTTAAACTTCTGAAACCTCTCCGCCTTGTGTCACATCACCCGAAAATTTTTATTTGGAAATCTCGAACCCTTTGCCGCATACGGCCTCACGCTTCATTCTCCTCAACTTCCGGGGCTATTCCCCCCTCTTCCTGTCTCTTGTCTTTATCTTGTTGATAGCCATATGTTTATGTTGCATCTTCTATAAGTGTTTTCCCCTTGTCTTTCGAGTGTTAAAGTTTTTTTTGTTCAGTATTTCATTCATATATTCGCACTCCGAAAGCTGACGGCCTCCGCTGTCGCCCGAATCAACTTTACACAACACACACACCTCCAGAAAAGGCATATAAATCCGCAAGATTATGATCCTTAGTATCGAGACTTCCACTGATGTTTGCTCGGTGGCCCTGAGTTCCGAGGGCAAAACCCTCAAAAGCATTGAGTATATGGGTGCGCCCCAGCATGCCGCCCGACTCGCACCCATGATTCAGGAGCTTATGAGCCAGTCCTCCCTCACCTACCGCGACCTTGAGGCTGTTGCAGTCAGCCAAGGCCCCGGCTCTTACACAGGCCTGCGCATCGGAGCCTCTACTGCCAAGGGAATAGCCTACGCCGCGGGGATTAAGCTCATCGCTGTCCCCACACTCTCCATCATGGCCCGGGCCATTTTCAACGCCGACCCTGAGTGCCGACTCGCCTGTCCCATGATTGACGCCCGCCGCATGGAGGTCTACACCTCGCTCATCAGCCGCGACGGCCAGATCGTGATGCCCACGCAGGCCATGGTGGTCGACGAGAATAGCTTTGGCACGGAACTTGCTCACAACGATATAACGTTCGGTGGTAATGGAGCCGCCAAGTGCAAGGAGGTGATAACCTCACCCCGCGCTTCTTTCGTCAGCGATATTCACCCCCTCGCCAAGGACATGGCCGAGCTCGCCTACGACAGGCTCAAGTCCGGACGCACCGAGAGCGTGGCCTACTTCGAGCCCTTCTATCTCAAGGAGTTTGTCGCCACGACGCCCAAAAATAAGGTCCTCAACTTCTAAAAGACATCACGTGCGGCAGGTAAAAGCGTGACGCCTGGTGCGTGTCCTGGGGACCTAAGGTTACCAATCAATCATTAAACCCAGGTTGCCATGAACATTAATAAGACCGCTCTCGCGATTTTCGCATCCGCCGCTTTCCTCTGCTCCGCTGCCACGGTCCTCTCCCAGAAGACGCATAAGCCCCAATACGCCGACCCCGTCTGCAACGCTTTCGGCCCGGGCGAAAAGCTGACCTACACTGTCCGATATGGTTTCGTGAAAGGTGGCGAGGGCTGTTTCTCTGTGGTAGACACCGTCATCAACGGGCGGCATGCCAATCATGTCACCGTGGCGGGCCGCACCACCGGAGTGGCTGACTTCTTCTATGAGGTGAGGGACTCTTACGAGACTTTCCTCGACCGTGAGTCTCAACTGCCTGTCCTCAGTAAGCGAAACATCAAGGAGGGCCGCTACCGCTATAATGACGTGGTCTCCTACGACCGCGCCAACAACCGTCTGAGCAAATGGGTCAAGAAACGCAATGATCCAGCCGAGACCAAGACTCAGGATGCCCCGGAGAGGGTTATGGACATGGTGGGGGCTTTCTACCACGCGCGCAATAATGCCTTCGACAGCCGCCTCATGGTAGGCGACACCATTTACTACAAGACTTTCTTCTCCAACGAGATTTTCGATCTCAACATCCGATATGACGGGACTGAGACGCTCAAGACGGCGCTCGGAACCAAGGTCTGCTACAAGTTCACTCCCGTCACCGAGGTGGGCCGCTCTTTCAAGAGCAGTGAGGATATGCACCTCTGGATAACGGCCGACGCCAACCGCGTGCCAGTCCGCATCAAGTTCGACATGACTGTCGGCTCTTTCACCATCGACCTCGTTAAGGCTGAGGGACTTAGGTACTAAATAAAAAGCCTCCGCGTAATGATGCGGGGGCTTTTTGTATATTTGCGGATATTCGGTAAACGAAAGTTTTGTCTATGGCAAGGTTAGCAAATCCAACTTACGATGAGGTCTTTAAATATCTCATGGCGGACGAGCGTGTTTGTCGTGCCATCATTGGCAGTCTGCTTGGGAAAAAGATTCGCAAAATAAGACAACGGAAGAATGATGTTCTCTCTGTTGTCCACTCGGACCTGCGTCTCATGCGTCTTGACTTCAATGCTGAGGTTGAAAACAATGACGGCTCGTTAGTGGAGGTCTGCATTGAGTTGCAACGCGCACATGAGGCCGATGAAGTGATGCGTTTCAGAAAATACCTCGCATCTCAATATAGTGATGATCAGAACGTGGATCCCGATGGACGCCCTTTGCACATCGTCACTATTTATATACTTGGCCATAATATAAGCAATAATTGCAAAGACGCGGTCATAAGGGTCAATCATGTCATGTGCAATCATGACGGCGTGACCATTACTTCTAAGGAGAACATTGAGTTTATCAATGCCTTGACCAACGACATGATTGTGGTCCAAATTCCGCGTATCGTTACCCGTAAGGATACCCTTCTCGACAAGATATTGAATGTCTTCAAACAGGCACCACGCCATGTCAATGCGAAAACGTTCGACTTTAAGGAGGACCCTGATGAAAAGGATGCTGACATGGTCAACATCATCCGTGTCCTTGAGCGAGCTGCCGGTGATGCGCAGCTCATAAAGAGAATGGACATGGAGGATGAGATTGTGCGCATCTTGGAAAACGCAAAGAGCTCTGAGGAGCTTGCTGACAAGGCTGTGAGAAAAGCAGAGGTCGCAATACGCGAGCGGGATGAGGCTCGTGAATGCTTGGCTGATGCTCAAAAATGCGCCCATATGGCAGAAGAACAGGCCCAAAAGGCGCAACGGGACGTCCAGATTGCTGAGGCTAAGCTTAAGGAGGCTGAACTAAAGTCGTCTGAAATGGAACGCCAAATGATAGCTAATTCTGCCAAGATTGAGCAACTGATGGCTCTCCTTAAAGATAAGGGTGTGCTGTGATGCGCTAAGTTTAAGGCTTTAGCGCACAGTCTGCCATTCCCCCCCCTCCCTACTTCAATATCGACCTGTCCCCCATCTCCTGAGACAGCTCTTTCTTCACAATGTTCAGGTCGTTCAGATATTTCATGGCCTCGTCAAGTCTCTCCTCGCTCGCCCCCTCGGCAATCAGGCGGGTCAACTCGTTCGTGGCCTCCTCCGCCATCTGGATGACGCGGCGCAGCCGCAACTCGTTCACCGCGCGGGGCACGAACTTGTCCAACTGGTCCACCTCTTCCTCCACTGTAGTGTATTTGCTGTGAATCTTGCTCAGCTGCTGACGACTTATGGCGTTGGCGGCGAACACGTTGACCTCAGGGTCGGGCATGCAGATGTAAAAGTTGTCGTTTATGGCTTTGCGGTCCTCCGCATCCCTATACGCGTCTATTATCTTGGCGAGTGTCGGGTCCGAGGGCATGAGTCCGTCAACGTCTATGGCGTTCAGGACGTAGTCGCCCACCGTGACCTCCGCTCCGTCATTGTCCGGGTCGTGGATTATGTTCTGCGTATATTTGACCATATAGCGCAGCACTTCGCGCATCTCCACCTCGTTGGGCACGGCGGGGCCCCTCACCACTGTGGTCGGTGTCACGACGCGCGGCTGCCGTGGCGCCTGCGCATAACCCGAGCCGCCTGCGCTCAGCATCATCAGGTCGTTGGGTGAGATGTCTGGCGGCAGGTCTGGTGGCAAGTTCTGCATGTCTGTCTGTTGAGCAGATGGTTGCCCGGTATAGGGTGGGGGAGTGGCTGCCGCTTGCTGCTGTGCGCGCATCCGCTCCATCCTCTCTTTTGCAATCTGCTGGTCGCGCTCTTTCGTCGCGTTGTCCACCAGCTGCTTCTCCAATGCGCTGAACACCGCGCTCTCCGACACGCCCATTATCCGCGCGCACTCCTGCACATAGAGCTCGCGCTTGATGACGTCCTGCACCTCGGCTATCGACGCCACGATGGTGTGGACGGCGTCTGCCCTCTTCAGCGGGTCCTTTTCCGTCTGGGCCAACAGGGTCTGAGCCTCATAGCGGATGAAGTCGTTCTCGTGCGCCTCCACGTAGGCTCTGAACTCCTCCTCCGTGTGCTTGCGGGCGAAGGAGTCAGGGTCGTCATTGTCGGGCAGCAGGAGTACGCGGACGTTCATCCCCTCGCGCAATATCATGTCAATGCCGCGCAGCGAGGCGTGTATTCCCGCTGCATCGCCGTCATACAGCACTGTTATGTTGTTCGTGTACCGCTTGATGAGCAATATCTGGTTCTTGGTCAGCGCCGTGCCGGACGAGGCCACCACGTTGGCTATGCCGCTCTGGTGCATGGATATGACGTCGGTGTATCCCTCCACGAGGAAACATTTGTCCTGGCGGCTTATCTCCGCCCTCGCCTGGTATATGCCATAGACTATGTCTGTCTTTTTATACAGCTCGGTCTCGGGCGAGTTGAGATATTTGAGGCTGACTCCCTTGGTCGCCGCGTCAAGCACTCGCGCGCCGAAGCCTATCACTTTGCCCGTCGAGTTCTGAATCGGGAATATCACTCGGCCGCGGAAGTAGTCGTATTTCCGCCCGTCCTCCGATGTCCTTATCAAGCCGTTGCTCGCCAAAGGACCCTCTTTATACCCGTCGGCGGTCGCTTTGGTCAGCAACCCGTTGCCGTTCAGCGCGTAGCCTAATCGGAAGGTGGCTATGGTGTCGTCTCTGAAACCGCGGTGGCGGAAGTAGGTGAGGCCGTAGGCCTGCCCCTCTTCGCTCTCGCGCAGGTTGCTCTCGTAGTGGCGTGTGGCATATTCCATGGCGGCGAACAGGGCGTCGCGCTCTCGGCCCGCGGCCTCCTCCTCGGGGCTTTGAGCCTCCTCGGGCACGTTGATGCCGAATTTCTTGCCAAGGTGGTGTATCGCCTCGGGGAAGGTCAGGCTCTCTATGCCCATCACGAAGCTCACAGCGCTGCCTCCCTTGCCGCAGCCGAAGCACTTGAAGAAGCCCTTGGTGGCAGAGACGCTGAATGAGGGGGTCTTCTCGTTGTGGAATGGGCAGCAACCCATGTAGGCCGAGCCTTTTTTCTTCAGCTGCACATACTCACCTATCACGGAGACTATGTTGTCTTTCGCCGTCTCTGTGACTTGCTCTACTATCTGCTTGGGTATCATCGCCTAATGTCCGTTCCTCCTTTGCCGCCTGTTTTTATTATCTCTTGCACTCAAAAAAGACAACCGCCAACTCCATCTCATGGGCTGGCGGCTGTCTTATGCTGCTTTATCTCTTGGTCGCCAATCCCGCTCCTGAGTGCGCAGGTGGCGAATGTGTCGTGTCCTATTTGCCGTTCTCGCCCGAGTTGGTTATCCAGCTCTCGATGTGATACGGCCCGTCCACAATCTCCTCCTGATAGGCCTCGGCCTGGGTTATCGATGTGAAGTCTTTGATGACGGCCACGAAGTAATCTTTGCGGATGCCGACAAATGCGTCGCTGAAGCCCTTGCCTCTCAACTCTTCCACGCGCTTGATGGCCACGGCCTCGTCTTTGTATGACCCGACCACGACGTTATACCTCTTGTCGAGTGCGCGGGCGGTCGTCGGAGCTGCCTTAGCCGGCTTGGCGGGGGCTTTCTTCACGTCTTCCTTGGGTTCCGTGACCTCTATGGCCAAGGTGTCTGGCCTCGTAACCACGGTGTCTGCAGGGGCTACGACCTCCTCGACTGTCGGTTTGGTGAAGAACTTGCTTACGAACCTGTACGCCGCGTTGTCCTTGAAGAAGACGAACAGCAACAGGCCGATTATGATGAGCAGGAGCAGGATGATTATGATGATAATCAAAGGCTTCCTGTCCTTCTTCTCCTCTGTGTATGAGTATGTGTATGTCTGATCCTGTGTGTCTGAGGGTTTCTCCTCTTTGTCGCTTTCCACTTCTTCCTCTTTTTCTTTTGTTTCCTCGGGCTCTGTCTTTGTCGGCTCAGCGAAGTCTATCGCGCCGCCCATTCCGAGACCCACGCTTATCTCACCCTCGCCCGGCTTGTAGTCATCGCCCAATGTGAACTCCACGCGCCCCTCTTCGTCTTTCTTGAAAGAGCCTATGCCATTGAGGGTCACCATGCCGCCATCCATCAGGGTGTTGTTATACGTGTCCACCGCCCGTGATATGACCTTGCGCGCCTCGTCCTCGCTCACACCCTCCGCTTGGCTTATGGCTGTGACCAATTTGCCGTCGTCAAAATTAAGGTATGGGTTGAATGTGAGTGTCGTCGGCTCCTCGCTGGGCTTGAGCAGGCAACCGAATTGCGGTATGATGGCTTTGTCGTTTGCCGCCAAGAGGGCTTTGATATATCTTTCCATAGGTAGGGCTATGTGTTTTTGTCGCAAGGGGGTCGCGCGGTGGTTGTGCCTACGCTTCACGAACCGCCCCCGCCGTGAGTTTCCCGTTTTCTATTCTGCTTCTGAGAATTTCACTATTTCGCAAAGATATGCTAATATATTGAGAAAACGGCTCTTTGCGATGTGATATTTTGACAAGCGGTACGCCTATGCGTATCTCATCACGTCCTCCTTGGCTATTTTTTTCTCGTATATGGCCTTGCCCACTATGACGGCCGGTATGCCCGCCTCGGCGAGGGCGTCCAAGTCAGCCGCGCTGCCAACGCCGCCGCTCGCTATGACGTAGAGCCCCTCTATCTTGTCGGCCATCTCGCGATACAGCTCCACGGCCGGGCCTTGCAGCATCCCGTCGCGGCTTATGTCTGTGCATATCACTTTGCTTATGCCCTTTGCCCTATATCCCGACACGAACGGGATGAGGTCCTGTGTCGATGTCTCGGTCCATCCGGTCACGGCTATCTTGCCGTCCTTGGCGTCGGCTCCCAGAATTATCTTGTCCGGCCCATAGGCCATGATCCAGCTCTCAAACTCCGTGGGGTTTTTAACGGCTATGCTGCCCCCGGTCACCATGGCCGCCCCGCTCTCAAAGGCGGCATGCAGGTCCTCTGATGTCTTCAGCCCCCCGCCAAAGTCGACTACCATGTCCGTGTGGCCGCATATGCGCTCCAGGACCCGATGGTTGACTATGTGGCCGGCTTTCGCCCCGTCCAAGTCCACCACGTGCAGACGCCTGACGCCCCAGTCGGCGAACATTCGTGCTACTTCAAGGGGGGCTTCATTATATACCTTCTGGGTGTCATAGTCCCCTTTGCTCAGGCGCACGCACTTACCGCCTATGATGTCTATGGCTGGGATTATCTCCATCTTGTCCTGTCTTTGGTGAAATTTTCCTGTTTTCTGTGTGCAAATATACGCATTGCTGCCGTCTCTGTGGCACACTACCCACAAAAAAGCCCGCCGGGAGGATTGTTCTCTCCTCCCGGCGGGCTTGGCTATCTTTGCTTTCCGCTAACTCCCCGGACCTATTTGCCGAAGTAACGCTGGAAGAGTCCGTAGAAGCCGCGGCCGTGGCGTGCCTCGTCCTTGGCCATCTCATGGACGGTGTCGTGGATGGCGTCCAGACCAAGCTCCTTGGCGCGCTTGGCTATGCGGTTCTTGTCTGCGCATGCGCCAGCCTCGGCGTTCATTCGCTTCTCCAGATTGGTCTTGGTGTCCCAGACTACGTCGCCAAGCAGCTCGGCGAATTTGCTGGCATGCTCTGCCTCCTCAAAGGCGTAACGCTTGAATGCCTCGGCAATCTCGGGATAGCCCTCGCGGTCCGCCTGGCGGCTCATGGCCAAATACATGCCCACCTCGGTGCACTCGCCCATGAAGTGCGCGTTCAGGTCTTTGGTCATCTCCTCGTCGCATCCCTTGGCCACGCCAATCTCATGCTCCGTCTCGAAGTTGAGCATGGCGCTCTCGTCCATCAGTTTGAACTTGCTCGCGGGTACGCCACACTGGGGGCATTTGGCGGGTGCCTCGTCGCCCTCGTAGACGAAGCCGCATACTGTGCAGATATACTTTGCCATTTCTTTATCGTTTAATTGGTTTTTTGTTCGGGTTTTATTCTGTTTTCTGACCAAAATTACGCAGTTGTCCCGATAAAGTTGTGTCGTGTGCGATATTTTTTATTTGTCTAAATAGAAATCCTTGGCAATCTCCTGATACTCAGTTGTATTACTGCCGTCAAGGTTGAGTAGCGTAAGCTCATTTTTTTCTAAAATCAGGCCATCTTTCGTGGCCTCTTCCTTCCACGCGAATTGACATACGGCTCTTCTTGGCGGCTTGCGCCTGTTGGAGTATATTATGGTTTGCCGGGTTAACGCAAGTCCCGCCTTCTCGGCGGCCTCGGTCAGCGGCGCGGCCGAGTCGTAGGGTATTATTATGGCTATGCGCCCGCGGGGTGACAAGTGTCTAACTGCGGCGGTCATCAGGTCAGCGTATGTCAGGCCTACGGCGTGGCGCGCCATGTTTCTCCGTCCGTCGGGGCATTGCAGCGACTCCGTGAAGTATGGCGGGTTGGAGACTATAAGGTCAAATGTCGTTCCTTCCGCAGGCCCGAACTCTTTTATGTCTGCCCTCTCCACTTTTATTCTCTTTGCAAAAGGAGACGCCTCGCAGTTCTCTGCCGCTTGCGCCGCCGCGTCGGGGTCAATCTCCACGGCCGTGACCATGGCGTTCTCATAACGCTGCGCCATCATTATGGCCACGAGTCCGGTGCCCGTGCCAATGTCTAATATATTAATGTGGGCGTCGGCAGCGTCGCCCGCCTCGGCAATGCAGCCCAGCAGCACCCCGTCTGTCCCAACTTTCATGGGTGTCCTGTCTTGGTTTATGGCGAATTGCTTAAATCGGAAGACTGTGTTGGACGATGCCATGTTGCATATTATTTATGTTTATTCGCGAATATCGGTAAAAATATCAGTTGGGCGAAAACGCAAGCCCGCACCTCGTGTCTCTGCCCGCTGACATAGTCTGGCGACTCTCGAACCCTGCTTCCAATTTGTCCGCATTCCCCTCATCTGCGAAGTGGCTCCGAAGCCAACATATTGACTTTAAGTGTTTCCCTTAAGTTTCATTTTTCTTGCATTTGCCCATTTAAGGGCTAAATTTCACGCACACAGACACCTCGGGATGAAATAAAAACACCCCCGGCTTTCTAATCCCAAAAATAGCTCGGGGCGCGTTCTTGCGTTTTGATATTTTATTTATATTTGCGCTTGTCAAACAAGACAATGAATGACCAAGCTTCTCAACATATCTCTTCTCCGAGTGATTCTTTTTCTTCTTGTGCTAACAACATGAGGAGCGGTGAGGAGTGTGCGGATGCTCAAAGCATAGCATGATAGAACAAGCCCTTCTCACCGCGAGAGGGGCTTTTTTGTTAGAGGTCATTCCTCGCAAGAGCCTATTTTCGCAAAAGAACGATATAATCAAATAACAAAAAAAGGACGGCAGGGGCTCACCCCACCCGGTGCAGACTCCCGCCTTTTTCACGCCAACGCAATGTCAGACTACAAGATCAAGCTCCGTAGCGCCGCCACCACTGAGGGCCGACGCATGGCAGGCGCCCGCGCGCTGTGGGTGGCCAATGGTATGAAACGCGAGATGATGGGCAAGCCCGTCATTGCCATCGTGAACAGCTTCACCCAGTTCGTGCCGGGCCACACTCACCTCCACGAGGTGGGCCAGTATGTCAAGAGCGAGATCGAGAAGCGCGGCTGCTATGCCGCCGAGTTCAACACCATTGCTGTCGATGACGGCATCGCCATGGGACATGACGGCATGCTCTACTCCCTCCCCTCGCGTGACGTAATTGCCGACAGCGTGGAGTATATGGTCAATGCGCACAAGGCCGACGCCATGATTTGCATCTCCAACTGCGACAAGATCACCCCGGGCATGCTCATCGCCGCCATGAGGCTCAACATCCCAACAGTCTTCTGCTCAGGCGGCCCGATGGAGGCCGGTGTCCTCGGCAACGCCAAGCTGGACCTGATCGACGCCATGATCAAGAGTGCCGACAAGACCCTCTC
>CAVKRQ010000010.1:0-36273 GCA_963658925.1 bacterium
GACAGGAACATTGACGCTCTTTCCATAATCGCTAATTTCTCCCAGCGTCGTCCACTCCCACGACTCTGGCACATCAAACGGCACCTTCCCATACAGAGCATTATCCGAAGAGATTTCCGCCTTCGGATTGATTCGTTTCAGCAGCACCGCCGCGGGCTCATCATTGGGATCTTGTGGCACGAGCTTGCCGTGGATGGCGAGGTCGAGGATTTTGCTCTTGGCTTGCTTGACGGCAGTTTGGAGGTTTGACTTGCCGCTCTCGATGAGGTCGATTAATGAGAAGCAATGGTCGATTTCTGATACGATGCGGCGTTGCTCGGCGAGAGGGGGGAGGGGGATATTTGCCGAACTTGCAGTCTCAATGGACAACTTAGGTTGAGCAACTTGATGGAATTTTGATGTAAAATGTTCTTGTGTAACTGTAGACTGCAAAGCATATAACAAATATATTTTATCACAAGCAATGTTCGTTAGCTTAGCTGCGTTTTCAGTTAAATTCATTCCATCGACTTCTTGTGGAATGATGCCAACAGAACCGATTGTACCTGCAATAGTCAAATACAAATCTGAAGAAGAGATTGTATAATTCTTTATCAAGCTATACACTTCGTTGCTTATATATTTGAGGTCATCAAGAACTATCGTATTTAGCTTCATGTTGGTTACTCTCAAATATATATGCTCTGTCTTTTCTTTAGAAAAGGACATACCTTTGGGAATTCTTTTACCACCTTTTATCGAGCATATTTCTCCCAGTGTTGTCCACTCCCAACCATTCGGCACATCAAACGGCACGTTCTCACACAGCCCCGTCTCAGCCGTCTTTGCAGCCTTCTTTCCTTTCTTGATTTTCCCATCTTTGACGAGACGTTCTTTCTCCTCACGGATGCGCTGGAGCAGCGCCGCCGCTGGCTCATCATTGGGGTCTTGCGGCACGAGTTTGCCGTGAATGGCGAGGTCGAGGATTCTTTGTCTTAATGCTTTGGTGTCCATAACTCAGTTCTTTTCTGCTTTTCTCACTTCCTCATATTCCTCAAACTCTGCAATCCATTCCTTCACCTTGGCTTGCAGCAGAGCCTTGTCAGGAAGGTAGAGCTGGTAGGCGGAGGCATAGACGTTGGCATCCTTGGGAAGGGTTAGCTCCACGAGGGCGTCGTTCTTCTCCTTGCAGAGCAGTATGCCGATGGTAGGTTTCTCGAAATCCTGTTTTACGAAACGGTCGAAGTAGTTGACGTACATCTGCATCTGCCCGAGGTCTTGGTGTGACAGCCTGTCTATCTTCAAATCGACGAGCACATAGCACTGCAGGAGGCGGTTGTAGAGCACCAAATCCACATAGTAGTTGTCCTCGTCGAAGGTGAAACGCTTCTGACGGGCCTCGAAGAGAAACCCTTTCCCCATCTCCAGCAGGAAAGTCTGTATCTTGCCGATGATGGCACGCTCCAAATTGCTTTCGCTATAGGAACTGTCGGGCTTCAGTCCAAGGAACTCAAGCGTAAGCGGACTCTTGATGATGTCGGAGGGCTTTTCCACGGTCTGCCCTTCCGTGGCCAGCCGCATCACCTCATCCTTGTTTCGGCTGAGGGCTATCCGTTCATAGAGGCTTGAATTGTATTGCCGCTGCAGTTGGCGCACGCTCCAGTTTTGTTTTCGGCACTCTATCTCGTAGAAGCTGCGCTCGTCGGGATTCTCTATGCGCATCAGCACGAGGTAATGAGACCAAGAGAGGGTAAACTTGGGGGCTACAGTGTTGACCCTATTCAATTGGGGCAACGGTGTTGCCCCAATTACATTTGAGCTGTACACTTTATAGAAGTAGCGGCATCTCTTTAAGGTGTCAACAGTCCACCCATCGCCATATTTGTCATGGAGTCTTGCGGCAAGTTGTTTTAGTATTTTCTTGCCGTATGCCGCACGCTCACTATTGGCCAGCTCGTCCTCCATGATGTATCTGCCCACACCATAATAGGTATAGACCATCGCCGTGTTGACAGCAGTTCTCACTTGCTTTCTGGCCTCTTCTATGAGACTTGCCACTTGCTCAAAGAGAGCATCCTCTCGCTTTGCCATTTCTTCCATTTCCGTTCATGTGATTGGTAATTTCGCCTACATTGTGGATGAAATTGAGTTTACTTGCCACATTCAATATGTTCGGCATTTGTCCAGATGGCATCTGCACAATTGTCTCAGTTTCTGTTTTTACAGACGAAATATTTTCCATTGTCCAGCTGGCAACTGGACAAATTCAGAGTTCATCCACATTCTGCACTTTTCAGCTTATGTGAAACATATCCGCCAACTTGCCACGCCGTAAGCAAAGTGTCTTCATTGACCACTTGTGACGCATGGCTTCGGTGCTGGGCAATAATATCCACCACCTCAGCAAACTGCCTTTCCTGTTGGCCTATTAATGCTTTGGTGTCCATAGTTTTTTTCTTACTTCTTTTCCTGCTCCTGAATTTCTCCACCAATTTGGTGGAGTTTTATACTCACCTCATTGTCAAGCTATTGTAATTCTCCAACAAGTTGTTGCAGTTTCTCTGTCGCAGCATTTGACGAAAAGAACTCGTACCATTTCTTCATGTTCCAAAGGTTTCTTGCACAGAATCCCTTTCACCAATGAGTTTTGATTCTTGCACAAAAAAGCATTCCCCCGACTTACTATTCCTTCCATATCCCCTACCCCTCGTCAATTCCACTCAGCAGTTTCTCCAACTCACTCACCGCCTTGCTTATGCTTTGGCTCTGCTCCTTGATGTCCTGCATAATCTCACTGAGGGTCACATCGTCTTCACTGGTCTGTTTGACCCAAGTTATGTCGAGCGAGATCTTGTCACGCGCCATGATTTCATCAATGCCGAACTTGCGCCAACGGCCCTGCGGATTCTTCTCGGCATCGTAGGTCTCGTGGCGGTCATTGATGTTCTCGGCATGGTAGCAACTGACGAAATCGTTCAAATGACCGCGTTCCAGTTTCTTGGTGGCGAGAGTATGCTTGACGCCTGTGCGATAGTCATAGAACCAAATCTCCTTGGTTGGCTGACCTTTGACGAAGAAGAGCACATTGGCCTTGACGCTATTGGCATAGAAGATGCCTGTGGGGAGGCGCAGGATGGTGTGGAGATTGAAGTCCTCAAGGAGCCTCTTGCGGATGGTCTCACCGGCGTTGCCCTCAAAGAGGACATTGTCCGGCAGGACGACAGCGGCACGTCCTCCAGCCCTGAGCATCAGCATCATGTGCTGAAGGAAGTTGAGCTGGTTGTTGGTGGTAGTCACATAGAAATCGGGGCGGCTTATGGCGACAGAGCCAGCCGGCCGGGTGCCGAAAGGCGGATTGGCGAGAATGACATCTACAGGAGGGTTAGACTCATAAGCCTTCTCTAACGAGTCCTCGCACTTGATTGGGCTGCGCTCAGTTCCAACGCCATGGAGATAGAGGTTCATGGCGGCGAGCGTGACCACGAGCGGCGTGATGTCATTGCCGTGGAGGGCGCTGTTATTGAGAAACTCAAGTTTATCGCGGTTTTGGCTCTGCGGCTTCATGTAGTCGTAGGCGGCGAGAAGGAAACCGCCAGTGCCGCACGCGGGGTCAAAGACAGTCTCACCAATCTGCGGACGGATGCAGTCCACAATGGCCTGTATGAGGGGGCGAGGCGTGAAATATTGTCCGGCGCCGCTCTTCTTGTCCTGCCCGTTCTTCTCAAGGATACTCTCGTAGATGGCGCCTTTGACGTCACCATCCATGATAAGCCAATTCTCCTCGTTGATCATAGAGATGACCTTTTGCAGGTAGACAGGCTTATCAATCTTGTTCTGCGCCTTGGTGTAGATTGTCCCGATGAGGTTGTCCAAGCTGCTCAGCCTCTTGAGTGTGTCCTCATACTGCCTGAGGATGTCAGTCCCGTCCACCTTGGTCAGATCCTCCCAGCCGTAGCCGACCGGGATGGCGGACTCCTCGCCAAACGTCTTGACATTCTCATCGTCCATCTTGAGGAAGAGGAGGTAGGTGAGCTGCGTGATGTAGTCGGTAAATCCTACACCTTGTCCCGCCAATGTCGTGGCGAGGTTCCATACCTTCTTGGTGAGGGTCTGCTCAGTAGATATCTTTTTTGCCATTCCTTATTTGCTATGCTGTCTTTCTTAAGACTACAAAGTTATACACAGAAATCAAGGCCTCATCGGCTTTCTGCGCATTTCCGAAAGCTGCGCTCAGCTGGGCGGCCTGCGTCACATCAGTCTTTCTCAGATCGCGCACGCTGCATGCGCCATTGGCGGCTATGTAGTTCACCACCTTACTTATGACCGCCCTCTGCTCAGGCGTTATGCTAAGCTGCTTCTGACCAGCCCAGAGGTTGAACATCTGCATTGCCTTGGGGTAGACGCTCTCAAGCCTCTCGGTCTGACGGTAGGCGAACCTGACTAACTGGATGATGTTGGTGAGCGCCTCGGCCTCCTCTTTTCGTGTAGCCCGGCGCACCTTGTCGGCACATACAATGGCGTATGAGTTCCACAAGGGTTTGGGGTCGAAACGGTTATTCGCCATCTTCAGTCTGTTCTCCAAGTCCTTGAGCATCTGGTAGGTGATGGGGATATCCTCCTTGTTATAGATGATGCGCAGAGCCTCAATCTCGTCACTATGGTCGCGGCAATATTGCTCAAAGGCCTCGGTGGTGCTTTGAGCCTCCTCCTCAGAGAAACCTTTTGAGATGAGTGTGTCCTCGCCTGGCATCAACGTGTCAACAAACCCGGCAGCAAGAATCAGGATATACTTGCGCGCGTCGGCATGATTGGCAATGGGCGCCACGAGAGCCTTGCGCTCTGTGTTCGGAGCATTGATGTCTACATAGGGTGGCAAAGCCGGTTTCTTGTCGGGGTCAAGCGCGTCATATATGCGTTTTGCAATCTCCTGCATACCGTCGTGCGCAAGACGACGGAACTCGGCAATCTCCTCGATTTTAGCCTTTTTGAAGAGACGAGAAAGGACGCTGGCAAGCCGGCTGAGATATTTATCTGGCACGTTGCCATGGGCGATGCGCTCCAGAAGCTCCTTCAACGATATTTTCTCCGGCCAGTCGAATTTCTTGTCGTTAGTATGCTCATGCTCAGTGACACCCACGGCATCAACAAGAATGAAGAAATCTTTGCTGAAGGCGTTGGGTGTGACATTGCGCAGCTGCTCGTCGCCAATGGTGCGCACGCCTCGGCCCCTCATCTGGATATAGAGCGAGGCTGACGCCACGTCGCGCATGAAAATCAGCACCTCGAGTGGTTTGACGTCAGTGCCCGTCGCCACGAGAGTGCACGTGACGGCGATGCGGAAATCCTTGTCGTTGCGGAACTGGCGAATGAGCTCGTTGCTGTCGCCAGCCGAATAGGTTATCTTCTGCACATAGCGGTTCATGTCGGCGTCGGGGCATACCTCGGCAAACACCTCACGCGCCATTTTCACTATATTCTCGGCGTGGCTCTCGTTGAGGGCGAAGATAAGCGTCTTGGGCAGATAGTCAAAGTTCGGCTCACGCTGCGGCTCGTTGAACATCTCAGTGTAGACGGAGTCGCGGTAGGTGGAGAGAATGAGCTTTATCTGGGTGAGATTGACCACACTGCGGTTGAGGTCGCTCTTAGAGTATCCCTCTATCGCCTTTGCGGTCACAACCTTCTCCTCGCCAGTATACCTGCTCTTCCGCTTCGTGCGTTGCCCCTCCTGAATGGCGCCACCGAATTCCGACTCTTGCGTCTTGATGCGATAGATGCGGCAATCGACATTGACGCCGTCAACAATGGATTCATTGAGCGTGTAGTTGACCACGCGGTTATTGTTGAAGAAAGCCATTGTTTCGGGGATTGGCGTGGCGGTGAGGCCGACAAGCCGCGCTGTGTCAAAATATTCGAGCACCTTGTGCCAATTGCCATAGATGCTGCGGTGACACTCGTCAATTATGATAAGGTCGAAGAAGTCATGTGGCAACTTAGGGTCGTCTGGCAGAGAGACCTCGGCCTCGGCTGTGTCAATGTCGTCATCGTCCGAATCAGTTATGTTCTCACCCTTAAGGAGCGAGAAGAGGCGCTGGATGGTGCTGATTACCACATTGCTATCAGTCGGAACTTCGGGAGACTTGAGCCTGTTGACAGAGAAAATGGTATTGAAGGCGTCTCCCGAATCGGTCAAGCGGAAAGTGCCGAACTCAGTCTCGGCCTGGCGGCCAAGGTTGTTGCGGTCGACAAGGAAAAGGACACGCCGCATGGGGGTGTAGCTGAGCAAGCGATAGGCTGCGAGGCAAGCCGTGTATGTCTTGCCAGCGCCAGTGGCCAACACTATCAGAGCGCGCCGCTGCCCCGAACGGAAACTCTTCTCCAGCTCCGCCACAGCCTCATACTGACAGTCTCGGAGCCCCCTTTTGTTCAGAGTGGGGAGACCCGCAAAAGGGTCATCAATGCCCAACATCTTCACAAATTCCTTAGGGGTATGGATGCGGTTTATCGTCTCCCATTGTGAGGTGTCAGGCTCCCTGAAATCAAAAAACGCAACCTCTTTGCCGTTCGACTTATAGAGGAAAGGCAGCGGGCGCAGCCACGCCTGATAACAATTAGGCACACTCTTGGCGTAGGTCATGACTTGCTCACTGACCATGTCGGAGGATATATCGACCTCCTCCCGCTTGGCCTCAAGCACACCAACGGCCTTTCCATTAATGAACAGGAAATAGTCGGCCTCAAGGTTACCCCTCAGCAGTCCCTCGCGGATGGCCACGGCTGTTATATCGGGTTCATACTCGTCACGATTGACGACTTTCCAACCAGCCTCAGTCAACCATTGGTCAATCTTGACTCTTGCTTTTTCTTCTGGTTTCATATCTTTGCGCCTCTTTTTACGCAACGCCTCTTTTGCGCACGCACTGGTTATCTACGGTGATTTCAGCATTATTTTTTGGGGCATGGCATATATCCGTCTGAATGTCATTTCCAGACAAAGCGGGCAACGCCTGCGCAGTCCGCCTTGAAAATTGGCAAGCCGCACCACAATCTCAAATTTACATAATTTAGCCCAAAGGCAAGCCATGACTGCCTGACATTTCCGTGGAATGCTCTTGGCGAGACGCCACTCGCATAGCAAAGCTGAAAAACAGCATCTGCTACCGATTATCCGCACCTGATTACAAAAACGCACCACGACAGAAACAAATGGCCGATAGAGTTAACAAAACCACACCCGACATTTAACAATGATTATTTGTCACGGGGACTAATGTTTATAACTTTGCATATCAGTTAACAGAACCGAACACTTATTAATCAAACAGTAATTTCAAAGCATCCCTATATGACAATAAAGACTATTTTGAGATCTGCGCTCACCATCACGGCCATGGCCATATTGCCAGGCTGCTCCGGGGGCCAGTCCTCGCAAAATGGAATTGTCGTCAAGACGGCCGACGGGCAGCAGGTGCGCCTCCAGGTTGTCAACGACAAGATTATCCGCGTCTCGGCCACGTTGGATGGCGTCTTTGACAAAGACAAGAGCCTAATGATGGTTCCACAGGCCGCGTTCTCTGACTACGAGACGACAGAGACGGACTCGACGATTACCATCACGACCAAGGAGATCAAGGCTGTCATCTGCAAGGCGAGCGGACGCGTGGCGTTCCTCAACCTCGATGGCACTCCAATATTGACTGAGGACGGCCGCGTGATGCGCGACACAACCATCACCCAGTCGGATGCCAAGAACACGAAGATCGACGTGGGCTTAGTGTTCCGCCAGAAGTGGATTCCCGGTGCCGATGACGCCATCTACGGTCTCGGCCAGCATCAGGCGGAGGAGTTCAACTACCGCGGTAAGAACGAGGACCTGTATCAGTATAACACCAAAGTCTCCATCCCGTTCTTCATCTCGAACAAGGGTTACGGCGTCCTGTGGGACAACAACTCACTGACCCGTTGGGGCGACCAGCGCGAGTATGCGCAGCTCAACGAGGCTTTCAAGGTCTATGACAAGGACGGCAAAGAGGGCGGCCTCTCAAGCCACTGGACACCAGACGCCCAGTCAGGCGCCAAGGCTATCGACCGCACCGAGCCCATCCTCTACTTCGCCGACCTCATGGCGAACAAGGAGAACCTGCCCAAGGGCTTCCCCCTGATGGGCGCGGACGTCGACTTTGACGGTTATCTGGAGCCGCAGGAGACTGGCACTTACCGTTTCCTCGTCTACTATGCCGGCTACACCCGCGTATTCGTGGACGACAAGGAGTTGTTCCCCGAGATTTGGCGCACGGCGTGGAACCCTAACGGACGCAAGTTCCAGCTCAACCTTGAGAAAGGCAAGAAGATTAAGCTCCACGTCGACTGGAAGCCCGACGGTGGCGAGAGCTACTGCGCTCTGCGCGCCTTGACTCCAGTGCCGGACGAGGAGCAGAACAAGCTTGCCCTGTGGAGCGAGATTGGCAGCCAGGAGGACTACTATTTCATCAAGGGCGAGAACATGGACGACGTCATCAGCGGATACCGCACCCTCACCGGCAAGAGCCAGGTCATGGCCAAGTGGGTCATGGGCTTCTGGCAGAGCCGCGAGCGTTACCGCACACAGGATGACATCCTCTCGACCGTCAAATATTTCCGCGACCACCACATCCCGATGGACAACATCGTCCAGGACTGGAACTATTGGGCAGACGACCAGTGGGGCTCACACGACTTCGAGGCATCGCGATATGCGGATCCGAAGGCCATGCTCGACTCAGTCCATGCCATGCACGCTCGCTTCATGATCTCCGTATGGCCCAAGTTCTACACCAACACCGACCACTTCAAGGAGTTTGACGCTAAAGGCTGGATCTACCAGCGCGCCGTAACCGACTCACTCCGCGACTGGGTCGGCCCCGGCTACACCTACTCATTCTACGACGCTTACTCAGCAGGCGCTCGCGAGCTTTTCTGGAAGCAGATGAACGAGCACCTCTACAAGTTCGGCATCGACTCATGGTGGATGGACGCTTCTGAGCCTAACGTCCGCGACTGCACCCCCACCCAGTACCGGAAAGACCTCTGCGGCCCCACGGAGCTTGGCACCTCAGCCAAATATTTCAACGCCTACTCGATTGTCAACGCAGACGCCATCTACAACGGTCAGCGCTCAGTCAACGACACCAGCCGCGTGTTCCTTCTCACCCGCTCAGGCTTCGCAGGCCTCCAGCGTTACAGCACAGCCTCATGGAGTGGCGACATAGCCAGCCGTTGGGAGGATATGCGCGCTCAGATAACCGCAGGCCTCAACTACTCTGTGGCAGGCGTCCCCATGTGGGGTCAGGACATTGGCGGTTTCAGCGTAGAGAAGAGGCATGAGAAGGCCTTCACCATCTACAACGAGACTGGCAAGGTGACCGAGGACCTCAAGGATTGGCGTGAGCTTCAGGCTCGTTGGCATCAGTGGGGCGTCTTCACCCCGCTCTACCGCACCCACGGCCAGTACCCCACCCGCGAGATCTGGAACATCGCACCCGAGGGTGAGCCGGCCTACAACTCAATCCTCTACTGCCACAAGCTGCGCTATCGCCTGATGCCATACATCTACAGCCTCGCAGGCGCAGTCCACTTCAATGACTATACCATCCTCCGTCCGCTCGTAATGGACTTTACTGCGGACACCAAGGTGAACAACATCGGCGACCAGTTCCTCTTCGGCCCCTCAATCATGGTTGCGCCTGTCACCCACTATGGCGACCGCAGCCGCGAGGTCTACCTGCCCGCAGGCGCCAAATGGTATGACTTCTACACCGGCAAGACCTTTGACGGAGGCCAGACCATCACAGCCGCCGCGCCATACGAACGCACCCCCGTCTTCGTGCCCTCCGGCTCAATCATCCTCACAGGTCCCGAGATGGAGTGGAGCGACGAGAAGCCCGCAGACAATATCACGGTCTACGTCTACGCCGGCCGCAACGGCAAATTCACCCTCTATGAGGACGAAGGCACCAACTACAACTACGAGAAAGGCGCAGCCGCATTCATTGACATGAATTACGACGACGCTACCAAGACCCTGACCATCGGTCAGCGCCGCGGCTCATTCAAGGGAATGCTGACCACACGCACCTTCAACGTAGTACTCGTATCCGATGACTCACCAGCAGCTGTTGACACCGACAAGGCTGGCAAGAGTGTCAATTATGACGGCTCGGAGGTGAGCGTGGCTCTCTAATCTGACCGGATAAACACACACGGCAAGAAGCACCCGCCCGCAGCGACACGGATTAGCCGCAGACTGCGCGGCGGGTTTTTCTTTATCACAAAGTTGGAAAAGGAATAACGCAATGAAATACGCTATAATTTCACTCACTGCGCTTACGGCAGTGGCATGCACGCCTCAGACGGGCGACGGCACGGCCGCAAATGACCAATGGACCGACGAGGAGATTGAGGCCAAGATTGATGAGATTTTGCCTCAACTCACGCTGGAGGAGAAAGTGGCCATGTGCCATGCGCAAAGCAAGTTCAGCACACCGGGCGTCGCAAGACTTGGCATTCCCGAGCTTTGGTACTCAGACGGCCCTCATGGCGTCCGCTACGAGATCAACTGGGACGACTGGGGCTCAGCGGGTTGGACAAACGACTCCGTCACAGCCTTCCCCTCGCTCGTGTCACTCGCCTCTTCATTCAACCCGGACTTAGGCTCTATTTATGGCAAGGCTTTGGGCGAGGAGGCCCTCTACCGCAAGAAAGACATGATGCTGGGCCCGGGCATCGAGATTTACAGGACCCCACTCTGCGGACGAAACTTCGAGTATATGGGCGAGGACCCATATTTGGCATCCAAGATGGTGGTGCCATACATCAAGGGGCTTCAGTCTCAGACCGTGTCATGCTGCGTCAAGCACTTCGCCCTCAACAATCAAGAGCAGTGGCGCACACAGGTTGACGTCCACGTGTCAGAGCGCGCACTCCGCGAGATATACCTCCCGGCCTACAAGGCGGCTGTCGAAGAGGGCGGCGCATGGGCAATCATGGGCAGCTATAACCTCTATGATGGTCAGCACTGCTGCCACAACGCAAAGCTCAACAGCATATTGCGCGGCGAGTGGGGCTTTGACGGCTGCGTAGTCACCGACTGGGGTGGCGCCACCGACACCAAAGAGGCGGCCGAGAATGGCCTCGACATCGAGATGGGCACCTACACAAACGGCTTCACCGAGAGTGCCAAGTTCGCATATAACAACTACTTCCTTGCCGACCCGTACATCAAGGCGCTCAAGGATGGCTCGATAGACATGGCGACGCTCGACAATAAGGCGCGTAACATCCTCCGCCTTATGTTCCGCACAAATATGGCCAAGCACCGCCCCCGCGGATGCAAGGGCAGCCAAGAGCATTTTGACGTCGCGCTGAAAGTAGCCGAGGAGGGCATCGTGCTGCTCAAGAATGAGAAGAACATCTTGCCAATTGACCCCGAGACAACCATGAAAATCGCCGTCATCGGCGAAAACGCCACTCGCAGTATGCTTGGCGGCGGCTCGTCAGAGTTGAAGGGCCTCTTTGAGGTGTCGCCGCTCGATGGCATCAAGCGCGCATTCCCTAAGGCAGAAGTCATGTGGTCAATGGGATATGGCAGCGGCCCTGAGGCCTATGGAAGAGTTGCTCCCTCACCCTACCCTGCTGACAGCCTGGAAAAAGCGGCACTTGACGTGGCCAAGAAAGCCGACATGATCATCTACGTTGGCGGCCTCGTCAAAGCCTACCAGCAGGACATGGAGGGCGGTGACAGATTGGACATGAAACTGCCATTTGGTCAGGACGCCCTTATTGAGAAACTGTTGGACATCAACAGTAACATGGTCTGCGTCCTCGTAAGCGGCAACGCTGTCGAGATGCCATGGATTGACCGCATGCCTGCTGTCGTCGAGGCCTGGTATTTAGGTTCGCAGGCTGGACAGGCCATTGGCGAGGTTCTCTCCAGCAAAGTCAACCCGTCGGGCAAACTGCCGTTCTCATTCCCCGTCAAACTGGCAGACAACGCGGCTCACAGCACAGGCGAGACCATCTGCTATCCCGGCGAGGAGCAGAACAATTATCGCGAGGAGTACCGCGAGGGAATCCTTGTCGGCTATCGTTGGCACGACACCAAGGGAATCAAGCCACTCTTCGCATTCGGCCATGGACTCAGCTACACCACGTTTGAGGTCACTGACGCGACCATCAAGAGTGGAGCCGAGACAAAGACCGACTGCACAATTGAAGTGTGCGCCACCATCAAGAACACTGGCGACCGCACAGGCAAAGAGGTCCTCCAGGTCTACGTCGGCAAGAAAGACTCACGCGTGGAGCGCGCAGTCAAAGAGCTCAAGGGATTCCAGAAAATCGAGCTGGCGGCAGGAGAGCAGCAGACAGTCAGCATCAAGATTCCCGTGTCAAGCCTCGCATTCTTTGATGAGGAGGCTCATGCATGGGAGGTTGAAAAGGGCGGTTACACTATTTATGTTGGCACCGCGTCTGACGACATAGCGAAAGAGCTGCAGTTAGAGGTGAAATAGTCCTCACAAGTAGGCAAAAAGAAACTTCAGGTTTGTTTGATTAACGCAGGCGACCCCGGCATCTCTACATTTCGAGATGTCGGGGTCGTTTTTTTTCAGGCTCAGCTTACGTTTCAGACCCAGCTTAAAAGATGCAAGAGATTAAACTTTCTCTGTGATCAGGCCATTGCGATAGGCAAGGACAAGCCGCTCAAGGTTATCCACTTGCGCCTGAAGCTCCCGTCCGCGGTCTGTGTCGCGCACCAGCATTCTGTGATATTTGAACTCCTCAAGCATGATGCGGCTATGGATGTCGCGTCCCTCCTCGACCGCCTTCTCCATATTCTCAAAGGCCTCATGCTGAACAAGATGCAATCCGTGACTGTTATATATCAGCGTATAGCCGGCAATACCAGTGGTCTTGTGATATGGTTTTGAGAAGCCGCCGTCAATGACCAACCGCTTGCCACCGGCGCGGGTGGGCGACTCGCCCCTCGTGGTGCGCACGGGCGTATGCCCATTCACAATGCGGGACTTATCGGGGTCCAATCCGAACTCCCTCATGATGAAGTCACAAGTCTCGGGCTTATTTGCCAACTCATAATAGACACCCTTCACCTCGCGGTTAACCTCCTCCGTATTGATAAAATAACGCTCGAAAGTGGTCATCTTGTCCTTATTATAGAGAGGAGAGTCGGGGCCGCACCACAGATACCACATGTAATCGAGAGCGACATTACCCTCGCGAGAGCCGCGTGGAGCGAAATAGGCTGTGCGCACAATGTTGTCAATCCGCTCCATAAGAGCCTTTCCCTTATAGACCTCACCATCGACCTCGACCTCCTTGAACGAGCCATCATCATTGAGCGGGATGGCGGCATGATACATCAGGCAGTTATTGCGGACGAGGAAGAGGCTACCGTGGCTATAGAGGCATCGCAGATGCTTTTGCAACTTATCCGACGTGGTAAACGAGTGGTGCAGCTGGCTCATCAGTTGCTCCTCCTCCACGCTCAGCTTATAAGGGTCTTTAGGGTCGATGGTAGGGAAATTCTTGTCCCTCAACTCGTACGTCTGATCATTTATCGTTATAGTGCCGATCTGATAGTCGATGAGATGCAGAAGGCGTCGCTCGTCCATCCTATACTCAGGTCGGCGCTCCAAAATCTGCCCCTCAAGCTTAAACTGGATGATAGAGATGGCCTTATGCATCTTGGCCATGAGTTGTTTGGAGCGGTTCATGCGCGGGTTATCCTCAAACTCCTCAGCCTGGAATATAGTGCAAGGGTCGTCACCATAGTGGTCAATGGCGAAAGTGGCAAGGGGCAGCAGATTTA
Source organism: bacterium (assembly GCA_963658925.1). Classification (GTDB taxonomy): domain Bacteria; phylum Bacteroidota; class Bacteroidia; order Bacteroidales; family Marinilabiliaceae; genus W3P20-009. The sequence continues at coordinate 13,838 of CAVKRQ010000010.1, forward strand.
TCGAATAGCCCTCCTCAAGCGTCTCCACGTTCGCATAGCGTATGGAGATGCGCACCACATTGGCAATAAGCGCCAAGTTTCCAATGGCCGCGCCCATCCAAGAAATGTCATGATTGCCCCACTGAATGTCAAAATCGTGATAAGAGCAAAGCTCGTCCATGATGTCACAAGCCCCAGGCCCACGGTCATAGACGTCGCCCACCACATGCAGGGTGTCAATGACAAGGCGGTGGATGAGCCTGCTTATGGCCACAATAAACTCCTCAGCGCGGCCAATGTCCACAATAGAGCTGATCAACGAGGCGTAATAACTCTGCTTATCCTCGTCCGTATAGCTCTCATAGAGAAGCTCCTCAATGACATAGGCGAACTCGGCTGGCAAAGACTTGCGCACCTTTGAGTGCGTGTATTTGGCGGCCATGACCCTCGCCACGGCCACAACGTGGAAAAGCGTCGTCCGATACCAGTCCTCAATGTCGTCAATCGAGCCTCGGATCTGGTCAAGTTTCTCTTTGGGATAATATATGAGAGAGCAGAGCGTGTCACGGTCCTGCTGGCGCATGGTCATTCCGAAGAGGTCATCGACCTTTCGGCGTATGACGCCCGAGGCGTTCTTTATGACATGGCAAAACGCATTGCTCTCGCCGTGTAGGTCCGACAGGAAATGCTCCGTACCCTTTGGCAGGCTCAATATGGCCTGAAGGTTGACAATCTCGGTGGCGGCGGACGATATGCTTGGGAACTTCTCGGCCAAGAGGCGCAGGTAGCGCACATCGGCCTCAAGATCTGCTATATTGGTGTTCTTTGTCATGCGAGCGTACATTTAATAACAAAAGTACAATTTAGTGTATGTTTTTTTAATATCCAAATTTGCAACTCGGTTGCGGACGCGCATCCCTACCTTTGCTGACAGAAAAACAAAACAAGAAATATATGGGACATTGCAAATGCCATGAGCACAAACATTCGCATGGCGACGACGATTCACAGAAAGATGGCCAATGTTGCCACTGCGGACATTCGCATGACGACGGGGACGAGCAAGAGGATGGCATTCGAGGCCAAATAGTCCGCATCTGCGTGGCGGCCGCGCTGCTGATAATCGCAGTCGTGATCGAGCATACTGCCGACTTGCCGCTGTGGGTCCTTCTGCTCATCTATCTCGCACCCTACCTCACAGCAGGCTTCGGCGTGCTCCGCGAGGCGGTCGAGGGAATATGCGATGGTGACGTGTTCAACGAGAACCAGTTGATGTCAATAGCCACCATCGGGGCACTCGCCATTGGCTTCCTGCCCGGAGGCGAGCCTGAATTTGCCGAGGCAGTCTTCGTCATGCTCTTCTTCCTTATTGGCGAGGCTTTTGAGACTTATGCCGAAGGGCGCAGCCGCGACTCAATAGGCCACCTCATGGACCTCAAACCCGACGAGGCGCACGTGGTGCGCGACGGAGAAGAGCAGACCGTCAAGCCAGAAGACCTGTCAATAGGCGACACCATTATAGTCCGTCCTGGCGAGAAAGTGCCTGTTGATGGCACTATTACAAGTGGAGCGAGCAGTATGGACACAGTGGCACTGACAGGCGAAAGCGCCCCTCGGGATGTCTGCGCAGGAGACCAGGTGCTTTCGGGCTTCGTCAACCGCCAGGGCGTGCTGACCATGCGAGTGGACAAAGCATACGGTGACAGCACGGCCGCCAAGGTCCTGAGTCTTGTGGAGGAGAGCGGAGAGAAGAAATCCAAGAGCGAGACCTTCATAGCCCGCTTTGCAAGGGTATACACTCCTATTGTCGTCATTGCGGCACTCCTTGTCGCCATCATCCCGCCATTCTTCGCCAACGGAGGATACGCAGCCAACTTCACCACGTGGCTCGGCAGGGCTTTGACATTCCTTGTCGTCTCCTGCCCATGCGCCCTTGTCATATCCGTCCCGCTCACCTTCTTTGGCGGCATTGGCGGCGCCAGCAAGAGAGGCATCCTGATTAAAGGGTCTACATTCATAGACTCCTTGGCAAAAATAGGGACAGTAGTCTTCGACAAGACCGGCACATTGACAGAGGGGCGATTCAGTGTCACGTCCGTATGCCCTAACGAGATCAGCGAAATCGACCTTCTTCATTTGGCAGCCCATGTGGAGAGCCTTTCGACCCACCCCATCGCGATCAGCTTGGTGGAGGCGTACAAACGCCACAATCCGACAGGCTGCAATGAATGTAAGGTGACAGAAGTCACGGAAGTTGCAGGCAAAGGTCTGACCGCATGCGTCAATGGTCAGCGCGTGGCCGTTGGCAACACAAAACTGATGGAAGTCGAGGGGGCCGAAGTCAAGGAGCATGAACACATAGGCTCGGTTGTTCACGTGGCCATAGACGGGCGATACGCCGGTCACGTCGTTGTGAGTGACGTGGTCAAAGAGGACGCCGAAGAGGCCATAGCGTCACTGCACAAAGTCAATGGGGTCAAGACAGTCATGTTGACGGGCGACCGCGAGCAAGTCGCCTCTTCCGTAGCAAGAGAACTCGGACTTGATGAATGGCATGCAGAACTCCTGCCCGCCGACAAAGTGGCGCATGTGGAGAGGCTCCTCGCAGAGAAAGCGGTAGACAGGTCGTTGGCGTTCGTCGGCGACGGAATTAATGACGCGCCTGTGTTGGCGAGGGCTGACGTAGGCATAGCCATGGGCGCGTTGGGCTCGGACGCGGCCATTGAGGCGGCAGACGTCGTTCTGATGGATGACAAGCCAAGCAGGGTGGCAGAGGCTATAAGCATAGCACGAAATGTGCTTCTCATCGCACGTCAAAACGTCATTTTCGCCATTGGCGTCAAAGTGGCAGTACTTATCCTCGCGGCTCTGGGCTTCGCCAACATGTGGATGGCCGTCTTCGCGGACGTGGGAGTGACCGTCATAGCCGTCTTGAACGCGATGAGAGCGCTCAGGCAATAAGTAAAGTAAGAATCCGCCAAAGCATACACATAAAGCCCCGGACTATAACCTTAAATGGCGCAAGTGGAGTAAGAATAGCGAGACATCTTTTGATTTACCGAAAGAAATGACTAATTTTGCGCCGCATTTAGATGCAAAGTGTGATGGGAGAATTAGCTTTACCAACTCACGTGCAAAAAGGTGCACCAAGTCTTTTTCTTGAGTAACACAGATTTATTTTACAACAATGAAAACTTTTGACATCAAAGGTTCTAAGCGCGAGTGCGGTGGCAAGAAGGCCGCCAAGGAGCTTCGTCGCAATGGTTTGATTCCCTGCATCGTTTACGGTGGCGAGAAGGAGATTGCATTCTCAGTTCCCGAGAATGACTTCCGTGGCCTCGTTTACACTCCCAATGTCTACATCGTCAACTTGACTGTTGATGGTGAGGCTATGCAGGCTATCCTCAAGGACATCCAGTTCCACCCCATCTCAGGCGCAATCCTCCACGTCGACTTCCTCCAGATCTGCGACGAGAAGCCCGTCACCATTGGCGTGCCCCTCAAGATTGTTGGTAACTCAGAGGGCGTCAAGGCCGGTGGTAAGCTCCAGATTGAGATGCGCAAGCTCAACGTCAAGGGTCTTCCCGCAAACCTCCCCGACGTACTCGAGGTCGACATCACCAGCCTCGGTCTCGGTCATGTCATCAAGGTCGCTGACCTCCACTATGACAACCTCGAGATCCTCAACGCAAAGAGCGCTGTCGTAGCCGGTGTCAAGTCAACCCGCGCAGCAGTCTCAGCCGCTGCAGCTGCAGCAGCCGACGCCAAGAAGTAATTCTTGCCGAGGACTTAGAACAAGTAATACATCCCCTGACCCACACCGGGTTGGGGGATATTGCTTTTAGGGAGAGCTGATACCCTATATATAAGCCATACAGCAAAACGGAAGTTGCTTGAGCTTTGCCATGGCAATGAAACGAACAAGAATAACCCTTTAAACATAAAAAACATGAGAGTAAAGAACATTCTGAAAGCCTCAGCCGGAAATGCGCTGATGGTCATCTCATCGGCTGCGCTTTTAGCCTCTTGCGCAGGTGGCAGCAACTGCCACATTAGCGGAACGGCCGATGGAGCAGCCGATGGCGACAGCGTCTTCCTAATTGACGGGGACTCACGACTCAACATCGACACCGCAATAATCAGCGGCGGTCACTTCACCTTCAACTATCAGGCGGACACGACCAAATTAGCTATCATCCGCTGCGACATAGCCGCAGACAGCAGCTCATGCTCAGGAAGTGTGTTCCTTGAGACTGGCGACATCAATGTGACGCTCGCAAAAAAATCTGGCGACAGCCGCGCTAAAGGCACTCCGACCAACGACATCAGCGCAGCCTTCTCCGACTCCATCAACAGCATCATTCATGAGATTTCAGCAATTGAGGAGCTGGCAGGTGACACCACACTGACGGAGGCAGAGCGCAATGCGCTTTCAGCCAAGGCCGACTCGCTGTATGACAACTCATATGTGGCATACTTTAAGAAGTCAGCGGCCGACAACATCAACAATGCGGCAGGCCTGAGACTCCTCAATATGATTGCTTACGCCCTTGATCTTAACGAGTTGGATTCACTGCTTCAGCAAGTTCCAGCACTCTACCAGAACGATGGGGCATATACTAAGCTCTCCGAGCGCGTGGTTCGCATGAAAGCAGTTGCCGTTGGCCAGCCTTTCACCGACTTCTCTCTTCCCTCTCCCAATGGCGAGATGGTCAGCCTTGGCGACATTGTCAAGGCCAACAAGGTTGTCCTCATCGACTTCTGGGCAAGCTGGTGCGGACCTTGCCGCCGCGAGATGCCCAACATTGTCCGCGCATATGAGCTTTACAAGGACAAGGGTCTTGAGATTGTAGGCGTATCACAGGACTACACTGCCGAGGCTTGGGCTAACGGAATCGAGACACTCGGCATCACATGGCCACAGATGTCAGCCCTTAAGGGTTGGGAGAATGAGGGCGTCAAGTTGTACGCCATCTCAAGCATCCCAAGCACAGTCATCATCAAAGATGGTGTGATTGTGGCAAACAAACTCTATGGGGATGAGCTCATTAATAAACTTGATGAGCTTCTGAAATAGCCAGAACCCAGCATAATACGGCAAGAGCCGTCAGACATATTATCATGCCTGACGGCTCTTTCTGTTTTATATCCAAAATCAAATCCTTTCGGGACTCAGATCACTCGTGTTGGTATCATTACACCCGGCTCAACAACTCTTCCGCCAACTCATAAGTCGTGTGGAAAAGGCGGTCGGCGCCTGCGTCAAGAAGCACCTTGTCGGCCAATTTACCCGTGTTGACAGCCCAAACAGTCAGTCCGGCAGCCTTACCTGAGATGACACCCAGCGGAGCATTCTCAACAACCATACACTCATCTGCCGCAAAACCACTTCTCCCCAAGGCCATGAGATAAGGCTCGGGGTCGGGTTTGCCTTTAACGACATCGGCCCCACACACGAGCGTCTCCTTTTCAATTCCAAAAGCCTGAGACAACTTGCCCACCAAAGAGGGCTGACGCGAACCTGTGACAACATAGACCTTCACGCCACGCTTGGGAAGTTCAGTCAGCAGCTCCTGCATTCTTGGGAGTATGGGAGGTTGCGGGCGGCTGTGCATCAGCTGAGTCTTGCGCTCATAGATGCGCTCAACGTCCTCATCCGTCGCTCCATGGCCAAGTTCACGGTTGAACACAAGGTTTATAGTACCCTTGGCCGTGCGTCCCTCATTGGCATAAGCCTCCTCAGGATGGAAGACAATGCCCTCGGCCTCAAACGCCTTACACCAGGAGTACTCGTGATTGGGCATACTGTCATAGAGGACGCCATCCATATCAAAAAAAACTGCTCGTATCATCTGTTTGTCACTTTGGCTCTACGCGAATATAACAAAAAATCCCCACCTCGCGAATAGCGGGGCGGGGACCGGATGGCATTAGAGCCTAAGCTTATTTCAGCTTGGTGTAGCCGTACTTGCTGTTAGCGCCGAGCTCTTCCTCGATGCGGATGAGCTGGTTGTACTTAGCCATACGATCGGTGCGGCTGAGAGAGCCGGTCTTGATCTGGCCAGAGTTGGTAGCGACAGCGATGTCGGCGATGGTGGTGTCCTCGGTCTCGCCAGAACGGTGAGAGGTGACAGTGGTGTAACCATGACGGTGAGCCATCTCGATGGCGTCGAGGGTCTCGGTGAGAGAGCCGATCTGGTTAACCTTGATGAGGATAGAGTTAGCGGCACCCATCTGGATACCCTTCTGGAGGAACTTGACGTTGGTAACGAAGAGGTCATCACCTACGAGCTGGCACTTCTTGCCGACGCGCTCGGTGAGCTTGACCCAGTTCTCCCAGTCGTTCTCGTCGAGACCATCCTCGATAGAGTCGATAGGATAGGTGTCGATGAGGTGCTCGAGGAAGTCGATCTGCTCCTTAGCGCTGAGCTTCTTGCCGTTGGGATCCTTCTGCTTGCCATTCTTGAGCTGCTTGTAGTCGTAGAACCACTCGCCGTTCTCCTGGATAGCGAACTCAGAAGCTGCGCAGTCCATAGCGATGCGAACCTGCTCGCCGGGCTTGTAACCAGCCTTCTCGATAGCCTTGACGATGATGCTGAGAGCATCCTCGATGCCGTCGAGAGCGGGAGCGAAACCACCCTCGTCACCGACAGCGGTGCTGAGGCCGCGCTCCTTGAGGAGCTTAGCGAGGTTGTGGAAAACCTCGGCACCCATGCGGATAGCCTCCTTCTCAGAGGTTGCGCCGACAGGACGGATCATGAACTCCTGGAAAGCGATAGGAGCGTCAGAGTGTGCACCACCGTTGATGATGTTCATCATAGGAACGGGAAGGGTGTATGCGTTGCAGCCGCCGATGTAGCGGTACAAGGGGATGTTGAGAGCCTTGGCTGCAGCCTGAGCAACGGCGAGAGAGACACCGAGGATGGCATTAGCGCCGAGCTTGCTCTTGGTGGGGGTGCCATCGAGAGCGAGCATCTTGTTGTCGATCTCGCGCTGGCCGAGGACGTTGTAGCCCTTGAGTGCGGGAGCGATGACAGTGTTGACGTTGTTCACTGCCTTCTGGACACCCTTGCCGAGGTAGCGGCCCTTGTCACCGTCACGAAGCTCGAGAGCCTCGTTCTCACCGGTTGATGCGCCAGACGGAACTGCTGCGCGGCCGATTACGCCATTGTCGAGAGTTACGTCTACCTCAACGGTAGGATTGCCACGAGAATCGAGGATCTCGCGAGCCCAGATTTTTTCAATGATCATTTTACTTGACTTATTAAGTTGGTATTTATTTTAAACTTCTGTTTGCAACGGTTCAATGGAGAGGGATTGGCGAACCCCTTAAGGCTCTCTTCCTCCCTTTTTCCAAGGAGCGAAAATAGAATTTTTCACGCTTTTATCCAAATCGCGCACTCCCTTGTTTTGTTTAAATAATGCTACCTTTCCGTTTCACAACGCCAAGCGCCGCTTTTCGCTCACAGCACGTTGCAAAAGAGCCACGGGAGTGCTAAGCAGGCTTAGCAAAAACCATCTAAGGGACTTCCGTGAGCGGACGCGGGCTGCTGTGTTGACGAGCGGACGAAGGTCCCTTGCGCAAAAAAGAGAAGGTAAACGCTTATTATGGCCGCGACATGCGAGTGTTCGGGATGGAATGACTACCTTTGACGGAAGTAAAACAGAGGAGACTCTCTTGCTGCGCAATGAAATATTCCACAAATAGCATATCACTGGTAATGGCATGCGTGACATTCGCCCTCACCCTCGCAGGGTGCGAACGGGATTTCTCGGCCATGCCTAAGCCAGAAGACATACGATTCTCGGTTGACACACTCACGTTTGATACGATATACGCGGGAGTGACGACACCGACCGCCCATCTGACCATACACAACGTAGGCGATGACGATGTCACCTTGGGACGCATATACATAGCGGGAGCCGGGAGTTCGGCCTTCGGGGTTAACATAAATGGCACTGACGCCATGGCCGTATCTGACGTGCGGCTTGGGCATGGTGACAGCCTATTCGTCTTTGTCAATGTGCGCGAGCCTGAGGCTCTGACAAAATACGCGTTTGGGCAGATAACAGACCGGATTATTGTGGAGAGCGGGACTAACAGCTGGCACGCCACGTTGCACGCCGTCATTCGCAATGTCCGCAGAGTGAGCGGCGCCATAAGCAAAGACACGCAGTGGGCGTATGACACCATCCCATATTGGGTGGAAGACACTCTGGACATAGAGGCAGGGGTCACACTCCTGATAAACCCGAAAGTGACTGTCCTGATGGGCAAAGGGTCGACCATTAGCGTGACGGGCAGACTGATTGCGGCAGGCGAAGTCAACAGCCGATGCGAGTTTCGCCCCGTACGCTCTGACGGATACTATGAGACCATCCCCGGTCAATGGGGCGGGATAAGCGTCAAACCGGGAGCGGAGGCCGTGATTGACTACACAGACGTCTCTTGCTCATCCTATGGCATAAATTGCGACTCGGCCTCGGTATTCACATCATGCGGGATGTGGCTCCACGACATATCGCACGTAGGCCTGTCGGCCCGCAAAGCAAACGTCAAAATCGACAACTCGATTATCTCTGACTGCGGAGGAGGTGCGTTATACGTCAAGAGTGGCGAGACTCGGCTGCGACACGTCACAATAGCCGACTACTTCTCATGGGCTTACAGAGATGACGCAGCCCTGAGGTTTACCCTTGTTGATGACAGTGACGAGGCTAAGCTTGAAGTCATTAACTCAATAGTAATGGGCAACAAGACAGAGGAAGTCGTCACAGACTCTCTGCCGCAGGGTCACACCGCGATAAAATCGTCACTTGTCCGAGCCACAAAGAAACATGTGGAGGCGGCAACGGATATTTTCACTGATTGCGTAGTAGAGACTGACGCATGCTTCGCAGACCGCGGTGAGGCGGACTACCACCTGACGCCAAAATCAAAAGCGATAGGCATAGCAGACCCCTCGGTTGCCGCAGAGCTGCCTACGGACATGGAAGGCGTTTTGCGACTTACGGACGCCGAGAACTGCGCAGGCGCTTTGCAAAGCGTGACAGAGAATTAAAAAATTAGACAACAAACGAAATAGAGACAAAGTGAGCAAAAATCTAACTTTGGCCGCATGCGCATTTGCCGTGGCGGCACTAACGTCGTGTGGAGGGCAGAAAAACATCTCAAAGCCTGAGACTAAGGCCACGAGCGGAGGTGACACCCTCGTCGTCATGAGTTACAATGTCGAGAACTTTTTCGACCCCGAGGACAATCCTGACAAAAACGACGACGACTTCACGCCCGACGGATCTTACCATTGGACCGTGACGAGGATGAAAATGAAGGCTGCCAAGCTGGCGCGCGTGATAACATCGGCCAACAGCTGGCATGTGCCAGACATTGTGGGACTATGCGAAGTAGAGGGGCCGGACCAGTCGGGACTCTCTGCAGCGGACTACTTAGTCAAAGACGGCGGACTTGACACGCCCATCCTCAACTATAAAGCGGTTTGCTTCCCCACGCCAGACATGCGAGGCATTGCCACTGCCATGCTTTACAATGCTAACACAATGGAGCCGATCGAGATAAGACCTATAAACGTCTCGTGCGACAGCCTTGAATTATTAACCAGAGACATTCTATATGCCAAGATGCGCACTCGCGCTGGCGGCGTCACCTTCCATATCATGGTCAACCACTGGCCATCAAAATTTGGCGGAGTGACTGCCACCATTCCCAAGCGCCGCTATGTCGCAGAGCGTGCCAGGGCTTTGTGCGACTCAATTCTCGCAACCGACCCGGACGCAAAAATTGTCATGATGGGAGACTTTAACGACGAGGCGCACGAGCCTTCATTAGAGCGATATCTTGGAGCTCAAACCAAATGTGACACGTGCCTTCTCCGCAACTTGTCAGCGGACACTGACGACTTCAGCTACAAGTATCACGGCCGCTGGAATACAATAGACCACATTATTGTAACCCCAGGCACTTGCGCCAAAGGCCGTCCGCAATTCTCTGTCGTCAAGTTCGACTACATGATTGAGCCAGACGACAGAAACCCTGGCACCAACGGCAAGCCCAAACGCACATATCTCGGCAGGACATACAACGACGGCTACTCGGACCACTTGCCCGTCATGGTCAAGATAGCCTACTAAAAGAATAAAGGTAAAAAGAGCAAGCCCCGTCACTTCAAATAGAAATGACGGGGCCTGTCGTTTTTTATGAAATCACGCGACGATTTTAATGAAACGCGACAACAAGAGATTCAAAGCCCTACGGGTGGATTTTGAGAATCAGTAGCCCCGCTTTGTCATCTCAAGCCTCGTTGACCTGATCATGCCCTTTATTCTGCGCGACTCACGCAAAGAGCAAGAGAGAGACCACACTTGAGAGATGGCAGCCTTATCGACATCAGTCATATAAGAGATGTAATGGGCCTTCGCGCCAAGATACTCAACCGCGATTCGCTCTGACTGATTTGCGTCAATGAACTTGGCTACCGCAGCAGCCTCATCAGACTGGTAAATGACAGTCTCCCAGACATTCTCGCCATCCGAAAACGAGTGGTTATATGTGGCATCAGAGACGGGGCTCAGCTCTATGAACAAGTCACCCGACCTCAGGACGCAATGATCATGGTGGATTGGCTTGGGGCCGGTAAAGACACTGTTGAGAGAGAAAACGCCATTAGCATCAGTCGCAGCCCTGAGCAGGCATCGGTTGAATGAGTTATAAGCCTGCTGGCTACGGGCGATATACCGGGGGGACGGATTGTCAGGGTCCTCAACAACCATCTCCTTAAGCAACTTGTTTTGCTCAGAGCCACAGACAGTCAACGCGCTGTCTAAGAAAGATATGGTCCGCTCATTCTCATACCGCGCCACGGCATGGGACAAGTCATGCGCATTGCGGTAGACAGAAGGCACATCCATATAATAGTTTTGAAGGCTGTCCAGCAAAACCTTGGCAGTGCCTATTTTCCGGGCGGAGAATGCCGCGGCAGCCTGCGAGTAGACATACTCCGCCTGCTGCTGACGACCCGGAGAGCAAGAGGCTACAGACAAGGCCAAAAGCGGTGCGGCGATGGCATAACGAAGGTTACGGAGCTGTGTTAGTCGTTGAGTGGCTGAGAATTGAAGCATCGTAGACTATTGTAAATTTCTCTTTGTGCTTAGGAGTCCGCACGCAGCATCAATGTCCTGACCCTTTGACTGCCTGATGGTCGCCGTCAGGCCTTTGTCATTGAGCGCGTCGCGGAACCACTCCATCCGTTTGCGGTTACATCCGCGCAAATCAGAGTCCGGTATAGCATTGAAAGCAATCAGATTGACACGGCACCAGCGGAGAGGCGCGAGAAGCTTGACAAGGGCGGAGACATCGGCTGCCGAGTCATTGACGCCCTCAAAAAGCGTGTACTCAAAGGTCAACCTGCGCTGACCAGTCCAATCATATTTGGCAAGCAACTCGATGGTGTCGGCTATGGGGAACCCCTTTTGGGCAGGCATAAGTTCCGCACGGCGGTTAAAATTGGGCGAGTGGAGGCTTATGGCCACATGCACATCGCTCTCATCAAGCAGGCGTCGCAGATTGGACGGGATGCCGATGGACGAGACCGTAATGCGGCGCGGGCTCCAGGCGTAGCCCCATGACGAGGTGAGAATCTCAAGAGACTTGAGAACCTCATCGATGTTATCCATAGGCTCACCCATGCCCATGAACACCATGTTTGAGAGATCCTCCCAGCCTTCAGTTGAGGCCATCTGATTGAGGATTTCGCCAGCAGTGAGGTTACCAGAGAAACCTTGACGGCCCGTCATGCAGAATTTGCATGCCATTTTGCAGCCGACTTGAGATGAGACGCAGAGAGTGTTGCGGTCATCATGTCCATCAGGGATATACGCAGTCTCGATGCTTTTCCCTTTGTAGTCGAAAAGCATCTTGCGAGTGCCGTCACTCGATGTCAAAGTCGTTATCGGGGCAACCCTGCCCACTTCATAATTCTCGGCTAAAGCCTCACGGCCTTTGACGGAGATGTTTGTCATCTGCGCCACGTCCGAGATATTTTTCTTATAGAGCCAATCGGCCATTTGCTTGGCCGCAAACTTAGGAAGCCCGGCCTTTGCGGCCACAGCTTGCAATTCGGTCAGATTAAGGCCAAAGAGCGGAGATTTACTCATTACTTCTTGGTAAGCAATTTGATGCCACGCGGCGTTATATCTATCACGCCCTTTTTATAAAGGCTGCCAATGGCCATCTTGAAACTCTTTTTGCTGCACTCGAAAAGATTTTTAATCAATTCGGGGTTCGACTTGTCGCCGACGGCCAACTCGCCACCACTATTGCGCAGCATCTCGACAACACGCTCAGCCACGTCAAAAGACTTGGCGAAACCTATCGGATTGGGAGTAACATCCAACTTGTCGTCCTCGCGGACTTTCTTGATATACACCTTGAGGCTGTCACCGACCGAGAGCGGCTTGAACACGTCACTCTCATAAATCAGACCTGTGAAAAGGTTGTCTACAACCACCTTATATCCGAGGGGCGTCAAATCAGACACTATAGCCTGCGCCTCGTCGCCCTCATTATACCGAGGCATGACGTTGTCAAGGAAACGGGCGAACTTCTGAGTCGCCGCGATGCGTCCAGAAGCCGGGTCCTGAAAGACATAGACGACATAGCTGCGCCCGGCAACCATCATGTCCCTCTGCTCCCCACGCGGGACGAGCAAATCCTTAAGCAGTCCCCAATCAAGGAAAGCGCCAGGGCCAGCCACCTGCTTGACAGTCAGACAGGCCACCTGACCGACTTCAGCCAATGGAGTCTCTGTAGTCGCCACAAGGCGATCCTCGGAGTCAAAGTAGACGAATACACGCACCTCATCACCCACAGCGACACCCTCGGGCATATACTTGCCCGGCATAAGGATCTCACCATCGGCGCCGCCATCAAGATAGCAGCCGAAATCGACAATCTTGACAACCTCAAGATTATTGTAGTGCCCCACGCGGACACCACCTTGCTCTGAGTCTTTTATCATGCCGCAAAGATATACATTTTTTGCCCACAAAATCACGCTGTCGGGCATGCTCCCGACCAGACGCGACCTTGTGGGCAAAAAGTTGACTTAAAAAATGTTAGAGGGCCACGACCTCAGCCAATCGGGCAATCACCTCGCCAGCCTTGCGAAGGCTCGGGACTGGCAGGAACTCATATTTGCCGTGAAAATTCTCGCCACCGGCAAAGATGTTAGGCGTCGGCAACCCCATGAACGAGAGACGGCTGCCATCCGTGCCACCACGGACAGGGGAGACCTTGCACTCGACACCGCAGTCCGCCATGGCCTGACGCGCAAAATCTACCACATGCATGACCGGCTCTATCTTCTCGCGCATGTTATAATACTGGTCGCGGACAGAGAGCGAGACAGACCCCTCGCCATATTGGGCATTGAACTTATTGACTAAATGGGCGAGTTCTTTCTTCCGATCCTCAAAACGGTCTCGACGGAAGTCGCGTATGATATATTTGAGCGTGGATTTCTCTACCGAGCCGTCCATATGAGTCAGGTGGAAGAATCCCTCGTAACCTTGCGTGTGCTCAGGTGTTTGGAAACTTGGCAAGTTGCAGACGAACTGGCTCGCCATGCGCATCGAGTTTCGCATCTTGTGATAGGCCGAGCCGGGGTGTACATTTCGGCCAGTAAAGACTATCGTGGCCTCGGCAGCGTTAAACGTCTCATACTCCAGTTCACCAATAGCTCCACCATCAATGGTATAGGCGAACTCCGCTCCGAAGCCCTCGACGTCAAAATGGTCCGCGCCTTCTCCAATCTCCTCATCGGGAGTGAAGCAGACGCGGATTTTGCCGTGCTTGCGCTCCGGATGTGCCATGAGGTCCTCCATTGCCGCAAAGATAGCGGCCACGCCTGCCTTGTCATCCGCCCCGAGAAGCGTAGTGCCATCGGTGACGACAATATCCTGACCCACATAATTGAGAAGCTCGGGAAACTCAACAGGCGAGAGGATTATGCCAAGTTCTTGATTTAGCGTTATGTCCTTGCCATCATAAGATGACACGATTCGGGGCTTGACATTCTTTGCCGAGAAGTCGGGGCTGGTGTCCATATGGGCTATGAAGCCTACAGTCGGGACGTTGGCCTTGTCGGTGTTTGAGGGCAAGGTGGCCGTCACGTAGCCATGTTGGCTAACTGCTACGTCATGCATGCCAATCTCCTTCAGGTCAGCAGCCAAGCGTTGCGCAAAATCAAGCTGAGAGAGCGTGGAAGGCGTGAGTCCCGTGGTCTCATCGCTCTGGGTATTGACCTTGGCGTAGGTCAGAAAACGATCAAGAATATCCAAAGTATGGTAAGTTAAATTTTTCGGGGTGTTATATTCAGAATTTATTAGGAGGAAGCCGCATCAGCGGACATCATCAGCCTTGAAGCCGAAGCCGAGCCTTTTGGCCGTCTTGGTCTTAGACTGCAAGATATACTGCTTGAGGGTTGCCATGTCAGACTGGATAATGAGTTCGTATGGCGGCACGAGGGCGTTGCTCTCAACAGCATATTTGAGGGCAGTCTCGGCAAAACGCCTCCAGCCATCCTCATCAATCTGCTTCTCGCCGAAATGATCCACGCCTACACCGCGCTGGCGTTTACCCTCGACGAAGAAAGCGTTGCAAGAGTTGACAAAGATACGCGCAACGAGATAGCCAAGGTCCTCATCACGGTCATATTTGAAGGAATCCGACATGAAATTGTAGACATTGACAATTCCGACCGCGGCACGGGACGGGTCTTGCTTGACATATTGTGTCTGGAGCGCGGCATTATCGCGGTCAAAATAAAAGACATCAGTCAGTTGAACAAAAACAAGGACATCGGCATTGAGCGTAAAGATGGCCACGTGCTTAGCCTGTCGCTCATATTTGACGACGACGTCGGGCCCAAGCTCCGCAGAATACTCAGCCGCCATTTGCTCCAGGACGCTGCACAAGGTCTCGAAACCTGCATTAAGGTTTTTCGTGACGGTGTTGCTTACCTTGGCCTTGTCGGCAACCATTGAGATGATGGCGTTTCTCATTCTCTTGTTAATCATAGACGCGTGTTTTTATTTGTGGTGTACGGATATCTCCAAGACATGTGACGAGGACGGAGTCAACTTGAACATGTCGTCCATCCTCTTCCCCAAAACGCAGACTACAGCTCCGTTGGACTCGACTATCCATGCGGACTCCTTTTCTATCTGGCTCATTTTGGAATCTGTGAAAAAATCGCTAAGCTTCTTTTTGCCGCGCATTCCGAGCGGATGAAAAGCATCGCCTTTTTGCCAATGGCGGAAAATGAGTGGCATCTGCACTTTGTCCGCATCGAGGTGCATCACCATCGGGTCACGAGAGGGGACAAACTCGTCGCCCTTGTCAAAGACCCTCAAATTAGCAGATATGGGTTCTGGCAGACGTGTGGGCATGGTGTCAACGACAACGCGCTCTTCGGTGTCACTAATGGATTCCCGACCTTGTACAAAGATGCCTTTGCGATCCACAACAATGCGGTGTGAGGGAGAAAAGAACATGCGCCCCCAATTGCACTCCACTACACTTCTGGAGACGGAGTGAATCATCTTGGGCGACAAGCCATAAGGCTGCAAAATCTCATAGATGAACGGCTCCGGGTTCGACAGCATGGACAGCCCTGCA
Source organism: bacterium (assembly GCA_963658925.1). Lineage (GTDB taxonomy): Bacteria > Bacteroidota > Bacteroidia > Bacteroidales > Marinilabiliaceae > W3P20-009. The sequence goes on from CAVKRQ010000010.1 coordinate 29,514, forward strand.
ATATCAACGAAGACGCCGGATGGGGTCTCTGAGACATATTGGCTTCGGAAAATTGACACTTGCTCCTCAAAAACGGCGAGAACCTGAGCCACATGGGACATGTTGCCGCCCATGGTTGTCAGGAAAGACGGGTTGAGCTTTTTGAACTCCGGGATGACGTGGTGACGTATCCTATTGCGCGCATAATCGTCAGAATTATTTGTGCAATCGGTCACATAGTCAAGTCCGTTCGCCTTGCAATAAAGCTCAATCTCGTGGCGGCTGACCGATAGCAGCGGGCGAACCACCCTACCCTGCACAGTCTTCATGCCGGCCAGCCCCCTCAATCCCGTACCCCTCGTCAGATTGAGGAAAAAAGTCTCGGCCGCGTCATCGGCATGATGCGCCACGGCGACAACAGGAATCGCGAGCTGGTCAAGCAGGGAGAAGAACCATTCATAGCGCAAGTCTCGTGCCGCCATCTCTATAGAGACCCGTTTTCGCGAGGCGAACCCCAACGTGTCAAACTGAGCCACATGGAGTGGGACGCCAAGCGAACCGCAAAACCTGCGCACAAAGGCCTCATCGGAGTCAGACTCAGCGCCTCGGAGATGAAAATTGCAATGCGCCGCCACACATTCGTAGCCTGAGCGCACGAGGATGTGGAGCAAGGCCACACTATCAGCCCCGCCACTTATGGCAACCAGCACCGGCTTGGACTGGTCAATGACTCCTTGCGCAATTTTCATCAGTCTTGTAGTCGTATTGTAAAGATACAGAATTTTCCGTTTACCAGTCAACGCTCTCCACTTTAAAGAGGGCGTCAACAGGCATACGGACGCAATTTGCCCGACCTTTCCCTAAATGTCAAGATTAGACACAGCGAGAGAGGCGGGGCTACATTGCTTTCGGGGCGTCAAACAGCACCTACCAATGGTTTCAAGAGATATTCGAGGCCATTGAGCTTAATCTCATACAGAGTCTCAAGCAGCATGCCGAGCCTGCCCTTGGGGAAGCCCTGAGACTTGTACCAGCTGAGGTAGGGTTCGGGCAACTTATAGAGGGGCAAACCTTTATAGCGGCCATATGGCATGGGGGTCCTTACGATATCAATAAGTACAGTCCTGTCCATATCACCCTACCCTCTTTTGTTTCTTCAGCTCCTCAACTTTCTTAGCCTCCTCGTCACCGATTCCCTGGGTTGTTGAGCCGACACGCCTATAGCACTTGCCATCGACCCTAATGACACTTGAAGCAGGCTCGACCTCAACGACATAGACGGACCTGTCATTGTGGTTCTCGAAACGAGTCTTTACGAAAGAGCTTGCGCCTGGGGTCATATGGTTCTGAATCATGTTGGAGAAAAAGACATTCATCATGTCGCGGCATTTCTGCTCATCGTAAATGCTCTTTCCTGCAAACTCTCTGAAATCATTATCGAGTCCCACAGCCAGGCCAGAGTCGTTGACACCAACCATAAGGCAAGCCTTGTGCACATTATTCATCATTCCACAGACGACAGTGAGCAACTTATGGCACTGCCGCTCCTTGTCTGGGCGCATATTGTTATCTGGCGGGAACACAAGGCTTGACTTGAACTCAAGTAGCGCGCCCTCCTCACCCATGTACTCGAGGTCCGACACGTCTCTCGTCTCAACCCCGAGAAGCTCATTTATCTTGTTTCTTATACTGCGCCGCTCTGACTCCAGGTTGTGTCGCCTGAGCGCATTGTATGCGATGACGAGACTTGCCACATCGGCAGTAAGAGAGTCGCGACGCCGTTGGATTACATCGACGAGCCCCGCCTCTGAGTCCGGCTTGTCCATCCTCGATATGCAGAAGAGCCTTAGAACCTGATCCATCATGTCGGGATAGCCATCCAACAGGTTTTTACTGTTGTTATAATGGCTCTCGAACTCATCGGCGTCAACCCACTGGTTTACCGCATATTGTTGCATCAGATGGATGAATATCATGCGGTCATGGTACTCATTAGCCTTACGGACATCATCCATGGCAAGCGCGAGAATGCGGGCCATTGCCAAGAGATTGAATGACTGAGCCCTGCTTGAGGCAAGAATGCTCTGCCTCTCTATTATGCTCATCAGCTCGCGCAACTCGTCACGCTCGATATCACTCCCATCCTGCATGCAATCATACTCTTCCTCCGATTGCTCCACGTCAGCCTCTTCCACATCAACATACTCGCCTTCGGCATACTCCCGCATGATGGCTCGGAGGCACTTGCTGTCTGTCAGATCAGCATAGCCGTCTGGCACACCGATAAAAGTGCCCTCCACCTTGCCTTCCGGAAGTACGGTATTGATTTCGACATAGACCAAGTCGCCAGAGGCAAGTTGAAACTCCTCGTCATAATCGACTTTGACGGAATAACCTTTTTCGCTGATAAGAAGATTGCCATCATCAGCAGTCCTTATGGTCATGCGGCACAGCACCTCGTCACCCTCTTGAGCGAACTCACTGATGAAATCGTCGAGGTGCTTGACCATTGAGAATGTGCAGACGCCATTAGACGTGACCTTGGTAACAGTGGCACGCAAAAGGAGCGGATGGCCATCCTGAGACATGAAGTCGGCCACCTTGGCGTACTTTACATTGTAATGGACTATATCGCGCGGGGTGATAACTCCCTCGCCCTCAATATGATCATCTACAATGACAGCATGGAATATGGGGTTGTCATTCCTATCCTTGCCCATTGCGATGCTCGATATGCGAATAAGCACCTCATCACCCTCCTCCGCAGGGACCTTGGGTGTGACAGAAGAATCGGACGAATCGCTTTCCTCTATATTTTCCTCGAAAAGACAATCCTCAATCTCGCGCCAGAACTTGCGCAAGTCCGTGATATCATCAGTGTCTGCCTTTACGGACTTATTGAAATTCTTGTTGCCGATGTATATCTGGAAGTTCTTCCATCCGCAGAGGCCAGATGGGAGCACTTCGCGCATCTTATGGCCCAAAAACGGGACTATAGCCACATTCCCATCACGAACCTTAACGACGACCCTGCGCCCCTCATAGCACATCGTGTCACTTGGCCCGCCAAGAAGCGGCGCCGCGCCGACCTTGACTCCGAGGGTGTCGGCAGAGAACTTCATGTCGCTCCAGCCAAAGGGCAATTGAGAAGGGACATGGGTCAGGAGGAAGCCATAGGCCTTATCATTGAGAGACTGGCGGCCAGAGGGATTGGGGCTGTAAAGTGACGAGTAACGGCACAGACGCGCAAAGAGCAGACGGCGGTTTATGTCGTCTTTTTCATCAGAGAGCAACATGACAGCAAGCAACGCCTTCATCATATCGGCCGCTTTGCTCTTATTGTTGCCCAGACTTAAATCGATGACCTTATTGACATCTGACTCATTAATCTCTATGTATTCGCAAAGCAGATGAAGAATCGCACTTCGGATAGGCTCTTGCGCCCAATCAGAGCAGCCTCTGTTAGCCAATGTCTTCAACAACTCGGGGAAAAAACGTTCCATGAGACTGGCATCGAGAGCAAAAGCAGCCATCATGACATCCAGACGCCTCTCGGGGTCATAAATATAGGCTGTCTGCGACAGGCTGTTGAGTATTCCCTGCACATACTGCTCAACCTTGCCGTTTTCAATCTTATCGATTGCGGAGCTAAACTCATCGGTCGTCGTTACGCACTTGGCCAATATTTTTCGCAAAAACTCAGAGCTCTTGTCGGAGCCTGTTGCCAAACTGCTCTGTTCAAGAGTAGCTATGCAAATGCGACGAAGCTCACTTAGAGCATCTTCTTTATGTTTAGCTTTCTTGAACTTGTTAACCCAGACTGGCATGCAAGTCAAAATCACATTAACAGTCTTAATGACCCAATCAGCGGATCCAGACTTCAAAAGGGCTCGTGGCTCGGTGAAATCAAGGTTTTTATTGAATACGTTTACAAACCAGCGGAGAAGAGCGGGATTAATGTGTATGTCCCTTGCTATGTCAAGTATGCCTTGTGGCTCAATAAATTTAGTCAGGTCGGCAGTCTCATTTTTTGCGGCTTGCACCTCTTCCACGAACACCTTGACATCCTCAACCGACTTCACCCTGCACAAGGCCACCGAGTTGTTGATGTAATATTTGTTTTGTGGGTTGTCTAAATAGAATTTGAACGACTCCTCTGAGATTGCGTCATATTGCCCATTGCGACTATCGTTTCTCCTTAGTATGAATTTTGCGGTTTTCCCGACAGGGTATCTTTTTGCTATGAGCGGAGCCAAATCTTGCTTAACAACAGTCTGACCGTTAATTTCACGTTCAACCAGACAAGCTATTATTTCGGGTTGACTTTCATCCTTTTGAAAGTCGAACATTTTAAGCTCATGTTCCTGCCCATTATACTCCACTACATAAAACCACTTTTTATAATCCTTCTTGATACTCTTAACTTTTAGAGACGTTTTTGTCCGCTCCACCAGTTGACCTGTTTTTGCCATCTTTGTTATTAGTTATTAGGTTTAATATGATATTGGCACATAAGCAAAGCCTACCGCCAATCAAATAATTCATCAATAACAAAGATAACTAAAAAAAGTCCAAATTAGAAGAGTGTCAATCGTGTGGGCATAGCAATATTTCAAAAGTGTTGCACCAGTGGTTAAAAAACAAGTCTACTTCTGCTCATTGTCAAAGAGGATGGTCATATGATAGAAGCCTTCCACCTTTTGACCATCACGAAGCTCAGGGACCCACCGCCAGGACTTGACCGGCAGTGTCGCCACGACCTCGCGCACAGCCCTTGCAAAATGAGGGGACGACGCTTGTTGGATTTTCCAATTTTTTAGCGTTCCGTCTGGATTGATGACGAAACGAAGCAGGACAAAGCCCCCCGACTCATTGTCGTACTCCTCTTTGGGATATGCCACACGAGTGTGGACAAGGTAAAAGGGGACGAGTGAAGAACCGAGAAAAGTGCATGGATAATTGAAACGGTCGTATTTCTTTCCCTCGTGCGGCAAAAGGTAGGTGGGCTTGCGCTTGTCAAAATCATAGCGCAGCTCGACGAGGTCATGGAGATCACGAAACTCCCATTCGCCAACTTTCTTGCCGTTCTTGAATTGCCCTTTCTCTATAACCATCCCTTTATAGGTGAGAGTATACTGTCCATCTCGCACCGTCGAATCTGAAGCCGACATTTCATACCGCGCGTCGAAAATCTTATAAATCTTCACGTCGCGCACCTGCTTTGAGCCGGATATGCCACTTGGTGATTGCGCATAGGATGAAAGGGGCAGCGTCAGTAGGGTCAAAAGAAGCAGGACGCTTATTGCGAGTCGGCCAAACAAAGACATTTCGATTTTTATGGTATCCAGATTAGACAAAAGAAGGGAGAGGCCCATTGGACCCCTCCCCGTATTTTACGCTATCGCGCTGAAAAAGTTTGGCAACTACGCTTACTTGGTGAAGCCAGCCTTGAGCTTGTTAATCTCCTCATCAGTAAGATAACGCCAATGTCCACGCGGGACGTTGAGCTTGGTGAGGCCACCATAGTAGACACGGTCGAGCTTCTCGACATTGTAACCGAGATGCTCAAACATGCGGCGGACAATGCGGTTGCGCCCAGAGTGGATAACTACGCCAACCTGCCTATGGTCACGGCCGTCAACAAAGCTTACCTCATCGGCGTTGATTGGGCCATCCTCGAGCTCGAAGCCCTTAATGAGCTGCTCCAAATCTTCCTCTGAGACAACCTTGTCAGTGAAGACATGGTAAATCTTGCGGACCTCATATTTGGGGTGCATGAGCTTCTCTGCCATGTCACCGTCATTGGTGAGGAGCAGCACACCGGTGGTGTTGCGGTCAAGACGGCCGACAGGATAGATTCGCTCCTGGCTTGCGCCCTCGACAATATCCATGACAGTACGGCGTCCCTCCGGGTCATCAGTCGTCGTCACGGTGTCCTTCGGCTTGTTGAGGAGGACATAGACCTTCTTCTCGGGCTTAATGACACGTCCCTCATACTCGACAACAGCGTCACGAGAGACCGAGACACCCATCTGAGTAATGACCTCTCCGTTGACCTTGATTTTGCCGGCCTTGATGAGATCATCAGCCTCGCGGCGGCTTGTTATGCCAGCCATGGCGACGAAGCGATTGAGCCTGAGCATCTCTGGCATCTCCTGCATATCAGGATTTGTGCCATTGACCGCATCCTCAGCCTCATTGTCAAAGAGACGGCGATCTACGCGGTAGCGATGTCCGCGCTTGACATCCTCAGCCATCTTCCATTGCTGGCGAGGAGCGCCAGGACGCTGTCCGAAGGGCTTGCGACCGCCATTGTTGTTGCGGGGGCCGAATGAACGGCGCTCACCATCGCCACCATTGTTATAGCGGGGGCGGAACGGACGGTGCTCGCCCTGCTCGTCATTGTTATAGCGGGGGCGGAACGGACGACGCTCACCCTGCTCGTCATTGTTGTAACGGGGGCGGAACGGACGACGCTCACCCTGCTCGTCATTGTTGTAACGGGGGCGGAACGGACGGCGCTCACCCTGCTCGTCATTGTTGTAGCGGGGGCGGAACGGACGGCGCTCGCCCTGCTCGTCATTGTTGTAGCGGGGGCGGAACGGACGACGCTCGCCCTGCTCGTCATTGTTGTAACGGGGGCGGAACGGGCGCTGCTCGCCCTGCTCGTCATTGTTGTAGCGGGGGCGGAACGGACGACGCTCACCCTGCTCGTCATTGTTGTAACGGGGGCGGAACGGACGGCGCTCACCCTGCTCGTCATTGTTGTAGCGGGGGCGGA
>CAVKRQ010000010.1:36308-147263 GCA_963658925.1 bacterium
CGGGGGCGGAACGGACGACGCTCGCCCTGCTCGTCATTGTTGTAACGGGGGCGGAACGGGCGCTGCTCGCCCTGCTCGTCATTGTTGTAGCGGGGGCGGAACGGACGACGCTCACCCTGCTCGTCATTGTTGTAGCGGGGGCGGAACGGACGGCGCTCACCCTGCTCGTCATTGTTGTAGCGGGGGCGGAACGGACGGCGCTCGCCCTGCTCGTCATTGTTGTAGCGGGGGCGGAACGGACGACGCTCGCCCTGCTCGTCATTGTTGTAACGGGGGCGGAACGGGCGCTGCTCGCCCTGCTCGTCATTGTTGTAGCGGGGGCGGAACGGACGACGCTCACCCTGCTCGTCATTGTTGTAGCGGGGGCGGAACGGACGGCGCTCACCCTGCTCGTCATTGTTGTAACGGGGGCGGAACGGACGCTGCTCGCCATTTCCATAATTGTCATTGTTGAAGCGCGGACGATAGGGTCGGCGCTCACCGTCAGCCTCACGGCTGCCGTAATAGCTGCGTCCCTCGCCGTCGCGGCGGTTGGACTGGTCGTTGCGGTTCTCATCACCCTCGGTGCGAGAGAAACCGTTCCTTTCTTCGTTTTCCATCTAAAAAATGAATTTATATAAGTATACATGAAAGTCAGCTGTCTGCGAGACAGCTGACCAATTTTGATATTTAGCTTACTTCTTATTCTGCTCAACCCACTTGCGAGCAGCCACGAAGGCAGCAATCCAAGGGGTTACATCATCAGCCTTGTGGTCAGCCGGGTATGCTGCGCACTGCCACGGGAAGATGGCACGCTCCGGGTGAGGCATGATGGCGACATGGCGGCCATCGGCCGACGCCATACCGGCGATATTATCCGCACTGCCATTGGGGTTGCCTGGGTATCCCTCGTAACCATAGCGCGCAATGACGTTGTACTTGTCGGCAGAGGCAGGGATGCTGAACTTACCCTCACCATGGGCGACCCAGACACCGAGTCGGCTGCCACTCAAGCCTTTGAACATCACCGTGTCGTTCTGAGGAATCTCGACAGAGATGAACTCACTCTCGAACTTGTGGCTGTCGTTGTGGAGCATCTTGGGGCGCAACTCAGGATTTGAACGATGCAGGAGACCGAGCTCAATGACAAGCTGACAACCATTGCATACGCCAAGGCTGAGGGTGTCAGGCCGAGAATAGAAATTATCCAAAGCCTTGCGAGCGCGCTCATTGTAGAGGAATGCGCCTGCCCATCCCTTGGCTGAGCCCAGAACATCCGAGTTAGAGAAGCCACCACAGAAGACAATCATGTTGACATCCTCAAGGGTCTCACGGCCACTGACAAGGTCAGTCATGTGCACGTCCTTGACATCGAAGCCGGCGAGATAGAGGGAGTAGGCCATCTCACGATCACCATTGACACCCTTCTCACGGATAATTGCAGCCTTGACACCACTCTTAGCATGAGTCAGAGAGAGACCGAGGCTATTGAAAGAGCCGTCCCATCCCTGCGGCAGGCGGAGAGCCAAAGGCTGCTTCTTGTAATTGGCGGCACGCTCCTGAGCCTTGCCGTTCTGGCTTTGGAGAGCATCAAGCTGAGCAGACGTGCTGAACCAGACGTCGCGCATCTCATCGATGTCAATGTCCATATGATGCTCACCAGAGCTGAGAGTGAGCTTACGCTGCTCCTGCGGGCGTCCGAGATAGGAGAACGCAACGCCCTCCTTGTCGAGGACAGCCTTGACAGCGTCAAGATCCTTGACCTGAAGGACAACGCCTGGATTCTCGGCAAAGAGGCTAACCACAGCATCCTCACCATCCGTCGGCACGTCGGCATTGATGCCCCATCCCGTGTTTGCAAAAGTCATCTCAAGAAGAGTGGTAACAAGACCACCGGCCGAAATGTCGTGACCAGCCAAAACAAGGCCGCCCTTGATAAGCTTCTGGATAGCCTCAAAAATCACGCCAAACGTGTTGGCGTCTGCCACCGTCGGAGCCTTGTCACCAACACGGTTTAGTATTTGGGCGAGAGCAGAGCCGCCAAGCGCAGGCTCACAGCCACTCATATCAATGCAAATGAAAGAAGTCTCGGGGTCACAAACCATGACCGGCTCGACAATCTTGCGGACGTCAGACACCTCGCCCATGGCCGAGATTATGACAGTGCCTGGGCTGAGTACCGTGCGGCCGTCATGATACTTCTGGGTCATAGAGAGCGAATCCTTGCCAGTCGGGATGTTAATGCCGAGCTTGCAAATAAAGTCGCTCATGGCCTGAACAGCCGAATAGAGACGCGCGTCCTCACCAGGCTGACGGCAAGGCCACATCCAGTTGGCAGACAAGGAGATGCCCTTAAGGCCTTTCTCCATTGGCGCAAAGACGATATTAGTGAGAGCCTCGGCAGCTGACATGACAGAGCCTGCGGCGGGGTCGATGAGGCCTACGGCAGGGGCGTGTCCGACCGAAGTAGCCATACCTTTGGTGCCAGAGTAGTCGAGAGCCACAGCGCCCAAGTCGTTGAGCGGCAACTGAATCTCGCCAGCGCACTGCTGCTTAGCCACCTTGCCGGTGACGGAGCGGTCCACCTTGTTGGTCAACCAATCCTTGCAGCCGACACTCTCAAGCTTGAGGACGTCACGCACGTAGTCGGCAATCTTATTGGTATCATAGTCCACCTTGGCGTATGTACGCTCGACGGTGGAATCCTTCATAATGGTCTTGGGCGGGTTGCCGAACATGTCAGAGAGCTTCCAGTCGATAGGCTTGACACCATTTCGATGGCTGAAAGTGAAGTTCATGTCGCCAGTGGTCTCACCCACGACGTACATCGGGGCGCGCTCACGGTCTGCAATCTTGCGGAGGCCGTCAACCGCGCTCTTGTCCATCACGAGACCCATGCGCTCCTGACTCTCGTTGCCGACAATCTCACGATCAGAGAGAGTCTTGTCGCCAACGGGCAGGGCATCCATGTCTATGTTGCCACCGGTCTCCTCAACGAGCTCGGAGAGGCAATTGAGGTGGCCGCCTGCGCCATGGTCGTGAATGGATACGATCGGGTTGTTATCGCTCTCGACGAGACCGCGGATGGCGTTGAGGACACGCTTCTGCATCTCGGGGTTGGAGCGTTGCACGGCGTTTAGCTCGATACTGTTGCCATACTCGCCGGTGTTAACAGAAGACACAGCTCCGCCACCCATGCCGATGCGATAGTTGTCGCCACCAAGGAGGACTACATCCTGTCCCTTTTCGGGAGTCTTCTTAAGAGCGTCGGACTTCTTGGCGAAGCCCACACCGCCGGCCATCATGATGACCTTGTCGTAAGCCAAAGTGCGACCACCCTCCTCATGCTCATAGGTGAGCAGAGATCCGCAGATCATGGGCTGACCGAACTTGTTGCCGAAATCGCTCGCACCATTGGAAGCCTTGATGAGGATTTGCGCCGGGGTCTGATAGAGCCAGTCACGGACAGAGACTCCGTTCTCCCACGGGCGATCCTGCGCAAGGCGCGAATATGATGTCATGTAGACGGCAGTGCCGGCGATGGGCAGAGAGCCTGTGCCACCACCCATACGGTCGCGGATCTCACCGCCAGAGCCGGTAGCGGCACCGTTGAATGGCTCGACAGTTGTTGGGAAGTTATGTGTCTCGGCCTTAAGGGAGAGCACCGCGTCAATCTCCTTTGCCTCGAACTCAGAGGGGACGTCAGCGCGCTCGGGGGCGAACTGAGTCATCTTAGACCCCTCAATGAAGGCCACATTATCCTTGTATGCTGAGACAAGATAGCCGGGGTTCTCTTGCGAAGTCTTCTTGATGAGCTTGAAGAGGGAGAGTTCCTTCTCAACTCCGTCAATGATGAAAGTACCGTTGAAAATCTTATGGCGGCAATGCTCAGAGTTGACCTGCGAGAAGCCAAAAACCTCAGAGTCTGTGAGTGGTCGTCCGAGCCGTTTGCTCAGCCCCTCAAGGTACTCGATTTCCGGCTCACTGAGGGCGAGACCCTCTTTTTCATTATAAGCCTTGAAGTCCGTGATGTGGACAATAGGGTCCGGCTTTTTGTCGATGGTGAATACATTCTGGTCCAAACCTTTATAGAGGTTTTGGAGCATGGGGTCAAACTTGGCCTTCTCATCGCTTACCGCGAAGAACTCCTCGATTCGGCTGATGCCAGTCAAGCCCATGTTCTGGGTGATCTCTACGGCGTTGGTGCTCCACGGCGTAATGGTCTCGCGCCTTGTACCGACAAAGAAGCCGGTGAGATTTTGCTCGCTTAGGCGCTCAGCACCGCTGAAGAGCCAGGTCAGTTTCTTGGCGTCATCCTCAGAGATTGCATGGAGAGTCTCTACCGCAAGGATGTTTTCGCCTTTGAAAAATACTACCATCTTTCTTATTATCAGTTTGTTGCTGTGCTAAATTGCTATGCGTCCACGGGCCGGTACACGTCACGTGCTACCCATAGCCGCAGATTTGTTAATTCGTTGATACGAGGTTACACCTTAACAAGCAACGAAAATAGGCAAAAGAATTGAATATGCGGTGCGCAGACATCCTTTTTTAGGGGGCTGTCAGAAAAAATAACCTCGGGTTACGTCTTTTTCAACTTGCGCGATAGGCCTTGCGGTCAATCTTCCCGTTGAAAGTTCTCGCAATGGCGGCAACCCGTTCATAGGCCGTGGGAATCTTGTGCGGTTCAAGCCTATCTTTCAGGTGTTTGGCAATGGCGCGCGCATCGAGTTCGGATCCGTCAGTCACCACTAAGAGTTTAAGCGTGTGACCCATTATTTTGTGAACATCCTCGACGCATGCGCAATCGCTCACCCAATCTATCTCCAAGGCCGCGGACTCCACCTCGTTGGGTGAAACCTTGAAGCCGCCGATGTTAATGACGTCATCACGACGCCCGCGCAGCCAAAGCCTGCCAAGAGCGTCAATCTCGCCCATGTCGTTAGTGACAATCTCAGCACATATTCCGGAGCGGCCAGGACAACCATCTCCGTCAATATAGCCTGACATGATTGTGCCGCCAGAACAGGCCACGCAACCATCCTCTGTTATCCTTATCCGAGAATGTCGCATTGGACTGCCAAGGCAACCGGCGGCGCATTCGCCCAGATTATAATTGAAAGTGCACACAATGCCCGTCTCTGTCGAGGCGTAGGTGTTGAAAAGCCTCGTGCGCGGCAAAATCGCGCACAACGATTCCATATCGACCTGCGCCATTGGGGCAGCGCCTGTCTCAATGAACTCAATCTTATCCGCCAAACTGGCCAACTTGTCACGCCCGAAAGAAAGGAGCATCCTGATGTTGGCCGGCACAAGAAACGTGGCCACGTGCCCGTCCTCAATCTGATCTATCAGTGAGAAGAACGCATTGAGGTCGCGCAAGCCGTCCAAAATATAGACCGTCCCCCCCATGAGCAGCGTGGGATGGATTTTGGATAAACTGCCAATGTGGTTCAACGGGCCACACACGACAAAACGCGTATCTGCGCTGAAACCTTGCGCCTCGACAAGGTTTTCTGAGTTTGCGAGCAGTGCCTTGTGGCTTATCATGACACCTTTGGGCTTTCCCGTTGTGCCAGTCGTAAACATGACATCGGCAACGCCCTCGGGGACTGACACATCATCAAGCCTCGCCATGAGTTCGGCCATAGGCGCGGCGGGCAATGACTTGTCCAACGGGGCTGCGGCCGCCTCTGCTAAATGAATGGCGAAATATGTTATAACTGTATCGATGGAGGCTATGGCACGGAATGGCACCACCCTACCCTTGCAATCGGCAAACTCCTTTGACTTGGCCTCCACAGCCTCCCAAAGTTCGGAGTAAGAGACAGATTCCGCACCACAAACCAAGGCTTGTTTTTGCGGTGTGGACTCCGCGTGCCTCTTTATAAATTCCTCGATTGACGACATAGCGGGAGAAGGCTCGGTCAATTTAATCAGGCGTTGACACGCTTGCTTTCAACAAGTTCAGCAAGACTTTTTGCAGACTTGAAATTTTTGGGCGTAACGTCGCTATAATCAAGCGAGACATTATACTTCTCGCTGAGCATCATCATAATTTCCGCAATCCCAAGCGAATCGAGTTCCCCGAAAAGGAACTGCGAATCGGCATCCACGAGAGGCAACGCCTCCTCAATCATCTTCTTTATCTCCTGTTCCATTGGGCGTTTATGATTTTTGAGAGGGCAAAATTAGTCGATTTTGGGGTGAGAAGCAAAGTGAAGAGTTGAGCAGACTGGCAAATGCGCAGTGGCATGCCACACAAGGTGGCGAAAGATGTGTCCTCACCCGACCCTCAAACGCCTCCAGACAAAATGCGGAATACACTTCCAAAATGCGGTCACAAGGCGCCACTTCCAATCTATGACGAGAACCTCCTTTTTTCTCTTGACAGCCTCGACAATGGCTTGGGCCACGGGTTCGACATCCATGAGCATGGGATACCGAGGGGACTGGCCGAGCAAGGGCGTACGCACGAAACCCGGCCTTATGTCGGTGAAACGGATGTCAAGTCCCCTCATCTTGGCTTGTTGGGCGAGAGCCTCGACATAGGTGTTTTGAAAGGCTTTTGTGGCGGAATAGCTTGGAGCAGCGCCCAATCCGCGCGTCCCCGCTATTGAACTGATAACGGCAATGTGCCCGTGGCCCAAAGAGGCGAAGTGACGATAGGCCACACCGACCATGCGGGTCCAACCCAGCGCATTGGTCAGCACTGTGCGCTCCTCAATTCCTGGCTCAAGGATTTTATTCTGACTGCCGACCCCAGATATGTGGAAATAGAGGTCAAGCCGTACACCGTCCGCCTCACATTCATCTATGGCCTGAGCAAGCAACTCTTCCGCATCGGCTGTGGTCACGTCGATCACGCACTTTGAAACTGGCGCCTCACTCTTTAGCGAGCAAAGCTCATCAAGCGCGGCCTCATTCCTGCCGCAGACAACCAGTTGCCAACCATCGGCAATCATCAGCTCGGCCACCCGCCTGCCAATGCCAGATGTGGCTCCCATTATTATGGCTTTAGGCATAGAGTTGTGCTTTTAATCAACCTTAAAAGGCTCACAAGATTAACGGGACTAAGGATAAAGCGTCCTAAAGATGAGATGGGCTATTTGCCGAGGGACTTGAGGCTTCTTATGGCCTCCTCCGGTTTTTCGCTTGCGAAGACGTAGCTGCCTGCCACAAGGACATCGGCGCCGGCTTCGACACATTGCGCGCCGGTCTGCACATTGATGCCGCCATCAATCTCAATGTGCGTGTTGAGTCCGCGGTCGTCAATCATCTTGCGCAAGCGTTTGATTTTGTCAATAGTCCCGGGTATGAACTTTTGCCCGCCGAAACCAGGGTTGACCGACATGAGGAGCACCATGTCAACATCGGGCAGAATGTCCTCAAGCAGCGAGACCGGCGATGACGGATTAAGGGTGACGGCGGGTCTCATACCGGCGTCTCGGATTTGCTGGATTACGCGGTGCAGATGAGTGCAGGCCTCATAGTGGACATTGAGCACCGATGCGCCCAAATCATGGAAAAGGCTGACATAACGCCCCGGGTCGACAATCATCAAGTGGACATCGAGAGGTTTTGAGAGGCCACGCTTCATGGCCTTGATTACAGGTGAGCCCATTGATATGTTGGGGACGAAGACACCGTCCATGACATCCACGTGCAGCCAGTCCGCCTCACTGCGCTCAATCATGGCCAATTCGCTGTCCAAATGTAAAAAGTCTGCCGCCAAAGCCGAGGGCGACACTATAACTTGTCTCTGTGACATCTGATCTTTTATAATCTCTTATCTCTTAGATATTAACGTCCAGCTCACCTTTGCCCTGACGGATAATCTCCCATTCGTCGGTGGTGCAGTCAACCACAGTGGAGCCGTCCACACCGCCTATGCCACCGTCGATCACAATGTCCGCCACATGGCGCAGGTTTTCCTGAATGAGCGAAGGGTCGGTTATATACTCATCATCAATCTCCTCGTTGGAGTTTTTGACTGACGCGGAAAGAACGGGGTTGCCGAGCATCTCGACAATAGAGCGGACAATGTCATTGTCTGGGACGCGGATGCCCACCGTCTTCTTGTTGGCTTTGAAGAGTTTGGGGACATTGCTGTTGGCCTCAAGGATGAAAGTGAAAGGCCCAGGCGTATTCTTTTTGAGGAGTTTGAACGTGCGGCTGTCGATTGGCTTGAGATATTGCGCCGCGTGGCTCAAGTCATGGCAGATGAACGAGAGGCTCGTCTTCTTGAGGTTGACATCCTTGAAACGCAGCACCTTTTGCACTGCGGCCGAATTGGTTATGTCACAGCCGATGCCGTAGACAGTGTCAGTGGGATAGACTACGACACCGCCCTTGCGGAGGCAAGCCACGACTTGCTCAATCTTTCGCTCCTCGGGATTTTCCGGGTGAATGATTACAATCATGTCACTTTCTTATTTATTGAACACTTCGAGCATCTTCTTCATCTGCTCGGTGTCACCATACACAATTATCCTGTCGCCCTCGCCGAACTTGAAGTCAGTGAAGAAACGCGTGACTTGCCACGCCCCCTTGTTGGCTGTGAATGATTTGCCCGACGTCGGCTGATATTTGATGGCCACAAGCGCGACGCCAAAATTCTTCTCGATGTCAACATCCTGCACTGTCTGCCCAGCAAAATATTTGGGCACAGTCACCTCATTGATTGCAATGCGCGACGTGATGTTGTATGTATGGATGACATTGCGGGAGACAATCGAATAGGCGATCTCGAGGGCGGCCGTATGCTCAGGGTTTATTATCTCCGTTATACCGAGGCCTCGCAAAACGATTTCATGGAGCTTAGAGAGCGAGCGCCCTATTATTCGCTTGACGCCCATCGTCTTAAGCAATGCGGTTGTCTGGATGGAGGCGGCCCAGTCCTCGCCTATGGCCACGATGACGGCGTCGACTTCAAGAACCGACTGGCTGCGGAGGTTAGCCTCGTCTACAGAGTTCATGCAGACAGTACCCGTGAGCTTATCTTTGTATTCCTCGACAATAGACTCGCGCGAGTCGATGCCGACCACCTCATGATCCAAATCGCGGAGACGCAGACCGAGGTTAGTGCCGAAATTGCCAAGTCCGATGATGATATATTTCATTTTATCTTATATCATTATGTTTTCAAGCGGGTATTTGTACCGCTGTGGAGTGCCAGGAGTTATAAAAATGAGAAGGAAGGACATAATGCCGATACGCCCGATGAACATGTCGACAATGATGATGAGCTGCGCCACCGTGTTAAGGTCGGGCGTAAGGTCGAGCGTCATTCCGACAGTGGAAAGGGCGGAAAAGGCCTCAAAGCAGAGTCTGGAGGTCTCTACGCCGGGCATTGCAATCTTCAGCAAGATGGTGCTCAGCGCCACAGCTATGAGTGAGAGGGCCATCGCGGCAAAGGCCTTTTGGATGGAGGCAGGAGAGACACGCCTGCCAAAAATCTCAATGCAGTCCTTGCCAAGGAGGACGCTGCGCAAGTTGAGAATGCCTATGGCGAATGTAGTCACCTTGATTCCACCACCTGTGGACATGGGCGCGCAGCCGATCCACATGAGGAGAATGAACACGATGACAGACGGCCCGGAAGAAGCCAGTATGTCTGAGTAGGCGAAGCCTGCCGTCCGCGCGCACGCCGAAGTGAAGAACGCGTTTACGACCCTGTCGCTGAAGCACAACCCAGAATGGCTATAGCCAGCCTCTGACACGAGAAAAAAGAGAGCGCCGAAGAGCAGAAGCAGCATGTGGGTGTGAAAGGTGAGCCGGTTGCTCGCATTAATCAGGCGCAGGTGAGCGTCGCCAAGTCCGTGCTCACGTCCAACGATGCGGCGGAAAAGGTGGACTATCCTCATCTTGACCCAATTGATGGCTGCGGACTGAAGAGGGAAACCGGCACCGCCAAAAATGACAGTGACCGCAATGGTCACATGAAGCAGGTTGCCGTGGATGATGGACGGGTTGGCCAGCCCACCCTCTATGTTAGAGATGCCGGCGTTGCAGAACGCGGAGATGCTGTGGAAGATGGCCGTGAAGATGACAAAGTTATCTGACGCACCTGGAAACGCATCACGGAAATAGTAATAGAGGACCCAAGCGGAGACGCCTTCTATGATGAAGGTGACATACATAATGTGCTTGAGAGTCTGGAATATGTCCGATATGTTATCGGCAGAGACAATATCCTTTATGACCATGCTGCCATGAAGCGACCCCTTGCTGCTGAGCGACAAGGCGAAGAAGCAGGTGAACGTCATGACGCCGAGGCCACCCACCTGCACAAGGGCTATGATGATGGCCTGACCGAACTGGGTGAACGAGGTTGGGATGTCAAGCACCGAGAGGCCGTTGACACACAGGGCAGACGTCGCAGTGAAAAGGGCCTGGAGAAAAGTCATCTCGTCATAGTGGCACCTTGGCAAGAGGAGCAGGCCCGTCCCGACCATGATGAAGATGATGAAGCTGCCCGCAAAAAGCATCGTGGGGCTTGACCTTCGCGTGAGGAAAGAGACACTGAATGTTGAGAGGTCATATACAGCCACGGCCACGAGGATGGCGTCGAGCACATACCGGTAGCTGAGCCATTTGAACTCAGTGTCCGAGACATCGTAGCATATGTACGTCCACAAGATGACGAGGAACGCCACTTGCCAGGTCGTGGCCCTCCGCGTCTGAACAATAGAGGCGCCAAGACGATATACCTGAATAAGCGCGAAGAGGACGATGAGGACCTTGTTGACCGCCAAAATAGCCTCAGCGGCACTGGCAGACAGGCTGAACCCTATTTGCCAAATGACGTCACTAATGGCGATGATGGCAATAACGACCGACAGTGTGTTCACCACGTAGTCGGCCTTGCTGCCAAACTGCTGCACAAAAAGCAGAGCCTTGTATTGCCATGCGTGCAGTTTCTCCTTGATGTCGTCCGCTGTCAGCATCTAACTATTTGAAGTGAGCCATGAAGTCCTCAATCTCGCGATAAGCCTCCTCAAGGCGCAACATATTGTCAATCATGAAATGAATCATAGCCGGCCATTGCTCCTTGTCATATATGTTACCCTCTGTCATCACATAGAGCCGCCTGACGACATTGCCCGCCTCGCGGACAAACTCCTTGTCCCAGACAAGTTGAGCCTCAAAATGCTTCTCAATGAGGGGTCGGCACTGGCAGAGCCTCTCCCAGAGGGCGTTGTCCTTTGCCTCGGAGTGAGTGTTGATCTCGATTGCCACGATTACCCTCCCGTTGGTCAAGTCGAAACGGAGGTCGAGACCTTTGACACCAGTGTGGTCACCCATCCATCTGATGGGCTTGCCGTTCTGACCGGGGATTCGGCGCGACTTGCTCTCCAGTTTGTGCCAGAACTCATGGCGGATCTCTTGCGCTTGCTCTTTACTCAGCATTTCGGGACTTTTATTTTGAAATTTGGTTTTGGGAGGAACAACACTCAATTAGTAAAATGCGAATATAATCAGATTAACGACACGATGCGCCAGTCTGCCACCATTTCGGCCTAAAGAGCCATTATTGCGCTTAAATGGCTATATTTGCCATTTCGTTAAATGACAGAACAGACGAAACCCGGACAAGATGAGATTGGAACGGCTGAATATAGTGAATTATAGAAACATAGGCATGGCCGACATGACAATGTCGCCCGGGGTTAATTGTTTTGTCGGAGCCAATGGGGCGGGAAAGACAAACATACTGGACAGCATATACTGTCTGTCTTTTTGCAAGAGCCTCTCCGGACTTTCGGACTCGTTGAACATTCGCCACGATGAGCCTTTCTTCGTAGTCACCGGCGTCTATGAGGCGCAAGGCGGCCGCGAGGAGATATACTGCGGTTTCAAGCGCGGGCAAAAAAAGCAATTCAAACGCAACAAGAAAGAGTATCAGCGACTTGCCGACCACATAGGCTTGCTGCCATTGGTTGTCGTATCTCCAGCCGACGAGTCGCTCATATCCGAGACGCCCGAGGTCAGGAGACGTTACGCCGATAGCGTCATCTCTCAATGCGACAAGGCATACATGGACTCCCTGATGGCGTATAACCGCCTTTTGGCGCAGCGCAACGCGTTGCTGAAGACCATGGCAGACGCGGAGAGGCCGGACTTCAGCCTCATGGATGTCATAGACCAGCAGGTGGCCCACCACGGGACAAACATAAGCGCCAAGCGGCGCGCTTTTGTGGACCAGATTAAACCATTGGCGGCCAAGTACTACAATCAGATTTCCGAGGGCAATGAGGATGTCGACATGAAATATGTGACGTGCCTTGACCGGTATGACCTGTACCGCGGCTTAGTAGAGACTCGCCCCCGAGACCTCGTTCTGGGCTACACATCGCGAGGCATCCACAAAGACGACATAGACATTTCCATGGGCGGATACCAGATTAAGCGGGTCGGTTCGCAAGGGCAGCGAAAGTCGTTCGTCATAGCCTTGAAATTGGCACAATATCACTACCTCGCGGTGCAGAAAGGGTTATCCCCCCTCCTACTGCTCGACGACGTATTCGACAAGTTAGACTCAAGGCGCGGAGACAGACTCATTGAGATGATGGCGTCAGAGGAGTTTGGCCAGACGTTCATCACCGACACAGACATGGAACGCCTTCACGGGGTGTTGCGCAAAGTGGGCAAGGATTATAAGATTTTCAACATCGAGGCAGGCAAGGCGACAGAGGCCGAAGCCTCGTCAAAAGAGGAATAAAAATGCCACTTGACACATCAAAAAAACTGTCCCAGATCCTGATAGATGTCTTGAAAGAAGACGGGACAAGCCGCCTGATGCTTGAAAGGCGGGCGCAGACACTCTGGCACACCGTCATGGGCCCCACTGTAAACAAAGTGACGACATCGGTGCGCGTGGCGGACAGCGTAATGTATGTCGGGCTGAGCAGCAGCGTGGTGCGCAGTGAACTGTTCAGACTAAAAGGCAGGATAATAGGTGCGATAAACAAAGCGATAGGCCAGGATGTGATAAGAGACATCAGATTCCTATAAGAGCAAAAAGAAGATTTACAGACAATAGAGATGAGCGACCTTCTGACGACCTTGCTGAGCGAGGAGCACATAACGCCGCAAATCACGGCAATCCGACTGACACTGAGCCTCATCCTGGGGTTGTGCATCGGAGCGGAGCGGCAGGTCCGCCGCCATGACGCGGGACTACGCACATTCACACTCATATGCCTCGGCTCCACGTGCGCCGTGATCATCTCAATATGGCTTCCACAGACGCACCCCGACATGCTCAATGGAGACCCGGGGCGCATTGCGGCGCAAGTCTTGGCTGGCGTAGGCTTCATAGGGGCGGGAGCCATCGTGAAGAGCAAAGGCGGCGTGCAGGGACTGACATCGGCCGCATGCATTTGGCAGACGTCAATAGTCGGCATGGCGGCCGGAGCCGGGCTCTACTTGGGAGCTGTCGTCATGACACTCATGACACTGTTTGTGCTTGTGACCATGGAACGGTTCGAGCGACTTTTGCGCATTGACGCGGAGAACCTTATTTTGACCATTAACATGGACACCGCAACGCCAAACGTCCGCCACATCGAGAGTGTCATCCGTGCCGCGGGCGGCAAACTGAAAGAGTCGTCCATGTCGGCTGATGTCCGGTCCGGCCAATCGACAGTGACTTTCCGCCTTACACTGAGCAGCAGGATTAGCCAGGCGGAGATAGTGAACGCCTTGGCGAAAGAGGAAGAGGTGACGAATATTAACATTGTGGAATAATAGCACATCAAAAAAGGCCTTTGTACCGCATATATTCCGTCATTTTTAATTATGTTTGCCATTATAAACCAAAACAATACCACAAATATCAAAATGAAAGCGAACCGACTCACCCTGATTGCGGCGGGCGCGGCAGCCTTGACAGCATGCCAGCAGCCTCAGAAAAACGCAGCCATGGAGCAGGCATTTGCCGATGCGCGGGCCATGGCCGATGCCATTGTTGTGCCGACATTCTGCACCGACACTTTCAACATCACAGCATTCGGCGCATCTACCAAGGCCGATGCCATCACCAACAAGAAGGCGATCTGTGCGGCAATTGACTCCTGCAATATAACCGGAGGTGGCGTAGTGCTGGTACCCGCAGGCAATTGGGTAACAGGCCCGCTGACCCTCAAGAGCAATGTGAACCTGCACGTATCGGAAGGCGCAAGCCTCCTCTTCTCTACCAACTACGAAGATTACGCCGAGACTGTCGTTACCCGCTGGGAGGGTCTTGACTGCCAAAACCTGCACCCCCTTGTATTCGCTGACAGCTGCGTCAACGTAGCCATTACTGGCAAAGGCGTGCTGGACGGACAGGGAAGCAACGACCACTGGTGGTTCATGAAAGGCAAGGCTAAGTATGGCTTCGAGGAGGGCAAGCTGAACCAGAAGCCCGCACGTGACATGCTCCTCGCCTACGACAGGGACAACACCCCGCTTGCCGAGCGCAAAGTATTCGGTGTGGAGGATGCTCTCCGCCCACAGCTTGTCAACATCTGCAACAGCCAAAACGTCCTGATTGAGGGCGTAACACTCAAAGACTCACCATTCTGGACACTCCACCCTCTCAATGTCACCGACTTGACCGTGCGCGGCGTCAGGTTTGACAATTTCGGCCCCAATGGTGATGGCTGCGACCCCGAGGCCTGCAAAAATGTCCTCATCGACAGCTGCTACTTCAACACAGGTGATGACTGCATTGCCATCAAGAGCGGACGCAACAATGATGGCCGCCGCGCCGGACGCGCCACCGAGAACGTCTACGTGCGCAACTGCACCATGGCTAATGGGCATGGCGGCGTTGTACTGGGCAGCGAGATTTCAGGCGGCTTCAAGAACCTCTGGGTTGAGAATTGCAACATGGACAGCCCCGAGCTGGACCGTGTAATCCGCATCAAGACCAGCGACTGCCGAGGCGGCGTCATTGAGAACGTATGGGTGCGCGACGTCGTTGTGGGCAACTGCTACGAGAGTGTGCTCAAGATCAACCTTCTCTATGAGCCAGAGGAGAATTGCGAGCACAGCTACCCACCCATCGTACGCAATGTCAACCTCTACAACGTGACATCGTCAAGTAGCAAATACGGAGTCTTTATTGATGGACTTCCTTCCGCCCCAACCAACGTCGAGGGCGTCAATGTGGAGAACTGCCACTTCAATGGCGTTGAGAATGGCAACAAGATTAACGCTGCCATCAAGATCAACTTCAAGGACCTCTACATCAACGGTGAGCTTGTAGAAAGCCCGGCAAATTAAACTCACATCGCCTCACTCTGGGGAAAAACAACACCAGAGTAGACAAAGGTACATAAGACAAACCCCGCGGGCAGCAAGACGAAAGCTTGCAGCCCGCGGGGTTAATTATGTGTTGTCAGTCAACTTAATACTTTACTCAATAACAAACTAACATTCGCCCCAAAGGAACAGGACTAAAGGTCACACACCTCAGCCGCCTTGCGCAACAGACGCAGGCCCGACTGGAACTGACTGAGCGCCGTATTGATGTTAAGGTTCAACTCCTCAGAAATCTGCGCAAAAGAGACCCCTTGATAACGACGGACAACCACCTCGCGCAGACGCGGAGGCAGCTCGGATATTTTCTCCTCCATAAATCGGAACCGACTCTCACGCGCCAAAACATCGTCAAGTGGAATTACCGCCCTATCGGAAAAGACAGGTGAGGCAGCCTCAAACAAATCCTCACGCTTTGCTGATTTACGGCGGCAAGAATCCCTTAGTTTATTAAAAACAACAGCTCTCAAATAAGTGACAAAGCGACCAGATTCGGAATATCGTCCCTCCCGCATTGCTGCCGCGACATTTATGAGAGCCTCCTGCCATATATCCTGAGCCTCGTCATAATCTTTAGTCTTTGCTAAAAGGCTGCGAAAAATAGGTGCCTGATAACGCAAGACGAGGCACTCGAAAGCAAAGCTACGCCCACCCATGAAAAGATTCACGAGCTGGGAGTCGGAAAGAAGGCTGTAGGTACTGAAAGCACCATCTCGGGGTGCGGAAACAGCATCCTCACAATTTGAGGAGGTGATAGCACTCCTTGGGGAGGCAGAGGGCAAGATACTCATAACCAGAGGTTTTAAAGAAAAATGAGTATCAATGCTTCATAGGCTGAGTGGCTTTGGTTTGTTAATTACAGTTAGGATAGACAAAGATAGTAAAATACGGCGCAATGGGCAAACGCACTGCCCTATTTTATTTTATATAGTCCGTTTTTCACGGCGAATACCACAAGCGACGCCGTATTTCCGCAACCTGTCTTCATCATGATGTTGGCCCTGTGCTTCTCGACCGTGCGCTTGCTGATAAAGAGTTTGTCAGCAATCTCCTGATTGCTCTCCCCGTTACAGATCTCAGTTAGTACATCTTTCTCCCTTGCGGACAACTCCTCATCTATCTGTTGGCTCGATGATTGAAATATCATCTGCTGCAAAAGCTCTTGGGAGAAATAATAATCACCATTCTTAACAGCGGCTAAAGCCATCTCGACTTCCTTAAAGTCGCAACTTTTGAGCAGAAAACCGCTCACACCTAAGTCGACAAGGCGAGTGTAATACTCCCTGTCGCCATACATCGAGAGGATGATAATCTTGATTTCGGGATTTCTATTGAGAGCCAGCTCGGTGGCCTTAACCCCATCCAACTGGGGCATGGCTATATCCATGAACACGACATCGGGAGTGGCTGACACCAAATGGTCAAGGAACTCCTGCCCATCACTTGCCTCAAAAGTGACATTCGCATCACGAAGCCGGCAAAGAAGAGTACGGAAACCCGCACGGAAAAGCTGATGGTCGTCAACAAGCCAAATATTCATGGTCAGGAAATATTTTACAAGGCTAAGTTAGCAATTATTTCTCAAAGGCAGGCACCCAGATGGTCACCACCATGCCGTGATTATCCTGCGGGTTTTCCGGGTCCAGACCCTCACCGCCGCATCGGAAATGGTAACGTCCCTTAATAGAGGTGACGCGCGACACAATGTTGTACAGCCCCATACCTTTTCGTTGCTCATTGTCATCAATAAGGGCTGGATCAAAGCCCCGACCGTTGTCCTTATACGTCAGTTTAAGCTCATCGTCCTCTTCCTCAAGCCGGAAGTTGATTGCTGTTGCGCCAGAATGACGCATGGTATTATTGAGAAGCTCGCAGAACACACGATACATAACAATCTCATTTGTCGTTGGGTAACGCTTGTCGCCAATCATGATATTGTAGCTCACGTGCAAATCTTTGGGGAAGGATATCTTGCCGATGAAATTGGTGATAGCCTTGCGGAGCCCCAGATTGCTGAGGATGTGCGGACTCATGTTGTTGCTTACCTCACGGACTGTCGCTATCGCCTCATTTATAGCGAGCTCAAGATTTCGCCTAACATCCTTGTCTGATATGTCGTCGGCCACGGCAGAGAAACTCATCTTGATGGAAGACAATATGGGGCCGAGACCATCATGCAGGTCGGTGGCGAAACGCCTGCGCTCGTTTTCCTCTGTCATGATAGTGGTGTTGAGCAACATCTTCTCATACTCGCGCTGCTTGGCCTCGGCCTGATTGAGAAGGACGAACATTTTGCGAATGAGGAAAACACCAGAAGCGAGACAGGCGGAGACAACAATACTGCCTATGGTGTAAGGCTCGTGAGAATCGAAGCCGAAACCGGGCAAAAAGACATTTATTATCTGAATCACACTGCGGAAAGACATGATGACAAGACCAGCGCAGATTAGGATCCACGAGATGTTCATCTTTGTCAGCTTAGTTAGCTTTACAGCCATGACCGCCGCAAAGATTTGCAGGGCGCAGTTTATGAACCAAATAATATCGAACGGCACTTTCCTGTTATTTGTTTTCAGCTCGCCCCCCACCCCCAAATTATAGTGATGGAAAGACGAGCCGAATTGATTTTATATATGCAACCTGTTAATTATCTCATCAGAACTTCACCGATGAGATGAAGTCGAAGAACTTGCCTGGCGTGTTGAGAGCATCCTCGCGTGAGCAGGCGGCAACAACCTTTACGCTTGCCTTTGATACAGCTTTACGAGTCTTGATGGCGACAAAGCCGAGCACGTTGTCAACGTCAAGTTCATCACTCCAGACTTTAGACTTGAACAAGACAGCCCCCCCTATGGGGAGAGGGTTCTCAACGACATCGGCCGGATGTTCGCCCCAAGCCGCGACACGCCCCGGGAGTATGCGGAGCTGCTGCCCGGGATGGTAATTGACGCCGGACATGAAGACCACCTTTTGCCCACTTACGCACTCAGCCTCAATCTCGGCAAGGCGGCTGTCATCCCACATGCGCACAGTGAGCTTGATGTCAACCTTATCCCCCTTATATGCCACACCTCGCACGAGCATAGAAATCTCGGCTCCACCTTTGACCTTTCTCACTTCGACTCGGCGGCCTTTTGTGCCCTCCAGAAGCACCTGCTTTTCGCCATCCCACAGGCTGAAGCCGCCCAGGCCAGTCGTCTTGCCTACACGATACTCATCGCAACCAGAGCCAGCGGCAATGTCCTCCTTCGTGGGATACCAGCCGAATTTTTTCAGTTCAAGCGAAGGTTTATTCTTATTGTAGACGTCGACAGCGCATCCGGCCTTGAAATAGAGACGCAAGGCCATGTACTGATTTTCAATGGCTGGGCCATGATGACCTATGGGCTTATAGAGGTTGTCCGCTATGGTGTCAATCACTTCGCGCTGGATGTGGTCAGACTTCATGAAAAGCGAGACATCAGTCTGAGCGGCGGCGGAAAGCGACAGAGTGAGTGTCGCTGCCGTCAGGAGTTTGCGTAATGGTTTCATGGCAATATTTTTTTGATGATGTAGCTTATGATTGAAAAAGGCGCCGCCCCTTATCACGCACTTATGAAGCACAGAGGGCGACGCCTTAATCTTAGGCTGATTTACTTATATATGGCTTTCTTTGCAGCCAACAGGGTATTTTGCATGAGCGAGCAGATGGTCATTGGACCGACGCCACCTGGCACGGGCGTGATGAAAGAGCACTTGGGCGCCACATTGTCATAGTCGACATCGCCTTTGAGCCTCCAGCCGCGCTTGGCTGTGGGATCAGTGACACGCGTTGTGCCTACATCGATGACTGTAGCGCCATCCTTGACCATGTCGGCAGTCACAAAGCCAGGCTTTCCGATAGCCGCTATGAGGATGTCCGCGTCGCGGCACACTTCCGCGATATTCGGCGTTCTGCTGTGGCAAAGCGTCACAGTGCAGTCGATTCCCTTTTGGGAAAGGAGTATGCTCATTGGGCGGCCGACAATATTGCTGCGGCCAATGACAACTGCCTTCTTGCCCTTCGTCTCAACGCCATAGCGACGGATGAGCTCGACAATGCCCTGCGGAGTCGCCGAGATGAAAGCGGGCGAGCCGATTGTCATGCGGCCCACGTTCTGCGGGTGGAAGCCGTCAACATCCTTACGGGGGTCGATAGCCTCGGTCACTTTCTCCTCAGAGATATGCGCAGGCAACGGGAGTTGGACGATGAAACCATCTACAGATGGATCATCATTAAGCTCCTTTACCACAGCGAGAAGCTGCTCCTCAGTCATGTCGGCCTCAAAACGCTTGAGCGAAGAGACGAAACCGCACTCCTCACACGCCTTGATTTTGTTGGCGACGTAAGTCTCACTTCCGCCATCATGACCGACCAATACGGCAGCCAAATGCGGACGTCGTTGTCCGGCCGCCACCATTGCCTCGACCTCTGCGGCAATCTCTTGACGGATTTGACGGGCCGTCTCCTTGCCATCAATAATAGTCATATTACAAATTTAGGTTTGGGTTAGGCGAGGGAAAGACCTATCGTTGCCCCATCTTGCTGCTCAACATACGCGCCAGGTTGCGACCTGCGCCAGAGTTCATCAGCTTCATCATCTTGCGCGTCTCCTCAAACTGCTTGAGGAGGCGGTTGACCTCCTGAATAGAAGTGCCGCTGCCGTCGGCGATGCGCTTGCGGCGGCTGCCATTGATGATTTGCGGGTTTTTGCGTTCAAGCGGGGTCATGGAGCGGATAATGGCCTCAATGCCCTTGAAGGCGTTGTCGTCAATATCCACATTCTTAATCATCTTGCCGACACCGGGGATCATGGATGCCAGATCCTTGAGGTTGCCCATCTTCTTGATTTGCTGAATTTGGGCAAGGAAGTCGTCAAAATCGAACTTGTTGGTCGCAATCTTCTTTTGAAGTTTCTTGGCCTCCTCCTCGTCAATCTGCGCCTTTGCGCGCTCCACGAGAGAACGGATATCACCCATGCCGAGGATGCGGTCTGCCATGCGAGACGGATAGAAGGCGTCAATAGCCTCCATCTTCTCGCCCGTTCCGACAAACTTGATAGGCTTGTTGACAACCTGGCGGATGGAGAGCGCGGCGCCGCCACGCGTGTCGCCATCGAGCTTGGTGAGGACGACGCCGTCAAAATCGAGACGCTCGTTGAACTCACGCGCCGTGTTGACGGCATCCTGACCAGTCATGGAGTCGACCACGAAGAGAGTCTCTGTCGGATTGACAGCCTTCTTGATTGACTCAATCTCCTTCATCATCTCCTCGTCGATGGCGAGACGGCCGGCAGTATCGACAATCACGACGTCGCAACCATCCTGCTTTGCTTTTGCAATGCCTTTCTTAGCCAAGTCAACGGGGTTTGTGTTACCCTCCTCTGTGAAAACGGGAACCCCGATTTGCTCGCCAAGGACCTGCAACTGGTTTATAGCGGCCGGGCGGTAGACGTCGCCAGCGACAAGGAGAGGCTTCTTACCGCGCTGAGACTTGAACTGGTTTGCCAGTTTGCAGGCGAAAGTAGTCTTACCAGAGCCTTGGAGACCAGACATTAGGACAACGGCGGGATTGCCCTTGAGGTTGACATCAACCACATCGCCACCCATCGTCTTGGTCAACTCGTCATAGACGATGGAGACCATCATCTGCCCGGGCTTGACGGACTTGAGGACCTCCTGGCCAAGGGCTTTTTGCTTCACATTGTCAGTGAACTGCTTGGCCACCTTATAGTTGACATCGGCATCCAGCAGCGCCTTGCGTATATCCTTAAGAGTTTCGGCGACATTGAGCTCGGTAATCTGGCCCTCGCCTTTGAGCATCTTGAACGACTTCTCGAGCCGGTCTGTTAGGTTCTCAAACATTGGTAAGTATTGTCATTTGTCTGCCAGACACTTGTCAAGGCAGATTTATACTGGTTATTTTGATAGTTTAGACTTGTCAATCGACTTTCAGGTCATCCTGGACATTCATGAAGGCACGCCAGGCGTTGTCCCTTGTGGGGACTGGAGCCACAATCGAGATGTGCTGGTGGCTAACCGGATGCTCGAACTCCACTTTGCGCGAGTGCAAGTTTATGCCGCCGCCATCGTTGCTGCGCTTGGCCCCATATTTCAGGTCGCCTCGAATGGGGCAGCCAATGCGTGCCAGCTGAGCTCGGATCTGGTGGTGACGACCGGTCTTGAGCTCAACCTCAAGAAGATTGAGCCTGTCGGTGCTTGAGATGAGCTGATAAGAGAGGATGGCTTCCTTGTAGCCCGTGCGGGGGCTGATGGAGACGTGCGCGCGGTTCTTCTCCTCATTCTTGCCGATGTAGTGGCGTAGCTCGGCAGAGAGTTGCTCCGGCCTGTTTTGCGTTATGGCCCAATAGACTTTGCGCACTGTCTTGTCCGCGAACATCTGGTTGAGGCGAGACAAAGCCTTGCTGGTCCTGGCGAAAAGGACTACGCCGCTGACAGGACGGTCTATGCGGTGCACGACACCAAGAAAGACATCCCCGGGCTTGTTATATTTCTCCTTAATGTAGGCCTTGACATCGTCGAGCAGGGTATGGTCTCCTGTCTTATCGGCCTGAACGATCTCGCCGACTTGCTTGTTGACGGCGATTATATGGTTGTCCTCGTATAGAATCTCCACAGTGACAGTTGTTTTTTTATTGGATATGCTGTTAATACTGCTCGTCGGCGTTAGGGAAGGCGCAGCTCTTTACATCAGAGGAATATTGACGGACCGCGTTTATAATCTCGTCATGCAGATTAAGGTATTGGCGGACAAACTTAGGTTTGAACATGGTACTCATTCCGAGCATATCTTGCCCGACAAGCACCTGGCCGTCAACCTCATTACCCGCCCCGATACCGATAATAGGCACCGAAGAGGCTTTTGCCACACGCGTGGCAAGCGCAGATGGGATTTTCTCAAGCACAATCGCGAAACACCCGATCTCCTCGAGAACCTTAGCGTCGCTTGCGAGTTTCTCGGCTTCCGCCTCCTCTTTAGCACGCAGGCCATAGCCGCCAAACTTATTGACGCTTTGAGGTGTAAGGCCAAGGTGGCCGATTACGGGGATTCCCGCGTCGACAATGGCCTTGATTGTTTCAGCCATTTCAACGCCACCCTCAATTTTAAGGGCATCGGCCAAAGTCTCCTTCATCATGCGAGAGGCATTCTGGACACCGTCGCGTACGCTTGACTGATAAGACCCGAAAGGCATATCGACAACGACAAGCGCATGTTTGACAGCGCGGACCACCGCAGCGCCGTGGTAAATCATCTGGTCGACAGTAATCGGGAGTGTTGTCGGCCAACCAGCCACAACATTCGACGCAGAGTCACCAACGAGGATGGAATCAACCCCAGCCTCATCAAGAAGTTTAGCCATGGTGTAGTCATACGCCGTGAGCATTGATATCTTCTCGCCCTCGCCCTTCATCTTGGCGAAAGTGGCCGTGGTAACTTTTTTATCTAACATTATAATCTGCTAATCTGACAATTAGGGTCAACGCCCCTCTGTTTTTACGAGCCGCCACAGACAACATAAATCGCACTATGCCGGCAAATCGCAAAAATAGCTTTTTTTTCAACCCAAAGGTTTGCCGCCACGCACTTTATGCGCAAAAGCCATGTCTACTTCAAAAATATCGCGCCAACTGTTGCGAAACTAAAAAAAAGGTTCTACCTTTGCATCGTCTTAGAAAAAGGACAACACACGGGTGTAGTTCAGTTGGTAGAGCATCGGTCTCCAAAACCGAGTGTCGGGCGTTCGAGTCGCTCCACCCGTGCTAACAAAGAGGCGGTTTCAGTCAAGCATCTGAAACCGCCTCTTTTTTGTCATTGACGAGAAGCGGACAGAAGCAGTCTGGTTCCCACAAGTGAGTTTTTCCGTGGCAAGACAGGAGGAATTTTATGGCTGTCGCATGAATGCGTTCTTGAAACAACAAGGAATAGGGCCGGCACTTTTTTTGAAGTGCCGGCCCTTAATGGTTTCACCAGCCTTGCAAAACAAGTGCGCAACCTTGGGCATGAATGGAAATATTCACTGGGCAAGAACAAGAAAGAGTCCCGATGGTCGCTAATCGCCATTGGGACTCTTTTCTAATTCCATTTTTGAAATGACAGCATCACGCCTATTGCTTCGTGAGTTCCTCTAACTCAGCCTGCAAATCAGTCCACTGTGTCATAAGGCTCTCCAATCTTGCAGACGCGTCAGTGTGGCGTGCCGCAAGATCCGTCGCCTGCTGATTGCTCGTGCAACTCTCCATCTGCTTTTCAAGGTCGGCCACCTCGGCCTCTGTTTTTGCGATGTCGACCTCGGCTTGCTTGATGCCCTTTGTCAATTTGTTGACCTTTCGGTCATACTCCTTTTTTTGCTCATAGGTCATCTGCGGCTTGACAGGAGCGACAGGCTTTTCCGCCTCTTTTGCCGCTGTCTTCTCCTTTGCTGCAGCGGAGGGCTTGACAGACTGGGCCGCCTGCTGTGTTTGAGCCTTTTGCTGCTCAAGCTCACGGAGGCTCTCAATCTTGCGGTCGCGCAAGAAGTCGTATATGCCACCGAGATGGAGTTTCATCTTTCCGCCTCGGAACTCATAGGTCTTAGAGACCAGCCCGTCAAGGAACTCACGGTCATGGCTGACAATGAGGGCGGTTCCGTCAAAATCTTTAATGGCCTGCTTGAGTATCTCCTTTGACCTTATATCCAGGTGGTTGGTCGGCTCGTCGAGGATAAGGAAATTGACGGGTTCAAGAAGAAGCCTGATCATGGCCAAGCGGGTGCGCTCACCTCCGGAGAGTACGCCGACCTTCTTGTCAATGTCCTCGCCACTGAACATGAAAGCGCCAAGCATGTCACGAATCTTCAGTCGGATGTCACCCACCGCAACACGGTCGATAGTGTCAAACACAGTGTCCTCGGGGTTCAGCATGTCAGCCTGATTTTGTGCGAAATAGCCAATCTTGACGCCATGGCCGAGGATTATCTCGCCATCGTGGGTCAACTCGCGCATAATCATTCTGGCCATTGTGGTCTTACCCTCGCCATTTCGGCCGACGAACGCGACCTTCTCGCCTCGCTCAATCTCGAAATCGACATCATTGATGACGACGTGATCACCGAACGCTTTGCTGACGTGCTTACCGCGGACAGTGATGACGCCAGAGTGCGGTGCTGGCGGGAACTTTATGTTGAGGGCGCTCTTGTCAAAGTCATCAACCTGGATTCTCTCAATTTTCTCCAACTGCTTAATTCGGCTTTGCACCTGAACAGACTTGGTCGCCTTGTAGCGGAACCTCTCGATGAACTTCTCCGTGTCCTCAATCATCTTTTGCTGATTGCGGTAGGCGTTCATCTGCTGCTCGAAACGCTCTTGGCGCAGGACGAGGTATTTGGAGTAGTTGGCCTTGTAGTCGTATATTTTTCCGAGGACAATCTCAATGGTCCGAGTGGTGACATTGTCAAGGAAAGCGCGGTCGTGGGAGATGACGACAACAGCGCCCGAATAGTCTTTGAGAAAATCCTCAAGCCATTGGATGGATTCGATATCCAAGTGGTTGGTAGGCTCGTCGAGGAGGATTATGTCAGGGTGCGACAAAAGGATTTTAGCGAGCTCGATGCGCATTCGCCAGCCGCCAGAGAACTCCTTGGTTGGGCGCTCAAAGTCCTTACGCTCAAAGCCGAGACCCTTGAGAGTGGTCTCAATCTCGGCTTTATAGTTGTCACCGCCCATCATAGAGAGACGCTCGGTCTTCTCGCTGAGCTCGGTGAGGAACTTCATATAGTCATCAGTCTCGTAATCAGTACGGACAGCCAGCTCGGCATTCATCTCGTCCACGCGAGACTGGAGAGCCTTGAGTTCCTTGAGGGCGGTCTCCGCCTCGGCAAAGACAGTCTTGTCGTCGCCATAGGTCATGTGCTGAGGCAGGTAGCCTATGGTGTAGTCCTTAGGAATGGTGACAGAGCCTTCAGTGGCTGGCTGGATGCCGCAAATGACCTTGAGCATGGTCGATTTGCCAGCGCCATTCTTACCTGTTAGGCCAATTCGATCCTTGTCACCGACATTAAACGTGATGCCGTCAAAAAGCTTGAAACCGCCGAAAGCGACTGAGAGGTTATTAAGAGCGATCAATTTCTGTTGTTGTTGTGTGTTAAAAATCAAAGAGCGGCAACCACTTTAAGGTTGTACCAGCCGCTCTTCGGCTTATTCGAGAGACTTGACAGAGACAGTGCCGTCAGGCGCGAAACAAAGCATCTTGAGTCCCACATTTACCGACCCGCCCCAGTTGGTCAAGTGTCGGAATTGGAAATTGGACTGCAGGAGCATGGATTTATGAGACGATATCTGCCTGATGAAATCTTGCCCCAACGCGATGCGCGCGCTGACAAAGTGGAAAGCGATATCGTAGCCCCAGAGTCCGTACTCGGAGAAACCGGACATCGGCCTCAGACGTTGGAAATAGGGCATAAAGGCAATCGGCTCCGTCTCATACTGCCGACGGTATTTATTTATCACATACTCAACGCGAGCGTCAGAACCATCTACAGCGAAAGTTGTAAAAATCTTCGTGTCAAGCTTGTGGAACACGTCGACATCAATTGTTTGGAAACCAAGCCAATCGCTTGTTGTCCACAACTCGACCTTAGCCGTCTTCTTCTGATTTATGACACCCGCCAAAGAAGTCAGGACACTGCTGACCCGCGCCTCGTTGTTGGTAGGGATAATCACGACATTTGTCTGAGTCTCGCTCAGGTGGGGAAGGATAGCCGTAGGAGACGACGTCTTGTAGTCAAAATCTA
Organism: bacterium; assembly: GCA_963658925.1. Taxonomy (GTDB): domain Bacteria; phylum Bacteroidota; class Bacteroidia; order Bacteroidales; family Marinilabiliaceae; genus W3P20-009. The sequence goes on from CAVKRQ010000010.1 coordinate 62,405, forward strand.
CATACTTTACACCATTTCTTGCAAAAAGGGTCGCCAATTGCGCGGCGCGACGTTTATCTTGCGCGGACTTTGTCTTGGCGGATATGACGATGACATTATTGCCAGAAAGCCTCTTGGCCATCTCGCGGTAAATCTCCTTGCCAGTGATTGAGTCGATGACGCTAGCCTGGAAAACGTAGGGATTATCCAAAATTGAACTGTCGCTTTGGGCGAATGGCAGAACCATTGGCACTTTATTGTTCCGGGCGTATGTCATCACATCGGCCATCTCGTCCTTGTGCGCGGGTCCGATAATCAGATCGGGTTTGACAGACGATTTGTTGAGCTGATTAATGGCCTCAAGCCTGTTGTTAGTGTCGAACACGCTGAGGTTGACATTAGCACCGGCCTCGCACAGGCTGTCGAGAGCCAAACGCACACCCTCGTAGAACTCGACATAGCGTCGGCTCTTGAAATTATACGGGTCTCGATTAGTGTTCACACCGCTTGCATGCAAATCTCTCAACTCGCCATATGCGTTGAATGGGAGCATGAGGAACACATTGAGGGCAGGGCAGCCTTCCGCCTTATAGTTGTAGCCGCCGCCCCATGAGACAGAAGAATCCGAGTCGCCGATGTAACTGGGGTCCGACGTAGCCGGCTTGGCATCGGCGACCTCGACGACATGCGGGATGCGGATGGTCATGCCTTTCTGCAAATTGTCAGAAGAGAGGCCGGGGTTGGCAGCTATAATGTCATCGACAGAGACGCCTTGCGACTGCGATATGCTGAAAAGCGTCTCTTTCCTGCCTACCTCATAATCCGTATACTCTGTTTTCTTTTGCTTTGCCTTTGGCACGGCCACAACCTGCCCCACGCGGAGGGCGTTCCAGTCGACACCCGGGTTTACCGCCTGAATGCTTTCCTGCAGCACATTGTAGCGGAAGCAAAGCTGATAGAGCGTCTCGCCCTTTGCCATGCGGTGGTAGTAGAAAGCACCATCCTCGGCCGGGATTGCTGATTGGGGTATCCGCAACGCCGCACCTACGGACAAAGTCGACGGGTCGAGAGCCTCGTTCGCGTCAATTATCTGTTGCGCCTTGACGCCATATTTCACACCTATGGAGTAGAGAGTCTCGCCCTCGGCGACAATGTGGACCACATATCCGCCGGCGGAGCCTGCCGGGACGAGAACCTCGTCGCCCTCATGGAGTCCCGACATGGCAGACGGGTTAAGCGACAGGAACTGAGCCACAGAGATGCCGGACCTGGTGGCTATGCTGTAGGACGTATCTCCCTTTTGGACTGTATATTTAGTCGTGGGTTGCTCATCCGCCTTTCTTTGGGTGGCAGAAGACACAGATGCAGTCTCAACTTTCACAGATTGCCCTTTGCGCAAACCAGAAGTCGCGGACGGGTTCAACTCGTAGAAGCGGACAAGCGACATCCCGTGAGCCTTGGCCACGCTGTAAGCAGTATCAGAATCCTTCACCACATAGGTGGTCACGGCCTTAGAGGCGGCCTTGACCGGTATCTTGACAACGATACCCTCGACAAGCCCCGTCTTGGTGATATTAGGGTTGGCTGAGATTATGTCCTCCTGAGCCACACCATACTTGACGCTCAGCCTATAAAGGCCTTCGCCCTTGGCCACAGTGTGCAATTGGTACGTTCTTCCGTTCTCCACGACAGTCTGTGCCGGGGAGCTAAAAGTCAACGCGGTGAAAAAAAAGGCGATTAGGACAGCCCTACTTACATGTGCCATAGAAAATCAAGAGGAAGATTCAATGCAAAGATAATACATTTTTCACGACCCACTCTATGGCGTCCTCATCCACACTTGGAGCCACAACATCGGCACAAGCCTTCACAGAATCGACCGCATTGCCCATGGCCACGCCCAGGCCGGCATAGCGCAGCATGGCCACGTCGTTTCCGCCATCGCCAAATGCGGCAATCTCAGCTGGGGTCGCACCAATTATGTCACACACCTTCTTTATGCCCCTCACCTTGCTTTGCCCCATTGGCACGGCGTCAGTGAAGAGGGGGCTCCAGCGTTGGCTCTCGCAATGGCTGAGCTCTTTCATTATGTTTTTCTCAGCCTCGGTGTCGAAAAAGGAGATCATCTGGAATATATCCCTGTCGGCCACGTCTCGGAGATCCATGATAGTCAAGAGGTCCATATTGAACCCGAGATTTGTGAACACTTCTCGTGTCTTCTCGTTCTCATGGTTCATCACCAGTCCCTCCTTCAGCACGAAACTGACAGCGAAAGGCTCTATATTCGGGAAGCGGGGAGATGAGGACGGGTAAATCATGTCCAAAGCCTTGGCCACATCCTCATGGCAAATCGGGTTGGCGTCAATAAGCTCACCATTATAATATGTCATTCCGCCATTGACGGTCACATAGCCGTCAAACTCCAAATCCCCCAAATTGTCGATATTGGCCAAATGGCGCCCAGAAGAGACGAAACACTTGACCCCGTTCTCCCTGAGGGTGGCAATGGCCCGCCTTGTACTCTCTGGCACGCAATGGGTCTTGAAACTGACCAAAGTGCCGTCAATATCGAAAAAAGCCGCCTTTAACATTCTTTCTGTAATTCTGAAATCGGGGCAAAATTAAAACAAATAGGTGAACAAGGGGCTTAAAAGAGCTAAATTCGCGGTCTCAAGCGGGTTAAAGCAAATGTTATCGACAGACTTCAAGCAGGCCGTCAGACTGTCACTGCCAGTGCTGGGCGCCTATCTGTTTCTCGGCATAGCGTATGGCGTCATAGCTGCGCAGATGGGCTATGCGATGTGGGTGCCGGCGGCCATGGCCATGATAGTCTACAGCGGCTCGGTAGAGTTCATCGCGCTCACCCTGTTGACAGGAGCCTTCGCGCCCGTCAGCGCGGCAGTCATGGCTCTCACCGTGGGGGCGAGGCATATTTTTTACGGCTTGTCGATGTTAGACCGGTGGCGCGGAGCAGGCGCGCGCAAACCATTTCTCATTTTCTTGATGAGCGACGAGACCTTTGCCGTCAACATATCACAGGGAGGCTCAACGTCGCGCCAGCTGTGGCTGTCGTTTTTAGACTATATCTATTGGCTCACAGGCGCGGTGGTTGGCTACGCGATGTACTTCCTCATGCCCGAGAGCGCCATGAGTCACATGCAAGGACTTGGCTACGTGGTCACAGCCATGTTCGCATCCATCTACGCCGACGACTTCCTCCGGAACAGAGCCACGCGGTGGTCTGGCCTTATGGGCGTGGCTGTGACCGCCATCAACCTCGCCCTGTTCAGTTCCGAACATTTCATAATCCCGACAATGCTGTGCATACTCGGGATATTATACTGGCGATACACAAAAACATCTGAGGAGGCAGAGACTTCAGAGAAATGAATACTGCGCAAATCATCGCCACCATCGGCATCATGGGTCTGTGCGTGGCCTGCACACGGGCTGTCCCGTTCATCCTGTTCCGTTCAAAAAGCTCGACGCCACCATTCGTAAATTACCTTGGCAAAAGCCTGCCAAGCGCGGTTTTCGGGATGCTGCTCGTGTACAGTTTCAAAGACGTCGATTTCGCAACCGGCGCACATGGGTTGCGCGAGATAGCGTCTCTCGCCGTTTGCTTCGCCCTGCATTATTGGCGAAGGGATTTGTTTGTGACCATTGCCGGCGGCACGGTGTTCTACATGCTTCTATGCCACATATGCCCATAGCATACTTCAAAAGCAATCCATAATTGTTATAAACAAAGGTGGATTTGTGATAAAAGCCGATTTTTTTCAGAAATTTGCACCAAAGAGCGGGATGCGGACGCAAACCGCCAATAAGTCTTTCATAAAACCGAAGACGACAATAAAAAACAAGACAAATGAATCGTATTGTTGCAAAAGAGCATTTCTCAGAGAACGTCATAATGCTCGAGATTGAGGCGCCCCGCATTGCCAAAGCGCGCAAGGCAGGCCACTTCGTCATCGTCCGCGTCGACAAGAACGGCGAACGCGTGCCCCTCACCATTGCGGGCTCAAACATAGAGAAAGGCACCATCACATTGGTAGTTCAGCGTATTGGCGTCTCCACATGGAAATTGACCAACCTTAACGTAGGCGATTACATCGAGGACGTGGTAGGTCCGCTCGGACAGGCCACCCAGATAGAGAAGCAGCCAGGCACCGTGCTTTGCGCCGGTGGTGGCGTAGGCGTAGCTCCATTGCTCCCCATCATCGAGGCTCACCACAATGCAGGAAACCGCGTCGTAGCGGTTCTTGCCGGCCGCACCAAGGACCTCATCATCCTTGAGGACCAGGTACGCAAGTACGCTGACGAGGTCGTCATCATGACCGACGACGGATCTTATGGCAACAAGGGCGTTGTCACTGTCGGCATGGAAGAGGTCATCAACCGCGAGACCGTGAGCGAGGCTGTCGTAATCGGCCCGGCCATCATGATGAAGTTCGCCGCCCTCACAACCAAGAAATATAACATCCCGACGTGGGTCAGCCTCAACACCATCATGGTAGACGGCACCGGCATGTGCGGAGCCTGCCGCGTGAGCGTAGGCGGAAAGACCCGCTTCGTCTGCGTGGACGGCCCTGAGTTCAACGCTCACGAGGTCGACTTTGACGAGATGATGAAACGCATGGGAGGCTTCAAAGCCGAGGAGCAGGAAGCCATGGCAGCCTACAAGAAGGCATGCGGCATGGAGTAGGCCAACGGAAAACCACATTAAACAGAAAATCAGAAAATGTCCGATATACAAGAGATTCGCAAGGCACAGCGCGACGAGGAGTGGCGCAAGGCCGTACGTGACGCAGTCAAACCCAAAGACCGTATGGCCATTGAGCGCGTGGTGATGCCCCAGGCTGACCCCGAGGAGCGCTCGCACTCCTACATCGAGGTCAACATGGGCCTCAACCTCGAGCAGGCCATGAACGAGGCCAAGCGTTGCTTGGACTGCCCCAGCCCCATGTGCGTCACCGGCTGCCCCGTCGAGATTAACATACCGACCTTCATAAAGAACATTGAGCGCGGTGAGATACTGGAGGCGGCCCGCGTCATCAAAGAGACATCCACCCTCCCCGCAGTCTGCGGACGCGTATGTCCACAAGAGAAGCAGTGCGAGAGCAAGTGCATATACAACAAGAGCAAGAAGCCGGCTGTAGCCATTGGCTACCTGGAGCGCTTTGCGGCGGACTATGAGCGCACAAGCGGCAAGGCCACAGCTCCTGAGACCGCTCCGAAGAACGGCATAAAGGTGGCAGTCATCGGCTCAGGCCCCGCAGGTCTGACATGCTCGGGCGAGTTGGCCAAGAAGGGCTATGACGTTACAATCTTTGAGGCCCTCCATGAGATTGGCGGCGTGCTTAAGTATGGCATTCCCGAGTTCCGCTTGCCCAACGACATCGTTGACTTCGAGATTAACAACCTGGCCAAGATGGGCGTCAAGTTCGAGACCGACTTCATCGTTGGCAAGACCGCCACGATGGACGACCTCCGCGCTGAGGGCTTCAAGGCGTTCTTCGTCGGCAGCGGCGCCGGCCTGCCCAGATTCATGGGCATCCCCGGAGAGAACTTCACCGGCATCATGAGCTCCAACGAGTACCTCACCAGAGTCAACTTGATGCACGCGGCCGACAGCAAATATGACACGCCAATCAACTTCGGCAAGAATGTGGCCGTGGTAGGAGGTGGCAACACAGCCATGGACTCAGTCCGCACGGCCAAGCGACTTGGCGCCGAGAAGGTCATGCTGCTCTATCGCCGCTCTGAGGCCGAGATGCCAGCCCGACTGGAGGAGGTTCATCACGCCAAGGAGGAGGGAGTCGAGTTCCGCACCCTCAACAACCCTGTTGAATACCTTGGTGACGAGAAGGGACGCGTCCGCGCCGTCCGCGTGCAGCGCATGGAGCTTGGCGAGCCGGACGAGAAGGGTCGCCGCAAGCCGGTGCCCATCGAGGGCGCGATTGACGAGATCCCAGTAGACCTTGTGATTGTGGCTATTGGCGTATCGCCCAACCCACTCATCTCAGCGTCACACCCCGACATCAAAACGACCGAGCGCGGCACACTCGAGGCCAATGAAAGCCTTCAGACTTCAAAGCCAGACGTTTTCGCAGGTGGCGACATCGTGCGCGGTGGAGCGACCGTAATCCTCGCGATGGGCGACGGCAGGAAGGCTGCAGCGTCAATCGACGAGTACCTGCAGAGCAAATAAAGGACAAGCCTACTAACGGCACACGCTGTTAGGCAATGACTCCAAGGGGCGCATCTACGCAATGACGTGGGTGCGCCTCTTTTTATCCATCCTATTGGAAAAAGCCGCAAAACACGCTAAATTTGCGCAGCTCGAAGTATAGGGAGCAAAGCAACCACAAACGCAAACACAGAATGGCATATTTGAAAGCCATGGTTGCCAATCATCAACAATAAGCAAGTTCTGTTGGCAAACCAGACCCATCATAAAAGGGCACTATCGATAGCCGTGTCCACTTTGTTGATAGTCACAGCCTCGCTGCCTGGCAATGGCCGGGCGGCAGACTTCGTGCATAATGGCGCACCAGGCGATTCAACAACAGCCATGCACGTCAGAGTCGATTCTTTGCTTAGCGAGAAACTGTCTCACGCCCCAAACATCCAAGCGGACAACCTACGCAAAGACTCTGAACATCCCACTGCGGCAAGACAAGACACTTTGAGTTCAGCCAAGGCGGACGCGCAGCCGACCGACAGCTTGGACATGGGCACAAAGAAGCAAGGCGGGGGAATGACATTAGACGCCGAAGTGCAGTATGAGGCAAAGGACTCCATGCGTTTCGACTTCGAGAGGAAAAAGATGTACCTGTATGGCGACGCCAAGATTGATTATGGAGACATCTCATTGACGGCCTACGCCATCGAGTTGGACATGGACAGCTCATTGGCATATGCTCACGGATTGGTGGACACGCTCGGCGTAGAGAGCGGACTCCCCGTCTTTAAGGACAAGAGCGGGGAGTATGAGATGCGCACAATGAAGTATAACTTCAAGACGAAAAAGGCGGTCATAACACACATTGTCACGGAGCAGGGCGAGGGATTCGTGGTTGGACAGAAAGCCAAGCGCGTGGACGAGAAGACGTACTTCATGAAAGACGCCAAGTACACCACATGCAATGAGCATGAGCACCCGCACTTCTACCTCAACCTCACAAAGGCAAAGGTCATCCCCGGCAAAAAAACCGTGACAGGCCCGGCATACCTCGTGTTGCTTGACGTGCCACTGCCACTAGCCATCCCATTCGCCATCATCCCGAATACCAAGTCATACAGCTCAGGCATCATAATGCCTACTTATGGTGACGAGTCCACCCGCGGTTTCTACTTGCGGTCAGGCGGTTATTACTGGGCCGCCAACGAGTATTTCGACCTTAAGATTTTGGGCGACATATACACCAAGGGATCGTGGGGACTGCACGTGTCATCGACTTACAAGAAGAGGTATAAATTCTCGGGCAGCTTCTCTTCGGATATCATAACCAACATATACTCAGAGAAGAGCCTGCCGGACTACCAGAAAAACAACGACTTCTCCGTCCGATGGAACCACAGTCAGGACTCGAAAGCCAACCCGGACCAGACGTTTTCCGCATCAGTCAACTTCTCCACAAGCTCATATAACAAGAACAACCTCGGCAACGTGGTTAACACGGAAACCTTGGCCACAAACCAAAAGAGCTCCAGCATATCATATAGCCGCAAATGGTCATGGAACCCGTTCCGCCTAACGGCATCGCTGCTCCACTCGCAGAACAGCCGAGACACGTCCATCAGCCTCACACTGCCTGATCTTTCCATATCGTCCAGCAGGCGATTCTATCCGTTCAAGCCAAAGAAATTAGCGGGTACGACAAACAACCCCATTTACAACTTGAACCTGAATTACTCCATGTCGGCGAAAAACTACGTCTCTTGCAAAGAGCGCGAGTTGGAGTTCACAGGTGAGAGCCTCACCACATTGTGGAAAAACGGCATGAAGCACACCATCCCTGTCACGACCAACATAAAGTTGTTCAAATATTTCACGCTGACTCCGTCGTTCAACTACACAGAGCGGTGGTATCTGAACAAGACACGCAAGGTTTGGGACGAGGAGAACCAGAAATTAGTGAAGCTCGACCCGGAGCAGGGCTTCAACCGAGCCTACGACTTCAGCATGTCAGTGGGCACTAACACCAAGATTTACACATTCTACAAGCCCATACGCGCCCTCTTTGGCGACAAGATTAACGCCATACGCCACGTCATGACTCCATCTGTCTCCATATCCTACACGCCCGACTTCTCCAAAGGCAGGTATGGTTTCTACGACAGTTTCGAGTATTACGACAAGAAAAACGACAAGGTGGTGAACTACAAATACTCACTCTATGAGGGCTATTTGTATGGCACGCCAGGCTCAGCCAAGAGCGGTAAGCTGTCATTCTCAATCGGCAACACCCTCGAGATGAAGGTGAAGAGCGACAAGGACTCGACAGGCTTCGTCAAGATTCCGTTGCTTGAGAGCCTGAGTCTTTCATCCGGCTACGACTTCATGAAAGACTCGCTCAAGTTTGACAACATATCATTGAGCGGTCGCACAAAGGTGCTTGGCACGAGCGTCAACTTCTCAGCGGCGTTCGACCCCTATGCAGTCGTGGCATCGTCATCCGGCTCTGCCATCAAAATTGACCGCTCTGCTCTCAAAGTAAACCACCGCCTCGCACAATTCAAGAGCGCAAGCCTCAGCTTCGGCATCCAATTGTCCCCGGACAAGTTCAAGAAAAAGGATAAGGATAGCAAGAAGAGCGATGATGATGATGGCTATGACGAGGACTGGGCCCTCAAGGCCGCAGAGAGCGACACTCCGGAGCCTGGCGCCCAAATGCCAGATGACATGAAGACGTCAGAGACCACGCTTGGCGATGACGGATATGTGGCGTTCAACATGCCATGGTCACTCTCCATCAACTATAGCCTCCGCGTGTCGCAGGGTACATTCAAGCCCGAGACCTGCTCGTATAACTATAACGTGTCGCAATCTATTAACGCCAACGCGAGCTTGTCACTGACCCAGAAGTGGCGTCTGTCCGTCTCCACCGGCTACAGCTTCGATGAGCACAAGATGAGCCAGACATCCATCGGCATAACCCGCGACCTGCACTGCTGGACCATGAGTTTCAATGTCGTACCGACAGGCCTCTACAAATCATACTCGTTCAACATAGCCGTCAGCAGCAGCATACTGCAGGATCTCAAGTATGACCAGCACAGCAGCCCACGAGACAACGGAAGGTTCAGATAGACAATATTTCCGAGTCCGACTTAAAGACAAAATACAATGCCGGCAATAGAGGCGACGAAGCCCCGATTGCCGGCATTTCTTTTGGTGCAAAAGCCTGTATTAAGAATTGCGCAAGGCTGTCAGTATTCGCCCTACTACTCCGAACGCGCCAATTTCGCTCATGAACCCATCATGCGAGGCGTGCCATGTGGACACATAAATTTCCCCGTGCCATCAGCATCGCAGCGCTGATGGCACGGGGAAAATCCAATATCTAATATTAGGTCACAGGACCTGTCAATCTCTACGCGTCACGCCCGCTCTCATCGACAGCCTCAGCCACCTTATGGGCCAAATCTGGATATTTGGTTGGGAGCTCATCCAATTTGAAGGGTATGCGGTACTGCCAATGCTGGTCGGCATTGCTCGGGACATTGATGCGCTCCTCAAAAGGCAGTAGGTGCGGCATATTGTCCAACATTCCGGCATAATCCTGAATAGGGTTTACACAGAGCATGGACGGCGCATTGAGATTGTCTTTAATAATCTCGGTTACGATATCCTGGCCGGCCACACGGGGGGTCTCACCTTGACGGTGCATCATATTGTGGTAGAACCAATCGACATCAGCGCGATCCTCCTCCCACCATCCGCGGATGCCAGATATGTCGTGGCTTGACGTGGCGCAGACCGATAGGTAAGGGAAATAAGCGGGTGTTCCAAACCGCTGCCAGCTTTCTTTTGGCATTCGCTGAAGCTCAAGCGACAAGATTTGCTTGCGTTGCATGACAATGGGCACGGATGCCGGAATCATGCCAAGATCCTCACCGCAGACAAGCATGTCGCACTTGTCAAGCAGAGCGCCAAGATGCTCCTCCGCACTCTGTTTCCAGAACTCATTATGACGGTTGTAGAAGAAGTCATCATATATAGCCTTAATCGCATCCCGCTCCTGGTCTGGCAGACGTCGGAAACGGTCTGTCTCCTCAAGCATGATGCGCGGCTGCCACTCACCCTCTTTGACAGAGACAAGCAGAACCTCATGGAGAGTATTGTTTATGGCATTCCTTATGCGGTCGCGGACAGTCTGGTTGACGTCGTTCTCAATCCACTCGTCAAACTTGGCCGGGTCAAAATAGCCTTCCTTTAGGCGGAGAGTCCCATCGGCCTGACAGTCAAAGAAACGAAGAGCCTTCTCGGCATACTCAGAAAACTGAGTACGCAGGAAATTCTCCGTGATGACAGGCCATGCCAGATCCGCGGGTTTTGAGGATACGCCCCGCTCCCTGAGTTCGGTGGCGGACAAAGGCAAAGATGGTGAGAACACGCCCATCAACCCGCTATGGAATGGATAAGGGATTGACCAAATGCGGAAGAAGCCGAGAATATGGTCGATGCGGAAGACGTCAAAGAACATCTGCATGCGCTGCATTCTCCGCTCCCACCATTTATACCCGTCCTTCTTCATCACATCCCAACGATATGTCGGGAAACCCCAGTTCTGGCCGTCACGAGAGAAGAAATCAGGCGGAGCGCCTGCCTGCATGCCAAAGTCGAAAAGTTCAGGCTCGGTCCACGCCTCGACAGAATGTGGATTGATGCCGATGGGGAGGTCACCTTTTATGGCTACACCCTTCGCATGGACGTAGGCGATGGCGTCGCGCAACTGAAGTTCGAGGTGGTATTGGAGGAATACGCGGTACATGACCTCGGAGAAATACTCACTCTTCGGGTCGAACATCTTGTCGACATCTGCGCTCGTGTGGCAGCTCATCTCTGGCCATTGGTGGAAATCGGGAGTGCCAAACTTATCCCTGAGTGTTGCGAAAGCTGCATAATCCTTGAGCCATGACGCATTTACGGCAAGGTATTCCGTCACTTTGGCATCCTTTGCGACCAGCGCGGACACTCGACCGAAAAGGGTGCGGAGGTTACGGTCCTTCCAATCGCGGGTCCTGTTATAGTCAAGGAAATTAGCGTCATTGAGGTAAAGCCCATTCTCGCGTTCCATGGCGCACATACGCTCACCATAGTAGGCGTAGACCTCATCGACAGAGATATAGCTCGGGTGAAGAGCCATGATTGAAATGGCGTTATAGGGATAGGAGTCTCGCCACTTTCTGACAGCAGTAGTGTCATTAATCGGCAGAAGCTGAATGACCTTTAGATGAGCTTGCTCACACCAGTCAGCGAGGGGCTTAAGGTCAGAGAATTCACCGCATCCCCTGCCCTTTGAGGAGCGTAGCGAGAACACAGGGACGGCGACACCCGCAGCACGCCACGGCCTGTGGTAGTTATAACCATTAAAGACAAAGACCTCCGTCTTGCCCGGCTTGGGATAAACAATACGGTTAGAGCCGAACTCGAAATCCTTGAAACAGTCATTCTCTGTGTCCCACAAGCAGAACTTGAACTCGATCTCCTTCATGAACGGGATTGTGCCAAAGTCAAGGACCCAAGTGTTGTCGGCGCAGCGCTTCATTGGCATGGCTCTGTCGGTATGCCAATTGACAAATTGTTTAGAGACGACCCTTATCTCCTCATTCTTTCGGATGCGCGGCTCATTAAGCACGAGGACTACCGAGCCGGACTCAGGTTCCGCGGGCAGAACGCCATTAGCCTCATCAGCAAAGACAGCCCTGCAAAAAGCAGGAGCGGACAGTGCGTCGTCTCCATCCTGAGGGCTGCGCCACTGGTCATAAACGTCAACATCCTTGCTTACATTGATAGAGAAACGCCAATGACGCTCCTCAATAACGCCATCTCGCATTGAGACAGCGTAACGGTATTGGAAGAAATCACCAATGGAGCAAGAATATTCGCGGTCACCATTACCTAAGTCTGACATAACATAGGTCTCGATGGACGAACCGGCCGACTTGCGTATCTGTATCAGGACGGAGTCACCCGCCCCAGTCTTATAATTGACATGAAAAGTCTTCAGCATCAATTAGAGAGTTATATAGTGTGGTTACTTTGAGGGCAAATTAATGGACATGAGGCACAAGGAAAGACCTCATCTTCTTTTACGGCCAACAACAGCCTCGGTTACACGCCACGCCATAAATAGCGCACCGCGCAGAGGCACTGGAGGCACAAAGCAAATTTAGCAATTTTAGCGAAATGAAGACAGGAGAGGTGACACAACTCGAACATTAGCACGCCCCAATGCCCGCATCTTGCCGCAAAACATTATATTTGCAGATAACAAAGAATTGTCACAAGACACAAAAAGGAAAAATGATACAAAGGAAACAAAGCATTTTCATCATTATCGCGGCCATTCTGATGGCCTGCCTGCTGATATGGCCAATTGACACTTTCGGGAGTGCGCAGGGAATGGCGGAGCTCCGATGGAACGGAGTGTTTGACATCACGCCAGGCAGCACGGACCCGGTCATACGCAGCATGGCAGCTCTCGCATTCATTATCATCGCGCCCATAGTTCTCAATGTCGTAGGATTGTTCCTTTTCAAGCGCCGCCCGTTGCAAATGCGCATCATAGGCATAGCCGCCGGCTTCGAGCTTTGCACAGTCATCACGCTTGTGTACCTCAGCTCTGTAACGTCAAGCGGGATGGGAGCCGAATGGCATTTCTGCGTGAGGTGGATAATTCCTGTCGCCGCCTGCGTGTTTGACGTCCTGGCTTATCGCAAGATTTCAGATGATGAGGAGCTGATACGATCACTCAACAGGCTAAGGTAAGCGACAAAACCACGGTAAACGGAAAAGCGGAGTCCGCCGAAAGATTGGCGGACTCCGCTTTTTTAATTATATGGAAGTTTACTACTCTACCTCATCAACTCGTACGCCCTTGACACCAGAGATGTCCGCCTTCTTGACGATGGCCAAGGCGAAAGGACGGATGGAGTAGGACATCTTGTCGCCACGGTCAACTCGGCAGGAGACGACCAATGTATCCTTTACGACAGCGAGAGATTTGATGTTAATCTCAGTAGAGATATCGGTCACGGGCAAAGCGACAGGAACAAGTGACTCATTCGCGAAATCGACAAGCGTAGGGCTGCCGCCGAACATAGTCGTGGCCATGCCAAGTGTTGAATCTCTTTCGGCCTCACTATTGATAATGACAGGAACCTCCTGCACATCGTTTCGGACAAAGTAATGGTCACCAGAACGGAACGAAATAGTTTGGCTTGACTCGCTGCACGCAGCGATAGACGCCACGGCGAGCAATGTTAAGATTGACTGTTTGAGCATTGTGTAGTTGTTTTGTGTAAGTCTCGACAGATAAATATCAAAGAGTATGCCATTCGGCTCAAGAGCGGGTCAATTTTTCGTTCCTCCCGAAATTATTTCCATTTTTCCCGTTAATTCGGGCCTAAATTGCCAACGTGCGAAATGAACAATTCCACTATGCCTCCGTAGAAAGGGGGCTGAGTGTAGCTGCGCCTAAGACAGGCATTCCACTGAAGGTTACGAGATATTATATAATATATGGCGACTCCTTATAATGTTGGGCTCATGTCATCCGCCCAAAGCGCCATCATATTTCAATTTGCATATACACGAGGCTCGCAAGTTGCATTTTAGAAGCAAAACCAAGTTTTTAATATTAATTAGATAAAAAATTTAGGTTTGTAGTTTCAAATCAACTATATTTGCAGTGAAAAGATAAAGGGAAGGGAAACAACAAAGCCTTCTCTTTCGGAAACACTCGAAACATTTAACTGAAGCCTAACCTCAAAACACTATAAACAATGAAGAAGTCCATCGTAATCACCGCTATTGCGGCAGCTGTCGCAGCAATAGCCCCAATGAAGTCGTATGCGCAAGACGCAGAGCCTGCCGCCGAGTCGGAGTCTTTGTGGTCATTCTCGGCGGGCGCAGACTTGGTAAGCGCTTACCTTTGGCGCGGACAGTTTAATGCGGGAGCGAGCTTCCAGCCCTCTGTCGGCGTGTCATGCGGCCCTGTAACACTCGGAGCTTGGGGCTCTACGGATTTCTCAGCCGAGAACAAGGAGGTAGACCTCGCCCTCTCATTTGAGAAGAGCGGCTTCACTGCAGCCTTGACAGACTATTTCTACCCGGGCGAGGGTGGCTATTTCAACTGGAAGAAGGGTGAGACCGTACACCAGCTTGAGCTTGGCGTGGCCTACGACTTCGGAGAGAAAACCAATGTGCCTCTCGCTATCGCATGGAACACGATGCTCGCAGGAGATGATTATGATGAGAATGGCGACAACCAGTTCTCGAGCTACTTCACCATAGACTACACCATCCCCGTCAAGGCGGTTACAGTAGACCTCTGCGCAGGCTTCACGCCATTTGACAGCTTCTACCAGGATGGCACATCTGGCTTCAACATGATTGAGTTCTCTGTCAAGGGTTCATACGAGATTGAGTTCACAGAGAAGTTCCATTTGCCAGTCTTTGCGCAGTTTGTACTTAACCCCAATGCAGAGGACGTACACATGGCATTTGGTTTCACATTTTAGACGGTTACGTCAATTAACATAAGACAATAGACCCCGGGTTGTCGCGATGACACCCGGGGTGTTTTTTATTATGATTACATCTCGCTCTTTAGAGCCAAGAGGCCTTGCTCAGTAAGAACAACCCGGCCCTCGCGCTTAACTCCGTGCTCATCGACAAAGCCTGACATTTTACCAGTTACTCCTTTATTAATCAACACTTTCAGATGCGTCGGGGTTAACTTTTTCGTCATAAACTGAAAGGGCACTCGGAAATGGCAGCCGGAGCGGTATCCCTCGCAACCCCATGCTGTCTTCCCTTCAAGAATCCGCCCACCGCAAATGGGGCATTTAAGAGAAGACAAGTCCGTGGCTTTAGCCGCTGATGGCACCGCCTCCTTGAACACAATGCCAAAAGACTGATCAAAAGCCAAACGACCGTCTTTCTTGCCATCTTCCGTCGCTACACCTTTCAAGACAGAAGTCTCACCCTTTGAGAGGAGAGTTGAGATTTGGGCCTCAGTCAACTTTTTCCCCATGACCTCAAAGGGCACAATCAGATGGCATCCATCCTTGAAACCTGAGCATCCCCATGCCGTCTTGCCCTTTATGACTGGTTTGCCGCACTTGGGACAAATCATTTTGGAAGATGGCGCACTTGAAGAAGCAGAAGTAGTTTGAGACTTAGGCGTTTTGGGGACTTTTGATTTCGAAGTCTCTTCTGCAATAGGCTGAAAACGCATGGCTGTCAAGTCATTACGAACAGTATTAACCACATCGCAGACCATGTTCACCATCTCATCCCTGAACTTCGCAGTCGTATACTCCCCACTCTCAATTTGGCGAAGTTTGCGCTCCCACTGCCCAGTCAACTCGACACTCTTTAGCAAAGGCGAAGCTATGGTATCAATGAGTCTGATTCCATTTATGGTTGGCTGAAGATTCTTCTTCTCCTTGAAGATATATTTTCTTCTGAAAAGAGTCTCTATTATTGCGGCCCTTGTAGACGGGCGACCAATGCCGTTCTCCTTCATCAACTCACGCAACTCGACATCCTCGACCTGCTTGCCAGCAGTCTCCATGGCACGAAGAAGCGTAGCCTCAGTATAAGGCTTCGGCGGTGTTGTCTGCTTTTCCAAAAGAGATGGCTCATGAGGTCCAGCCTCACCCACCGTGAACTCGGGAAGAACTCCCCCACCCTGCTCATCCTTGTCGTCATCAACCTTCTGGTTCCCATAAACAGCTCGCCAGCCAGGTTCAACAATTTGTTTGCCATTGACCTTAAACTGCACCTCATCCGCACTGCCAATAACAGTTGTGAGGAGTACAGAACTGTCAGGGTAAAAATTTGCTATGAAACGCCGAGCAATCATATCATACACCCTCTTCTCGTTAACTGATAGACTTGGAGACGGAGGTGCTCCAGTAGGTATTATGGCATGGTGGTCAGTCACCTTAAGATTATTGAAAACCTTTTTGGACTTTGGCAGCTTAGAAAGCGACAGAAGTGGTGAAATAAGATTCTCATATGGTCTCATTCCGCGCAGAATAGACGGCACCTTGGCATAGATGTCATCTGTGAGGAAACGAGTGTCCACGCGAGGATAGGTGGTAAACTTGTTCTCATAGAGAGACTGAGCTATTCGTAGAGTCTCATCAGCAGACAAACCGAGTTTGTTGTTACACTCAACCTGAAGTGACGTGAGATCGAACAGTGGAGGTGGAGCCTCCTTGCCCTGCTTACTTTTCACATCATCTATTCTAAAATCAGAGTTTCTGATTTTTTCAAGTGCCGCCTTACCCTTTTCTATATCATCAAATTTTCCAGAGGTGGCAGAAAAAACCACATCACGGTATTTGGTCTTAAGCTCCCAATACTTCTCAGGCTTGAAATTGGCAATCTCCTTATAGCGTTGGACAATAAGGGCCAATGTTGGGGTTTGGACACGACCGATGGAGAGGACCATGCCACGAGCGCCATATCGCAAAGTGTAAACCCGAGTGGCATTCATGCCAAGAAGCCAATCGCCTATAGCGCGAGCCGAGCCGGCGGCATAGAGGCTGTCAAAATCGGCTGCTGACCTAAGATTTTTAAAACCATCTCGGATGGACTCTTCCGTCAGTGATGATATCCAAAGTCGGTAAACAGGGCAGTGGACACCAGCTAATTGCATCACCCATCTTTGTATCAACTCACCCTCTTGACCTGCATCACCACAGTTAATGATGGAGTCTGCTTTAGCATAAAGTGATTTAATAACCTGGAACTGCGAGGCAATGCCTTTATCCGCCTTTAACTTGATACTGAATTTTTGCGGCAGAATAGGGAGCAGCTGCATATCCCAGCGCTTGAGCACAGGATCATAATCATGCGGCTCCTTGAGTTCACACAAGTGGCCAAAAGTCCAAGTAACGCAATAGCCATTGCCCTCAAAGTAGCCCTTGTTTTTTGACGTCGCCCCCAAGACCTTAGCAATCTCCTGAGCGACTGATGGTTTCTCTGCTATACAGACTTGCATATATAAAAACAAAACAAAAACCTCCCCACGCACAGAGGCGCGAGGAGGAGAATATGGCAGCAGGGCTATAAGCCGAGTTCTGTCTCCGCCGAATGGCGGGGTCTATCATTTATCTGGAACAACCGTCACCGATTGTCTCAAGCGGCCTACCCCCTCAAGCGAATCCTTTCGGACTCCAGCCGCGAGCAACTTCTGCGGATAAAACACCCGACTTGAGTATACATGGCCTTACAATTCGCGGATGCGTATTCGCCGTCTTGGTCACCCAACACGCGGTAGGCTCTTACCCCACCTTTTCACCCTTACCTCTCACGAGGCGGTAATTTTCTGCTACGCTCACAACGCCTTACGACTGTTCTTCTAATTAGGAAGCGCGACGCTCTGCATTGCCCGGACTTTCCTCAGACAGAAAAAACTGCCAGCGATAGACTGCCCTGCTGTTAAACCTTATCACCCCCTACTCTATCCGGTATGGGGCATATTGTGAATACTCTACTACGAAAGCAGCATTATAACCAAGGCCTTGTATCCGCTGCAATTCAGACTTAACCTCAGTTCCCTTAATAGGCTTAGTAGTATAACGGAATATCTTGTCATTAAGACGATACTCATACACCTCGCCGACATTTTCAAAGAAAGAAATATACAACGGGTATCGGAATGCACCCACTTGAATGACATATTCCTTGTTCGGATCAATCTGAAGAGGCTTGCCACCAGTTGTCAATACTTGGCCGTTAGCCGGCTTCTCACCAGTTGAGTATGCTCTTAGATTGACAATGAAAGCAGAATCAAATCCTTTCGACCTGATATTTCTAATTTCCTTATTTGCTTCGGCATAAGACGCATACTTGCCATAGTAATACTTGACAAGGCCATCCGCTGACTTGTACTCATAAACAACATCAAGCCCCTTTGCGAAAGATGCATCGGTAGGAGGCGTCTTAGATGCGGAAATTTGGATTGAGAAAGCAGGCAACTCATTGTCAGTCCAAGTGACAATCCGTTGCGAGGTTCTCAACGACTCAATGCTTTGCGCTTCCGCATTGGCAAAAGACAAAGACAGAAGCAGAGCAAGAGAAAGTATTGTGTTTTTCATTCCAGTTGCGCTTTCTTTACGTGTTACCACTTACTTTTTGACATTCCAGACAACGACCTCAATACGGCGGTTGACCTTGTGCTGGGCAGCATCACAATAAATTCCGCGATGACAACGATTAAGAAGGTAACGCTCACCATATCCACGGGGAATGAGCTGCTCATCCTTAACACCCTTAGAGACGAGATAATCCTTCGCCTTGTCGGCCATCTTCTGGGAGATTTGAAGATTTCCATATCTGTTACCCTTGGCCTCTGTGTGAGCATTGAGCTTAACAACGACTCCCGGTGATTTCAAGAGGTAATCAGCCAGCCTGTCGAGCGTCTTGATTGCCGCAGCATCGAGATCGTCACCATAAGCGATTACCATTCCAGAGATATCATCAAGGACAGCGTCATTGAAGATTGGAGTAAGCTTGACTCCCTCTTTACCAATCTCAATAAGCTCATCACTCGTCACCTGGAGAGTTTTCTCATTATATCCATCCTTGGATACTATAAGCATCACTTCCTTATCTCCGCTGATTTCAGCAGTCGGGATAGGCAAAGTAGCGCTGCCATCCGAGCTGGTGAGTTTTGAGGAAATTTCATCCTCGGTATCCTCTTTCGCAAGAAGGACCTTTGCGCCCGAGATAATCTCGTTATTGTAAGTGCTGTAAACCTTGACAGTCCAATCGAGGCTTTCGACATTTGATGACGGTGCCTCTTGAGCCATCTCGGTCTTATGCTCCTCAACATTCGACAAGCCAAACACAGGAGGCATATCCATTACTGCGGCTTGAGTCTGGTCAAAAGACTCTACCTTATAGAACATGTCTGTGCCATCGTCATTACTGAACTTCGACATGAGGCCGTCAACCTTGTCACTGCCATAAGCGATATAATAGAAGTCATCGCCAGGGCCATTGAAAGGCATAAGCATGTTGTGGGTATTCTGCCACTTTCCATCAATATACTCAGAGCAGTAGACATCAAGTCCACCATAACCCTTCATGGCATCGGAGCTGAAATAAAGTTTACCGTCCGGGTTGAGGATAGGATATACCTCATCGCCATAAGTATTAACCTCTGTTCCGAGATTCTCTACTTTAGAGAAGTGGTTCACATCACCCGCAAATACGGCACGGTAGATATCCTTACCACCATAGTTCTTCACGTCCTTTCCATAAATCTTTGTATGGTCAGGCATGTTAGAGACAAAGTAAAGATACTTATCATCAGGGGAGACAGAGGGGTGGGCAAAGTCATAATCGTCACTATCAAACTCAATGACCCTCTCGTTGACCCAATCGCTTCCGTCATAATCAGCGACATAAATCTTTACACGAGGCTCCTTGTTGACATAAACAGTCTTTGTGAGGAAAATATGCTTCTTATCGCTTGTGAAAGAGATAGCACCCACATGGTACTCAGACTGGAGGTTCTGAGAGAATGGTTTTGGAGTACCCTCCTGAACCTCACCATCGGCGAAATCAAGAGTGTAGAGATTCAAGAACGGATTACCATTCTTATCAAGCTTACCACTATTGACAGACGCATAAGAATATACAACCTTATCTTTATACCTTTGAACGCCAAAGGACTGGGTCACACCGATAAAAGCTCTCGCAGGGTTGACACGCACCTTGTCATTATTAGTCGCATTGGCCAGAGCCCAACGGCAAGACTCGATAAGGTCATTCACCTGCATGACCTTACCGGAAACAGCACCTGACTTTTTAGCCTTATCATACCACTCGATAGCCTGTTCGTAAAGTCCGATACAGTGGAGGGTTCGGGCATAGTAATAGATATCCTCACCAGAGAGGCTTGACTCCATATCAGCATAAAACTCGAAAGCCTTCATCTTTTGATTAAGTTCAAAAAGCGAGCGAGCAATGCACTTTTTGTCGTCAAGACTTAATACGGCGCCCTTTTCCTTAGCCTGGTCGTAGTAGACGGTACAATGATACCAATCCTCTTCATCATAAGCGGCTTTGGCCTTGCGGATTTCCTTTCGCTGACCAAACGCCTCAGTTGAAAAACAAAGGCTAACCAGAATTAAAGCTGATAGTACGTATCTCATGTCAGTTCTTGTGTCTCTTTAATGCACAAAGATAATATTTATTAATCCCTTATTGGCAACATCGACCGATAAAACTAAATAAAGCCGCTTCAATAAGAAGCGAAATCAAGCTACCAAGTCAATCATCGTCGCGTCAATTAAGGGATATCGGGGAGTGTGCCTTCCTTTTAGAAGTACCTGATAGACCTCATGCCAGGGCGGCGCTTGAGCTGAAAGTCATACCTGATGCCGACCTCATGTGTTCCCGCCACCGTGTATTTCTTGATATCATTGAGGGGGAAGTCAAAGGAATAGGTCAGCGCCCATGACTGGTTAATTTGATAGTCCGCAAAGGCAACAATATCCGTCACAGTCCTGTAAGATAAACCGACCCATAATCTCTCCTGAAAAAGTATCGAGCAAGACACGTCTATCTCTAAAGGTGCTCCAGGCACGATACGGAAGAGCGCTGTCGGCTTTATCTTATAGTCGTCTACCGAGAAAATATATCCACCATAGACGTAAGTGTGCAGATCCTTGAACGAGACGACGTTTCTAATCTCCTGCTTATCAGTGTCGTATTTATTAGCGAAGAAGCGCGGAATGCTTAGGCCGGCGAAATAATTGCCCTTCGTCGCCATGAACAAGGCACCGAAACCGAAGTTGAAACCGAACTTACTGATACGTCCGTCAAAGACAGGATCGCCATAATCGACGGTCACAGCCTTGTTGGCGTTGTAGATAACATTCTTGAAACCGACCTGGAGACCGAGACGAACTTCATTTCGCTTATCAATCCTGATTTTATAGGACGAAGCCGCATTAAACTCAAGGTTGTTAGTGAAACCGGCATGATCATTCATGATAGTTACACCGACACCAAGCGTCTTCATCTTGTCGACCTGACCGTGGACATTGAGAGCCCCCGTGAATGGCGCACCCTCAAAGCCAGTCCATTGCGACCTGAAGATGCCCATCGCGCTAATGACGTCTCGCGAACCATTGTAGGCAGGGTTTAGGATTCCCTGCGTAGATATATAGTCATTGAATACCGCCTGGTCTTGCGCATGGGTATCGACCCATGCGAGACCAAACAATAGAGCAAGGGAGCTTATATATCTATTTATAGTCCTCATATAGCTCATGGTAGTAGTTATCAAGTTTTATCTACGAAGTTCAATATAACCGTGCATCTTACGCTCGGACTTGGTGGCGTGAACCTTGTCAATGAACGTTATAGTGAACACGTAGTAGTAGGTGCCAGAGGGCAGTTTGTTGCCAACTGTGACCATATTAGAGGTAGAAGATGTTCCATCCCACCATTCATCATTCTCACCATACCTGAGGCCGGAAGAACGATAGACGAGAGTTCCCCAACGGTTGAATACCTGAAGCTTACTCTCGGAGTTATCGAGATACATATCAGGGATGATAATCTTAAAGTAGTCATTAAGACCATCACCATTGGGAGAGAACGCATTCGGGATGAGGAACACAGACGACTCGTCACCAGTCTCCTCATTGCCACAGAGGATAGTTATAGTGGCAGTATTAGACTTTCGTCCAGGCATCTGGTAGTTCTCGATGTAGTACTCAAGAACCTCACGGCCGTAGAACGAGGGTTGCTTCATGTAGAAGAAGTAGCCCGTAGGAGTCTGAGTCGAAATGACAGAAGAGTCACTTGGCGTATAGTCCACATTAACGAAACCATAAGAGCCGTTAATCTTCTGCTCGGGAGGCAGGAGAGTGAACCAGACGTTAGAAGCTCCGCTCTTACCTGTGTAGACCTTGCGTCCAGAAGCTCCAGATGAGAGGCTGTAAGTACCCTTGACGTTGGTATAGCCGTCACGGAAGTAGTCCGGATCCTCAGTCTTATTAATCAGCTGCGTCTCGGTGGCATCATTGATATAATAGCCGTCCTCATCGCTTATGACCTTAGGATAGTAGATGCGGTCAATCTTGGAACTCCAACCGATATACTTATGGTTAGACTTGTGAGAGCGTCCCCACTCATCTCCATCAACGGCATTTGAGCCGTCGTTGAACACGTAGCGCGGGATGAGATCGACAATTCTGGACACCTCATTCTTGTTGAGGTAAATCTCGACATTGTAGGCCACAAGCTCCTCCTCCACGAAAGTAACCTCATTTGAGTAGACAGAGCAGTACGGAGACTCGACAAGCACAGAGTAGAGACCCTCACCACTGAAGATTGAATCTCCAGAGATGTAGATGTAGTCAAGCGTATTGCCATCGGCATCCTGTTTGTAGTCCTTGATGAAGCCGAAGGTAATGTAGTCAGTCTCCTCAGTAGGAGTAATAGAGATTTCAGACTCAACGCCATTGGCGTCAGTCGCCTTGACAATCTCTCCATCCTTGACGAGCGTATACTTATAGCCGACTACAGGAGTAGCATATCCGAACTTGCCTTCGAGGACTCCATACTCATAATTTTGAGTAGAGAAATCAGCGATGTTGGTATCAGGATCCACAAAGACATAGAATGCGGAGTCACCTTCAGCGATTGGCGACGGATGCTCAGTCACGCAGAGAAGGTCTGTAGTGTAAGAGCAACCATTGGACTCAGTTATGTCAACATAGTAGCAACCTGCTGAAGCGTAAAGCTTAGAGTCGCCAGTTGTGCCGTCATAATAGCCCCAGCCATTGAAGTAGAGGATGTTGGAAGCGTTGTCCACATTGCGTGGTATCTCCTGAATATCCATCAACTCGTCATCGTAGACATTGTTCTCGGGGTCGATTTCGCCATTGACCTTATAGAGTCGGTAAGTCTCACCCTTGACGGCAGCATCATATCCGAGCTTGACAACAGGATAACCAGCGCAATAGTCTACAACACCGTCCTTAGCGAACAGATGATTCTCGCCTTCAGAAGAGCCCTTTATGTGGATTGTGAATACATCCGCGAGATCATACTCACCGCATACTGTCTCGATGCTGAAGTTGAGAACAACATCAGTATGTCCCTTGAGCTCGTCAGTGAATATCCACGTGTTATTAGAACCACTGTAACGGAGATCCTTCTCCTCTGCGCCATCAGCCTTCCAATAGAAATTGTAAGTTGTTACGCTCACATTCTTCGGGGTGATGGTAACCATAGAAGGTAGGCCAGCGCATATCTCAATCTCATCGCCGGACTTATACTGTGTTCCATTGACATAGAGAATGACATCAGCGGCAGGGTTGACAGCAGCAAGAAGACCCATATAAGTCTCACACTCACCAGCAACACCTCCGAAGGCGCCATAAATCTCGTATGTTTGAGCCTCAAGTCCATGGAACTCGACAGCCGCGCCAGTTGCCGCATCATATGTCTGCTGAGCCACCACGTTACCATCAGCATCCTTGAGGTAATAGGTAACACCGTCTACGAGATACTTAGCGTCGATAACAAAGTCTGCTCCGTTCTCACCGCAAACCGTCTCATTTATGACGTTTTCAGGTATTGCGGGATGACGAGTTACTGTAACCTTGCCAAGCTCGACGAGACAATCGTAGTGTACGTATGAAGCCCATATCACATTGACACCATCGACAAGCTTAGTGAAGGATATGCTACCAGAGCCACCATAAGTGAACTCCTGTATAGCCGAGGTTTGAGGATTACCATCCTCATCGGTAAGGTAATACTTAACCTCTGCACCAAGAGAAGCATCCGGCATTGTAAACTCAGCGGTCTCTGAATTACAGATGACGATATCAACATCATCAAACTTGTACTTATCAAGAGATTCGCCAGGCTTGACAACGACCTCAGTGGCAAGGGCCGATGTACAGATGTGATTCTTAACCTGCCCGTCAACCTCGAGAGTGTACTCCTTGATTGCAATTGCCGCATAAGTACCCTCAGTCACAAAGAGGTCTTGAGAACCATTCTTGAACTTGAGCATGTCAGAGCCATCGCTTTCAACCTCACCAATGTAAGTGAGATTTCCAGCATCATCCTTCTTGTAGAGCATGTAAGTAATCTTGGCGGTCGGGTCAAGCTCACTATGCTCGACATAGAGTTCGACACCCTTGTCATCGCAGTAGACTCGATTCTCCATGAGGTTGAATGACTTCGGCAGCTTGAGAGACTGGAAGTTGGTCACCGGAGAAGCTACAGGGCAAGCGTCAGGTGTATCCTTGATTGACACGACGTAGTAGTAGCCATCCTTCCTAAGGAGGTCTGACACCTTACCATCCTGATAATCAAGATTAGAGAAGATGACACGTTGATGATCAAACGTAGCCTTGTTGTACTCAGAGATCATGATACCCGGGTGCTCATCAATGAGCTCCTGCTGAGTATAAGCCTTGGTGTAGTCTGAAGGCTGTATGAAGTAGAGTCGGTAAATCACGTTAGCCTCACTATCCATAAGTCCGACAGAGACGCCAGGATCACCTTGGCACATGAAGTCCTCAACATCAAGAACCTGGACCTGAGCATACTTATCCTGCTCCACGTGGATTGGGTCAGGCTTAATAATGTCAGAGCAAGCTCCGTTATAAGCGACAACTTGATAATCGCCCTTGCCATTTCTGATGTCAGTAAACCTTGGCTCATCGCCGAGGTAAGGCTTAATAGAGGCAATGCGTTTGAGTGAAGAAGTGCCAGTTATGTTATCGATGAGATAGAGGATGTACTCGACCTCATCTTGGGCAGAGGTGTTAGGATTGTTGATGACAATGTCAACACCATAACATGGGTCGTCGGAAGCGACAGCGTCATCAACAGTCAGATACTCAGAGCCATCAGAAGGACGATTCTTTACATTGAGCGTGAGAAGATCAGTGAACTCCTGCGAACATTCAAGTTTAGTTCCGTCAGAGAGGACACGAGTCTGGGTCGCTACGACAGTAATCTTATGTTCACCAGCCTCAAGATTGACCTCCTCGGCTGAGAAATCGTTGAATACAACCTTATTTGAGTTAGAAATGTTCTCGACCTCAGTCTGTGTCAGCAGGTTGCCATTCTCATCATAAAGCTTGTAGTGGACCTCAAAGTCAGGCAAATCCCAAGCCTCGGGCTGAAGCAGAGTTACTCGGACTTGCTCATCGATACATACAGTAACCTCATCAGAACCTATCACACCGAGCTCAACCTTGGCAATATGAGCGTCCGGCTTAGTAGGCTCAGCGATTGGCTTAACCTCGACGGCGCCTTCAATTTCAGTGACACAAGACGTCTCGTAACGCTCGAGTTCGGGGATGAACACCTTAACAGTGTAAGTGCCAGCCGCTGTTATATTCTCAAATGAGAACGGATCACCAGAAGCGTCACCTATGTGGCTATATGAGACGGTGGTCTCAGCACCTGAAGCATCCTTCGCTACCCATGAGTCCGCGCCGTTGCGATAGAGCTTGTAGAGGTAACCCTCCTGCTGACCGCCGACTGTTATAGTAGCACCTGCTGCATCATAGCAGAAGTAACCATCATTATCAACTGTCAGAGTCTGATTATCAGGAGCTGCATAGACCTTAACCTCGGCTGCATTGTTCATTGGCGTTGAACAGCCGTTGAACTCACAAACAATAGTGAACTTGTAAGAGCCGACGCCAGGAAGCGTTATGTTAGAGAAGCGAATCTCGCCACCTGCCGCAGTAGAAGACTTGCGGGCAATCTCTACACCATCCTGATAGAGGACATACTGGTGAGCGTATGCCGGGTCATAATCTGAAGCTGTGATATAGACATCAACACCCTCAAGATCATCTACACAGATATTGCCATTTGAGGGATTTACAAGGACATCGTAGCTGTTAGTGGTAGGAATGTCGATTGTCAAAATGCCGTCAAGCACCTTTTCGCAGACAAACTGGCCGGCGTTGTCACCATACTGACGCTTTGTGCGCGCAATGATATGGTACTCGCCATTAGGTGTTGAGCCAATTGCGTCATTGAGAATGTTATACACCTCAATATTGAAAGTTGAGGTAGTGGTCGTTATTGGGCCATACTCAGTACCATTGGCATCAACAAGCCAATAGGTGTTAGATGGGTCGGCACCAGTTACAGTCCAAACGAATGACGGAGACTGAACCTCTGCGCAATTACTTGCAGTGAACGTTGGAGCTGCCGCATCTACGGGAGAAGTGACTTCCTCAACAGTTACAGTATTCGCCATATAGAACTTCTGGTCGGGTAGGCTCTCGTAGTACGCCACGACAGCAAAAGTCTGGGGGTTAACAGTTGACGGGTCTGAGAGTCTAACGGGCTCCCAAACTACATCAGAGCCGTCGACACAGGTAACAGGCGAGAGGTTAGGCATGTTCTCAATCTCGTAAGTTACGCCATCTTGCGGCTCAACTACAGAGATAGAGACTCCGGCATCCTCAGAGCAATAGTAATCGGAAGATGCGACAATAGTCTTGGCCTCAATGCCCTCAAGAACCTTGACGTCGGCCTTGATAGTTATTTGGCAACCAAACGCATTTGTCACGACAACCTCAATGGTAGCCGAGGTAGTCATCACGTTGTCGGATCCGGCGAGAGAACTTGAAGAGCCATTCTGGACCGTCACACCATCTACCTTGAACTCGTAGTTAGCATAACCTGGCGTCACATCAACCGGTACTTCAGTTCCAGCTATAACTAAAGCCTTGGGCGTGTTATTGATAAACTCGGCCTCAGGGTTGTTATAGACGTTAATATTGATAGTTCCGACCTTTGAGCAGTTACCGACCTCATAGAGGACGCTAAGCACATAGGTGCAATAGTCACCAGTTCCAACAAACTGGAGATTGACATTCTGGCTGAAAGCAGAACCCTGACCAGATGTTACGAACTGGTCAATCACATTGTCCTCGCCGCGTACGGCAGACGTGATAGTGTAGGACTCAGCACCAGAGAGGACAAGGTTTACATCATTGTCCTCACAGACAGAGAACGTCCACTCAGT
Source organism: bacterium (assembly GCA_963658925.1). Lineage (GTDB taxonomy): Bacteria > Bacteroidota > Bacteroidia > Bacteroidales > Marinilabiliaceae > W3P20-009. The sequence goes on from CAVKRQ010000010.1 coordinate 89,674, forward strand.
CTCGGGAACAACGGAATCGGGAGTTATGCCGCCGAAATCAACAGCCGGCACAGGCGCCTCCTTAACCTCAATCGTAACCTTATTGAAGCAGTCGGCACGTCCTGACTTGAATTTGACAACCAGTTCATAGGTTCCGACTGTTGTAGCCACGTAATTCTGCACAAGAGTGCTGAAGTCCTCAGTGGATATCGCTACACTATCGAGATAGAAATTATAACCATTGGCATAGTCAAAGTCCATCTCGGGAGTGAAGTCGACAGTCTCACCTTGGCAAAGAGTGACAACACCACCTACATTACGGTCAACATTCTGCTCATCAAGAGCAAGGATGGTCATCTTGCCATACTTCATGAACTGCCAGACGTCTGTCTCAACCTCACAAGTACCATCACTTACAATATAGCTCAACTGGTACTTGGTCATGTTAGGCTCAATGCTGAAATTGAACGCAGTCTGACCAGAAGCCGCATCATAAGAGGGCTTGATTTGACTTGTTGCGAGAACAGACTCATCAATAGTTTGAGAGAGTGCACCGTTTGTATAAGTTGCCACGCGTACGCCATTAGCGATGATGGTCACAATAGAGCCATTCATCGTCATGCTGAAGTCTTCATCGGCACAAATCTCGAACACATGAGCATTAGCAGGAGTGTCATCAACTGGCAGATAAGACTCATTAAGCTTCTCCTGAGGATCGGGCTTAGCGTGGAACTTAAAGTTCTCAGAGTAGGGCTTGTAAAGGTTGAGAGTAGCATCAGTCTGACAGCCTGTGATAAGGTTAATCACATTGACAGTCATGGCGATGTAGCCATCCGTCACAGAATGCGAGCCCTTGACATAGTCGAGAAGGTATTTACCAGTTGAGTGGTCAGACCATTCCTCACCGTCGAATGTGAAAGTGAAGTCGTAATCAGAACCAGGAGTAATGACGTTCCCATCACCATCTTGAATGATGGCAGTATAGGTATAGTCAATATCCGCACAGAGGTCATCAGTATTCATGACATCGCCATTCTCGTTCGTCACGACGATATCAACAATCTTAAACTGATTAATCTTGACGGTAACCTCGTTTGTCTTAACCTCGCAATCATCCTCGTCAGTGACCAGGGCATAAATTCTAATTTCAGAATCCTCGCCGTCATACTTGACAGAGGCTGGTGTTGTGAGAGGGAGAGAAGCTGAGACATCGACGGTCGAGCCATATTGAGACTCGCCCTTGCTGTCAACGATAAAGAGATTGTAGCTCTTAATGGCCCTCAAGATGAAGGAGTCATCAGTGACTGACTCAGGCCGTTGACTCTCAATGTCAAACGTTATATCCTGACCAAGGCAGAGATAATCTGTAGAGTTGACATTCTCAATGACTGGCTTGAAGTCGCCCTTGAATGAGACTACAACAGGATCAGAGTTACAGCTGTTTCCGTACTCATCCATGACAACCGTCGCAGTAACCTTGTCACCCTCCTTCAAATCAATCTCAGGATGCTCGGCAGTGTCGAACACATTAGATGAATAATCACCACTCGCATTGACAACCTGCTCGCCATTGACATAGAAGATGTAACTCTGCGAGCCAGCATCGGCCGTGATATTGTCTGTGCCGACAATGAACTTGATGTCAGTATCAAGACATACAGGCAGAGCGGGCTCAGTCTCGATTACAGGAACCTCGACAATTCTGATGTTCTGCTGCCCGTTGCCATCGCAGCTAAGGTAACCATTGATGTCAGTCTTGAACTTATAGCTTACAGTTGCGAAGATTGCGTAAGGAATCTCACTCGGAGTAAGGTTATATGCGGGGTCATTAGGATTGAACTCAACATGTAACCTATTCTCAGTAAGCGTGACAGGCACATCAGTGCGTACAGAGACATTATTATAAGTGTAATCGAGGGTCAACTGGACATCCTCAATCTTCTCAAAGAAGTCATCATGTCCATTATTCTCCTCAAGGGTAACGTCAAAGGCGACGAGACCATTGTAGCAATAGAAGCGATTAGTCGGATCAGGCTGGAGTTCGAATACCGGAACTATATCGTAGCGGACAAGGGTGATGTCCTTATCTGTGGTACAATTAGTGTCGGTATCCTTGACACGGATTACATAGTTTCCTTCGGGAAGATCAGTTGGCGTTACAAGCGAGTGGTCAGCCGCATTGTATACACAATTAGGAACAAGAGTTACGCCATCGGACTCGTAGAGCTCGAACTCGTAATCAGACTTGTCCTGGTCAACAGTTAAGACAAAAGCCTTATCCTCGCAAGCCTCAGTGCCATATACATCATTAATGACAGGCGGAACGGCAGTGAAGAAGTTTGCTTGAGCCTCAAGGCTTTGGCAACCGTTCTCATCAGTAATGACAAGACGGGCGAGCCAAATGTCATTCGTAGTGATGTTGAGATCTGCGAAACTTACACGGATGTGATTGTCAAAATCAGCATCGCCATAAGTCTTAGTGAGGGAGTAAGCTGGGTCAGACTCAATGGTCCATACATACTTCCTCATGTTCTCATTGCCATAGAGGTCAAGCTCGCCATCGGTGCAATAGTAGTCGAAGATATGCTCGCCGTTGATTTCCGCCTCTGGCAATTCATTGACCACAATGTCGAGAGAGCGAGAATACTCGCAGGCCTTAACACCATCGCGCCACGTTGTGACAACGAGTGAATAAACGCCGGACTCGGAAGGTGTGATGCCAGAAATGCTGAGTTCTGGATTTACAGCACCTGAAATATTACCGCCATTGTACTTCCACTGGTAAGTGTAAGTTATAGCACGGTTCTCCTTATCAGTTGCAGGAAGTTCAGCGACGAGACCCAGTCTGATATTGTCGTTACGACAGAAATTAATCTTACCGTCGCGCTCAACGCCGCCATCCTTAGACTCAATCTCAAAATCAGGTATGTCGTTGAAATCAAGGACAACCTGCTGTGAAAGCGTACAATGAGCGTCCTCAATCTCATAAGTCAGAGGGAGGTAGTCTCGCGTAATACCATTGGGAAGGATAGTCTTATCAAGCTCGAAACTTACATTCGTACCTGATATCACATTATCCTGTGATACAAGGACATTACCATTAACATCGACAATTCTAACCTGCTTGAGAGTGGCAGATCCGTCATGGGACGTAACGCCTGAAATCAAGAAGCTGAGATCCTCACCCTCACATACAGGATTAGGAGTGACAAGGTCTGAATTGAACGTCGGGTAAGCGTGTACAGTCACGACATACTCAACATTGTTGAGCGAGAGGCAAGTGCCGCCATAGACAGCGTTGAAAGTATAGGTCAGAGTCTCTGTTTCTGAGACATTGAGCGCAGGGGTCGTTAAGACACCTGAATTGTCAATAACTCCGGTGGTTGCAAGAGTGCTTGCCGGGTTGGTACTTGTAATGACGTACTGATAGGTGATGCCCTCAGTAGAACCCTCGACACCGACAGACATAGTTACAGACTCACCTGAACAGATGTCAGAAGCGGGTGCGGCAACAGCAACAATTACTGGGTTAGAGCTTACCTTAATCTCAATTGTATTAGAGACCTCGGAGAAGCAACCATAGACGCTCTCAGTCACTACATAATATGAAGTGGTCTTGGTGGGCGCATCTATGACGAATGGTTCAGTACCCTGCGCGACACCGATCTCGACGCCATCTGATGTATACCAATGGTATTTATTATCAGAAGCCGGGTTGAGGACAGTGAGGTTAATCTTCAAATCCTTGTCCTCGGGCTGGCAGACATAAGCCTTTGAGGCCTCATTTGCCACGGGAGCGAGAGGGAGAGACTCAATGGTAATCTTGACTACATCACTAAGCTCCGAAGAACAGTTAGGTTCAGTTTCACGGACAGCCTTAGCGTAGATAGTCATATTAGACTTCGGAACAAACGTAATTGTTCCCTTAGATGAATCGACAGTATAGTCGGTGCCATTAACAAGCTCGTTAGTTCCTGCAGCGTCGGAATACCAATGATATGAATACTTGATATTTCCGGCAGTAGGATAGGCTGAGACGTTGTCAATGTAGACCGTAAGAGGGTCAGTTGAATCCTCACAAATATGCACATCCTTTGTACGGCTGCCATCCTGAGGGGCTGTGGTATAAGCTTCAGGCTTGGGCAGAGCACCGACGACATAGACGGTTACAGTCTCTACGTCAGAAAGACAAGAGTTGTAGTCAGCAGTTGATCGGATTGTAGCAGAGAAAGACTCTGTAGCCTCGGTCCATGTGTGACCTGTTACGACGTACTCGGTCTCACCGTCAGCATTTAAGCGTGAAGTGACGACACCCGTACCAGGTGCGATAGTTGTGAATGTATACGCATTCTCGAACTCAACCTTCTCAGAGGCAGAAGAATCGAGGTCATTCTCAGGGGTTATCTTGATAATGACGTCGTCATTGCTGCCTTGGCAGACGGTAGATGGATCTGCCGCGAGAGTAAATGACGGACGCGGGAATACAGTAATTGTCGTGCTTACTGGCAGGCTCTCGCAACCCTTATCATCCGTGACTTGAACACGGAAAGACTGAGTCTTGTCGAGCGTCACGTCAACCGACTGTGTCGTCATGTTACGAGTCTGACCATCAAGCCAGAGGTAAGAGACATAAGTCTCATTGACAGTAAGCGTAGCAGTCTCGCCAGGACACAACTTGTCAGCCGTTACGGAAACAGTTGGTACAGGCAACTTATTTACAGTTACATCAACATCGTTGGAGACAGGCGACATACATCCGCTTGCGGCATCGTAAGCGTAGGCATGGAAATAGACATTGTCCTTAATGTTGAAAGAAGTCGTAGAACCGTTAATGATGCCGGTCTTAGAAGCGATAGGTCCAGCAAGGACAGCGTTGGTCTGCTTATCCAGCATGTAGAAGACAAACTGGACTGTTGTAGACGAGTAAGAGTAAGCAGAAGCCAGCTCGACAGTTATGTCTTGAGCCTCATCATAACATACCTCCTTAGCGTCATCGTTAATCTTAATGACGGGTGCAGGCATTCCAGGCTTGACAACAACCGTTGCTGAGAAATTGTCAGAGACACAACCCGTTGTAGCGTCTGTCACCTCAAATGTGAGAGTCACATCGGAGTTCCAGACATAAGTGCTTGGGCATGACCATTGACTCTCAGAGTCCTTAAACCAATCGGAGACATTGCCCTCAGAGACAGAGACGAGGCTGCTTGTGAAAGCAGTGCCGGCTGTCTGCATAGTGGGGACAAGAGTTATAATGGCCTTGCCAGACTCACCCTCACAGAAAGCAGTGCGGTTAATTGAATTTCCGAGAGGATCAGTTATGGTAGTGTTGCCAGTCGCATCTTGATAGGCTACAGTTGTTGCACCGACAGGCTTCTTATTGACGGTCACAGTCAAAAGGAGAGGGTCGGAAGTGCAGCCTGTCTCATTCTGGGCTACAGAGATATAGTAGTTAGTAGAGACACTCAAGTTCGCTGTCTCGAAGACATTTGAGGCGCCAGATTGGAGCGGGTTATTAGTGTCGTCGGAGCTGAAGAAATTGTATGTGTAGGTATGAGTTGCGTCGTTGAGTGGCGCAGTTATGGTGATAGTGCCCTTGTCACCCTCACAGACTTGATTTACAGCGTAAGAGGGAGCGGGGACAGGGTTGACAACAATCTCGTAGAAAGAGAAAGCAGAAGGACACTTGGTTGCGGGGTGGGTCGTGTCAATAGCGCGTACCCAGATCTTAGTGCTTGCGGTAAGTGACCTCGTGTAGACAGTATACCTGCCTGTAGAAGTCTTAATCTCACCCTTGTCGGTAGCATTAGGCTCGGTGTCAGAGACAAACCACTCGTAGCTGAAACGCGGGTTAGCGATATTTGCAGGCATGACCGTGATAAACTGGTCTTGACCTTGGCAGACATACTCCTGACCATTAGAGCTTGCCACATACTTGATGCCTGGGGCGTCAGGTATTGAGTTGACAGTGAGTACGAGGTCGTTATCGAAGACAACCTCACAACCAGCTGCAGTAGAAGCCTTGAAAATAGAGCTTCCGATGTTAATCTTGCCATTAGAGGCAGGGCCATCAGTAGCGGAGACATAGCCAGAGATTACAATCTTGGAGTCAGACGCAGAGACAACAGTGAAACCATCAGCCACGAGTGTAGACCAATCGGAGGTGAACTCTGACGCATTGACAGGCGAGATAGAAACCTCAATTTCATGGTTGCCCTCACAGACCTCTGTCTCAGAGAGAGCAGTCACGCGGAAATGCGCCTTGCGCTCGACATTGACCGTGACCTTAGAGTAATCCTTGGGGGCGCAGCCTGTGAACGTGTTGGTAACGCGGATTGAATACTCCTGAGTTGTAACAGGTGAAACAGCGAAACTCCAGCGATAGTCATACTCCTTGGTTGTTGTCACTCCACTGCCGGGAAGAATCTCAACCTCGAAATCGTTGGGTTTTGTCCACTCGGAGTGGTTATAGGCTGAAGCGTTAGTTACCTCAGCGAAAAGAGTAGCAGTCTCGCCCTCGCAGATAGTTTGGTCAGTACCGAAGGTGAACTCTGGGAGCGGATCGACATAAACATCGATGGTAGACGTAGTAGTGCAGACATGACCATCCGCAAAACGGTATGAAGTCTCAAGAGTCAGATAGTGGACACCTGTAGCAGTCGTCGTCTCAGTCTGCCATGTGAAAGTCTTGGCTGTTCCGACTTCAGTTGTGCCATCAAGCCACCTGTAAGAGAAACGGCTTGCCGAGCCAGCAGCGCCATTCTCTGTGATAGAGGGCGAGGCTGTCAATTCCAGAGACTCACCCTGACATACATTGCGCAGACCGTCAGCAGGAGAAATTGCTACTGTTGGAACGGGATAGACAGTGAATGAGAGTACGGTATCCATTCCGCAAGTTGGCCAGTAGCCAGCGGCATGGACATCGTAAGTATATGTGGTTATGTCATTTATCTTGGAAGCATCAATAGTAGCCTCGAAGTTGGTTGACTTTGAGTTAGCGGGCACACTGAGACTTGTCGACGCGTCTGGAGCATCGGCAGTCTGAGGGGTGAAAGTGAGGGCAAGGCTACGCTCGTCATTTGAACCGACAAGGACCTTAACAACACCCTCATTAGCACAAGCAGTTACACCCGACTCAATATAGGGATACGGGAGAGCGTATACCTTAATTGAAGCAGACGGGATTGTAGTCTCTACACTTGTCTTTGAAGCGGTTACATTGCCATGGTCATCCAATACATAGCCGCAATTACTGTCATCAGTGACATAGACAGTGAAATTAGGATTGCCGACCTCGGCAGTGAGACCAGAGAACGTATTTGTCAGATTCTCATTGTCGACGACATCAGATGAGCCGATTTCAGACAATTTGCCATTGGTCCATGCCCAATGATAAGTTACACTTGGGACTGAAGCACCGAAAGACGCATAGTCAAAAGAGGTGTAAGCACCATTGAGATGAGCAGTCGCCATAAGGCCAGACGGGTCATCGTGACGGCAGAACTCAGTCTGTGAGAAAGATATGTAATCAACGAGAGGCTGAGGTGTTACGACAAACTCAATAGGCAAGACGTCAGACTTACAGCCAGTGCGTTCATCAGTTACCTGAGCATAAATTGTCTTAAGACCAGTGTTCTGAGTGAAGAGACCAGTCATTGAATAAGATACAGTGGTGGCAGTAGTCTTAGTGTCAGAACTGCTGAGCAGTTTGCACAAAGAGCCAATCTCCGCGGTGCAAGCAGCATCGGAGTATATCTTATAAGTCAGACCGGCAGTGGGGACAGAAATATTGCCAGCAAAAGTGAGATCAAGTTGAACTGGCTGACCAGCACATGCGAAGATACGCTCAACAGGATTCAGCTGCGGACGCTCGTAGACAACGAAAGAGAACTCAGATGTAGAATCACAAGTCTGCTCAAGATTATCAAGGTCAAGAACAGTATAAGTGAACTCAAACTTCTGATCATCATCAACAACCGATTCGTCAAAGTTAACAATAAAATCAGCCGTAGAAGTGCCGTTGACTATCACAGGCGAATTGGTGGTAACATTAGTTCCATCCTTTGGAGTGATAGTAAACTGAAGTTTACGAGAATCGTTAGAAGACAACGGAATAGTGACAGAGCCGCTGTTAGCACAGATGAAAGAATCTGAATCTGGCAGATCAATAGAGAAATCAGGCTTCTCATTAATCTTGACAACACCCTCAGCGGGAGTGAGAGAAGTCAGACCAATATTATTTGAGCCTGCTTTTACAGAGCCGTCATAATCAAGCTGGTAGCCACAGTTATTGCCATCTGTGGCATAGACTTGGAACTTGACATCACCCACATAGGTTGACACCTTATTGTCATCGAACACACCCGAGAGTTCGAGTGAATTAACGACTGAAGTTGAGTCAATAAGGCCTCCCTCGGGATAATACCAACTCCAATGATAAGTCAGGTCGCCAGTAGAAGCACCGACTGCATCGAAATCAAAACTTGAATAGTTAGAATTGAGAGCTGTCGTAACCTTGAGATCCTTTGTGTCACCATTCAAGCAGAACGAAGACGGATCCGGATTAACAGTAGTAAGCTCAGGCAGAGGCAATACATTAATAGTCTTCTTGACAGGCAAAGAATAACAGCCGTATTGCTCATTCTTCACACGCGCATAGTAGACATATTGATTAGAGCCATCGGAAGGATGAGCTTTATCGATACCCCACCACATGTAGAGTGAGGGGTAGCTGGTCCTGAAAGTATTGTAGTCATCAGGAGCTGGTTTACGATTATTCCCTTGCTCATCACCATAGAGCGTAATGACCTCATCACGAGCAGAGTTAGTACAAGCCTCGTCATGGTAAATCTCGTAGGTCATTCCGTAAGGTACGGTCGAAGAGAATGTAGAATAATCGTAGAGATTAATCTTGAAAGAGAGGGGTTGATCCTGACAAACAGTAGTGTCATTGGGAGCATCGAGGATAGGACGATAGTAGACAGTGAACATCACGTCATCCTCAACGGGGCAATAATACTTGGTGCCGTCAACTACATAAGTGTTTGCAAGCAGGAAGCGTATAAGCTTCTTGCTATTAGCAGCGGGATCAGTAGGAACATTAATGTTCGTGTAGGTGTTCTTAACAGTAGTAGTCGGGTCTACCCAATCAGCATCACCACTATGCAGATAACCAGTCGTATTGAAATCATACATAGTAGCGCCTGCGTCATCGGAGTAGTACCAGCGATAAGCGTAATCAGCACCTGTGTCACCCTCGGGGAGGTTAGAGACAGTCACCGAAATCTCGGGATCCGAGTTTTCGCAGACGTAAGAATCAGGGAGAGTGAAGGTAGTAGTGGCAGAAATTTGGCGAACCTCGATAGTAAAGAACTTCTCAGTAGGGCACGGATGCTCACTAATGTTTCCCGCACGATGATGTCCGCCATAAGTAGTCTCATCATCATCAGCGTACTCAGCTACTAACTTATAACGCTTAGTCTCAGTAACATTAGAGAAGACAATGTTATCACCCTCTTCGTAATCTGAAAAATCTTGGACCGTGTTGAGTATGTTACCGTCATCATCAACCTCATAGAGAGCCCAGTAGACATTTTCAGAGAGAGTGGTGACATCACCTCCACCCAAATCCTGTTTGAATGTTGGGGTATAAGTTACATCATCACCATAGCAAGCATAAAACTTATCTACAGATTTTGAGTCAGTCTCGGAGTCGGTAGCTCCACCAGTGTTCTTGAAAGAGCCATAGACCTCAAGGGGCTGATAGAGGAAGATGTCATAGGGTACACCAAGTTCGACCTCGCAACCAGTAAACTCGCCATTACGGAATATGGCAGCCAACGGCTTATACTCAACTTGACCGGACGTCTTCTGGCTGGTGACAGTGGTATCATAAAATGTTCTTGTGTCTGACGTTCTGTCCGTCGCATACACACCTTTACCTCGTTCCCAAGAATCAACCTCCTTGAACCAGACGTACTTGACCGAATAGGAGTTGCCGAGAAAGTTTTTCTCTCCTTCTGGTAAATAGGGATAATCAATACCCTCAATACTCATCTCGACGGGATGTCCGTCTGGGCAAGGTGCAAAGTAAGCCCAAGTGTCATCCTTATCAATTATGCGACCAAGGTTTTCGGGAGACTTGTCGGTAAAAGTGGTAATATTAGAGAACTGTCCGCCGATAGGGTCAAAATAGACCTCGACAATGTTTTTGGTCTCCGTGTTTATCTTGGTGGCAAAATTAACACGGACTAACATTGTTGTTCCCTGATACTGCTCGGCGCTTATAGTCTCTATTTCGCCAGTCGAAGGGTTAACAAAAGTCTCAGTGTAATAATCAGGCACCACCTTCAAGTCGTTTAGTCGGGAGCCCGTACCGACACCATTGCCATACACCTGCGACGAAGAGTTCATCTTGTAGCGGATAAAGCCTGAATTTACGCCTATCCATCCATTGGGAGAGACACCATTTGTCGCATTGTCATTATCAATATGGTCGACCTCGGTCTCATTGCCATCAGCGTCTACCGAATAGAGGTAAATGCTTTTAGGCGCAGTATAGACACTCAACCTCGATGGCATCTCAGAGCCTGGCATTGGCGTCACATAAATCTGTCCGCCCGTGAAGAATATACGCGGGTTCGTATAGTGACATGCAGAGCCATAGTCTTCCGAAAGATCTTTATTATCACCTGTAAAATAGGTCGAGTAGACCGTCTGCGCCGAAGCGGTGAGGCTGGCGAAGAATAAAGTGAAGAGAGCGGCGAATGACGCCGTTATATTTCGTAATGTACAGTTCCTCATGATATTATGGGGCTTAACATATGACATATCTTCCATATTAGGGAACAAATTTAGCAAAAATAATGGAGGTTTGAGCCTTTAGGACAAAAAAACCACGGTATTGGCAAAATTTGAACACAAAAGCGATTAAATGATAAGAAGGAAGACTCACGAAGTTTTGAGATTTTGCTTATTATTGTACGCAGCAATCGAGCCAACTGCAAAACACATGCCATGCGGCATCAAACAAAGTAATCATAGACAACATAAAACATCAGGAAAATGAAATATAAGAAAGTGACTGTTCGGTTGACCCCGAATAACGAGATAGCCTCCGCCTTGCTGATGGACGAGATGGGCGAGGCCGGTTTTGAGAGTTTTGTGGAGACGGAAGATGGTTTTGAGGGGTATATACAAGAGGAGCTTTGGCGGGATGGGGCTGGCGACGCGGATGCCACAATGGCAGCCGTGAGCAGAGAAATTATGGGGGCGGAAGTAAAATGGGAAGTAGAGGACGCTCCAGATGAGGATTGGAACGCAGAGTGGGAGAAAACAGGGTTCACACCCATATATGTATGCGGTGGGCGTTGCGTGATACACGGGCCAGAGGTGGTGGACACACTTGGGAGCGAGATGGACGTCATAATAGACCCGAAAAACGCCTTTGGCAGTGGACATCATGAGACGACCCGGATGATTGTCACATGGCTGATGAACACACGGACGGATGGGATGCACGTGATGGACATGGGGTGCGGCACTGGCGTCTTGGGAATTGTAGCGGCTCTACGCGGAGCTGAGAAGGTGGACGCCTCGGACATAGACGAATGGAGCGTGGAGAACACAAGAGAGAATGCGAACCTGAATGGAATCGGAGAAAAAGTGACTGCATGGAAAGGCGGGGCAGAGACAGTCTCTGACAAGAAAGAGACCTATGACCTGTTCATAGCGAACATATTCCGCGAGATATTGACCCGCGACATGCATCTTTATGCAGGAGCGATAAAGAGGGGCGGACGATTAGTGGTAAGCGGATTCCTGAAAGAAGACGTGGACGCGATAAAATTGGCAGGAGAGAAGAACGGTCTTAAGCCAGAGATAGTTGAGAGTGACGGAAATTGGCGAATGGTGGTCATGAGGAAATGAGGCCCCTTGAGAAAAGAGCCGCATAAAGATAAGACATACACTGAAAAAGCGCACCTTGGGCGAAAAACCGAGCTGTTATTTTTTCTCTTTTGTAGCAAATAAATTAACTTTGTAGGCTTTTCTGAAATTACGCACAACACCATGCGAAGCCCCATGTGAAGCAATGGGTCCAGCATCAGGAAAAAGAAATACAAGGCTAAACAAAAATGGCTGAATTTAACTTACGGGGCTCGATTGCGGCCCTTGTCACCCCATTTAAAGAGGACGGCTCGATTGACTATGAATCATTCGACCGTCTGTTGGACATGCATATTGCCGGTGGTACAAACGGCGTGGTAGTATGTGGCACATCTGGTGAGACCCCCACCCTGTCTGAGGAGGAGGACAGCGCAATGTTCCGTCACGCAGTTAAGTATATAGACCACAGGATGACCGTGATTGGCGGCACAGGCTCCAACTCGACCGAAAGTTGCATAAAATACACACGGAATGCGAAGGAGGCAGGTGTAGACGCAGTGCTGACTGTTGGCCCGTACTACAATAAGCCGACCTCGGCGGGCATGTATCTCCACTTCTCAAGCGTCGCTAAGGCTGTTGACATTCCAATTATCCTCTACAATGTGCCAGGTCGCACGGGCTCAGCCATAAAGCCGGAGGTCGCATTGCGGTTGGCGAAAGACTTCAAGAACATTGTAGGCATCAAAGAGGCGACAGGCAACCTGATGAACATTGCCGCCCTGATAGCGGGTCGCCCGGAGGGATTTAAAGTCTACAGTGGTGATGACAACATCTCGATGCTCTCCAACCTCTTGGGAGGAGACGGATGCATCTCAGTGTTAGCCAACGTCGTCCCAGAGGATTTTGTCAAGCTGATGGATTTGTCGATAGCAGGCAACGCAAACGAGGCTCGCAAATTGTTCTATCGTTACCACAGGCTGATGGACCTGCTCTTCATTGAGAGCAACCCGATTCCGGTTAAGACGGCACTCGCCGAGATGGGAATTGTTGGCGAGACATTCCGCTCACCGCTCTGCCCAATGGAGCCAGAAAACAGGAAGGCCCTTGTTGACGAGATGAAGAAGCTCGGCATCATAAAATAGTTGAGCAAGTAGAGAAAAAGACATCGCCCCGCATGAAGAAATTCATGCGGGGCGATGTCTTTATACGTAATCCTTAGTTGAACATCTGCTTGATGCGCTGGAGGAAAGTAGCCTTGTCAGACGCAGAAGGCTTGAAAGAGTTGCACTCGGAAAGTTTCTCAACAAGCTTTTTCTCATCTGCGGAGAACTTCTTTGGAATATAGACATCGACGCGGATGAGCAAATCGCCATGGATGGTGCTATTAACCTCGGGGAGACCCTTTCCTTTGAGACGGAGCACCTTGCCGGGCTGAGTACCAGGCTCGATGTTTATCTTCAACTTACCACCCTCAGCGGTCGGAACCTCTGCACTTGTGCCAAGGATGACCTCGGGGACAGTTAAATAGAGGTGATAGATGAGGTTGGAGCCGTCGCGTTGGAGCTGAGAATCCTCCTCGACAGAAATTTGGACATAGAGGTCGCCACTTATGCCGCCATTGGGAGCCGCATTACCAGCGCCCGGGACACGGACCTGCATGTCGTTATCTACACCAGCCGGGATTTTGACGGTGACAATAGCCTCGTCAGTCTTGACACCGCTGCCATAGCAGGAAGTACACTTGTCAGCAATCGTCTTTCCACGTCCACTGCACTGGGGGCATACGCTCTGCTGCTGCATACGGCCGAAGAAAGAGTCGACAACACTCGTCACATATCCACTACCATTACATTTGGAGCAGACCTTTATTGAACTGCTGTCCTTAGCTCCCGTTCCGCCACACGTAGGGCAGGGAACAGACTTGCGGACCTTAAGCTTTTTCTCGACACCCGTGGCGGCATCCTTGAGTGAAATCTTGACACGGACACGGAGGTCAGAGCCTTTATTGACACGCTGACCGCCGCTTGAGCGCCGGCTGCTGAAACCGCTTCCACCGAAGCCAAAGCCACCGAAGATATCACCAAATTGGCTAAAGATATCCTCCATGTTCATGCCACCACTATAGTATCCTCCACCTGCGCCGGCGGAGCCGTCAAAAGCGGCATGGCCGAACTGGTCATACTTTGCACGTTTCTGAGGGTCACTCAGGACATCATAGGCCTCTGCGGCCTCCTTGAATTTCTCCTCGGCCTCCTTGTCATCGGGGTTGCGGTCCGGGTGATACTTAACCGCGAGTTTTCTATATGCTTTTTTGAGTTCATCGGCGGTAGCAGTCTTGCTAACACCCAGAACTTCATAATAATCTCTCTTTGCCATGATTATTTGACAAAAACTAACTTATTGGCAGACAACGACCTTGGCGAAACGAAGAACCTTATCGCCAAGTTTATAGCCCTTCTCGACGCAATCGAGAATCTTGCCTTGCATATCGGGCGTAGGCGCGGGAATCATCGTTATGGCCTCGTGGACATTGGTATCTAAAGGCATATTGGCAGTCTCGATAACCGTCACACCGCGCTTGGCCAGATAGTCGTTGAATTTCTTATAAATGAGATCTACACCATTCTTGACGGCAGCCACGTCAGCGTCATCCTTCATGTGCGCAATGGCGCGCTCGAAATCATCCACGACAGGCAGCAGGCCGAGAATAATGTCAGAGCCGGCACTCTTAATGAGATCAGCCTTCTCGCGGGCGGTTCGCTTGCGATAGTTGTCGTACTCGGCGCACGTGCGGAGGTACTTGTCATTGAGATCAGCGAGTTGCTTCTTCAGGGCATCAACCTCAGAGGGCTGCTCCGATTTCTCAGCCTCCGCCTTAGGAGTATCCTCGCCAGCATTTGACTGTGGCTGTTCCTCGGGCTGAGGCTCCGTATTGGGCTGCTCGTTGTTGGGCTGTGCGGAGTCGTTCTTCTGCTCGACTTCGTCTTTAATATCTTTTTCGTTATTCATTGTCAGAGTGTTTACGCTATTAAGTGGAGGCGGCGCATGGCCATGCCAAACCGGTTTGAAGAGAGCAAATATATTGCCAATGGGGCAAAGGTTGGAATATTTGTCAGACTTGCGCCTTTATGTCACACGAAAGAGCCACTTGGCCCTTTGGTAAGGTCTCTAAATCTGCCAAAATATGACAAAGTGTCACTCTCCAAACAGGCCTGCGAGGAACTGGCCAAGATCCTCGCCACGCAGGTTGACAGCGATGATCTTCCCGTTCTTGTCAATGATGAAAGACGTAGGAATCTGATGTACGCCATAGGTCTTCACCACACTGCCATTCCACCCGCCGAAATCGCAACCATGAAATTGCCAAGAAAGCTTATCCGCAGCTATGGCGCCAAGCCAACGCTCCTTTTTGACGTCAAGCGAGACGCTGAAGACCTCGAATCCATCCCCCTTGGAACACTTTTTCGACTTGTATTTATTGTAGCACTTAACAATGTTAGGGTTTTCCGAGCGGCATGGACCACACCACGAAGCCCAAAAGTCGACAAGGACAACTTTGCCTCTCAAAGAGCTGAGTGAAACCGGCTTACCTGAGGGAGAAGTGAGGGTGATGTCTGCTGCGACCACGCCAACCTTTTGGGCCTGAGCGTTGACAGAAATAAACAAAAGAGACAGGAGAAGAGAATAGAGAGAGAAACGAAGTAGCTTATGCGTCATAGATGTTGTTGAAAATTGTCCTCAGCTTATTACGCCAGAATTTTGAGAAAGTTGTCTTGAGCTGTTATAAGGGAGGCGCACGATAGAGAAAACGCGGTTAGAGGGGCATAAAAAAGGTACGGAGGCGACCCGAGATAGGGGGCGGCCTCCGCACTTATGGTTAGGGGAAACTGATTGACCTGTTGAACAGGATAAAATCGGCCATCACATTATCAGCAAGCCTGACTTGCCTCCTCCTGTCCCATCTGGTCAATGAGGAAATGCAGACGGTTCTCAAGATTAACCCTTGCCACAGATGAGTCAATGTCAAGGAAAAGGAGGCCGGTCTTGGGACAAACCTTGCGAAGACGGTTCTCTATGCCTCTCGCGACAATATGGTTGGCGATGCAGCCAAAGGGCTGGAGACATACGACCTTGTCAATCCCGGCGCGACTTAGTTCCATGACCTCGCCGGCGATGAGCCATCCCTCGCCAAACTGGTTGACAAGGTTAAGCACCTTAGAGGCGTCCTCAGCCATCTCGAAGATTGAGCCTTCCGGACGATTGTATTTGAAGCGCGCCTTTATCTTCTCCCAACGTCGGCCACGGCTGTTGACATAGTCTTTAAGGAACTTAGAGCCGAGTTTTGATATCCAAGAGCTCTTCTCAATGTCATGCTTGTCATTGACCTTGTTATTGACAAAAGCCTGAAGCAAGAAACTCATGAGAGATGGGACGACGACCTCGATGCCTTGATCTTGCAGCCATTTGCCGATATGCAACTGGCCGAAACTGTTGTACTTTATATAAATCTCACCGATGAGACCAATGGCCTTGGGTTTGACATCCTTGACCTCGATGGCATTATACTCATCGACGGCCTCATTGAGGAGGTCGAACAGTTTCTTCTCCCTCTTGGTGGCAAACAGCTCGATAGCCTTATTGAGATACCTCTCCTGAAGAGCCTCGGATGTTCCTTTGACCTTTTCGCGGACAACCATCGCCCGGTGCATCATTGCCAAAGCCTCACTGAACTGGACAGCCTTGAGGGCTATTGAGACGACGAGACGCAAATTAGCCTTGAAAGCCGGCTGCTCATTGCCATAGGCCGTTCCGGTGTTGAGAGAGAGGAGGGGGACATCACTGAGACCGGCCGTGGTGAGGGCGTTCTTAATGAGAGCGAGGTAGTTAGTAGCTCGACACTGACCACCCGTCTGGGTGATGCCGACCACATACTTGTCCCTCTCATCCTTGTGCGCGAGCATGAACTTGACAATGTCACCGACAACAAGGGTGGCAGGATAGCAGACCTCATTGTGTCCGTACTTGAGGCCCGTCGTTATGCTCTCCTCGTCGGGCTTGGGAAGGTTGATGAGGTTGAAGCCGACACGCTTAAAGACCACGGGGAGGAGAGGAGACAGGGAGTCAGAGAACCAAGGCACAACAATCGTCCTTTCGTTTTTCTCCTTCTCTGTAAAGGCGTTGTGAATGGCCTTATAGGTGTACACCTCATTCTTGTGGCCGAGAGCATTGCTCTGACGAAGACTCTCAACAAGCGAGCGGAGGCGCAGGCGCACCGAGCCGGGGCTTGAGATCTCGTCGACACGGATGACCGTGTGGTTCTTGCCCGCGGCGTTAAGAATGTTGGAACACTCGTCCATGAGGAACGAGTCGGGGCCACAGCCGAACGAGTTTATCTGGATAAGCTGAACATTCTGAGGCAACTTGGCAACACCATGAGCCGCATGAATGACGCGGTTGGGGTAGGTCCATTGCGAGATGTAGTTCATCTCAAGGCACTCATTGAGATCCTCGCGGAAGACATCATCAGAGATAATATCCACACCGAGATCCGTGACAATTTGCGCCACGCGCTGGTTGATGAGCGGATCAATGTGATAAGGGCGACCAGTCATGACGAAAATCATCTTGCCCTCCTTTATATCCTGCTCAAGAATTTGGCGCTCGGTTGATATGAGAGTGCGCTTGACCTCCATCTTTTTAGTGATGGCGCAGCGCACCGCCCTCTTGATGGTGGCTTTGCGGATGCCGAGAGTAGTCAAATAGTTGTAACAGCTGTCATAGACAGCCTTCTCATCGACAAACGAGACTACAGGCGTGTCGAAGTGGATGCCATATCGGCCCTCGGGGTTGACGGCAGAGCGGATGACATCGGGGTAACCGCTGACGACGGGGCAATTGAAGCAGTTAGAGTCGTGCTCATGCTCCTTTGACTCCTTGATGACCAACGGGTAGAAGATGCGGCTAACCTTCTTCTCGATAAGGTTCATGATGTGACCATTGGTGAGCTTGGCGGGGAAGCAGATATTGTCACTCATGATGGAGAAGATGCCACCACGGAACAGCTTTGTGGTGCTCTCGTCAGAAAGGACGGGCTTGAGGCCACATTCAGTGAAGAGCGTGCTCCAGAACGGAAAATTCTCGAACATGTTCAGGACACGCGGGATGCCGATGGACTTGGGGTCAGAGACATCGACATTCTTTTGAGCGAGGCTGAACGTGTAGTGGTACTTCTCGTCAATCTGGTTGCGGCCGGGCGTGCTGCTCTTACTCTTCGAGTGGAATATGCGCTCACACTTGTTGCCCGCGAAACTCAGATTGCCGTTAGGGAACTTGAACCGGACGACCTGACAATTATTCGTACAGCCTGAGCACATGACAGTGTCAGTCTTGATGTCCTGAAGCGTGGCGAGAGTTGCCTCGGGGTCGAAAGAGGAGGGCTGCGCCTCAACCTTCTTTTGCTCAATGGCATAGAGAGCCGACCCGTAGGCGCCCATGAGCTCGGGCGCATCAGTTGTCCAGACCTCCTTGCCAGAGAGTATCTCGAGAGCACGGAGGACGGCCTTATTCTTGAAAGTGCCGCCTTGCGCCACAATGGTATCACCCAGTCGGTTAAGGTTCTGCATCTTGAGAACCTTGAAGAGGCAATTCTTGACGACAGAGATAGCGAGGCCAGCAGCGATGTCGCCAGGATCCGTGTTCTGCCTCAAAGCCTCCTTGACCTTAGAGTTCATGAAGACCGTGCAGCGTGTTCCGAGGTCACAGGGCCGGTGCGCACGGCAAGCCATCTCGGCAAAATCGCCGAGTTTGATATTCATCATGCCGGCAAAACCCTGAAGGAAAGAGCCACAGCCGGACGAGCAGCTTTCATTGAGCTCAATGTTGGCGACAGCGCCATTTCGGATGAAGATGGACTTTATATCCTGTCCGCCGATGTCGAGGATGAAAGAAACCGCCGGGTTGACATAATGCGCCGCGCGGAAATGCGCCATAGTCTCGACAATGCCGTAGTCGAGATTGAGAGCCGCCTTGACAAGGTCCTCGCCGTAGCCAGTGACGGCAGAGCCACGGAAAGTGACAGTAGCATGACGCTCCGCAACCATCTGCATGAAAGCGCGGAGGGCCTCCTCAACCTTACGGAGGGGGTTGCCGTCATTGTTCGAGTAGCTCTTGAAAAGGATTCGACCTTCCGGGTCTGTAACGACAAACTTAGTCGTCGTGGAACCTGAGTCTATGCCGAGGAATGCGTCAACATGTTGACCTTCCTTGATTTCGGCATACATGAGAGGCTTAACCTTGAGAGTGCGCTGCCACTCATCGAACTCCGCGTCATTTGCGAAAAGAGGTGAGAGATATTGCTCACCGCCCTTTGTAGCCTCTTTAGAGAGACGCTCACGAATCTCGGAGAGAGAGATAGCCATATCCTTGTTGGCGGAGAGGGCGGCGCCACGCGCCGTGGTGGTCTCAGCGCCAGGGAGCAGGATAAGCTCCTCGGGCTTAAGTTTCAAGACACGGACGAAAGCCTCACGCAAAGAGGGGAGGAATGTGAGTGGTCCGCCAGTGCAGAGGACAGGCTTGATGATGTCGGCGCCATGAGCGAGAGTCGTCATGGTCTGCATGGCGACCGCGTTGAAGATGGACGCCGCGATGTCGCCGGTAGGGAGTCGGCGGCTCACAAGATTCTGAACGTCAGTCTTGGCGAACACACCACAGCGCGAGGCTATGGGATAGATGCGCGTGAAAGTAGCAGCGGCATCGCTCATCTGCTTAGGCTCGATGTCCATGAGCGTCGCCATCTGGTCGATGAACGCGCCTGTGCCACCAGCGCATGACCCATTCATGCGGATGTCCGGACTTTTGTCCTTATGGAAGAAGACCATCTTGGCATCCTCGCCGCCAAGGTCGATTAGGGTAAAGTCTGTCCGCCCGGTCTCTTTCATTGCCGCGCTGGCTGCCAACACCTCCTGCACGAAGGGGAGTCCCGAGCGCTCAGAGAGTCCGATGCCTGCGGAGCCGGTGACGCACACGGAGAAAAGCGAGTCACTTCCAATTTGTGACTCCATGTCCGCCAGAGTGTCCTCAAGACATTTGCGGATGTCAGCGAAATGGCGGCGGTATGAGCTATAAGCCACAGAGCCATCCTCACGGTTGAGGACAACGAACTTTATGGTCGTTGAGCCAGCATCAATGCCAATGCTGAAAACCCGCCTTGTGTCTAAACTGAATGTTGTCATAATTGCTTATTGACCGTATTTGTTACGGCCGTCATCGCCCCTCTCAGGGCAATGATTATATGATGTGAGTCAATTGGTTTTTTGAAGGAAGACGACCGAAGAATCGGCAGCAGAGCCGAGCAGCCCCCAGTCCCCCACCCTCTCGATGGCAATGGACTTAATGCTGTGCTCTGAGTATTTAGACCTGATTTGCGGCTCGAGCTTTGCCACCACGTTGCGCCTTAATTGACGCACCATAGCCTCCTCTACATTATTTTGCGCATTGGAGGAGATGAAACGCGCCTGGATTGAAGATGTATCAGGGAGGAAAATGAGAGAATCGCCCTTGACGCCCCAATCACCTTGAACGGAAGACGCATAGCTGATGCGGACATCCTGAAACTCGAGCGCACCGCCGAAATGGAAGACGAGGTCAAGCCCCAGCTCGAGCTCAAGCCCCGATGGCTTCAGGTGCTCGTCAACTCTCGCCATTGCCGTGCATTGCATTGACCCATCCTCAAAATACTCAGACAGATAGGTTCGATACGTGCCCATAAGCCCAAACTCCTTGCCTCCACAAGAACTGGAGCAAGACGTGAGCGTGGCGGCGACGCAAACCGCCGTCAAATATGTCAAGATCTTAAGGTGTTTCACAAGCACAGCAAAGCAATATGCTTTGGCAAAGTTAGTTTTTTCTTTCGATATTAACCATGAGGTAACACATATTAAATAGGTATACCCGCGACAGAAGGAACGAATGTCATGACAGTTGCGTCGCGAGCCGACATCAAGTAAGGTGATTTTTATTAAATTCGCGAAAAAGTCACGCATAAAGGAGCGGGCTCGCCGTGTTCGCCATGAAAGCGGCCGGCACGACACCTTGCGACAGACACAAAAACAACAAAACACGCATAAATCAAAAATGAGCGCACAAATCATCAATAGCCACGCTGAGCTTGAGGCTTTAGTTGGCAAAGAGCTTGGAGTCTCAGACTGGCACCAGTTCACACAGGAGCAGATCAACCTTTTCGCTGACGCCACACTTGACCACCAGTGGATACACGTGGACGTAGAGAAGGCCAAGCGTGAGAGCGCATTCGGCAACACCATCGCCCATGGCTATCTGACATTGTCCATCCTTCCCCATCTTTGGGAGCAGATTGTTGACGTACGCAACATCAAGGACCAGATCAACTACGGCATTGAGAACTTCCGTTATCAGCAGCCAGTGGTTGTGAACAGCCGTGTCCGCCTGCATGTCGACGTAAAAGAGGTTCTCAACCTTCGCGGCACCACCAAGGCGACCATGAGCGTCAAGTTGGAGATTGAGGGCCAGCGCAAACCCGCTTACACCGGCGACATCGTGTTCCTGTATCACTTCAACGCGTAGAGAACAAGATTTACGCAAACCCCTAATAGAGACGGCCGTTCCCACGAGTATTTGGGAACGGCTGTCTTTTTTACAGGCTTGAGTGATTAGCGGTACAGGGACAGCCACCTCGCGAGAGAAATAAAAAAAGCCCGAATGCGCAAAGCACATCCGGGCATTGATATATAATAGTCGTGTGGTATATAGGGGTGGGACTTTTAGCAATCGACTTGATTGCCAAAGCCCGTGTCGGCAGAGCGAAGATAGTTCAGAGTCTCAGAAATTGTCTGAGTGCCGAAGTCGCGGGCGAGAATGCGGCCGTCAGGGCTTATGAGAAGGTTAACCGGCCTGTTGACATCAAACTTTTCCGCGAGGGGAGACTCCTCACCTTTCAGGTCGCAGATGTGATAGAAGCTGTTAGTGCCGTCGGATTCAATAGCTTTTCTGACAGGAGAGCGGAAAGTGTCAAGGGAGACGCAAACGACTTCCAGCCCATCGGCATGCTCAAACGAAGCAGAGCGGAACTCGTCGCGGATGGAGAGAAGATTATAAGAGTTGACGCGCGAGGTGGCGTCATAAGAGGCCCAAAAACTCACAATGAGCATTTTACCATTGATGGAGTCGGAAGAGAGAGAGCCACCATTCACAAGGGGCTGCTCCTCAAGGGTCTTCAGCTGGTCAAGATAAATGTTTTCTTGATTTTCTTTTTTGCTCGATGTGAAAAAGACGGTAGCCACACCGAGACCGATCATGCAGATTAAACTGTTCTTGGTCATTAGATTTACTTTTCTGCAATGCGGTGAGAGATAATGGCTAAGCGACTTCCCAAAGAGTTCGGGAAATTCGGAAGGAGTAGAGAGAAGCCCTCTCAATCGGACACAATCGACAACTCCAAAAAAAGAATTGTGTTTTTGCGCCAATGCCACAGGCGGAAGAACAAGCCTCACGGTTTGAAAAAGCGCAGTGTGGCGCACTCATTGCAAATTTGTTGGCGCAAAGCTAACCGCAACTCATGAAAAATGAGGGATTTAGCGCGTTAAATAAGAGAAAAATGTGTTGAAAGCGGAGCGGCAGTATAGCTAACGCACTAAAAATCAGAGACATCCACGGATGTTAAATCTAAGCAAAAAGCGTTACACAACCATCTGAATATCAGACGATACGGCTGTAAATATGCCGGCCACACACGGCGTCGGGCATAAATTTCTGCCCAAGGATTATATTTCCATTCATGACGACATAATCAATCTGGCCACGGAAATTGACATCCTTGACCTCACCACACGGGACGGCGAAACGCGCGTCATCCGGGAAATCGTGATTCCAGATTATAAGATTGGCCAAAGAGCCCTCGCGAACCACACCGATATTAGGCGCGAGGCCAAGAAGAGACGCTGGACGCGTCATGACAAAGTCGGCCAATTCAGCGGGAGAGAAACGGTCAGAGATATCAAGAGCATTAAGTAGCGGCAATTTGTTTCGCGAGACAATCTCTGGCGTCATGTCAGGCCAGCGTTCTTTGAGCGCTTTCTCGGCACTATAAGCGAGCCCCAGCGAACACCAGTCGCCGTCGCGGAGAGCGGCGGCTGTTGACAGTGGAGAAATCTTGCCACAGCCCCCCCCATCGTGCGCAAACGGGTCAAAACTCAAATGGACAGAGAGATTGCAGCATCCGCGGATACGCTTGACGATTTCAAACTCATCCTCATATTCGACCCCGACGATGTAGGCGCGATTATTGACGTCCTGACGCAAGAATCGACATAACTCTTGGAGTGTTGACAAGCGTTTGTCACGGTCAATCAGTCCACGCAGGTCAAAGAGGACACGTAGGCCCAGGACTCTTGCCGCCGTCACATGCGAATAGATTTGCGGTAAACTGTCCTCATCGACATCTTCGCCAAAACGCGCGATGGCTGTCGATACGCCATGCAGAAGCATGACTCGTCTTAAGTTCCGGCTGTTGGAGAGGACGACCTGCCTGATTGGGAAATGGTATGCGTAGTTGAGCAACGGGACATCGACATGAGCCAAGTCATTGATATTATCGTCAATGTCAGCGGAGACCGTCATAATTGAGGTGATGCCGGCTGTAGAATTCTCGAAATTCAGGTTCAGGATATGGTCGTCATCCACAAGCGTTGGCCTCGTCTTGCACAGACTCACTAAAGAAGGGAGGACGTAACGGCCATTGGCATCAAGGTCGACAGTATCCGTTAGCGGGTGTTGAATGTCCGGCCCCATGCCGACAATCCGACCGTCCGCAATCAGGACGGAGCATAATTCCTCAGAGTCTGGACTCTGCGGGATTTTCGCATTTCGGATGAGGAGGTAGTGCATGGTGGTTTTGACTTCTGCTAACTACCGCTAATTTAGGACAAAAAACGCTTCAGTTTACCATCAGTCTTAACTTTTCTTTGTTAAATCATGAAGTAAGAGGGTGAAAAGACCGCGAAACGCGTTAAGAATGCACTCCAAAACAAGAAAGTCGCGCATTGGAGATTTTCCAATGCGCGACTTTGAGTGTAGACTTTGCTTACGTCGCGAAACGGCGTGAGCTCTTTATTTTTTGCTGTCCCATTTGAAAGAGAGGCCGAAGCCGAAGAGCTCCTTACACTGCAGACGAGCGCCACGCTCACGCGTCTTGACGACAGACGTGCCATCCTCTGCGAGTTCGGTATACTGCTCCTTATACTTTATATCATCATCGAAAAGAAGGTTGACCTTGATGAGGGCTGTGAGCCAATCATTGACCTTGAGGTTGAAACCAGTCTCGACATCGACATCAATATGCTCCGGGTGGTCCTTCCAGTTAGAGAAGAAGTCGCCACGGAAATAGTAGTCGACATTCTTTATCAGGTTGGGGTGATTGTAGACGACCTTGGCGGTGGCACCGAACTCACCACGCACATGCTCACCGTCATTGACACCGTAGGTCGGGGCGAAAATTGTATCACCTACAATTGTGAGCTTGGCTGCGACAGGAGAGAGGTAGACAGAGAGCTTGTCATTGGGCTTATAGAGCATACCGAGGGAGAAATTCAGGTAGCCAGGAGACATGAACTGCGAGACGAGCGTCGTGTCCTTGTCATACTTGTAGCCTTTTCCGAACTGAGTCTTGAAATCGAGGAGGCCGGAGTAGAAAAGCTTCTGTTTTGCGGCGTCGTAGCCGTAGACAGACGACAGGTGGATCTTATCCTCGGACTTCTGATAGTCCTCCCCCTTGTACCTCATGACGCCGTAGCCGAGTTCGAGGGTATTATCCCAAGTGGCCTTGTCGCTCTTGTAGTTGGCGTAGGCATTACCGAACCACGTGCCACTGAAAGAATTCTTGCCACCAGCGGCCCAGTTCTTGAGCGAGATCTGGTTGAAAGTGAGCGACGTGAAGACACCAGTCTTCCATTTGGACTGAGGCTGAGCGGGTGTTTCAGCCGTTTCTTGCGCCAAAGACGCGTTGGCTACAAACAAAAGAGCAATAGCAGAGAAAGAGAGTGCGAGTCTCATCTGTTGAAATTTAAGTTAAATGTGTTTTCCGTGTGTTTTTAGGGCATTGATACGCACATTCAGCAAAATTGTTTTCAACGGAGGAGAAGAGGTTAGATGAAAGGTCGCACATCAGTGACCATCATGCCGGCTCGCTCCGCCGCCTCAATGCCGGCCTCACCATCCTCAAAGACCTGACAGTCAGCGGGAGCCACGCCCATCAGCTCGGCGCAACGCAGAAAGGTCTCGGGATGCGGCTTGTGATTTTCGACATCATCTGCCGCCACAATGAAATCGAAAAGAGGGAGAAGACTTGTTGAAGTCAGCATCAGCTTGGCGCGGTGCCGGTCACTGCCAGTGCCGACGGACATAGGGATTTTACCTTTTGCCATGCGCGCGACATTGGCGACAACCGCTATCTCCTTGACCTCATCCGCCCTGCCGTTCGCTATTTCGCGCTTTCGGGCGACAATGGATGCAGAATTAACGGGATGAGAGGCATGACGCTCGACAATAATGCGGGTAATCTCCTCGATGGAGCGGCCAGTCATTGCGATAAACTCCTCGCGGCGGATGACTATGCCTTGCTCACGTAACGCCGTGTCCATGGCTTGCCAATTGAGCTCAAGACTATCAATGAGCGTGCCGTCGAGGTCGAATATCAGAGCTTTCGCCTTGTCGTTAAGAAGATTACAGTGTTCGGGTGTCATCAATTAAAATTTGAGGAAAGTACCATTTTGAAGATTAGACCTGAGGTCCTTGATGCCGCCAATAATATCCTTAGGCGTGTTGACAAAGACGGACTTGAACGAGAAAGGCTCGTCATTGTCATCGGGCGCTTCAGCCTCTGGGGTCACACCCATTTGCGCGAGGGCGTCCTTCAGCCCCTCAGGGTCGTCAGATATGAGGAGAACCTTGTCGCCAAGGAGAAGCTCCGTCTTGCCAGTCGGGACGAAATAGGCGTCATCTCGCTTGACAAGGACCGCCACACAGTTCTCTGGCAAAGGAAGCTTGAGGAGACGGTCACCGTAATTAAGGATTTGCTCGGAGATGGTCAACTCGGCCAGGACAGACTTAATGTCGTCCGAAAGCTCCATGTCAAAATCCTTAACCTTACCGAGATCCTCGGGAGCATCTAAGAGATTGAGCTTTTTAGCGACAGAGGCGAGCGTTGTGCCTTGAACCACGAGAGAGACGAGGGTGCAGACAAAGACAATATTGAAAATGAAGCGCGCGTGCGGGACATCGGCAGCGAGTGCCAGAATTGCGAAAATGATTGGCACAGCGCCACGGAGTCCGACCCAGGAGATAAAAGTCTTGCTTTGGCGCGAGATTTTGCGGAAAGGAGCGAGACAGAGGAAAACGGAGATGGGTCGCGTGACAAAAATCATCAGGAGGCTTATGATGAGGCCTGGGCAGATGAGCGGCACAAGCTCATGGGGATTGACAAGAAGTCCGAGAGCGAGGAACACCACCAGCTGGCTGAGCCAAGCGAGACCATCGAAGAAATTGACAGAAGACCGCTTGTGGACGAAACGCGAGTTGCCCATGACGACGCCTCCGATATAGACGGCGAGATAGCTGTTGCCCCCCATGAAATAGGAGGCCGAGAATACAAATATGCAGGCAGTCAGGACAAGAATGGGATAGAGGCTCGCATTGTCTATCTTGATTTTATTGATGACCCAGACAAACGCATAGCCAAAGACAAGGCCAATGAGAGTGCCGACAGCGAATTGCTTGATGAGTTGAAGGAACGCGTCAAGATAGTCAGGCTCACCGCCTTGGCAGACAAGGCTAATGAGAGTTATGGTGAGCATATAGGCCATCGGGTCGTTAGATCCGCTCTCAAGCTCGAGCATGGGTCGAAGGTTGTTCTTGAGATGCAGGCCTTTGCCGCGGAGTATGGAGAAGACGGACGCCGAGTCGGTTGACGACATGGTGGACGCCAGCAGAAGCGAGGCAGTGAGACTTAGCGGAATGGTGCCGAGCGCAGGGATATTAAAAATAGTATGTATGAGAACACCGGTCAAAACCGCGGTCAAGACGACGCCGAGAGTGGCGAGGACGACACCCGGGGCGAGAACTGGCCTGATATCAGAAATCTTAGTGTCAAGTCCACCAGAGAAAAGAATTATACAAAGGGCCACAGTGCCGATGGCCTGGGCTACGGACAGATTAGAGAACTGAATACCGAAACCGTCGGAGCCGCAGACCATTCCAACCCCAAGGAAGAGCAGGAGCAACGGGACGCCGAACCTATACCCCGCCTTACAAGCCAGGATACTCAGGAAAAAGAGAATCGAGACACCAAAGAGAACTGCTTCGACAGACATAATCCTTTAAAAATAAAACAGATGAGACAATAGATGTGTTTGATGAGGGGCGTGCGCTCCGCGGACAAAAGACGCTCGCCCCCATGGAAGACAAATATAATGAAAAAAGACGAGAAAACAGACCGGCAGGTATCAGGCCGGCAAATCCTTTAACCTTATTTCACAGCCTATAAGAGTAGCGAACCCAATGGGTTGCTATTTTTGTGAAGCGAGAAAGTGAAAACGAACTTGTGATGACAACAACGAGCGAGAGCAGCAAGATGACAGCACGTCATTGGGCCGCGCTGATAGGGCTGACTATGGCGGCCTTCATATTCAACACGTCAGAGTTTGTGCCAATAGGCCTGTTGACAGACATAGCCAAGGACTTTGGCAAGACAGAGAGCGAGACAGGCATGCTGATCTCCGTCTACGCCTGGTGCGTGGCCTTATTGTCATTGCCCTTGATGATATTGGCGAGCAGAATGGAGATGCGCAAGCTGATGCTGACATTGGCCGGGGCGTTCTCTGTATTCCAGTGCATGTCTTGGGCATCTGGCAGTTACGCCATGCTCATGGCGAGTCGAATAGGTGTGGCTTGCTGCCATTCCGTGTTTTGGAGCATCGTATCACCCATGGCAGTCAGAATAGTGCCGGACGGACATAAGGCCATGGCGCTCAGCACCATTGCCACAGGCAGCGCAGTGGCCATGATAGTGGGCCTGCCGTTGGGCCGCGCCGTGGGTCTGCTGCTTGGATGGCGAATGACATTTCTGAGCGTGGCGTGCGTGGCCGCTTTGGCGCTCGCGTTTATGGCAGTCACGCTGCCAAGCTTGCCGAGTGAGGGCAAATTCTCCTTCCATAAATTACCAAAGCTATTGAGCAACAAGGCATTAGTCTTGCTCTACGCATTCACTGCCGTTTGGGTTGTCGGCTATTACACGGCGTACAGCTACATTGAGCCGTTCTTAGGTCAGATAGCGGGGTTGGATGAGCGGCATGTGACCATCACACTCATGCTGTTTGGCGTGGCTGGCATCATAGGCGGGCAGGTTTTCGCGCGCCTGTATGGCCGCGGTCCGTTGCGTTTTATCGGCTCAATGGCGGTCATCATGACAGTTTGTTTGGCGGCTCTTCTGCCATCCGCCCTCTGCGAGTGGGGCGTATGGGGCGTGTGCCTGCTTTGGGGCATGTCGACCACAGCGTGCAACATAGCGCAGCAGAGTGAGTTGATAGCCATGACCCCTAACACGGACACTGCGGTGGCCATGAGCATCTATTCGGGCATATTCAATTTGGGAATAGGCTCTGGAGCTGCTGTCGGCGGCGTGGTTTGCTCAGTGGCGAGCGTAGCGTCAATAGGATGGGCGGGGTGTCTGTGGTCTGCCGCGGCACTCGCAATATGGTTTGCGGCACTTATGCCTGCCATAAAAAAGCAAGGCAGGGCTTGGTGATATTAATTTGGCAACCTCTTCACACAAAGCAGTTTGTGCGTATACATATTCCTCTCGGCATTAAAGACGCCCTCAGAGTCAAGCTTATCAATTCGGACAGAGCCAGAGGAATGGATGATGCGGCCGTCGCCCATGCAGAGACCTACATGGCAAACGCGTCCTGACGCATTGACGAAGAAAGCAAGGTCATTGCGCTGAGCAGTATCTGGTTCAACCTTCATGCCGAGATTAATCATCTGCGAGGCGTCTCTTGGCAATTGGATGCCGCAAATCTTATAGGCCGTTTGCACGAGGCCAGAGCAGTCTATGCCAAGAATGGAGCGGCCGCCCCAGAGATATGGCGCCCCCAGAAGCATTGTGGCGCACTCGACAGGGTCAGTCACCTCGCCACAATCTGAGAATGTATAGGCATCGAAGCCGTAAACGTGGCCACCGAGAGAGAATGAGCTGTCAATGGTAGGCATGAGCCCTTGCCCGAAGACAGCGCCGCGGATGGTGGATCCTGGAGTCAAAAGGATAAGAGAAGGATCATCATCACGCCTCACGCGGAGAAAAGGAGGTGGGACAATTACTGATTTTGCCGAGAGCCATCGGTTGACCTCCGCCTCAGGAATATTGGCTATTAGCTTATAGTCAATCCAACCCGTGTAATTATCATCGCGAGTGCAAACCTCTGCCCATCGGCCCTCGATGCGCAAAACATCGTAGGCTTCGCCAAAAAGGATTTGCGTTACCATCTCGACACACTCGGATGGCTCGGAGCGCACGGGGATGACGGGGTATGTGCAAATTGTAAGCATAACGAGGATGGGAAAGTGTTTATATTCATGCTCCTTTTCTCGCCATGGCAAAGTTCAAATGGACTTGGTTCTGCCCATCAGGCAAGTCGAAAAGGTCACTCTATAATTACCTGAGTCTGAGAATTGCGCCCACCTCAGGTTCTGAGCCATGAGTCAGGCCATTGCGCCGTTCAATCTTAGAGAGCTTGACACCGTAGGCTTGAGAGATATCCCAAATAGTCTCACCTTTCTTCACCTCGTGGGACTGGCAGTCCGGGTGGGCGCGGTTCTTCTTGGGGCGCAAGTAGAGGTATGAGAGTTTGGATATGTCAGCGCCTTGCGCAAGGTCGTTATACTTATATATCTCCCACACCTGCATGTGGAACTCAGAGGCTATGTTCTCAAACGTGTCAGCGCCGGAGACCTCGACATATTGGACACCGTTATTGTACTTGACCTCATGGACGGGCAGCGGATCAATCGAGAAGACAGACTTGATCTTAGGCGTTGTACGGCGGGTTACGCCTTTGCCGCCGCTGTTGGACGAGTTTGATGAGTTTGAGTCTGAATTGTCAGTTATCGTATCAACCGCATCAGAATCATCTGAGCTGTCAGAGTAATCCCCGGAGTCATAAACAGAAAGATTCTCGTCCTCAATAATCGCGATTAGACGCTCAGCGTACGTGCGCTCGGTGGCGTAGCCGCATTTCTTGAGACCATGCGCCCAGGACTTATAGTCGGTCGTCTCAAGATTAAAAAGAGAAGAGTAGCGGGACTTAGAGGTCAGAAAGTCAGAGTGATCCCTGAAGCTGTCGTATGCGCTCTCATAGCTGCGGAAACACTCATCACTCTTGTCATCATCCTTATGCATCGTCTTGCCGGTCCAATCCGAGTGGCACTTGATGCCAAAATGATTATTGGCCTCGACTGCGAGATCTGAATTGCCGCAATCACTCTCCAAAATGCCCTGTGCGAGAGTTATGCTGGCCGGGATTCCCGTGCGGTTCATCTCGGCGACAGCCCAAGCATGGTATTTCGCGACATACTGCTGGCGAGTCATCCGCTGAGCATTCACAGAGCAGAAGAAGAGGGAGAGAATGAGACAAAACAGGAAACGCATAAGACTAAATATAAAATTACTTCTTCCAGACGTTGACAATCTCGCCAATGTAGACAGTGTGTACAGAGCCGCGTTTGGCATAAAAATCAGCCAAATCGCCGAGCATCATCGACGTGTCAAAATTATTGGCGTAAATCTTCTTGCACTCGATGACTACACTCGCCTCGGTGAAATAAGGATTACCGAGCTCGGTGAAAGCGGCATGCAAACCTGTTTCGGACAACTTGTCGCCATCACGGCCGGAATGAGTGCCAAGGTATTGGAGGTCGTCCTTATAGACTGTAGGGAAACCCGACACCGTGAAATAGTCCTCCTTGTCAAGAAACTGATGGGTGAACCTGAGGGTATCGACAAAGACAGTCATGACTGGCCGTCCCCAAAGTTCGCCAATCTGCCCCCAAGAGATAGTCATCTCATTAAAATCGCCTTCATGACCGGCTGCGAGGAGCATCCAGTCATCAGATATCAGCTCAACCGCATTCTTCAAATCTTGCGGACGGGCAAGGACGAGAGAGTCGGAAGATTGCGCAAGGTTATCGGCATCAGGCGATGAGACGCCGTTTGAGCAGCCTGCGAGAGACAGGAGGGCTACAGAGGCAAATAGAGCTTTCTTAACCATCTGAAGGGGAGACTATAATTTTACGATGTTTGAAATTATCTTGGACTCTGGAATGGGACCATAGGCTCGGCTGTCGCACAAGACGTCACGGTCGTCACACAGAGTCATATAGTAGCTCATTTTGAACACGTAGCTGCCGTCAGGCCGGGGGCGCAGCTCTACGCCCTCATATTTCTTGACCATCGGGCCATACATCGCGACATTCGCATAGGTGAGCATAATGCTGTCACCTTTGCGCGGCAGGCGCAGAGGACCCCAATTATACGCATTCCACGGGTGCGCGGGATTGTAGGGGTAGCAGCGCTCGTCCGGCTGATTGGGTTGCAGGGGCGCGAAAGTGTAGACGCTCCAGTCGTCAATAGCCTTAAGCAGAGGCAGCCTGATGGCAGTGGTGTCCGCGCAGATGGAGTGACCATCGCGGAATGTCACCTCGAACGGAGTGAATAAGAGACTGCCACTTTTGCCGAGTTCCTCATTTGCCTGATTCATGTGCCTAAGAACGGAGTAAGGCACATGCGGGCGGCGACAAAAAGTCGCGACCGCTTTTCGGCCGTCAGCCAATTGCGAATTGACGAAAAGAGCCGCAGAAGAGATACGGACTGTGTCACCGGGACGTGCGACAATGCGTTGGATGAGACATCCGTCTGGCGTATCGACGATAGCCTTGTCGCCACGGCTTATTGGGCCGAGACGATGAGTGCGGTAATAGTCATCAGGAGAATCCGCATTTCGCGCCACGCCGTATTTGAGTCTGTTGACCACACAGAGATTGTCAATGACCTCAACATGGCCGTCAACGGACACGGGTGCGGAATAGACACCCAGATTGACAACGAAGAAGAGGACGTAGGCCGTCACAGAGAGTGCAAACAAGGTGGCCAAGCCCCAAGAGAGCAGGGAGCGACTGAATGGGGTGTGACATTCGACCCAGTCGGCGAGGCGGACAAACATATCAGTCCTCACGTAGGCCCAAGCCACGATTACCACTGGCAGTATGACGGGATAAGCTCTGACCCAGACAGCAGCAGCAATTATAATGACGGCAGAAAGAATCGTCAGCCTGTGGTCGCGCAGAGAGAGAAAAGGTTTTCGTTTTACCACTGCCTGTCGAAGTCGGTCTTGAAGAAACGGTCAGTCCTGATCTTGCAGAAGCCTGACTTGTCGGGGTCGAGAGAGAGCCAAACGAAAAGCGGACGGCCGATGATATGATCCTCCGGGACAAAGCCCCAGTAGCGCGAGTCGGCAGACTTATGACGGTTATCGCCCATCATGAAATAGTAGTTCATGGCGAAAGTATACGAATCGGCTTGAGCGCCGTCTACATAGACCTTGCCATCGCGCACGTCGAGCTGATGTCCCTCGTAGGCCGTAATGATGCGCTCGTAGAGAAGCGCGTTTTGCGGAGTGAGCGTGACCGTAGCGCCTCGCTTAGGAATCCAGAGAGGACCGTAGTTGTCGCGGCTCCATGGGTAGTCGGCGCTGAAGGGGTAGACTCGGAGGCCGAGCGAATCGGGTTCCTCCTCCATCATCTCGACCGACTTGACCACCTGCATTTTGCTTATCGCCTCAGCCTTGTCTTTAGAGAGCGGAAGGATGTAGACAGGGCCTCTTCCGGCCTGAGCCCGGTCATCATTAGAGATGCCGTATTGCTCAAAGAACTTGTCTGGCAAGAGGATGGTCGACTCGACCCTGTAGCAGTACTGCACATCGGGATAATCTTTGAGGACCTTGCCGTCGATGCTGACGACATTGTGTGAGATAGAGAGCGTGTCGCCAGGGAGCGCGACACACCTCTTTATGTAGCAGTCGCGCCTGTCAACGGGGCGGTCAACAATCTCACTGAGGGGAGATGACGGCTGACGGACACGTCGGCGGCCCAGGTCGGAGATATAATGGTTTCGCTCCCACGAAGTCTTGAACTCACTTATCGTGGAAATGTCAGACCTCTGGAGCGCGTTTATTCCGTAGCTGAGAATAAGGTTATAATAATCGGGGTTGGACATATTGACACAGACAGTGTCGCCAGCCGGGAAATTGAACACGACAATGTCACCACGGCGGACGCTGTCCGTGCCGGCAAGCCTATGATAATCCCACAGAGGCCAGTCGAGGTAGGACTTAGTCCCAGTGATGGGCATAGTATTTTGCGTGAGGGGCATGCCGATGGGGGTGTTTGGCATGCGGGGGCCGTAAGATATCTTGCTGACGAAGAGGTGGTCACCCACGAGGAGAGACTTCTCGAGCGAAGAGGTGGGAATCTGATAGTTTTGGAACAGGAATATGTTCACGAGGTAGACGGCCACGAGCGCAAAGACAATGGCGTCAATCCATTCCAAAATCTTAGATGGCTTCTTGCCGTTCTTTGGTTTCTTCCAGAAGCCCCAGTTGATGTAGCGCGTGGAATAGAGGTCGAAGACGAGAGGCAGCCCGATGATGAGCCAAGGGTTCCCGGTCCAGAAGATGACACCAATGTAGAGCAGGACAAGGACGGCCGTTATGACCCAGTCGAACACAGACGCGGAGGCGAGCCTTTGCTTGAAGCTCTTTGAGCCTTGTGAATTTGCAGTTGACATTGTCAGAGCGTGAGATAGAGTTAGAAGCCCAACATATCCTTCATACCGAAGAATCCTTTCTTGCCGCAGGAGAACTCGGCAGCGAGCACCACGCCGAGAGCGAAGCCGCGTCGGCTGTTGGCGCTGTGCTTGATCTCGATATAGTCGGCGTCGGAATCATAGCGGATGGTGTGGATGCCCGGCACCTCGCCCTCGCGGTAGGCCGTGATGGGGAGCATGTCGGCCGGAATGTCCTTGTTGGCGACCTCGGTGGGTTTGTCGCCCGCCGTATAGATGGTGCGGTCGAGCATCCAGCCGTCGAGGCGGTCAACATTTGCCACAAGGCCCTCGGCAAGGGTGATGGCGGTTCCGCTGGGTGCGTCGAGCTTGTGGATGTGGTGGGTCTCCGTCATGGAGGCCTTGTAGGCGTCGAACTTGTTCATCAGCTTGGCCAACTGGCGATTGAGCTCAAAGAAGATATTGACGCCGAGGCTGAAGTTGCTCGAATAGAAAAAGGTATGGCTGCCATCCTTGCAAAGATCCTGGATTTGCGGAAGCTTGTCGAGCCAACCGGTAGTGCCAGAGACGACCGTCTTGCCGCGCTCGAAACACTTCATGTAATTGTCGAAGGCGGCAGAGGGCGCAGTGAACTCGATGACCACGTCGGCCTTTTTGAACCCCTCGCTGTCAAAAGAGCCCGGGAGGTTAATATCAATTATCTCTGTGATGGCGTGACCACGGCTGACGGCTATCTCCTCGATAGTCTTACCCATCTTGCCATAGCCAATGAGAGCAATATTCATGTCTTTGAAAGTAATTATAGTCCGTTTGTGGTACAATGGGATATACAGGCTACAAATTTATAAAAAAATGCTCGCATTTGTCTATCTTCGCAACTGATACAATATGGCAAAGGCAACAACAAGCAGGGGTCAGCGTCGCAAGGCGTCGGCCGTCAACATGCGGAGGACAGCTATCCGGGCCATTGCGGCCATCGGATTGGTAGGCGTGTGCGCCGCGGCAATCGTGGCATTCTTGCTCTTCACAGACACGGGCGTCCGCATAGGAAGGTATATCCCATTTTATCACACGATACGGTATTATTTCTACGAAGGCCCTGTGATGCCAGAGGCAGACGGATACGGGATTGACATATCGCACTATCAGGGAGACATAGACTGGGAGGCTCTGGGCCAGATTCCCTACAACATCGCGACGCAAAGGCAGGGGCGCGCGCAGTCCACGGCCTCAGTGTCAATCAGCTTCGTGATGATTAAAGCCACAGAGGGGGGCAACCATCAGGACAAGAGGCATGCGGAGAATATGGAGAGCGCGCGGAATGCAGGGTTCTTAGTCGGGGCGTATCACGTCATGACGATGCGCGACGCTGACGAGCAGGCGGACAACTTCATAGCCAACAGCGGATTGAGGAAAGGCGACATGGCTCCTGTGATAGACATGGAAGAGAGCATATTAGGCGGGAAAGACAAGACGGAGGTGCGGAAAGTTCTGAAAAGGATAGTGACGCGGCTCAAGAAAGAGTATGGAGTGAAGCCCATAATCTATTGCTCGCATAAATTCAACAACGAGATGGAATGCAGGGAGAATTTCCCCGGCTACCCTCTCTGGATAGCCCGATATGCCGCAGACACGAAGCCGGAGGACGCCGACATATGGCAGTTCACAGACATTGGTGACATTCCGGGCATCAGCTCAGTCGTTGACCTGAACGCGCTATACTGCGACAGGTTCAGGCTCTCGGGGCTGACCATCAAGGAATGACAAGGAGTCGGGTTTTGCCGTATCTTGATTGACGAAACAGCGTATAAGCACTCGGAGAAAAACGAATACGATAGCGCAAAGATTTGAGATGAGAACATATACAAGAATACTGATAGCGGCGGGCGTGCTCGCCATGACACTGATTTGCGGCGTGGTCACGGGCAGCAGGCAGTCTGACGAGTTCAGCATGGACCCGACAGAGTTCACCCAGCAGATGAGCGACCTCATGATGCAGCAAGGCACCGACAAAGAGAGGGCAAAGAGCGCCGTGGACCAGCTGAACCGCTTCATGGGCAACGGCAACGCGCAGATGCAAGACCTGCTGATGGAGACGTGCAACAAGATGCGCAAGAAAAAAGCCCGCGTGTTCCCCGACTACGTGAACGTGATTAGCGTCTTTGACCAGATGTCTAAGACAAATCGCATAAACGGCCATAACTTTGAGGTGTGGAAAGCCGTGTTGGACAGCAAGTGCAGCAACTTGAACAAACTGCGCACATTCCTTGACCAGACGAACAGCTATGAGACCCAGGGTGCCATATACTCGTCGAAATCGGTGGCTTGGAGGGTCATCGACCTGGACAAAGTGGAATTTATCGACGCTGGCGGCGACCTCAACTACAAAGTGGGTCAGACTACGCTCCGCTGCATGAGTCAGCATGACAGCATAGACATTTTGGAGACGAGCGGAATGTACTTCGGTAAAACCAACAAATGGCTCGGGAACGAGGGGCGCATAACGTGGGAGCGAGTCGGGCTGGACGCCACCCAAGTGTATGCGACATTCGGCTTTTACAGCATCGACACTAAAAGCAACGAGGTGTCTGTGGAGAACTGCAGCTTCGTTAATAAAAACTACTTCGACTCGCCACTAAAGGGGACCGTAACGCACAAGTGCCTAAGCCGCAACACGACCTACGGCACGCGCTATCCGAGATTCGAGACAGACCAGAGCAACACGCTTGACATACCCGACCTTTTTGACAAAGTCGGCTTCAAGGGCGGCTTCACGCAGACCGGCTCATCATTTAAGGGCAGTGGCGCATACGGATTCCCGGCCGAAGTGTACATCCACAAGGCGGACACCGTATTGGCCTCATTCAAGGCGCAGACATTCAACGTCTCGCGCAACGGCATTGAGGGAACCGACACCGAGGTTGACATAGCATTGGGCCGCGACGCCATGACCCACCCTGGGCTGAGCTTCCGCTATCGAGACGACACGCGAGAGATAGAGCTGACGCGAAGCAACCACGGCTCGGACCGCGCCAAGTACCGCGACACATACCACAAGATGCTCATCGAGGCCAACCTCGTCAAATGGAACATAGACGGCACACAGATCTTCATCACCCAATTGGCCGGCTCTCCGATGAACATAGCCTACTTCGAGAGCATATCTTATTACAACGAGGAGAAATATCGCGAGCTGTGGGGCATGAACACCAAGCACCCGATGCAGGTCGTGGCAGACTTCACGCGCTACAATGGAGGCGGCGCTTTCCAGGTCAAAGACTTCGCCAACTTCACCGGCATGACAGAGGTCGAGGCGCAGCAGTTGCTCCTGCAGCTTTCATATGACGGCTTCGTTGACTATTACACCATAAGCAACAACAAAGTAGCCAAGGCGACAGAGCGACTCTATGACTACCTGAAATTTGACGTGGGCAAAAAGGACTACGACGAGATGCGATTCATATCAGTTGACTCGACAGCATCGGCGCCCAACGGCTACATAGACCTTGCCGACCTCAACTTCCACATGCGAAAGGTCCAAGGCGTGCAGATTTCAGACTCCGAGAACCAGAATATTTACCTCACTCCGGCAAATGGAGACATAGTCCTCAAGAAGAACAGGAACATAGACTATGACGGGAAAGTCATAGTCGGTCAGGTTACAGCCACCGGCACCAACTTCCACTTTGACTATGACGCCTTCCTCATCAAGTTGGACAGCATCAAAGAGATGAAGATGTCGGTGACAGACTCCACGGACTTCCGCCGAGGACGCTTCCAGCAGAAAACACTCGGCAGCACATTGACCGACATGAGTGGCGTCGTCCAATTAAACGACCCGAGCAACAAGTCAGGAAAGCAGAAATTGACAGGCTATCCCAAACTGTCATCCACCACCCCCGCCAAGATATACTATCCCAACGGGGTTCAGGGCGAGGACGGAGCCACCTATTACTATGACAGCGCCCAATTCTACTTCCAGGTAGACACATTCACATTCGAGGACATAAACAACATCACCAACAGCAACCTGCCATTCACAGGCGTCCTCCACACCAACATATTGCCAGACATACGCCACGAGCTCTCCATCCGCCCCGACCGCTCATTAGGCTTCCAGTCGAAGACCCCGGAGGAAGGCTATCCCATTTACGGCGGCAAAGCGACATTCTATAAAGACTTCGACCTGAGTAACAATGGATTGCGAGGCATAGGAGACATAACATACTCAGCGTCAAAGTCGACGAGCTACGCCGAATTGAATTCAGATGGAGGGTTTGAGGGCGTCCCCGCCCGCGACTGCTTCTACTTCATGCAGAAACACGCCGAGGGCAACACCCGCCAATTTGACGTGGCCAAGAGCACCACGACGCCAACATTCCCACAGGTGGAGCTGGGCATCAACCAGATGCACCGCGACGCCAACAACTTCGCCATCCCGGGCAAGAGCCAGATGAAATTCTACCCCGAGGCCGACAGGATGGAGTTCAGGAACATGGAGGGCAAATTCCACATGTTCCCCAACACGAAGAAAGACGGGTATTTCGAGTGCAAGTTCGATGGTCAGCTAAACGTGACGCCGACCGGGCTGAAAGGCATCGGGCACGGAGACCTTGAGATCATCTCGGAGAGGGGACTGTCAAAATCAGCCCTTGAGAGCCGCGCAGTCATCTTCACCGACCACACCATAAAGGCGGACACGTCATACTTCATCGCATTCGCCACGGGAGAGGACCAGCAGGAGGTGGTCGCCTCTGGCGAGTTGAGGCGTGACATCATCAACAAGATGGACAAAGACATCTATGCGGCCAAATCATCCATCACACGCGGCAAATATGTCAACACAGCCATACGCGAGGACTCAATTGTCAGCAAAGTGTGCAACGACCGCGCCAAGGGCCGCCGCATAACGCGCAAACTAATCAGTCGAAGCCAGGAGACATTCATCGACTTCGACAAGCGCGAGGGCCGCTTCGTCTATAACTCGGCAGGTGGCAACGAGAAAGACTTCTCGGCCATCAAGTACACCACCATGGTCAAGAATTACACGTGGGACTTGGAGCGAGGCGAGGAGACCATAGGCACATCTGGCACTGCGGGCAACCGCTTTGTCTGCACCAAAGAGCGCGGCGACTCCCTCAACTTCTTAGTCCCCGTGGCCATCTTCGACCGCAACGCAAACATATTGCGCTGCGAGGAGGTCAAGTTCATAAACGTGGCGGACGCAAGAGTCAACCTCAAGGTGGGCGACGTGGTGACCATCCACAAAAACGCCGAGATGGAGGAGCTGAAAAAGACTCATGTGGACGTGAGGGCGGACAGCGCGACATCGTACCACTCATTCGACAACGCCAACATAACGATTCTCGGGGCCAAGCAATATAAAGGGTACGGCGACTACACGTTTGTTGACAATGAGGGCGGCAAGAACGTGATCTTCATGGGCGACATCCACACCGACGACGCCATAACCACGGCTAAAGGCCTGGTCCAGGACGACATGCCCATTGACAAATATTTCGCGTTCAAGGGTCTGACCAACCTCGTCGGCAACAGGAAACTGTTGGAGTTTGACGGCGGCGCCAAGATGCGCCAGGTGGGCAAGAAAGGTCCGCGCACATACATCAGGTTCTCATCAATCATAGACCCCGCCAAGGTCAAGATACCGGTGGACAAACGCTCATTTGACACCACGGAGGGCAACGGCAAAGACAAAGCCGACGAGATATACCACTCATTCAGGATATCCAAGGACTCAACCCACGTCTACTCCACCATCATGGAACACTACGAAGACGCGAGCGACCTTGCCATGGTGGCGGCTCCGGAGGGCTTTCTTTACCACAACAACATCTTCGACAGGTATGAGATAAACAGCCCCGACAAGATTGCCAAGCCCGACACCATCGGCACATACATGTGCTACTACCCGAACGAGGATGCCGTGACTGCCTTTGGCCAAGTGGACCTCCGCGTGTTCCTCACAAAGAAGGCCACAGGCAAATTTGACTTCCGCAGCGCAGGCGACCTCCGCCATGACCGCGGGGCGGACGTCATCACAGCCAACTTGCTCACTGAAATGTACTTCTACATGCACCCGCAGGTCACGCAGATGCTCTATAACGACATAATGAGCAGCAAGGCGCCCAAGTGCGACTCGACCAGCAGGCGATACGAAGCCCGCATGGCGGAACTGTATGACACGGCATCGGTGAACGGGATAAAGAGAGGCGTATATGGAGGCTTCGACCCCAAGACCAAGATGATGCTTGACAATGGCCCGACCCTGACATTCGACGGCATGATGCTGACCTGGAGCACAGAGAAAAAGTGCTACGTGTGCGACACCACAGTGAACCTGATGATGATGCACTACAACCCCGTCTACCGAAAGGTGAAGATGCAGGCCGAGTACTTCGTAAGGAAAAACGGAGGCTCTCGCGTCAGGATGAAAATGACCATAGACCCGGACACGTGGTACTACATAGACTTCCGCAGCGGAATGGGCCACGGATATGACCGACTGAGCGTCAGGTCTTCCAACCCCGATGTGGTTCAAACAATCGGCTCTATAGACATCCGAGACAGGCGCAACAGGTCGCGCAGCACAGAATGCCTGATAGCGTCGGAGGACTACCTGAACAAGTTCATGGCAGGATTCGGACTGAACAACATCCCTGATGACGCATACGCCCAGGCTGACACAGAGGACATCATGGAGGGCAAGATGCCAGACGAGGAGAATGACAACTCCGAAGAGGAGGAGACAGACACCGAGCAGGATGAGGCCGAAGTCGAGGAAGCCGCGGAAGATGAGGCCGCGGATGAGAGCCAAGACGAGGCCCCGGCTGAAGACTCTGACGAGGAGGTCAGCGACGAGCCAGTTGAGATTGGCGACTACTTAGGCGAATAGCAGCCACATGGAAGGAGGGAGCTTAAACCTCCCGCCTTTTTTATTACCCACGGACAAGTCATCCGACAGGGAAATATTGTTTGGCGCGAAAGTTGCATATATGTGTGTTTGTCTATATATTTGCTGATATGAAAAACGTGTTGCTGCGCATATTCCTCATACTATCCGTCGCGGGCCTGAACTGGTTTGCGGCGAATGGCGGCGTGTGCAGCGGCGCGGGTGCGCTATCTGACGAAAGGACGCAGCTGACATCTTGCGATGAGGGCGACAACGCCACGAGCGGCAAAGAGATTCGCAAAGACGAGCAAGGACGGTACACGCCGTTCCGCCTGTCGATGCGCACAGCAGAGACCAGCCTACAGGCTCCAAACACACTGACAATCCCTGCCCAGACAGTTGCGCAACGGCGCACGCCGGTGAGTGAACGCACATCGCTCGCCAAGGTCATTGCCGAACATGTTGGTTCGACAATAGTCGAGAGCCGTTTCGGGCTGTTGGATTTCAAACACATCATCCACTCAAACCATTCACTTCTTTTGCGCGTCTGCGTACTCCAGATTTGAGAGACTGGGCGGCAAAAAGTTGACCAAAGGGTCATCGGATCGCCCCGGACAGGCAGTACGTCATTCTGAAACGAGGGCTGTGTCGGCTTAGGTTTGTTGGTTTGCCACGCCACACGGAAAGCCTCTCTCGGAAAGGCGATTTTCAACCAAATCTTCATCCTCTCCACGTCAGCGGACATGAGGGCAAGCGGACTTGAGCCCTTTGCCGCACGACACTCATTACTGATTGTTTGCCGCATTGCTGCACCATGTCCAAAAGACGTGACGTGTAAGCGTGCAGAGACAGCATCGTCTTCCATCGCCTTTTCAGTGACTTGTGGGCGGGATGACGGGCTGCGCCTTATGCGCAGAATGGCGAACATCACACAGAGATGGAGACCAGGGTGAAAGAGTGTGACGTCGTTGTTTTTTGACAGCAGAGAAGGATACGTAATCATCCCCTGAAGGTCAACGGCGTTCTTTTCAACAAAAAGCAAAAGAAGAAAAT
Source organism: bacterium (assembly GCA_963658925.1). Taxonomy (GTDB): domain Bacteria; phylum Bacteroidota; class Bacteroidia; order Bacteroidales; family Marinilabiliaceae; genus W3P20-009. The sequence continues at coordinate 131,418 of CAVKRQ010000010.1, forward strand.
GTCAGATAAATATAACGAGCTCTCAGACGAGCTCAAACTGCGCTTCGTAGAGCGCACAGACACCACGAAGCGAATAATCAGCGTAGTCTGCCTTCTGATTGGCATAGGCCTCCTGATTGCGGCATTCACCGAGACGGCTCAGGGTGGCGCCTTGTTCTATGTAGGCGTCCTGGGCGGTTTGGCGCTCAGCCTGTACGGCGGCATCAAGGCCGCGTTTGGATGCAGCGTGCTTACCGACTCGGAGACCGGGGCTAAGGTGGAGACTCGCAGCCTCTACTTTCAGGCGGCCGAGAAGGGCAACATCTTGAGCGCATTGGAGAACGAGAAGTGGGACGTCCTGAAGAAGACAAACACAAGCAGCTCCACCCTACCCCTCTGCCTCAAGGCCTGGTTCACCAAAGATGGCGGCTACGCGTCGGCTATGCTCTTGGAGTATGTGCCATACCAGTATGTGCCGGTCGGCCGTCTCCGTGAGGTGTCAGCAGCAAACAGGGGCGCGTTTATCGGCGCAATAGAGAAATAATAATCAACTACCCTATATAAATTCTGTTACGAGAAAAAGGAGGTGGGCAGAAAGGGCCATTCCCTACGCAAACCTTAACTACAATCACGATTAGCAATCAACAGCAAATCTCTCAATAGTTTTCCGAAGGCAGCCCGCCCCTGACATGCAGGGACGGGCTGTTTGTTTTTGAGGGCTGTGGGGAAGATGATGTTTGCCGAGCGAAAAGCGGATAGGGGCTTCAAAAAGTGGTTGAAACGTGAGCGAGGGGATGAGTTTTGCCGCACCATTGGTATTAAGACTGAGAAGAAGCACCTATCACAATTTCCAGATAGGCCTCAGCCTGACATCACTTAGACGGGAAGCATACAGGACGGATAGAGTAACCGACAACTCGATTGCCATTCCATTCGACGCAAGCCCCACCTGCTTGACAGATCATAACACCGACGCAATCTGTACCTCCCCAAGACAATTCTGATGTCCGGTACTTTCCGACCACCTCAGCATTATCATCCCATCCGTATTCATACCACCCTGCGAAAGGGAAAAACAAAGAGTTTCCATTTAGTCCATGTACATAAAACCCCTTCTGCGCTAAACCTCCAAAATCATTTGTCCAGACCCATGTACAATTATTTATAAGTTCCTCAAATTGAGCTATTGTTGGAATACGCCATTTGCCGCCCCAATTTACACGCGCGGCATCATCTTCAAGGTCGAGTTTTGATTTCCCATCCCCGACAAACTCATAGATTGGGACACCCAATTGGTCGTATCCTGTTTGTTTATACCATATTCCTTGATACATTCCGTCATCTAATTGATACTTGTTAATGTACTCTCTACAACAAACAGGGTAACCATCAACCATCTGCGGTGTAACAAACTCGTAATCATCCCAACCATAAGTAAGTGGAGAGTGTGCAGTTGTTCCTCCCCATGAAAAAAAGTCGCCATATTCACCAACAGATGAGGCTCCTACATTCCTGTCAGCCCAAAGAGTACCACTTGGAAGACCAAGGTCAACAGCAACTCCCGCTTCGGCCAGAAGAGGGTCACCATCCCCCTCCTCGTCATCATATATTTCACTCTCTGACCCTTCAGAAATAGAATCAATGTTATCATCTTTGCTGCACGATGTCCAAGCAAAAGACAAAGCGGCAACGAGAAAAACACATACAACAATCCTCTTGTTCATAATAATCCAATTTAAACATCTGATTTAGATTAATAGCCGTCTGTGTTACAGATCCTCGCCATTGGCTCTATTGTATTCATTGTCATAATACATAACAATGTAATACTTCCCATATGAGCTACCGATCATGAACCAAACGGACTTCTTTGACACCCGTTCCATCAGTATGTTATATCCATCACGTCTTATTTCGTCCGTTGGATTATTGAATTGTTCAGCCGTATATTTTGAAAACATAATGGAGCTGACTTCTTCCCAATCAGACTCTGAAATCTGGTAGAAATCAGCTTCGTAACGTTTATCATGAACAGTCATCTCGTAACTGATGTCCTCATCATCTGGTATTGTGAAATCACCAAATGATGTATACTTAGAATTGTTTTGAAACTGCTCAACCAGCCTATTAAACCTTATGCGGATGGCAGTTTCACCTACCTCGTTTTCATCGACTACCGCAATACGGTACACTTTGTTGTTATTAGTCACAACACGTATCGTGACATCCGTACCATTAAACTCCCCAGTTAACCTATCATTGGCGGAATCATAGCGGAAGCCTTTCGCTTGAAGTTTGCGAATCATCTCAGACTTAGTCCCATCAACCGGGATACCGAGGAAGCGGGTAACATCTTGCTGGGCATGCGCAACAGCAGAGACGACGAGCAGCAATAAAATTGTTAGTATCTTTTTCATAATACGGAGATTTTAGCCCCCTTTTGCCAAAGGAGTGATTGTTTTTAAATTCTTCACGAAGCTAAAAAAAAAAAACAGCGGGCAAGTTTTGCCTGAAAAATTTCGGATGGTGAATGAAAATCGCCGAACTGGTCTTGAGGAATAGAAAACCTTCGTTCTCTTTTCATGAGCTCACTAATTAAGAGTGATTAAGTATTATCGGCTGATTGGTATCATTTTTCACAAGCCGGCGTAGAAATGGGGCGTAAAAAACTTAAATTTGCGTAGATATCCGTGGGTGCGGATGGCGGGCGACGGCTTTGTCCGGGCGCGCGTCAGCAACCATCGAGACAAAGAACCGAAAATATAGCCATGGCACAGACACCAGAATTCAAGTACGCCCCGATGTTCCAGATCGGGAAAGACGACACGCAGTATCGCCTGCTGAGCAAAGAGGGCATCAGCACAGGCACCTTCGAGGGTAAGACAATCCTCAAAGTGTCTAAAGAGGCGCTGACCCTCCTCTCACAGCAAGCGTTCCACGATGTCGAGTTCATGCTCCGCCGCGAGCACAACCTGCAGGTGGCGGCCATCCTGAAAGACCCCGAGGCCAGCGAGAACGACAAGTATGTCGCCCTCCAGTTCCTCCGCAACGCCGAGACTGCGGCAAAGGGCATCCTGCCTTTCTGCCAGGACACCGGCACGGCCATCATCCACGGCGAGAAGGGTCAGCGCGTATGGACCGACTTTGAGGATGAGGAGGCATTGAGCCTCGGCGTGTTCAACACCTACACGCAGGACAACTTGCGTTACAGCCAGAACGCGCCCCTCAATATGTATGACGAGGTCAACACCCGTTGCAACCTGCCGGCGCAGATTGACATCGAGGCCGTCGAGGGCGACGAGTACCGTTTCGTGATGGTGGCCAAGGGTGGCGGCTCGGCCAACAAGACCTACTTCTACCCCATGACCAAGGCGACCATCCAGAACGAGGGCACGCTCCTGCCTTTCCTCGTCGAGAAGATGAAGAGCCTCGGCACCGCTGCCTGCCCACCCTACCACATCGCATTCGTCATTGGCGGCACGTCGGCAGAGAAGAACCTGCTGACCGTCAAGCTCGCCTCTATCAAATATTATGACAACCTGCCCACCACTGGCGACGAGACAGGCCGCGCATTCCGCGACATCGACCTCGAGAACAAGCTTCTGCTTGAGGCCCACAAAATTGGCCTCGGCGCACAGTTCGGCGGCAAATACATGGCTCACGACATCCGCGTAGTCCGCCTGCCTCGCCACGGAGCAAGCTGCCCAATCGGCATGGGCGTGTCATGCTCGGCAGACCGCAACATCAAGGCCAAGATTAACAAAGACGGCATCTGGCTTGAGCAGATGGACGCCAACCCATCAGAGCTTATCCCCGAGGAGCTCCGCAAGCCGGGCGAGGGCACCAAGGGCATAGAGATTGATTTGGACAAGGGCATCGACGCCGTCCGCGCCGAGCTGACCAAATATCCCGTCTCAACACGCGTCAGCCTCAAGGGCACCATCATCGTGGCCCGCGACATTGCTCACGCCAAGCTCAAGGCTCGCCTTGACGCCGGCGAGGGATTGCCCGACTACTTTAAGAACCACCCGATTCTCTATGCGGGCCCGGCCAAGACCCCCGCGGGCTATCCCTGCGGATCAATGGGTCCCACGACAGCCAACCGCATGGACCCGTATGTTGACGAGTTCCAGGACCATGGGGCGAGCCTCGTGATGATTGCCAAGGGCAACCGCGGACAGGTTGTCACCGACGCATGCCAGAAGCATGGCGGCTTCTACCTCGGCACCATCGGCGGCGTGGCGGCAGTCCTCTCACAGAGCTCAATCAAGAGCATCGAGTGCGTGGAGTATCCAGAGCTCGGCATGGAGGCCATCTGGAAGATAACCGTAGAGGACTTCCCCGCCTTCATCCTTGTTGACGACAAGGGCAACGACTTCTTCAAGCAGCTCAAGCCTTGCGCCTGCACCCGATAAGACGGACGTAGGTAGGCAAGCGAAGACATAAGCTTCACCATGACACGGGGAACCGGAGACATTCCGGCTCCCCGTCTTTGTTTGTCGCCACAGCCTAAGCTTATTTGACAGAATATTGCTATCTTAGCGAGTTAATAGAGCAAGACACCCGATGACAAACACGACAATAAAGACCCTGCTGCTCTCTGTGGCAGTCATCCCGGCCATATGCGAGGCGCAGAGCCTGAGCGGAGACGGATATGCGCAGAAGACGAATGATGGCGGGGAGGATATTTACCTTTACACACGCGGCTCCACCCCCACCCTCACCTTCACATCAGCAGACGAGACAACCATCAACTGGTACTACTCGGCAGACGGAAGCGCGAAAACAGACCCCATTCGCACAGCCGAGGCAGTGAAGAGCGACATGATGAGCGTGGACGCTGAGGGGTTGTACACCGTTGTCACGGACAATGGCGCCACATTGTCGGCATGGATGGTAAGCCCGTCACCCGTCTCGACCTCATTCGTCATAGACAGCGTCAACTGCGACGCCGTATTCGCGAAAGCAGAGTCGGAAGCGCCAGCGATCACATTTGGCAGCCACACCTTGACCCAGAAGATAACCTATCAATGGGAGGTGGCGGACAGCACCGTCTTGACCACACAGAGCGAGATTGCCGAGATTGAGGACATATATGACGAGGGCCTGCTGACACTGCGAGCCATCAACCAGGCGTTTAACGAGGCCACATACACCGACTCCGTCATGCCGCAGAGGCTGCGGGCGTCATACACGTACACGAGCAGAAAAACCGAGATAGCCAACGAGGCCACAGCCACCGGCGACGCGCTATCAGCCCCCGCAGAGGTGGCCCTGAATAACAACAGCCTTGGCACATACACCGTTTGCGAATGGGCAATAGGGAACATAGCCAGACTTTATGACAAACAGCCGGTATACCAGTTTCAACAGCCTGGCACGTATACAATCACTCTGACCATAACAAACGAGGAGACAGGCTGCGCAAGCACAGACTCAAGCATGACTGTGACAGTTAGCGAGGCCGCCCTTGAATTCCCCAACGCGTTCACTCCCAACGGCGACGGCGTGAACGACCGCTTCATGCCGTCGTTCCGCTCACTGAGCAAATATGAGCTGACCATCTGGAACAGGTGGGGGCACAGAGTGTTCGAGACCAAAGACCCGAGTGACGGGTGGGACGGGACGATAAACGGCAAAGAGGCCGCTGCCGGCACATATTACTTCATGTCCACGGCGAGCGGATATGAGAAAGGTGTGACATTCAGGCGCAAAGGGTCAGTAACATTGGTAAGATAGTCGAGACAGAGACGCTGAGCGAACAGACTGACGCAAGACAATCCCGAAGAGGGAAGCCTGCGCAAAGAAGCAACACAAAAGAAACAGAAAAAGAGAACATGAGCGAGGAGAACGCTAACGTATCCCGCGACGAAGAGCAGGCGCGCCAGATGGTGCAAGAGATCATAGCCCGCAATCCATTGCTTCACAAGACAGAGGATGATGCGCAAATGATTCGCAAGGCCTTCGAGCTGGCCAACGAGGCGCACCGCGGGATGCGGAGACGCTCGGGGGAGCTGTATATATTCCACCCCGTGGCAGTTGCCAAGATCGTGGCCGAAGAGATAGGCCTCGGGCCAATAAGCACGGCCGCCGCCCTTTTGCACGACGTGGTGGAGGACACCGAGATGACGCTGCAGGAGTTGGAGCAGATATTCAACCCCACAGTGGCTCAGATTGTAGACGGGCTGACCAAGTTGGACTCCGTCATCGACCAGCAGGAGAGCCTCCAGGTGGAGAACTTCCGCAAGTTGCTCATAAGCATGGTCGAGGACGTCCGCATCATACTGATCAAACTGGCGGACCGCCTGCACAACATGCGCACGCTTGAGGCGCTGCCAGACCACAAGAGGTACCGCATATCGGCCGAGACGCTTTACATATACGCCCCCATAGCCAACAGGCTTGGCCTATACGCCATCAAGACCGAACTGGAGGACTTGAGCCTGAAGAATGAGCAGCCGAAGGTCTATCAGGAGATATACGACCGTCTGCAGGCCTTCAAGCGCGACTTCCAGGTGGTGATAGACAGCGTCATGACGCCGCTGCGGATGCGATTAGACGCAAGAGGGTACAAGTATGAGATCAAGGCTCGCACCAAGAGCATCTACTCCATCTGGCGCAAGATGGAGAACAAGGGCGTACAGTTTGACGAGATATACGACATCATAGCCTCGCGAGTGGTGTTCGAGCCGCGCGAGGACATGCTGGAGAAGACCCAGTGCTGGGACATCTACAGCATCATAACCGACCTGTTCCGCCCCAACCCGGACCGGCTGCGCGACTGGGTGTCAACCCCGAAGAGCAACGGGTATGAGGCACTTCACACCACAGTGATGAGCCCCGAGGGACGGTGGATTGAGATACAGATCCGCTCGCGCCGCATGGACGAGATAGCGGAGCGCGGACTGGCAGCCCACTGGAAATACAAGGGCGAGAAGGGAGGCTCTGAGATTGACGCATGGCTTGAGGGGCTCAAGAAGATGCTGGACACGGCATCGCAGAACTCCATGGAGTTCATGGACACCTTCAAGCTCAACCTCTTCTCGCAAGAGATAATGATTTTCACGCCACAAGGCGACATGCGCATCATGCCCGTGGGCTCGACCGCACTCGACTTCGCCTTCGGCTTGCACTCCAAAATCGGCTTCCACTGCATAGGCGCGAAGGTGAACTATAAACTTGAGCCGCTAAGCTACGTCCTCAAGAGTGGCGACCAGGTGGAGATTATCACCTCCGACAACCAGAAGCCCAAATATGAGTGGCTCAACTTCTGCACCACGGCCAAGGCCAAGACCTGCATACGCGAGGCTTTCAAGGACTACCGCCGCCAGACCATTGAAAAAGGCGAGCAGATGGTGGCCGAGGAGCTCGCCAAGGTCAAGTTGACAGTCAACGCCCGAATCTTGAGCAAGATGCTGACGCACTACAAGTTCGACAACAGGGACGACCTCTACTTCAGCATCGGCTCGGGCGTGACAAGCATAGACGGGCTGGAAAAGGCTCTCAGGCAGAACAGCACAAACAAGTGGATCAAGTTCTGGCACCTGAGCTTCGGCAGCAGCAAAGAGAAGAAAGAGGACCCAAAAGAGGATGAGGACCATGACCTTGTCCTGCCCAAAGGCCGCAACATCGTGCTGACAGACGAGGAGAATGAGGGTGAGCGATATACCATAGCGCCGTGCTGCCATCCCATCCCTGGCGACGAGGTGGTGGCGTATATGCAAGAGGACGGATCGCTCGTGCTTCACTCCCGCACATGCCCCAAGGCGTTGCAGCTAATGAGCAGCCATGGCAACAAGATAGTATCGGCCCAATGGGAGAGCCACAAGATATTGTCATATCTTGTCCAAATAGAGATTAACGGCATAGACCGTCAGGGCATTGTGGCCGAGATAACCAGAGTCATAGCCAACGAGATGCACGTCAAGATGCGCTCAGTCAACTTCGAGGCGCATGACGGCATATTTGTGGGCAACATATTACTTTACACATATAGCGCAGAGGATCTTGGCGAGCTCATCGAGACGCTTCGCAAAGTGAAAGGCGTACACGACGTCAACAGAAAAGAAAACAGCCAGACCAAACAAGACAAAGATTAAAAGAGATGAAGTTTGAACTCCAGCATACAGACCCGCAAAGCATGGCCCGCGCGGGCAAGATAACCACAGACCATGGTGAGATTCTGACACCCATATTCATGCCGGTAGGCACCGTGGGGTCGGTCAAGGGACTCCACTTCCGCGATGTGGCGGACGACGCCAAGGCCCAGATAATCCTCGGCAACACCTACCACCTCTACCTACGTCCAGGCCGCGAGGTGCTCAAGGCGGCAGGCGGACTCCACAAGTTCAACGGGTGGACAAAGCCCATATTGACGGACAGTGGCGGATTTCAGGTCTTCTCACTCAGCTCAAACCGTAAATTCTCAGAGGAGGGCGTCACATTCCGCTCTCACATTGACGGCTCAAAGCACCTTTTCACACCCGAGAACGTCGTGGACACCCAGCGCATCATTGGCTCCGACATCATGATGGCGCTTGACGAGTGTCCCCCGGGCGAGAGTGACCACAACTATGCCAAGAAGTCGTTGGACATGACCATGGCGTGGCTTCGCCGCGGCGTCAAGCACTTTGACGAGACGGAGCCCCTCTATGGCCACAGCCAGACCTTCTTCCCCATTGTGCAGGGTGCGGCGCACCGCGACCTCCGCACACGCGCGGCTCACGAGGTGGCAGAGCTCCAGCGCGAGGGCAACGCCATTGGCGGACTGGCCGTCGGCGAGCCCACGGAGACCATGTACGAGATGGTCGAGCTGGTCAACGGGATATTGCCACAGGACAAGCCCCGCTACCTGATGGGCGTCGGCACGCCAGTCAACATCCTGGAGAACATAGCGTTGGGCGTGGACATGTTTGACTGCGTGATGCCCACGCGCAATGGTCGCAACGGCATGATTTTCACGAGCGAGGGCATCATAAACCTGCGCAATAAGAAATGGGAGACTGACTTCACCGAGCTTGACCCGGCTGGCACGTCATTTGTAGACCATGCATATAGCCGCGCATACGTGCGTCACCTTTTCGTGGCGGGCGAGATGCTGGGCGCGCTCATAGCGTCGGAACATAACATCGCGTTCTACCTTGAGCTGGTGCGCCAGGCGCGTAAGCATATCATAGCCGGAGACTTCAGAGAGTGGAAGGACGTCACAGTCAAGAAAATCTCACAAAGAGTCTGAGCGGCTTGCGGCGAGAGCTTTCGCAAATATCACAGAAGGGGAGCTAACGGCCCCCAAAGTCAACCCGGAGGGGCGGGATGAAAAACAAAAAGACAAAGCCATGAAAGTCAAGAGTGTAATAATGTCACTGACTGCAGCGGCTCTGAGCAGTTGCGCATCAGTCAGCTATAAGGTCGTAGATTTCGACGTGTTGCGCCCTGCGGACTATACCATGCCGGCATGGGCGGACACAGTTCTGGTGGTGGACAACACGGCGAACCCGGAATGTGTGGACTCGACCATGCCCTACGAGAACATAAGGCAGTTAGTCTCACCGAGCACAGCACGCCTTGTGGGGCAGTACGTGTTCCACGCTCTGACCAAAGACTTCAATCAGAGTGGCTATATGGTCATGCGCGAAGCCGGCGACAGGTACATAAACTTGACAAGTGACCGCATAGACACACTATTGGCGAGTCACCCCAGCACAGTGATATTGTCGCTCGACGCCATAGGCTGCAAAAGCGCACTGCGTTTCGGGGGGAGCGAATATGACGAGGAGAGCCGATTGACACTCAACTGCATAGACATCGTGTGCGAGACAAAGACGCAGATGAGCCTCATCACCGCCCCGTATGCCAAGCAGGCGCTGTCACAAAGGACAGACACCATCATATTCCGCGCCTGCGACACGTCAATGGCCTACATAGCCACCCACTTCCCTTCCATCGTGTCAAGATATCAGCAGCAGGGGACGGATGTGGGACATAAATATGCAGAGGCTCTTCTGCCATCGTGGGAGAGAGTCTACCGCAGCCTATATGTGACCACGACTCAAGACATGGTAGCCGCAGCCACCTGGGTTGACCAGGGTGATTGGGACGAAGCCAAAAACTTGTGGACCAGAGCGGCGTCAGAGTCAAAAAAGAAGCCGGAGAGAGTCCGCGCATCGCTTAACATGGCATTGGCCTACGAGCGCGAAGACAATCCGACAGCTGCATCCATGTGGTGCTCTAAGGCATTGGACATCATAGACAGTTGCGACAGCAAGACAGCCGAGGAGCTCAGCTCGGAGAAAAAGCGGGCTGAAAGCATGTTCGACTATCTGATGCAGAGAATGTTAGAGAAAAACGATTTGGACAAGCAGATGAACTGATACCCATCATGCTAAACAACAAATCAGGCCATGCTATAGCCATAGCCAGCCTATTCGCAATATGTACACTCACGTGGGGACAAACGACCTCCCGCCCCATAGACATTGGCCAACAGACCACAGTTGGAGCCTATGCTGTCAACCTCACGACAGGCAAGACCGTCTGGGCTTATAACGAAGACGCTTGGCTGACACCCGCATCAGTCACTAAGCTACTCACCACGGGAGCCGCGCTTCGCACCCTGGGTCCTGATTGGCAATTTGAGACTACATTTGAGCTGAGCAAAGACACGGCAGGAGTCTACAGACTCGGGGTGAGAGGAGACTTCGACCCGACACAAGACTCTAAATATTTCAACGCCAAATCATTGTCCAAGGCCATATCTGACTTGGCGGACACATTGCGCAAACGGGGTGTCACGCACATTGCCTCTGTTGTCATTGACGACGCTCGCATATCCGACGAAGTGGGATGCCCCCGCCACCTGTGGGAGGACATGGGCAACTATTATGGCGCGCGTCCATCTGTGGTGTGCGCAAGCGACAACCTCACCACCATGTATTTCAGTTCGCCGGCCCAGGTGGGCAAACCATGCAAACTGGACTCCATATCACCCCTTGCAGAGGGGATGTGGCCCAAGACCAGCGTCACCACACACAGATTCAACACAGACAAATGCATGGTCTACTACGGGGGAGGCTCGACATGGTACGCCAACGGCAGCATTCCGACCAACCGCAAGGCCTTTAAGGTAAGGAGTGTCATGCCCGACCCCGAAAAGTCTTATGCACGAAGGGTAGCCGACATGCTAAGGGCGAACGGCATAGGTGTAGACACAACGGAGATTGGGCAGGCTCCGCAAGGCGAAGCCGTGTTTGCTATCAAGTCCCCCACCCTGTCCGAGATAGTGCGACAGACAAACCACAAGAGCATCAACTTGTTTGCCGACGCCTTGGCTTTCCGTATGGCCATGCGGAACAAAGAAGGCGCGATAACATGGGACGACGCGGCGACTGCCGTATCAGGCTTTTGGGAGAAGAGTTGCGGATTGAGCATGAGCATATATGACGGCTCGGGCATTTCACCATTTGGAGCAGTCAGCGCCAAGACATTCGTCAGCATGATAAAAAACATGAGGCAAAGCAGCGAATGGAAGCCATTCCGTGAGAGCCTACCCGTCTTTGGAAAGAGCGGCACAGTGGCAGGCTTAGGGCGAGGCACAAACATAGACGGCAACGCAAGGGCCAAGAGCGGTACGATGACATCGGTCGTGGCATATGCCGGCATAATGGAGAACAAGGCAAAAGAGGAGATAGTCTTTTGCATAATAGTCAACCACTTCACGGAGCCAGACTCCGTCATCAGGGCAAAGATTGTCAACTGGCTGAACAAAATATACGATTCTAACAAGGATTGAGAGACATGAACGTTAAGATAAAAAAGATGCTCAAGAGGGCAGGCATTTGGGTATTGGGCATCGTCGTTTTCATATTCGTCGCCATAGTGGCCGCGGTCAACCTGATCATGACAAACGACCGCCTCATGCCATTGATTGACAAATACGCCCATGAGTATTTGGATGCGGAAGTGAGCATAGGTCATGCGGAGGGCGTACTTTTCAAGTCGTTTCCCTACTTAGGCGTCAAGTTAGACAGCATTACCATTGTGACAAACGCCTTTCAGGGCGGGCCAGTGCCCTATGGCGACACCTCGCGCGTCATTGTGGACAGCCTGCGCCTGCGGCGTGACACATTGGCGAAAGTGGACCACGCTATTGTCGGCATCAATATTGCCAAATACCTTTTGTCGGACGACAACTCATTCACCATTGGCCTTATAAGCCTTGAGGGGCCGAGGTTCAGACTGGTAACGGACGAGCAGGGGCACAATGGATGGGACATCATCCGCCCCACAGAGGACGACCCGTCTGACACGACAAGCACAGACGTAAAAATCAAGCACTTCAAGATAAAAGACGGGCGGATAGCCTACTTCAGCAAACAAGACCAGATGGGCGTGTTTGTTGACAGCATCAACTTCGCCGCCGACGGGGAGATGGGGCTCAGCCAAGTGGAGGCTGAGCTCGATGTTGACATCACCCGACTAAGTCTTGGCGTGAAGGATAACAGATATATCCGCAAAATGCCATTGGGACTAAACGGACAGCTGACCTATGACAACGACTCGAATAAATTCAACCTCTCGGGCTTGTGCCTGAGGGTGGCATCGGCTGACATTGATTTGGATGGCTGGGTTAAGCCGGACTCGACAGGGGTGCTGCTTGACATAACCTACGGACTTGAGACACCGAGCGCGGAGAAACTTTTCGCCGCCATACCGACCAGTGTCATTAGCAGCCCTGTCGACATCAAGAGCGGAGGGGTCGGGCTTAACGGCAGCGTCAAGGGGCGGTTGTCAGACACTGAGATACCTTTAATCACTGGTCAGGCGCATTTGGATAAGATAAGCGCTCAATATGAGGGCCGGCCTGACGAGATTGAGGACCTTTCAGCCCAATTCAACATGCTGGTGGACCAGACGCGGCCAGACTCGTCATACGTCAATCTTGACATTTTCCACTTCAAGGGCGGGAAGAGCGAAGTGTCCGCCATCGTAAAAATATCGCAGCTGCTGACTGAGGCCATGATGGATTGCAATATCAAAGCCCATGTTGACTTTGACAACCTGCAGCGCGTCATTCCATTTGACAACACCCACATGAGCGGCGTCATGGATGCCGACATTGTCACCCACTTCTCGCTTGACGACATCAAACATCGCAACTTCGGGCGCGCCAAGTTAGACGGCACATTGAGCGTGAGCGACCTGTGCATAACGAACGATTCGTCTGATTTGGACATAGATGTCAACGCCACCCTAAGGATGAAGACCGACAAAGTCATCTCCATCAGCAGCACACTCAGCAATCTGAAAATCAAGGCAGGAGACACCACCGTAGGCGCGAAAGACGGCACACTTGTGGCAAAGTCGACATTCACGCAAGACACGACTGCCGTGGTGCCAGTTGAGGGACAGATTGGCATAGGCAGGGTATTCTTCAAAAGTGACACGGTGGTTGTTTTCGCCAAGAACATAAAGACAGACGACAGGATTACGCCAGACGCTAAAGACATCCATAAACCTGTCATAAACCACCAACTTAATGTTGACACAATCTTTGCGGGAGTCATTGGCAACAAGATATTCGGCCACGGATTTCAAATAGCCGCCCATCAGGAGGTGGAGAACGACACAACATGGCACACAACCGGCACCTTGTCATACGCTCATGCGGGTGTCATGCCGACATTCTACACCAAACCCATCAAGACTGACAACTTCCACCTGACATTAGACGGCGACTCCGTCAACGTCAACAGCGTCATGGTGACCTCGGGCAACACCTCATTGCGCGCCTCGGCCTATGTCTGCAACCTGTTCTCCTCGCTCAAGCAGCGCGAACAAGTCACACTCAACCTGAAAATTGACGCCGATACGCTGGATTGCAACGAAATTATGTCATCCGTCATCAGAGAAAAGGCGGACAGCGTGAGCTCACTGACATCAGTCGACACGACAATGGGGATTGACACGACAGTGACATCATCGTCTTACACGGCCGCGATGGACACACTCAAGCAGCCAGAAGACGAAATGATGCGCAACACGCAGTTAATCCTTATCCCACGCCATATAAAGCTTAGCGTATCGACACGAGCCAAGCGACTCAAATGGAGCACTCTCACAATGAGTGACGTAATTGGCGAGGTCCGCACAAAAGATGGCGCAGCGCATGTGACCAATCTCAGCTTCAAGATAGGAGACTCGCGCAGCATATCAATAATGGCATATAAAGCTTGGCCACACGCCGGCAAGGCCCGGGCGAACATCTTCAGCAGATGGGAGCGCGCAGACATCAAACTGCTGAGCTCGGCCTTAGGACTTGACACCATAATACCGGCGCTCAAGCCAATGAGTGGCAAACTGGATTGCTATATGGCTGCCGAAATCGAGTTGGACAGCGCGATGAACGTAGTGACCAACACGGCCAGGGCTGCCATCCATTTGGGCGGTCAGAAACTTACGCTCACAGACAACGAGAGCTTCCGTAAGATTGGCAAGAAACTAATGTTCAAAGACAAAGAGAAAAACGTCATTGACACATTAGCGCTCAACGTGTTGCTTGACTCTGGCAAAGTTCAGGTATTGCCATTCGTTATCAACATAGACAGGTATCGCCTTGCCTGTGCGGGAGAGCAGGACTTGGACATGAACATGAAATATCATGTCTCAATACTCAAAAGCCCCCTTCCGTTCAAGGCCGGAGTCAACATTATTGGAACACCAGACAATTTCGACGTGGACATCACCACGGCAAAACTTAAGAAAGTCGTGACTGCGGAAAACTTGGCTAAGAATGACACCGCTTCTCTAATGATGCGAATGTCAGTGCTGCGCAACAGTTATATTCTCTCCGGGCAGCCCATTCCTCAATACATCAGACAAATAAAGGGTCTGGACTCAAATCCTAAATTTGCCATCGCCATTCAGGAGGACAGTGACACAGAAGAGAGCCTTCACGAAGCCGCCATGGCCAGACGTGCAGCCGCCGGCGACTCAACAGCGACTATGGCTCGTGACACACTGACGGTGCGTGTGGAAGAGGTCGGAAACGCAACTGACTCCACATCCCGCGGGGAATAGACTTTTATACACAAAAAAGCCACAGACAATGGAAGTGAGAATTGACGAAAGTTGGCGCAATCTGCTCCAAAAAGAATTTGACGCGCCATACTTCAAGGCGTTGACAGACTTCGTGCGCCAAGAATATCAAACTCAGACTATATTCCCCCCCGCAAGCAAAATATTCAACGCATTCGACACCTGCAAACTTGAGAACGTCAAGGTTGTCATTATAGGTCAGGACCCTTACCATGGAGAGGGACAGGCCATGGGGCTCTCATTCTCAGTTCCCGCAGGCGTGAAAATACCCGGCTCGCTCGTGAACATCTACAAAGAGATTGAGTCTGAATATGGCAACACAAATGGCTACCATCCACACGTCAACGGTGACTTGACCGACTGGGCGCGCCAAGGCGTTCTCCTGCTGAATGCCACATTGACAGTCCGAGCCCACCAAGCAGGCTCGCATCAAGGGCATGGGTGGGAGACATTCACGGACAACGTGATACGTCAAATATCAGAACACTTGAGTGGAATCGTGTTTATGCTGTGGGGTTCATACGCAGGAAGGAAAGCGGAGATGATAGACCAGAGCAAGCACCTTGTCTTAGCCTCTGCACACCCGTCCCCACTGTCAGCCTATCGCGGCTTTTTTGGCAACGGTCATTTCATCAAGGCGAATGAATACCTGAGAAGCATTGGCAAGACGGAGATTGCGTGGTAAGGTGAGTTCGATGAATTTAGAATAGGGATACAGTGGCTCAAGCCGAAAACCCAGTGCATGGGATTTGACTGAAAGTGTTAAATTTGGGC
>CAVKRQ010000011.1:0-142283 GCA_963658925.1 bacterium
CAAAAGTTGTTTTTTCCCACTCCCCCCGAAACTCCGGGAATCTGAGATTTGGGGCTTAAACGACAATCATTCCTTAATTGCAAAAGACCATTAAGATTAAGGAATGATGGAGACAAAAACAATTAGAGAAATCGCGTTGGCTTGGGAAAGAGACAAGCAACGCTATGTGAAACAGTCCACACACGCCGCCTATGCGCTGGTTTTGGCGAACCACATTTTGCCCTACTTTGGAGAGTACGAGGCTCTGAGTGAGAAACTTGTGCAGGAGTTCGTTCTGCGCAAACTGGAGGCAGGGTTAAGCGTCAAGACGGTGAAGGACATCCTCATCGTCTTGAAAATGGTGATGAAGTTCGGGGTGAAAAACGAATGGATGCCGCACTGCGAGTGGGACATCAAGTACCCGACAACGGAAGCCAGCAAGGAGATTGAGGTGCTGACTGTGGCGAACCATAAGAAAATCCTCGACCACATCAAGCAGAACTTCACGTTCCGCAACCTTGGCATTTACATCAGCCTGACCACAGGATTGCGCATCGGGGAGATATGTGGGCTGAAATGGGTGGACATAGATGCCGACAAGGGCACAATAACCGTCAGCCGAACCATTGAGCGCATCTACATAATAGATGGCACGAGCAGGCACACAGAGTTGGTGGAGAACACTCCCAAGACCAAGAACTCATGCAGAGAGATTCCGATGAGCAAGGAACTGCTGACTATGGTGAAGCCATTGAAAAAGGTGGTCAATGCCGAATATTACGTTTTGACGAACGAGGAGAAGCCAACCGAGCCGCGCACCTACCGCAACTACTACCACAAATTGATGGATAGACTCGGTATGCCCCGGTTGAAATATCACGGACTGCGCCACAGCTTTGCCACACGATGCATTGAGAGTAACTGCGACTATAAGACAGTGAGCGTACTTCTCGGGCACGCCAACATTACCACGACCCTCAACCTCTACGTCCACCCCAACATGGAGCAGAAGAAACGTTGCATCGACAGGATGCTCAAATCGTTGGGCAAATAGCGGGAAAACAAGGAGTGAAGGAGCGAACTTCGTAACCGAGGCCGAGAGTAGGAATACGAAAAGAGGTTGTCTTGCTTATGCAGGACAACCTCTTAAAAAAGCGGAGAGACAGGGATTCGAACCCCGGGTACGTCGCCGTACGCCTGTTTTCAAGACAGGTGCATTCGACCACTCTGCCATCTCTCCAAGAAAGCGTCATTCATTTCTGATTGACGGTGCAAAAGTAGGGCTTGTTCGCGAGACTTGCAAGAGGCGAGGCGATTTTTTTGAAAAATTTCCTTGTTTTTTTGTGGTGCCAAGTGACGAGACTTGTTGGATATGCGAGGGAGCGAAACGGGAAATATGAGAATAGAGAGAGCGCAAATTATGCGGAATGAAAGATTTAGCGGCAATGGAGACAACTGGGGCCAGAACAGGATAAGATTGAAAAACCAGTTATGGGACCGGGGACTCATCTGGGGAACGGCATGCTCGGCTTAATGCGGAAGCATGCAAATAAGAAAAAGAGTCATCTGCTTTCGCAGACAACTCTTTTAAAATGAGCGGAGAGACAGGGATTCGAACCCCGGGTACGTCGCCGTACGCCTGTTTTCAAGACAGGTGCATTCGACCACTCTGCCATCTCTCCAAGAAAGCGTCATTCATTTCTGATTGACGGTGCAAAAGTAGGGCTTGTTTTGGACATACGCAAGAGGTGGGTCGATTTTTTTTGTATTATCTTTGCGAGCAGAGGCGCAATGAGGCCTCGGGACACAAGCGATGACACTAAGCAAAATAGCACATATAGCATTAACTCTCACGGCATTAGCATTATCAACAGGGACTAAGGCGCAAGGGTTTGCAGGACACATAGTAGACAAGGGCGGGAAAGCCATAGAGGGAGCCACCATAATAGAGACCCGGACACTGACGGGTTCGGTGACCGACGCCACGGGCCGATTCGCCATCAGATACGCGGGTAAATACCCCACACGCGTGGCGGTGCGCTGCCTTGGCTACAAAGCGGACACGCTGACCATCCCCACCGCAAGCCGCGACATAAAGATAGTGATGAACATAGAGGACATTGAGAGCGACGAGGTGAGCGTGGTGGGGCGCAAGATGAGCATGGGTTTCGAGAAGATAGACGCTTCGGTGGCGGCCAACGCCGTGTCGGCAGACGCAGGCGTGGAAGCCGTGATAAAGAGCCAGATGGGCGTGGCGAGCAACAACGAGCTGAGCAGCCAATACAGGGTTCGCGGCGGCAGTTTTGACGAGAACTTAGTCTACGTGAACGGCATCGAGGTGTACCGCCCGTTCCTCATCAGGTCAGGAGAGCAGGAGGGACTGAGCTTCGTCAACCCCGACATGGTGGAAGAGCTCAACTTCTCGGCGGGAGGTTTCGACGCATCATACGGCGACAAGCTTTCGAGCGTCTTAGACGTGAGATATAAGCGCCCGCGGCAATTTCATGCAGGCGGACGCGTGAGCCTGCTCGGGGCGCAAGCCCATGCCGAGGGCTCGGCGGCGGGAGGACGACTGACCCACATAACAGGAGTGAGATATAAGACGAACCAGTACCTGTTCGGCAGCCTCGACACCAAAGGAGACTACAGCCCCACGTTTTTAGACGCGCAGACCTTCTGGACCATCACGCCGGGCAGCGGTCGCACCACAGTGAGCCTTTTGGCCTACTTCGCTCAGAACACATACAAATTCATCCCGACAGACCGAGAGACCAGCTTCGGCACAGTGTCTGACGCGAAGACTCTGACCATATACTTCGAGGGCGGCGAGCGGGACAAGTACCGTACCTGCGTGGCGGCGGCGAGCGTAGACCACACCCCGAGCGACAGGCTGAGGCTCAACCTCACCGCTTCCATGTTCAGGACAGAGGAGGAGGAGACATATGACATATTGGGAGAGTATTGGCTGCAAGAGGCCATGAACTCGCAGAGCCAGACGGCAGTGGACCAGAGCGAGAACATAGGCGTGGGCGGATATATGCAGCATGCCCGCAACTTCCTGTTTGGCGAGGTTTACGCGTTGAGCGCGGGGGCGGAAATAGACCTTGGGGCCTACAACGCCATGAAAGCCCAGGCCAAGATAACCCGCGAGCACTACACCGACCTGACTGACGAATGGGCATACGCTGACTCGGCAGGCTACATGACGTCACCCTCAAAGGGTTCTTTGATAATGGGCGAGACCCGTTATGCCGACAACGCTCTGTGGCAGACTCGGTTTGAGGCCTACGTGTGCAACGAGACCAAAGGCATCCCCGTGGGCGACGGGGTGATGACACTGACAACAGGCCTGCGCATTGCCAGACAGGACATAGGCGGCGTCATCTGGAGTCCGCGAGTGAGCGCCACACTCATGACAGGCCGGTGGAGATTTCGCCTTGCCACGGGCCGATATTCCCAGTTGCCCAACCTGCGCGAGATGAAACGCCCCGACGCCACACTGAACAGAGACCTGGGCCCGCAGAAGAGCTGGCAGCTGATAGGCGGCGCGGACCTGTACTTCGGCAGCACTGAGCGCCCAATGAAATTCTCGGTCGAGGCGTATGGCAAATGGCTGCGCGACCTCAACCCGTACAGCATAGACAACGTCAGGATGAGATATGAGGCCGCGAATTGCGCAAGCGGATACGCGGTCGGAATGGACTTCAAACTTAACGGCGAGCTGGTGAAGGGGGCGGAGAGCTGGGCCACGCTGTCCATAATGCAGACGCAAGAGGACATAGAGGGCGACGGTCACGGCTACATCCCCCGCCCGAGCGACCAGAGGCTGCAATTCTCAATGATGGTGCAAGACTACATGCCGGGCAACAAGAGCGTCACGGCCATGCTGAGCATGTTTTTCGGCACCGGGCTGCCATTTGGCCCCGCAGGCAGTGAGCGGTGGCAGCAGACCAGCCGCATGCCCGGCTACAAGCGCGTCGACCTTGGCCTGTATAAGGACTTCGCCTTGACCAAAGATGGCGGGCAGCGTCGCGAGAGAGTGCGCTCGGCCAAGATAGGGTTAGAGATATTCAACCTGTTCGACTTCGCCAACACCATATCGCACTTCTGGGTGTCGGACACCGACGGGCACCAGTATGGCGTGCCGAACTACCTCACATCGAGAAGAGTGAACGCCAAGATAAGCATAGAGCTCTGAGGGGGCTCGATTTCTCTTAAAAACAGGGGCGCGGCGGCTAAATAAGATAATAATGCCTAATTTCGCGCCACACATATAAACTGCCGATGATTGATTTGTCAATTGTAGTGCCCTCATTCGACGAAGAGGAGAGCCTTGGCGAGCTGACCGAGTGGATAGCCCGCGTGATGAAAGAGACCCCATACACCTACGAGATAATCGTGGTGGACGACGGCAGCACCGACGGCACATGGGACGTGGTGGAGAAGCTGAACGCGGCCGACCCGCGCATCCTGGGCATCAAGTTCCGCCGCAACTATGGCAAGAGCGCGGCACTGAGCGAGGGGTTCGCCGCAGCCACCGGGCGCGTGGTCATAACGATGGACGCCGACCTTCAGGACAGCCCTGACGAGATTCCCGCCCTCATGAAAATGATACTTGAGGACGGCTATGACATGGTGTCCGGCTGGAAGAAAGTGCGTCACGACCCGTTGTCCAAGACCATCCCGAGCAAGATATTCAACGGCGTGGTGCGGAAAATATCCGGCATCAAGCTTCACGACTTCAACTGCGGCCTCAAGGCCTACAAGTCCGACGTGGTGAAGACGATAGAAGTGTATGGCGAGATGCACAGATACGTGCCCCTCTTGGCCAAAGAGGCGGGATTTCGCAAGATTGGCGAGAAAGTGGTGACGCACTACGAGCGCAAATTCGGACACTCCAAATTCGGGATAGAGAGGACCATCAAGGGCTTTCTCGACCTGCTGTCCGTCACCTTCATGGGCAAATTTGGCAAGCGCCCGATGCACTTGTTCGGCGCCCTCGGCACGCTGATGTTCTTCCTTGGCTTTGTTGCCGCCATAGTGCTGGGAGCCAAGAAACTGTGGTGCGTATATAATGGCGTTCCAGCCCCGCTTGTGACATCGAGCCCCTACTTCTACTTCGCGCTGACATTCATGATATTGGGCACACAGCTGTTCCTGACCGGCTTCACGGCCGAGCTGGTGACCCGCAACGCCGCCGACAGGAATAAATACCTCGTGGCGAAAAGAATATACGCCGCGGATGACGACAAGCACAATCCGAACAGAGTGATTTTTTAGTGGAGACGAAGAAGAACTACAAAGAGGCGTTGACTCACCGCGTGTTTGGCGTGGTGCGCGACATAACCGGAGAGACGGGTCAGCCGGCCTACGTGATAGGCGGATTTGTGCGCGACCTGCTGCTGGGCATCCCCTCGCAAGACATAGACATAGTGGTGCAGGGCAGCGGCATCGAGTTGGCCCAGGCCGTCCATGAGAAATTCCGCGGCTCCCACCTGTCAGTATTCAAGAGTTTCGGCACAGCCCAGGTGAAGATAGGGCCGGCCGAGGTGGAGTTTGTGGGCGCGCGCAAAGAGAGCTACCGGAGCGACTCGCGCAAGCCGATAGTGGAAGACGGCACCATAGATGACGACCAGAAGAGGCGCGACTTCACCATCAACGCCTTGGCTCTGAGCCTCAACCCCGAGACATATGGGGACCTGGTGGACCCGTTTGACGGCATAAGCGACTTGGAGAACGGCGTCATCCGCACGCCCCTCGACCCCGACATAACATTCTCAGACGACCCGCTGCGCATGCTGCGCGGGATACGGTTCGCCACCCGCCTGCAGTTCACCATTTGCGACGAGACGATGGAGGGCATGAAACGCATGGCCCCTCGCATTGAGATCATATCGCAAGAGCGCATAACCGAGGAGCTGATGAAAGCCATGGAGACATCGGCAGCTCCCTCGCTCGCATGGAAACTGCTTGACAAAGTAGGCCTGCTGAAATATATCCTGCCCGAGCTTGCCGCCCTCAAGGGAGTGGAGAAGCGCGGGAAATTCGCCCATAAGGACGTTTTCTACCACACGATGCAGGTGCTGGACGGTGTCGCGGCCGAGAGCGATGACGTGTGGCTGCGCTGGGCGGCCCTGTTCCACGACATAGGCAAGCCGCGGACCAAGAGGTTTGAGGAGGGCATAGGCTGGACATTCCGCAACCACAACTACATAGGCGCCAAGATGCTGCCGAAAATCTTCACACGCATGAAGTTGCCTCTTGGCGAGCCGCTCAAGTTCGTCGAGAAGATGGTGAACCTCCACATGCGCCCGATAGTCCTAAGCGAGGATGTGGTGACCGACTCGGCCGTGCGGCGCGTGCTGTTTGAGGCGGGCGACGACATAGAGAAACTCATGACCCTGTGCGAGTGCGACATAACGAGCCGCAACGAGGAGAAAGTGCAGAGATACTTGCGCAACTTCAAAATCGTGAGGCGCAAGATGAAGGAGATTGAGGAGAAAGACCACGTGCGCAACTTCCAGCCGCCCATATCCGGCGAAGAGATAATGGCCACGTTCGGCATCGCACCGAGCCGTCCCGTGGGCGTCATAAAAGAGGCCATAAAAGAGGCCATCCTGGACGGCGTCATACATAACGACTACCACGAGGCCAAGGTGCTCATGTACGCCGAGGCTGAGAAAATGGGGCTTAAGCCCATCAAATAGAGCGGAGCGGAAATGAAAAACAACGACTCGCGCGAGCTTTTCGCCCCGGGGACGATAACGCCCCCCGCCGACGCTCCCATCATAATAGCCGACGGGCTGCGAACCCCCGAGAACGTGGGGTCGCTGATAAGGCTCGCCGCCAACGTGGGTTGCCCGACCGTCGCCATAGTGGCGTCGGACGAGATGAAAGAGAGCAAGATACGCAAGACGGCTTGCATGGCTTGGGACTACGTACGATTGGAGCGCGTGGCCTCGGCGGACGAGTTGGCCAAGATTGTGCCGGCGGAGTATGAATATGTGGCAGTGGAGACGACACCGGACTCTGTGAACATATATTCCGAGCCGCTGCCTCGCAAAGTGGCATTAGTCGTCGGCAGCGAGGTGCATGGAGTGTCAGAGAGCGTGTTGAGCCTCTGCCCAAGGCGCGTATACATCCCCATGACAGGGCCGGACACCAGCATGAACGTCAGTCAGGCCGCAGCCGTGGCTCTTTTTGAGTGGGTCAGGCAACACGTGGGGCGCTAAGCCGACAGACAAGCGACAAACAATTGGAATAAAAAGTATATGGAATTGAACTTCGGCGGACTTATCCTCGGCGCGATAACATTCATCGTCATAGGCCTATTCCACCCCATCGTAATCAAAGCCGAATATTACTTTGGCGTCAGGTGCTGGTGGGCTTTCGCATTAGCTGGGCTTATTTTTTGCGTTCTCTCATTGTTTGTTAGCGACAACATAGCGTCCACCATACTCGGCGTGGTGTCCTTCTCGTGCTTTTGGTCAATCTTAGAGGTGTTCGAGCAGCGGGAGAGAGTACGTAAAGGGTGGTTCCCGATGAACCCTAAGAGGAAAGAGGAATATAAAAAGTAAAGAATATTTTCTTTCGATTTATATCTGAATTTATTATTTTCGCATCACGTTGATGCGGAAAGGATTGCTTGCGCAATCTACTTTCTCGTATGAGCGGATGTTCTTTGAATTAAATTCCAAGCCGGACTTGAGTGCAGATGGGATGCGCGGGTGCGTTGTCGGAGGTGGAAAGCCGGCAAATCGGCTGAAGAGTCGGAGGTGATAAGCGCACAGGGTGCGTTATATTAATTTAACACTTCAGAAAACCAACCATCACTATTCAGTTTCAAAAGTTGCACATACGGGGATGAATGTATTAGTTTTGAGAGGATAGCGAGATTTACTTTTGCGCTAAGCAAATCAGCCATAATGAGCTTTCTGATTTTTACAACAAAAAAAAATCTAAAATTCCCCAAACTTTAGCTATCCTCTTTCGTATAAGACAACAACAGCGGAGGAGAAAAGAAAGCTAAAGACAAGGTGAAAGCTTAGTCAAATAAGCGAGAGCCCCGCCCCACTCGTCTCAATCTCCTCACGGACTGGCACAAAACTTATACAATTCATAAAACATCCGCACTATGAAAAAGAATCTTAAGACGGTTGACGGATACTTCTCCTTCAACACCCCGACTGGCAGCCTTGTCAGCCCCAAGGAATCCAATGAGACGTCCAGTATGCCCGCATTCAACGATTTCGCCTGCATGCCGGAGTTACAGCAAACTAAGAAAGCAGAGAAGGACACCCAAGAGAGTGGCCCCAACTACTTTTAGACACGACATCCGCACGATGTCATAGTCGGGCGAGCGCGCTCACCACAGAGTTCACGCTAACAGTCCGGCATCCATTAGACTACAGCCCGGCGCACCGACAGACAACCATGTCGGAACGCCGGGCGTTTAGGTTGACAAACCAAGCGGGGCAAAGCCCCGCGAAACAGATAGACAGAAATGAACAATTCAAACTTTGACGACACCACATTAGACGGCCGCATCAAGCGACTTGTCTTCCTGAAAGGCGAGCGCAGCCTTCAGTCGTTCCTGCTGAAGTGCAACGTGCCGCCCCCACGCTACAGCATGCTCATCCGCCGCGACGGAAAGTTGTCGGCACTTTACATCAACCGCATTTTAGAGTTCTGCCCCGAGGTGAACCGCGACTGGCTGGTTGACGGGACCGGCCCCATAAAGAAGGGCGACAGGGCGGACTATGAGGGTGAGTTGGGCGAAAAGCTGCGCCGTGGCGACTTGGTGAGCGTCGTCTCAAAGCTCAACGAGACGCTCTTGCATCAGGAGCAGGCCATAGAAGCGATGAAGAAGTCGCTTGAGGCTCAGAAAGAGATGACGAACCAGCTGCTCCAGCTGCTCTCGCAACAAAAATAAAGACATGGTCACACAACAACAGATAGCCGACATGCAGGCCGGCATGGAGAGGCTCAGAGAGAAGCTAAAGGCTGAGAAATGGCCCCAGAAGTACATGTTTAAGTTCGTGCTGCCCAACGACCGCGCCAAACTTGACAACATAATGGAGTTGCTCCCGGCAAACGGCCAGGTCACATTCCGCGACAGCAAAGGCGGCAAATACGTGGGTGTGACATGCGTGGCGGTGATGGACTCGGCCGACGCCGTGATGAGTGTCACACAGGCCGTTTGCGCCATAGAAGGCGTCATATCGCTGTAGACGGTCACAGCCGACTGACGGCTTGCGTCAAAAAAAAGTCTCCGCCCCACTCACATTAGCACGTGAGTGGGGCGGAGACTTTTTATCTTCTATGAAGGGCGTTTCCCCTCACGATTTAGTCTGCGGAGGTTAGCCTGCGGATGGATTTAATCGACAGAGAAATTAGCACGGCCAATGATGACGCCACCAGCGAAAAGCTCCGCCTCATATTGGCCTGCCATCAGATCGCCCATCTCCACATTATAATAGATGGAAGCGGGGGTGTCCTCGCCGCCATATTCAATGGAACGCTTGGCTGAGAACTTGATGTCGGCATCCTCAAAACGGAACGTGTCATTGGGAGAGTGGAAGAGGACGTCGCCATCGGGACGCGTTATGCGGAGATAGACATCCCTCATGCCGACCTCGGCGGAAATATTCTTGGCAAGCGTGAAAGAGACTTGAATCTTGGTCGCCTTGGAGAGAGAGGAGGTCTTGCGCCCCTTGGCATTGAGCGGGGTCGCAACCACATTGACAGCCTCAAGTCTCTGAGCCACGGTCACCTTCTGCGTCAAAGTCTCATTCTGCTCCTGGAGGTTGGCCTTTTCGCGGCTCACGTCTGCCAAGCGGCCCTTCATCTCAGTATTCTGCTGACGGAGGGCGTTGTTGGTGGCGTTGAGAGAATCAATCTGCACGATAAAGCTGCGCATGACAGTCCGCAAAGTGGTCAGTTCGCCTTGCAGCTCCTTGATTCTCCTTGCGTTGCTGGCCTTGAGAGTCTTCAGCTCCTCAGTGAGTTGCTCAACACGCGCACGCTGCTCACCGAGCAGGTTATCGAGCGAGTCATTCTCAGTATGCATGCCCTCGTAGGCCACGGAGAGATCCTCATAGTCAGAGACAAGCTGCTGACGCTCCTCGGAGAAGACCTCCGTCATCTCATTCATCTGACTGTTGCTGCGCAAAAGGAGCGCGACAAGCACTATGACGACGACGCCAAAGACCGACGCCGCGATAATGATGTGTTTCTTTGTCAAGTTCATAGTCGCAAAGATAACTCACATAAGGGAAACTGCAAAGCGTGCGCCATGGTAAGAGAGCCATGGCGCACGCCTCGCGACTTGTAATCACGCAAAATGAGCAGCCACGCGCGGGTGCCACTTTGCGACCAAAGGGAAATGGAACAGGAATATTTTTATGAGCGCGGGTCAGTTCAACTCGGCGCCGCGGTAGAAGTCGAGAATCTTGCCGCGGAAAATCATCTCGTACTTATACTGGATCATGGAAGCCAAGGCAGTGAGGCGGTTGGTCCGCGCCTCGGCATAGTCGGTGGCGGAGGAGAGGCCAGATGAATATTTGCCCTCGGCTAAGCGGTAGGCGGCATCGGCGCTCTCGGCGGCAGCCTGACTGCTGGCATAGGTGGCTTGGGCGGCCACGGCATTATAGTAAGCCTGCTGGATCTCCTTGTAGAGGCTCTTGCGGGCGTCATCGAGATCGACGAGCGACGACGAGTAGGACATCTTGGCGGCCCGGATATTGTTGCGCGAGGCGAAGCGGTTGAAAATGGGGATGGAGAGAGAGAGCGAGATGCTCTTGTCGAGATTTTGGTCGAGTTGCGAGCCGAACGAGTCACCATCCTGCCCGCTGACGGCGTAGTAGCCAGTAGAGACACCTGCCGAAAGGCTAAGCGTAGGCGAATAGGCGCCCTTGGCCACAGCTATTTGACGCTCAGCGCTCTCTGACTTGACTTGGGCCGCGCGGATGGACGCCTTGGCAGTGAGAGCCTCCTGATAAATGGCCTCGGGGCCGGCCACAATGGCGGCGCACATGGCAGTGTCCGGCATGGCCACAGACAAGCCGTCGGGTGATGGCAGCTCAAGGAGTTGCGAGAGGTCGAGGAGCGCCAAATAGTAGTCATTGTCGGCCTTGACGGCGTTCATGTTATCTTGCGCCACGAGAGAGCGCGCCGCGTAGACATCGGCCTCGGAAGCCTTGCCATTCTTGAGCAGAGCCTCCTTGTGGTCCAACTGCACTTGACTGAGCTCGGCCTGCTCATGAGCCGAGGCTGCCAACTCCTTAGCGCAGAGGACCTGCAGATAGGCCTGCGCCACATTGATGCCCAGGTCCTCGCGTGCGGCATCGAGGTTGGCGATGGCGGCATCAAGATTAAGTTGCGACACCTTGACACTGTTGACCGTCTGAAATCCCTCAAAGAGAGTCATGTTGGCCTGGATGCCCATGCTGGTGTTGCGTGTGTTCTTGTTCTCGTAGGTGTTATTAACCGTCAGGCCGCGGCCGAAATCGAAATTCTGACCGACATAGGCCGAGACGCTCGGCAGGTGCTGACCTCGCTGGGTGCTGAGCGTGTTCTCGCACTGGTCACGCTCAATCATGCGCTGACGGATGGTATTGTTATGCTCGGCGGCATAGTCTATGCACTGTCGGAGCGTCCACTCAGTCTGTGGCTCAGCCTGCTGAGCGAAAGAGAGAGACGCGGAAGCCAAGGCTGCCGTCAAAGTGATGATATGCTGTTTCATTATCCCCTGAATAAGATGATTAAAAAAGCAAGAGAGGGATGGACGACTTACTGCTGTGCGGTTGAGCGAATTTTGTCAGGCATCTCGACACCGCTCTTAACCTCGACCTTGATGCCGTCACTCAATCCGAGTTCGACCTTGCGGCGGTCAAAGGACTGCGCGGGGACAGAATCAGTCAGCACATAGACAAAAGAGGTGTCGCCACTGAACTCGAGCACGGACTCCGGCAATGCTATGACACCCTTGGCACTCTTCAGAACAATGGACGCGTTGGCGCTGTATCCGGAGCGGATGACAACAGAATCAGGCACGGAGACAGCGGCTTTCACCTCAAACTGATTGGCACCGTTCTCCTCAACGCCCTTGGGTGAGATATACTCCAGCCGGGCATCCATGGAGACGCCCTGCAGGGCGCCGAGAGTGATCTTGACCGGCATGCCCTCGGAGATGCGGCCAACCTCGGTCTCGTCAATCTTACCCTTGAAGATAAGGTTAGTCATGTCGGCCACGGTAGCGATGGTGGTGCCATCGTTAAACGTGTTGCTCATGATGACCGAGTTGCCCACCTTGACAGGCACATCGAGAATAAGGCCTGTTATGGTGGATCGGATAAAAGTGCTGCTGAGCGAGGCGTTACTCTTTGAGATGCCCTCCTTGACAATCTCCAGGTTGTCATCGGCCGCCAGTTTCTCCTCCTTTGCCTGCTTGAGGCTCACCTCCGACTTCTCGAACTCCTCGGCCGAGACAAGCTTGTCATCAAAGAGTCGCTGCATACGGTCGAAATCAGTCTGAGCCTGCTTAAGCGATATGTCTGCCAAGCGGACGCGGCTCTGCGCCGAGTTGAGAGAGCTCATTTCCGGGATTACCTTGACCTTGGCGATGACCTCGCCCTCCTTGACCGTCTGACCGGACTCCTTATATATCTCAGCTATGATGCCGGAAATCTGCGGCTTAATGTCAATCTCGTCGCGCGGCTCAATCTTTCCGGTTACCACAGTGCTGACCTCAAGGTCGGTGCGCTCAGGCGAGACGATGTCATAGGTGATAGTCTTTGGCAGCGACTTCTGGTAGAGGAAATAGAAAGTCCAGACGAAAAGCAGGGCCACGATTACAGCGACAGCTATCTTGATGTACTTTTTCATGGAGAATGATATTTTTATATACGAGTTATATGTCCGAAAATTAAAAAACGCAGATTACTACTCATCCCTCATGGCATCGACAGGTTTGATGGCCATGGCACGATAGGCGGGCGCCAATCCCGCTACAAGTCCGAGGGCTATGATGACAAAGAGCATCGCGATGGCAGTGCCGAACGAGACTTGGAAGCCATAGACATACCCTTTGTCGCCAATTTTCTCGCAGATGGAGAGAAGTCCGACCCCGGCGCTGATGCCAAACATGCCAGCCACGAACGTCAGCACCACACTCTCTGACAGGATTTGCTGCATGATGTCGCGTGGGCGAGCGCCAATGGCTCGGCGGATGCCGATCTCGACAGTTCGCTCCCTGACCGAAACCATCATGATGTTTGACACACCAATGATGCCCGCCAGCAGAGTGCCGATGCCGACAAGCAAGACGAGCGCCTTGATGCCGATGAAGAGGTTATCCATCATAGAGAACAGTTCCTCAGCGTCAAAGATTGCGACGGCCTGCGGGTCATTAGGCGCAATCATGTGGGCGGACTTGACGACCGCCTCGATTTTAGGTTTTACCTCAGACACCTTGCACCCCGGCTTCATCTTGATGTTGACCACATCAATGACATTGCCGTAATTATAGGCGGACTGGAATATAGTGATGGGGATGATAACTTGCTCGGACGCATTGCCTGAGATGTTGATATTGTCATTAGACCCGACCACGCCGACAACCTGATAATAAATGCCATCGACCCTGACATAGGAGCCGCAAGGATTCTCACCATTGCCAAAGAGAGCCTCAGAGACACGCTTGCCGAGCACGCACACCTTACGCGAGTCCCTCATGTCGAGGTCATTAAGGAAACGCCCATAAATGACCTTTTGATTCTCGATGGCGTCATATTCGGGCACGAGGCCCTTGATGGAGCAAGCGTACTTCTTGTCACCATGGACAGCCGTCTTGCCCCAGTCGGCAAGAGTAGGCGTGATGACCTCAATCTCCTCAACACTCTCCCTCAGTCTCGTGATGTCGTCGTTAGTCAGTCGCCATCGGCGCCCCTTGCGAAAACCTTTATATGCCTCGCTGGTGTTCTGAGCGAAAACGAAGCACGAGTTTGTGGCGAAGCCAGCGAAATTGGCCTTCATCATATCCTGCAAGCCGTTTCCGCCCCCCACGAGACTGACGAGCATAAAGATGCCCCAGAAGACGCCGAAAGCCGTGAGCAGGCTCCGCGAGCGGTTGCTTGTTATGGTTGAGATGACCTCCTCAACCGTATCCTTGTCAATTCTCATCTTTGTAATCTTATCTTCGCTAATCGGCCCTTAGAGCCTCGATTGGCCTGATTTTGACAGCCTTGCGCGCAGGCACAAAACCGGCGATTGAGCCAGCCACGATAAGGGCCAGGGTAGCCTGAATGGCGATGGAGAGATCGACCGTCGGGTCGGAGAATACGGCTGAAGACGAGAAGGGCCCACCGGCATCACCATTCTCATTGATTATGCTATTGGCCAACTCAGTGACCCCGATGCCCGCCACCATGCCTATATAGCCGAAGAAAGTGGTGATGGCGACACTCTCAGCCATGACCATGGCGAGGATAGACCTCGACTTAGCCCCAAGAGCCTTGCGTATGCCGAACTCGCGAGTTCGCTCCTTGACCGTTATAAGCATGATATTGGAGACACCGACAATTCCGCTGACAAGGGTGAAAATGCCGATGATCCATATGGCAGTCCGGAGGATATTCATGGCCTGAGTTGTCTGAAGATATTGCGTCATGCGGTTCCAGAACCACACGGCTCCACCATCGTCGGCCGCGAAATGGTGCTTTTGGCCAAGCTTCTTTCTGAGCTCGGCCTCGAATGCGTCATTTGCCTCCTGAGTCTCAAGCCCCTTAGTGGTGAAGGCGTAATTCTCAAGATTTGCGCCCTTGCCATATATGACCTGAAGCGTGGTGAAAGGGATATGGGCCTCGCCGTTCTGATAGTCTGACTTGAGGACGCCGACAACCTTGTATGCCACATCGCCTATGTTGACAAAATGGCCGATAGCATCCTCATGGCCGAAGAGCACAGACTCCGTCTTCTCATTGACGACGACCACCTTGCGGCAATCGCGGATGTCCATATCATTGATATAGCGTCCCTTGACCATCTTGAGGCCAGAAATCTTGACCTCGTTGGGGTAATGGCCATCGAGACCCGCGCTTATGTACTCAGAGCCGTAACTCACGGTGCAGCTGCCCTGATAGACGTATGCCCCAATCTCGTCAACATTGTCAGGGAACTGCGACTTAGTCAGTTCGAGGTCTCCGTTGTCAAGATTGACCGCCCTACCCTCCTTCAGTCCCTCATAGGGTTTGCTGGCCCAGCCGGGATAGACCTTCACGCTGTTGAGCGCCCTCTGGGTGCTGTGGGTCTCAAACGCATGGATTAAGCCATTACCGGCGCCAAGCAGCACAATAAGGATGAAAATGCCCCACGCCACGGCGAAACCCGTGAGAGCCGTGCGCAACTTATTGCGGCGGATGCTTGCGACAATCTCTGTTATGACATCAAACATAGCCCTCTGCTTTCTATTTCATGTATCCGTTTTGACCGAATGGAGACGCATCGTGGTTGAAATTCTCCTCGATGCTGCCAATGAGACCATCCTTTATGTGGATGATTTTGTCAGTCTGATTGGCCACGCCGCTCTCATGAGTGACCACCACGATAGTCAGCCCTTCATCCTTGTGAAGATTTTTCAGGATTTCCATGACCTCGACCGACGTCTTGCTGTCCAATGCGCCAGTGGGCTCATCCGCCAGAATAATCTGAGGGTGAGCGATGAGCGCACGCGCTATGGCCACCCTCTGCTTTTGACCGCCGGACATCTCATTGGGCATGTGATTGGCCCACTCGGCCAGTCCGAGACGGTCGAGATACTCCATGGCCATCATGTTGCGCTTCTTGCGGTTGACTCCTTGGTAGAAGAGCGGAAGCGCCACATTCTCAACAGCATTCTTGAACGAGATGAGGTTAAACGACTGGAAGATGAAGCCGATAAGCCTGTTGCGGAACTCGGCAGCCTTATTTTCTGAAAGATCCTTGACCAGATTTCCCGCCAAACGGTATTCACCAGAGTCATAATTATCCAAAATGCCAAGGATGTTGAGCAGGGTTGACTTGCCAGAGCCCGACGCGCCCATGATAGAGACAAACTCGCCCCTCTCAATGTCAAGGTTAATGCCCTTGAGCACATGGAGCGGAGCCCCGTTGTTGTATGTCTTGTTTATGTCGCGAAGATGTATCATGCTTCAGGTATTAGTGTTATAGACTAATAGTACACCACAAAATTACGTATTAATATTTGCCGCGCAAGAGGTGAGATGAGAAAATTCAGTTACGAAACTGGACTACTGGCTTAAGTACGTAAAATCCAGACATATAAAAAAACCAACCTTGGAATTACCAAAGTTGGCTTTTAGAAAATAAGGCAAGTCAGGATATCTCCATCTGACAGTCTTTGCAGTTCATCACGACCGTAAAAGTCCGCCCGTCCTCTCCTTTAAGTGTCAGAGGCGTGAGCTTAGCGCACTCCGGGTGTTTGCGCAGACACTTGCCGAGAGCGTTCATTATGCAGTGGCGGGTCGTCATTAGTCTTTGTCCCTTGCAACCATCGTCATGCCTCTCATAACCCCAATCAGAGAAAGAGGCGCCATGCGATTCGTAGAATTTGCGAGCCTCGGCGTTAATGACATTAGATGAGCGTACAATCTCGGGGAAAGGCCAGACAGCGTCACCTGCGGGTTGGCGGACGACATCGCATGGTGAGAAAAAGGCTTGGCGCGACAGGGCGTGGGCATCTAAGGCGTCGCGGCGGACAGAGTTAAGCTCCGAAGCCGCAAAGAAGAGCCTCGAAGCCGCGTCATCGACCGTCACGCCACCGACAGAGAAAGCAGTCCCGCCACTCTTAGAGAAAGCGCGGACAATCTGCTCTCGCGACGCGTCAGGGTCTCGGGCAGGCGAAGCATCGATGTGGCGCATGGTGGTCGAGACGACATCGTCATCATCATCAATGGAGACGACAAGGTTACCGTCGGAATAAGACACATTTATATTGACAGGAACAGACCTCCGGGTCTTATCGGATTTGAGGGTCTTGTCAAACACCAGATCGGAATTGCGGAACGCGCTGTCGCCCACCTTCACCCCCTTAATGCTTTGCACGCAAACATCAGCAGATTTCGGCCCCTGCCTCACAGTGTTGATTTTTGTGCCGGAGAAAGAGGCGGATTGGGCACCGACAAAGCAAAGCCCGTCGCCATTGGCCAAAGCCACCTTGGTAGATATGGTCAGCGCATCGGGGTGCCGAACGGCTGTCACCTTACCCACGAACTCGCCAATAGACTTAGGGGAGACAGGCTGCCAAATATCCGGCTTCCGCCCATGGGCGAAATAGTCGGTGAAGCCGCGGTTGAAACTCTTGGACGGATCAGGGTCGAAGCCAGCCATCACCGTTCCACACGAGAGAGGCTGAAGGTCAGGGCGTCGTTCAAGGATTTGATTGATTATCCGCCGGTAGTGGAGCGTCACGTTGGCCACATACCCGGCGTCCTTAAGCCTACCCTCGATTTTGAAAGAAGACACCCCTGCATCAATGAGAGCCTCAATGTTGGCGGACTGGTTATTATCCTTGAGGCAGAGCGGATAGGCGTGACGCATGAGCGACTGTCCGTCTTTGGAGAGCACGTCATACGGGAGGCGGCAAGGCTGAGCGCACTCGCCACGGTTGGCAGAGCGTCCGCCAAGCGCATAGCTCATATAGCACTGGCCACTATAGGAGACACACAGGGCGCCATGAATGAAAGCCTCAAGCCTCACAGTAGTCCGCCGAGCGATGGCTGCAATTTCATCAACAGACAACTCTCGGGCCAGCACAACTTGGCGGAGTCCAATCTTCTGCCAAAACAGGACCTTGTCCACCGAGCGGTTGTCGCACTGCGTGGAGGCGTGTATTTCAATGGGCGGCATGGCAGCCGCATCGAGAAGCGCGGCGTCCTGGACAATAAGCACATCCACGCCGGCATGGTAGAGATCCCAAGCGAGGCGTCGGGCTTCGGCCACCTCGCGGTCGTAGAGAACAGTGTTCAACGCCACGTGAACCCTCACGCCGAAAGTGTGCGCATAGGCCACGATATCCCGGATGTCGGAGAGCGAATTGGCTGCGGCCTTGCGTGCGCCGAACTGCGGCGCACCTATATATATAGCGTCGGCTCCATGGTCAATAGCCGCCCTTGCGCATTCAGCATCGCGGGCGGGAGCTAAGAGTTCGATGACATTGCGCGACAAAGAGCGTCGGGCGTCAGACATAAGAAAAGAATTACAGAGAAAAGAGAAAACAGGACACGCCGAGGGCACTAATCCTCAACAATCACCTTGAAAAATTCCGCCCACGGAGACTTTCGATACAAGTCGGCCGAGCCGATGGGCACATGGAGTACACAGGCCGGGCTGACACCCTCGAAAACGGAGCTGCCAAGGGGAGGCGGCAGCTCGGCACGGCAACTTACATTGCGGAGATTGGAGCATCCATTAAAGGCAGTCACGCCGATGCCCAGGACGTGGGGCGGGATGACCACACTGCGGAGTGAGGTGCACATCTCGAAAGCGCACCCGCCCAAGTCGCGGACACCATCGGGGATAACGACCTCGACAAGCGACTCGCAATCTTTAAACGCCAAGGGGTCGATTGAGACGAGCGACTGCGGGAAATGGACATCAGCGAGAGAGACGCATCCGCAAAAAGTACTTCGCTCGATGCGGGTCACACCCTCGTCAATATTGACCTCGGAGAGACTCGTGCAGTGCTCAAAGACAAACTCACCCATCCTGTACTCGGGGCGGATTTCAACCTTTTTGAGCGAGGAGCATCCATAAAAAGCGCCGTCGCAAATCTCAACGAGTGAAGCGGGCAACGTCATCCGCCTGATATTCTTGCAACCGTAGAAAGAGCTGAAGCCGATTGTAGTGACGCCCTCGGGGATGATAAGCTCGGCAATGGTGTCACAGCCTTCGAAGGCGTGACTCTCAATCCTTTGAACTGAATATTTATGCCAAAAATGGCCTACTTGCGAAGGAATGGCCAGCACACTGTCCTCCGGGATCTCGCAATGTGCGAGACAGGCCTTGTCATTCTCTTCATCAATGACATGATAACCATCCCCCTCAGGGACGAAGGGGAGAAAGACAATGACCGCAAATACACAAGCCGACGCGAGCAGCAGCACTCCGACCACGGCCGGCAGCTTGTCGTGAAGCCTCGTCCAGAACGACTCTTCGCGAGAATTATATCGCTTGTCCTTTCCCACGATAAATTTTAGTTGAGTTCAAAATTAAGCATTTTAAGCGAATAAACATCCTTAAAAACCTACCTTCATTCACATTGGCAAGGCAATAATTGCGGACTTCTGATACGATATAAAGTGTTAAAACATTTATGTTTATTTTGCAGTATTAAAATACATTTATAATTTTGTCATTATTTCACAAAACGAGGAACGTAATGTACAGTAGAAGCAGAATCTTCGTTGTGACCGCACTTCTGCTATTAAACACAATAACCATGACGGGCTGCGACAAGCAGAAACGCAGCAGACTGCGCGGGACACAGGAGCAGATTGCTCGGCTTGCAGCCGACAAATCGCAGCCGCTTGCCACAGACACGACGCAATTGATAAGCATTGACGCGGACGGGCTTTTCGATGGCAAAGGTTTTGACCTGGCCGACATCGTGAGGGATATTCGCCTCGTTCCGCTTGAGACCACCACAGAGAGCAAAATAGGCAAGGCTCGCCGAGTAATCATGACAAGCAGCCACATCATCATCTCGGACGAAAGCTGTGTGAGGGTTTTCAGCACTGCGGGTAAATACGTCGGGAGAATTCCTCTCGGGCCGAACCCGATGGAGACAGACTACACACTTGACAGGTCTAACAATGAGATTCTCGTTTTCGCCCAAGGCAGCATAGGTCATTATGACATGGAGTGCAACAGGCTGAGCGCGGAGACTGTGCCATTGCAATTCAGCGCATTCGCCACAACAGCCACAAGCAACACCATGGCGATATGGACGGACGTGAACGACGACAACCAGTCCATAGGCGACTTGAGCGAGAAGTCGTCATATCTCGTGATGGACCGCGAGGGGTCGCTGCCCACCTACATTCCGGGCAAGCAGAAGGAAGACACACCACCACGGGAGGGCGTGGCACTTCCCTACTCTGACGAGGGCATTGTGATTGGGCGTAGTTTTTGCGACACGATTTTCACGCTCACAGATGACGGGTTGGCAGCCAGATACGCATTGAATTACAAGCGTCACAGCCTGCCAGAGTGGGTAAACGTGAAAAAGTCCAAGGGGTCGCAAGGTGACGAGAACTTGTATTTCTTCGCCGGTAACGCCCAGATGACATTGAGCGGGGTCTTTTTCAAAATACAGAACATCCGCGCCATGACCGTATACGCGTTTTATGACAAGAGGACGGGCAACTTGGCCGGAGGACTTCCGATATTGGACTACAGGGTGCTGCCGCCAATTTTCAATCCGGTCGCCACAATGGGAGATTATTACGCCGCTTTGTTCAACACGTACCAGACAGATGACGGACAAGGATACCACTTTCTCGGCCACGTAATCCCTGAGCAGGAGAAGCTAAAGATTGCCGGGGTGAGGCATGACGACAACCCCGTGGTCGCCCTCTACAGAGTTCAAATAGAATGACAGCTCATCTCCCCAGCCCCCCAAAAAAAATCAATTAAAAGAGTCCCCGGCATGAATATGAATCCACGCCGGGGACTCTTTTTATACTACCGACATCGCGATAATTATCCGTGTCACAAGTTCACAAGAGTAAGGGGAGATTGACAACAATTTGCTTCCGAACTCCGCTCAGAGACAAGATGGGACGGAAGAGCGGACTATGATTATCAGACATCCGCCCCCCCCAAAAAAAGGAAAGTTAATCTGACAGCACACGAGGCAGGAGACGGGGAGTAACAGAAAAAGGGTGCCCAAAAGGCGAGGCGAGAAGAAACAGGATCCCCCGCCCAGGACATTACTCCTGAACGGGGGAGGACTGATTACAAACCAATTATCAAAACATGACTTAACTTCATTTCATAGTGGGCCAGCCATCATCGCTCCATTCGAGCCGTCGGAGCATGAGTTCAGCCGGTCCGTCGTTGCGCGGATAGCCGTGCAGCGCCATATAATCGTGGCCGCGGAGTGTGACGACAGCGCAATGGCCGGCAGCGACATAACGCTCCTTATCAGCCTCGGGAATGTCAACCCGAGTGCCGCCACCCAAATCCATCCTCATGCCAGAGCGATCCTCATAGGGCCCCTGAATGTCACGGCTTCGGCCACACACCACATGATAAGTGCTGGCCTCACCACGGCAGCAATAGTCAAAAGAGACAAAGAGATAGAACCATCCGCCCCGCTTGAAAATGAAAGGAGCCTCGACAGCACCATCGCCGGGGTCGTCGGCGGTCAGCGTCTGAGTGCGAGGGCGAGACGCAATGGTGAACCACTGCTGCGGCTCGGCCAAAGAGCTAAGATCGGACTCAAGCCTTACGAGCTTGATACCGCCCCAGAAAGAGCCGAAAGTCATCCAGGCAGACCCGTCGCCACAAAGGACGATGTTAGGATCGATGGCATTCCAAAAATCACGATGCGGGATTGACTCAATCATAAGTCCGCAGTCAACCCACTTATAGTCCTTACTTGAGCGGTTGAGCGTCTTATTGGTCAGATGTCCAATGACAGATATATTCTTGGCAAAGACTGAGCTACAATAGAAAAGATGCCAAAGCCCGTTGGCATAAATAATATCAGGAGCCCAAAGGTGCATAGAGGCCTCTGGGTTATGTTGTTTGACCCAGTCCGGGAGAGCCTCAATGCACGGGCCATCGACAGTCCACTCCTTGAGATCCACAGAGTGGAGTTGCATGACGCCGTAGCCGGTGGAGAAGGCGTATATAGTGTCGCCTTGCGTGGCGATTACCGGGTCATGAGCCACAGGGCGCGTGGGGTCGCCCATTGGGGGCTCTGGTCGCTGAAGAGGATCGGCCACACCAGCTGTGTCGCAATTGGCGGGATCACCTGACGCAGGTTCAGCGGGAGCCTGTTGACTGACGTTGCCGCACGAGGCCAAGATGGCCGCGCAAGAGGTGAGCAACGCTATATTTTTGAAGTATGATGTAATCTTGTACGACATTCGCGTCTTCGTCTGTTAACGATACACGAAATTCGTAAATGTACATTTAACGCGGGTGGACATTACTCCTCGTTTGGTGGATTTTCCCCCTCAGCATCGTTTTGCGATTTTTCATCCACTTTGTCACGAACCACGTCAAAGCCAAGCCATTGGTCAGTCAGCCGACGGCCATCCCGGATGAAATAGAAGATATCCACAAGATTGACCGGGGGGGCAAGCATGAGCAGGCTGCGCACAATGGACATCTGCCATGATATTTGCCTGCCGTCTGACTCACGGACCACGACGAGCCCGTAAAGGCCCTTGCCGAGACTCTGCCGGCTTGCGGTCAGGACATCCCTCAGGAGGAAATAGCTGACGCAGGCCACCCACCCGGACATACCCGGGAAGATGGCCAGCGTCAGGCTGATGGCCACATCGACGGCGAAAGCCGCCTCGCGGAAAACACGCGGCTTGGTTATGATGGAGACGAAGACCGTGCGGACTCCGCCGACAAGGCAAGCCAAGGCATCAGCTAATTTCATTTTATTACTTCTTTCTCATGACAATGCCGACCGGCACGCCGGAGAAGTCCCACTGCTTGCGGATGATGTTCTCCAAGCGCCTCATATATGGCTCACGGACATACTGGGGCAGATTGCAGAAGAAAGCGAAAGTCGGGGTCGGGGTCGGGATTTGCGTCACATACTTGATTTTAACGACCTTTCCCTTGTACATTGGGGGCGGGAAGCTCTCGATGAGAGGGAGCATGAGCTCATTGAGCTGGGACGTGCCGACCTTTCTCTTCATGTTGTCATAGACGCGGCAAGCCTGCTCGACGACCTGATGGATGCGCTGCTTGGTGGGGACAGAGGTGAACACGATGGGTATGTCGGTGTAGGGAGCGAACTCGCGGCGGATGTTCTCCTCCCACTCCTTCATGGTATTGTTGCCCTTCTCGATGAGGTCCCACTTGTTGACGACAACCACAACGCCTTTCTTGTTTCGCTCAACGAGTCCGAAGATTTTCTTGTCCTGGCTCTCGAGACCGCGGGTGGCGTCAATCATGAGGATGCAGACGTCGGCGCTCTCGATGGCACGCACGCTGCGCATGGTGGAGTAGAACTCCACATCGTCCTTCTCCTTGTTCTTCTTGCGAAGTCCGGCAGTGTCAACGAGATAAAAATCCTTGCCGAACTTATTGTAACGCGTGAAGATGGAGTCGCGGGTAGTGCCGGCCACATCGGTCACGATGTTACGGTCCTCGCCAATGAAAGCATTGATGATAGAGCTCTTGCCAGCGTTGGGTCGGCCGACGACAGTGAACTTGGGCAGAGAGTCGTCAATGTCCGAAGTGACATCGGGGGGGAGCAGTTCGAGGAGCCTGTCAAGCAGGTCGCCCGTGCCGCTGCCCGAGGCAGAGCTTATGGGGTAGATTTCGCCGAGTCCGAAAGAGTGGAACTCGTGCATGTCGACGAGTTTGTCGCCGGTGTCAACCTTATTGGCCACGACGACTACCGGTTTGCGGCATCGGCGGAGCATGTCGGCCACCATGTCGTCATAGTCGGTGACGCCAGTGAGGACGTCAACGACGAAGAGGATTACAGCGGCCTCGTCAATGGCGAGTTTAACCTGTTTGCGGATTTCGCCCTCGAAGACGTCGTCGGAGTTGGCGGAGTAGCCGCCCGTGTCAATGATGGAGAACTCTTTGCCATTCCAGAACACCTTGCCGTACTGACGGTCGCGTGTGACGCCGGCAGTCTCGTCCACGATGGCCGAGCGTGTTCCTGTGAGGCGGTTGAAGAGAGTGGACTTGCCGACATTCGGCCTGCCCACGATTGCCACTAAGTTTCCCATTTTTTTACTTGATCGATCTTAATGATTAGGTTTGTTCGCCGTGCCCTCCTGCTTCACAGCCGGTAGCGGCGGCGCGGTTTCCTAAGCGACGGGGTTTTCGCCCTTGAGCTTAAGCCGCTTGATTGATATTTATTGATGTCGCGAAGTTAGCCCTTTTGGCTCACTTGACCAAATGGACGCTCACCTCGTAGAGCAGATAGACTGGCAAAGAGACCAGCGTGAGCGTGAAAATGTCGGTTGTCGGTGTTATGATGGCAGCCACCGTCACTATGGCCAGAATTGCGTGCCTGCGGTATTTTTTCATGAGGGAGGACGACACGAGTCCTATCTTGCCAAGGATTACCGCCACCATGGGCAGCTCGAAGAGGACGCCCATGAGCAGACACAAGAGCAGCAGATTGTCAATGTAGGAATCGAGCGTGAACATATTCACTACCTCGGCAGAGACCTCATAATTAGCAAGGAACTGAAAAGCCAAAGGGAACACCAGCGAATAGGCCACGAACATGCCGAGCAGAAAGAGCAGCGTCCCCCACCCGAAAGCCATGCGCATGGCCATCCTCTCACCGGGATAAAGGGCCGGGGCGACATAGCGCGCCACCATATAGATGACGACAGGCGCGCTGACGACGATGCCAGCACCCATCGCTACCTTGAAGTGGGTCATGAGCTGACCCGCCAGACCTGTGTTGATGAGACCAGACGGGAGACTGGGCGTGGCTATACCGCTCAGGAGCCGATAGAGAAAAAAGTCCTCATGGGCGGGGGCGAGCACAATGCCGAAAAGCGTCTCCTTGAAACAGAAACAGGCGACGACAGCCACGCCCACCACGCAGAGAATCCGGATGATGAGCTTGCGAAGGTCATCCAGATGCTCCCAAAAAGTTTTATCCTCGCTGCCCGTCACGCCTTGGCGTCGTCTTTATTGTCCGACTTGTTCTCGGTCTTTTCCTCCTGCTTGTCCGGGGTCTTGCCGTCCATGGCGTCGCGGAAGCTCTTGACACCTTTGCCCAGACCGCCCATCAGTTCAGGGATCTTTTTGCCGCCAAAGAAAAGGAGCGCAAGAATTGCGATGAGGAGGATTTCCTGACCGCCGAGACCTAATATGAGTAGTTTCATAATATAAGAGCCTTAGTTTTTAACTTGCGGCAAAGTTAATCCATCCGCCCAACATTTCCACGCGCGTGACATCCATTAGTCAACGACGGGCAGTATTAGCCCGATGAAAGTCATCATAATGAGACCGAACGGCGCGAGCCATAAGCCAACATGCTCCGCGGCATCAACAAACGTGACATTTTGTCAGAGGGAATGATGAATGAGCAGAATGGTCTGAATGTTGAATATTTTTTGAGTGAGCGCAGGGACGCCCCATCTTTGCGACAAGAAAACGAGAAAAAAGAGTTTCTATCATGGAAATCAAGAAATATCTGATGATTACAGGCGTATGCATGGCCAGCACGGCCTTTGGCGCCTATCTTTACTCACGTTACGTGGCCTCGCAGCCTCAGATTGCCCTCACTCAGCAGACGGTGCCTGTCCACAACGTGTCATATGCCTCAGCCGCCCCGACAGATTTCACCACCGCCGCCGAGCAGACAGTCAACGGAGTGGTCCACGTCAAAGTGACCCAGCAGAGCCAGCAGCAGAGCTATGGCGGGAGCGACCTCTTCGACTTCTTCTTCGGGCCGGGCTTTGGCCGTCAGCAGCAGCGGTCGGAGCCCATACAGGGGGCCGGCTCGGGCGTCATCATAAGCGCTGACGGTTATATCGTCACCAACAACCACGTGATTGAGAACGCCGACAACATAGAGGTCGTGCTTAACGACAAGCGCGACTTCAAGGCCACCCTTGTCGGCACGGACCCCACTACGGACATAGCCCTCATCAAGATTGACGCGGACGGGCTGACGCCCCTCAGATTCGGCAACTCGGACGGAGTGAAGATTGGCGAGTGGGTTCTTGCCGTTGGCAACCCGTTCAACCTGACGAGCACAGTCACGGCAGGCATCGTCTCGGCCAAGGGTCGCCACATGGGCATCAACACGTCAAACATGGCCATCGAGTCGTTCATCCAGACCGACGCCGCCGTCAACCCCGGCAACAGTGGCGGGGCCTTGGTCAACACGCAGGGCGAGGTTATAGGCATCAACACGGCGATAGCCTCACCGACGGGTTCATTCTCGGGCTACTCGTTCGCAGTGCCGTCCAACATAGCCCAGAAAGTGGCACAGGACCTGATGACATATGGTGAGGTCCAGCGCGCCTTGCTCGGCGTCTCCATAGGCGAGATAGACGCCAAGACGGCAGAGTCGCTCGGCATGAAAAAGCCCGAGGGCGTGCTTGTCGCAGCCGTTTCTGACGGAGGCGCGGCCAAAGAGGCTGGAGTGAAAGAGAAGGACGTCATCACCAAGATTGACGACGAGGCGGTCAACTCGGTGGCTGAGCTGCAGAGCCGCGTTGCCCAGCATCGC
Organism: bacterium; assembly: GCA_963658925.1. Taxonomy (GTDB): domain Bacteria; phylum Bacteroidota; class Bacteroidia; order Bacteroidales; family Marinilabiliaceae; genus W3P20-009. Next base: position 26,441 of record CAVKRQ010000011.1, read on the forward strand.
CCGGGCGACTCGATCAAGCTGACCATGTTCCGTGACGGCAAGACCATCGAACGCGTAGCCACACTGCGTAACGTGCGCGGCACTACCGGCGTCGTGAAGGGAGCTGACGAGTCTATGCTCGGAGCAAAGTTGACGCCAGTGTCAGAAAAAGAGTACAACAGCCTCGGTCTGCGTTACGGGTTGAAAGTAGAGAGCCTGTCGGACGGCAAGCTCAAGGACGCAGGTGTTCGAGAGGGCTTCATCATCACCAAGGCCAACCGCATGCCACTGACATCAGTGCGCGACTTCCAGCAGATTGTGGCATCGGCGTCTGACGGACTGTTCATTGCCGGACTCTACCCGGACGGGCGTGTCCGCTACTTCGCCATCGACCTTCAGCAATAGGCGCATCGGCATCCAGAAATTCCTTTTCCATATATAAAACGTGCGGCCGCGTCGGGACATGGGAGTCTCGGCGCGGCCGCTTTTTACGTCACCGTTTCGGCAGACGGAACAGCCTATGAGAAAAATCAATGCGGACAAAACAAAAGCCGCCGTTGACCGTTATTAATATGTATTTTAAAATAACTGATTATATGAAACCACGAAAAAGTAAAATTCATTGCCCGTATTGCGGCAAATCGAAAATTCAGTTCGCGACAGAGCAAGAGGCAAACAGATTTTTGAAGTATAACGCCGCAGAGATACTGGAAGAGAATGGCCTGACGCCAATCAGAAGCTACTATTGCGGGGCTTGCAACTGCTGGCACGTCACATCGCAACCATACACAGACAAACATTATCTGCAAGACGAGCGACATCTGCAACGAAACGAAAGATATCAAGAGAAGACAGCAAAAGCGGCAATAAGACAGAACGTCAAAGAGCTAAAAGAGATGCTCCACGAGATAAACAGGTTTGTGACTGGGCATAGCGGTGATGAGGCGGAAGCCAAACCATATTACCAATCGTTATTTCAAAGGGCAATCATGATTTACGAAACCATAACAGACTGCCTGACAAAGAGACAATTTAGAAACTTAGAGCACAGGATATGCATCATAAGGCCATTGATTGCTGAGATATAACATCGGTATAGACATATAGGAGAATCATTTAGTAATAACGAAACCGCGTCGGAGGCGAGCCCCCCGGCGCGGTTAATTGTTTTTCAATAAGTCATGAACTTCCGACCAAAACTCCGTCTTTTCACGGCAGCTCGTCAAGATAGAAACTAAGCTCGCCGCCCTCGTCGCCAATTTGGACATTGGCATCGTACCACGAAATGAGCTGGAACTTATAGTATCGCTCGCCATCGGCCGACCTGATTCCATATGTGTGGAAAGAGGCGGAATAGACGGGTGGCGGGCCGGAGAAACTCATGGCGTTGGCCAGAACGGGGTTTGCGCTCGTCAGCATCTGCTGAGGGCCGCGGTTGGGGTCGAACCACGGGTATTTGTCAAAATCCTCATACTTAATCTCCCCATTGAGCGCACGCTGGACGAGATAGGCGGACCAGTCGCTGGTGGAGTAGACGATATAGACAGTCGTGTCATTGTCAGGCGTGAACTCAAGGTTCATGACCTGGTCCTTGGAAGTCCACTTGTCATAGTCGCCGTAGCCGAGGTCCACAGCGCCGCCATTGCCTATGCCGCTCGTGCCGCTATTGGTTCGCAGGCGGAATCCGCAAAAGGCTATGTCCCAGTCCATGGCCACATCCTCATTCGTGATTTGCTCACCCTCCTTGATGTCGCGGTTGGGCGCGATGGCGTTATAGCGCGTGCCTGTGTTGAGATTATAATAGAGCCAATCGTTCGTGACTCCGCTCTTATAGCCCGTCACGCGCGGCAGCTTATGCCCGGTGAACGGCTCGGCGTCATACTCCACGCAACTTGTGGCGACTGTGGCTATGGCGAGAGACAGCAGACAGGATAATATATTCTTCCTCATGATTAATCTTTTTTGAAAGCCTTGACAATCTCATCCACCAGAAGCTCGAGTTGCACATGGAAGCGTGCGCCAGGGGTGGCAGGGACATTGAAGATAGTGATGCCGGAGCCGAGAGTCTTGGGGACATAATTGAAAACATTATCCACGCCGAGAGTGAGCTTGGCCTTGTTGAAAAAAGTGTGGTTGACAGACACGTTGCAAAGCACGTAGGCGGGCAGCTCGCAACGGAAATAGGCGTCGTGGCTGTCGCCGTTGACCGTCAGTCGGTCCTGGACGTCGAACTTCTTCGTTCCCATGTAGGAGGCTGAGAATGTGGCGCCGAGGCGGTAGTTCCTCCTGTTGAGCTTATAGTCGAGACTGCCGGTGGCGGCATGGGGCGACGTGGTGTTGACCTGCACGCCGTCAAGCTTAGACACATTGACGAACGAGTAGGTGCCATTGAGCGTGAAGTGGTCAAGGAAATGCCATTTAAGGATAGACTCGACGCCAAGGAGCCTTTGGCTTGAGAGATTCGTGTACTCGAAATTATATTGCATGTCATATATCCTCCAGACACCCTCAATCTTGTCATGGAAGAAATTGCCATAGGCGTTGGCCGAGATAAAGAAATTGTCGGTCGAGAACTCAGCCCCGAGGCTCACATAGTTATTCTTCTCAGGCTGTAGATCCTCATTTCCCTTGATCATGAACATGCCGAGGTGATCCCAGTTGAAAAAGAGCTCCTTGATGGATGGCGAGCGGTAGCCCATGGAATAGTTGGCTCGGATGGCCCAATTGTCGTTGGCGTTCCACTTGGCGGCCACCTTGGGCATGGCCATGAGTCCGAAAGCATGGCTGAAATTGGTGCGCACACCCACGGACACCATCCACTGCTTGCTGATGGTCCATTCATCCTGGAGGAAATACTCGGTCTCCTTGAGCGCACGGTTGCGCATGGTGTGCGAGGCGTCGCCATTGAAGCGGTCGGACGTGAGGTCGTCACTGATATGCTCAACACCGAAGACGAGGTCGTGACCAGAAAAATATTTGCTCGAGATGGTCAGTCGGGGCTGGAGAATCTTACTGTCATAGACCTTCATGCGATAGTCAATGCGCTCGTGGCGCTTGTACCTGTCATAAAAATCGGCGTGCATGCTGACCGTGACCTTGAACCAGTCCTTGAGAGTCCAATATATCTTTCCGCCGACGGTCCAATCCTCAGCTTGGCTGAAAGTCATGTCTTGCACCAGGTCATAGGTGTTCATGAAGAAATAGTTGCCATAGGCGAGAATAGAGAGGCCGTCACAAGGATCTATGAAGAGCTTCTGCTGAGCTGATATATGCTCAGTGCCCTCAATGCCCATGGGCGAACGGGCGGCAGTGCTGACCACCGTCGTGTCGGCAGTGAGGAAATCATTGGCTTGAGCCGTATAGACCTTCTTGTCATTATCCGCCTGATACATGTAGAAGGCGTCAGACGAGCTGTACCACACATCGGTCTGCGAAGTGACCCGCTTGCCGGCCTTGAAACCAGCCGACACCCAGCCTTGGAGGTTAGGGCGGTCCGAGTTCTTCTCAAACATATAGAGGAAATCCTTGGGCTGAGGATTGGAGTAATTCCTCTCATTCATCTGTCCCCAGCGCGCGCCCACCTGAATATCAAGGGGCTTGACCGTCTTTTTGGTGATGAGATTGATAACCGCGCCAGACGCACGGCTGCCATAGAGGGTCGAGCTGGCGCCCTTCACCACCTCAATCCTGTCTATGGCGTGAAGATTGAAGCGCTCATAGTCAAGATTGCCAGCCATATCGCCAGTCATGCGCTCGCCATCGAGTAGAAAAAGGACGTGACGGGCATCAAGACCCTGCATAGAGATCTCGTTGCCAAAGCCCACCTTTTGGATGTTAAGGCCAGGCGTCTCCTGCTGAAGAGCCTGCTGGAGGTTTCCGTAGCCTGCGTCAACAAGCTCCTTGCCACCAATGACTTGAGTGGAGACCGGGCTAAGCTTGATGGGGCGTGCGGCGCGACTGCCGGTCACAACCACCTCATTAACCTTCATGACATCCTCCTTCATGTGGAGAGAGACCTCTGTGTCCTTTGGCCCGATTTCCCCTCGGAGTGTCACAAAGCCCAGTGACGTGACCTGATAGTAGACCTTGACGCCACGTGGGATGCTGACCATGGCCACGCCATTGACATCGGTAGCAGAGCCAGAGGGGTCTTTCAAATCAGCGGAGACCGATGTGGCGATGGCCGCTGAGATGATAGGCTGCTCCGTCCCGTCCTCAAGAACCGTGAATTTGACCTTGCGCTGCGCATTGGCAAAAAGACAGCAGACGAGAAGCAGAAGCAGTGAGATTAGTCGATAAGTGTGTTTCATCAGTTGCTTATATCGTTGCGCAAAGTTAGTCTAAATAGATGGGAGTTTCCTTATATTTGTTCTTAAAATCAATCAACAGAAGAGAGAAAAGAGAGACCATGTCAAAACAGGCATCAGAGAAACGCCCAAAATAAAGCCCAATCGCAAATCATGGCAAAGGGGAAGAAACGGAAAAGCCTCCCGGAGTCCCCTCAAAAAGAGGATGGCCGGAAGGCTTATTATTTGTATTGGCTCAGCGCCTACTCCCACTCGATGGTAGCGGGTGGCTTAGAGCTGATGTCATAGACTACGCGGTTGACGCCACGGACCTTGTTAATGATGTCGTTTGAGACACGCGCCAAGAAATCATATGGGAGGTGCACCCAGTCGGCAGTCATGCCATCAGTCGAGGTGACAGCGCGGAGGGCCACAGCGTTCTCATAAGTCCTCTCATCGCCCATCACGCCGACAGACTGGACGGGCAGGAGCATGACGCCAGCCTGCCAAACCTTGTCATAGAGGCCTTCGGAGCGGAGGGCGGAGATGAAGATGTCGTCAGCCTCCTGAAGGACGCGAACCTTCTCGGGGGTGACAGCGCCAAGGATGCGGATGCCGAGGCCTGGGCCAGGGAACGGGTGACGGCCAAGGAGCTCGGGCGCGATTTCGAGGGCTGCGCCGACACGACGCACCTCATCCTTGAAGAGGAGGCGGAGCGGCTCGACGAGCTTGAGGTTCATCTTCTCGGGGAGTCCGCCGACATTGTGGTGGCTCTTGATGGTGGCGGAAGGGCCATTGACAGAGGTAGACTCGATGACATCGGGGTAGATAGTGCCCTGGCCGAGCCAACGCGCGTCTTGAATCTTCATGGCCTCGGCGTTGAACACCTCGATGAAGTCGGCGCCAATGATTTTGCGCTTCTTCTCAGGCTCAGTCACGCCAGCCAGATCCTTCATGAACCTGTCAGTCGCATCGACACCGATGACATTGAGGTCCATGCCCTTATATTGAGCGAGGACGCTGTCGAACTCGTTCTTTCGGAGCAAGCCGTTGTTGACGAAGATGCAAGTGAGGTTCTTGCCTATGGCGCGGTGCAGAAGGACGGCCGCTACAGTGGAGTCGACACCACCCGAGAGGCCAAGGATTACACGGTCCTGACCGACCTTGCGCCGGATTTCTGATATTGTTGACTCGATGAACGAGACAGGAGTCCAGTTTTGTGAGCAGCCGCAGATGCCTACCACGAAATTGCGGAGAATCTTAGGACCCTCGGTGGAGTGGAACACCTCGGGGTGGAACTGGATGCCGTAGGTCTCCTCACCATCAATCTTGAAAGCCGCGTTGGGGACGGTCTCAGTTGAAGCGAGCAGACGGAAATTGGCGGGCATCTTGACGATGGTGTCGCCATGTGACATCCAGACCTGGCTCTGAGCTGAGACACCAATAAAGAGAGGCGAGCCTGGCGCGCCAACCGTCATGATGGCACGACCATACTCACGGGTTGTGCTGGGCTCAACCTCGCCGCCGTTTGAGTGGACGAGATATTGCGCGCCATAGCATACGCCGAGAACAGGAACCTTGCCGCGGATGCCGCTGAGGTCAATGGTTGGGGCGTCGGCCTGTCGGACAGACGCCGGGCTGCCGGACAGAATGACGCCGCGGACGCTGGAGTCAATCTCCGGACACTTGTTGTAGGGGTGTATTTCGCAATAGACATTCTGCTCGCGCACGCGACGGCCAATGAGCTGCGTGTACTGGGAGCCGAAGTCCAAGATGACTATTTTCTCCTGCATATTATATCACTCAGATTACAAATTCAGTCGCAAATATAAGCAAATAACCGCCACCGCAAACGATAGAATGTAAATGAGAACTATTTTTGTTGGTTTAGAAATGTCCATAAATCTTTCAGCCCCCCAATAAATTGGGCTACACGCACGCATCCGCAGTCTTTTCTCCGCCTAACGTCATGAAAAAGCGGCAGGTGTAGCAATGAAACCACCCGCAGCGAGCCCACAGACGGCAGGGCGCTGGCATAAAAAACGCCGTGACTACCAATTCGCAAATCCAGAAACAGAGCAGAGGGCGAATTTTTCACTATATTTGGCGCGGAAATTAATCGCCAGTAGACGAAAGTTTACCGCAGTAAACCAGACCATACAGAACAGTAGAGATGATAAAGATAGGAGTGTATGACAGCCACCCGCTCTTGCGCACCGGCTTGACGCGGCTTGTAGGCGAGGCATACGAGGAGTTTGAATCCGAAGAGGTTAACATAGACGTGGCCGTAGCCGTGGGGAACATCAAGACCGACGGGGTCAACATTGTCCTTGTGTGCTCGCACCATGGAGAGGAGGCCCCGATTGAGTTCGTCAAGCAGCTGACGCAGAGGTTTGAGCGCCTGCGCTGCATAGTCATGCTGATGGACCCGACGGCCCAGAGCGTGACCCAGGCCATCAAGAACGGCGCCAAGGGAGTCTTGGCCCCGGGGGCCGACAAGCAGGAGCTGATTCAGGCCATCTTGACTGTCCGTAATGGTTTCGAGTACTTCAGCAAACAGATAACCGACGTGCTGGTGGACAAGTATGTGGACGGCGTGGTGGCAAGCGACACGGCCAAGGGCAAGACCGAGCCGGACATAGACATGCTCAGCTCGCGCCAGATTGAAATACTGAAGTTGTGGGGCAGCAACATGAGCAACAAGGACATAGCCGACAAGCTGTTCCTAAGCGTGCGCACCGTCGAGAGCCACAAGAACCACATCATGCAGAAATTGAACCTCAAGACCACCGTGGACATCATCCGCTTCGGGATAAGGAACAACATCATTGAATTGTAGGGGGGGCAGCCATGCGTCGCAGGGCTTTTGGGACAAAGAAACGCACATCTTAGAGTCCCGCAACCCTATTAAGCAGTTGTGCCGCCACACCATCTGTTAAAAAATTTCCTTTTCTCGTCAATTGGAGGTATCTTTGCACGCGATTAAATAGGTATAATACAAGATATAGATTTATGGAAAAACCAACGCCAGTAGAGAAGGTCATAGACCTTGGCGACGGCCGGACAATAACCATCGAGACCAACAAGCTTGCCAAGCAGGCCGACGGCTCAGTGATGGTCAAGTGTGGCGGCACTTATCTGCTCGCCGCAGTGACGAGCGCCACGGAGGCTAAGCCTGACACCGACTTCATGCCCCTCACTGTTGAGTATAAGGAGAAATTCGCCTCAGCGGGTCGTTTCCCCGGCGGCTTCACCCGCCGCGAGGGTCGCGCGTCAGACTATGAGATTCTCATAGCCCGCCTTGTGGACCGTGCGCTTCGCCCACTCTTCCCCGACAACTACCACGCTGACACATTCGTCAACATAACCCTCTTCTCTGCCGACGAGAACGTGATGCCCGACAGCCTTGCCGGCCTCGCGGCCTCAGCAGCCATGGTCATCTCTGACATCCCTTGGAACGGGCCTATCTCTGAGGTCCGCGTGGCACGCATAGACGGCAAGCTCTGCATCAACCCCTCATCCAAGGATTTGGAGCGCGCCGACCTGGACATCATGGTGGCCGCCTCAATGAACGACATCAACATGGTCGAGGGCGAGATGAAAGAGGTCTCAGAGGATGACATGCTCGAGGCCCTCAAATTCGCTCACGAGGCCATCAAGAAGCAGTGCCAGGCTCAGCTCGAGCTCCGCGAGATGATTGGCAAGCCCAAGCGCGAGTATTGCCACGAGGAGAACGACGAGGAGCTGCGCGCGAAGGTCCGCGAGCAGTGCTACGAGAAGGCCAAGAACGTGGCCCGCAGCCGCATTGCCAACAAGGCAGAGCGCGGTCGCCAGTTCGACGCCATCAAGGAGGAGTTCATCGCCAACAACTACCCCGAGGGATATGAGGGTGAGATTCCCACCGCCCTCATCAGCCGCTACTACCACGACGTGGAGCGTGACGCAGTCCGCCGCGTGCTGCTCGACGAGCAGATTCGCTTGGACGGCCGCAAGACCGACGAGATTCGCCCCATCTGGTGCGAGGTAGGCTATCTGCCTGGCCCTCACGGCTCAGCCATCTTCACACGTGGCGAGACCCAGAGCCTCTCGACTGTCACCCTTGGCACCAAGCTTGACGAGAAGCTGATTGACGAGGCCACCGTCCGCGGCACCGAGAAGTTCCTTCTCCACTATAACTTCCCACCATTCTCAACCAACGACCCCAAGGCGCCCCGCGGCGTAGGCCGTCGCGAGATTGGCCACGGCCATTTGGCAATGCGCGCCCTCAAGAACATGATTCCTGAGGACATCCCATATACCGTACGCGTCGTGAGCGACATTCTCGAGTCTAACGGCTCATCATCAATGGCAACAGTCTGCGCAGGCTGTCTCGCACTGATGGATGCCGGCGTCCAGATCAAGAAGCCCGTCGCAGGCATCGCGATGGGTCTCATCACCGACACCGAGAGCGACAAGTACTGCGTACTCTCCGACATTCTTGGCGACGAGGATCACCTTGGCGACATGGACTTCAAGGTCACCGGCACCAAGGACGGCATCACCGCCACCCAGATGGATATCAAGGTTGACGGCCTCAAGTATGAGGTTCTCGCCAAGGCTCTCGCACAGGCCAAGGCCGGCCGCCTCCACATCCTCAACTGCATGCTCGAGGAGCTGCCACAGCCTCGCGAGGATTACAAGCCTCACGCACCACGCATCATCGCCATCGACATCCCCAAGGATATGATTGGCGCTGTCATCGGCCCGGGCGGCAAGATTATCCAGGATATCCAGGCTACCACCGGCACGACCATCAACATCGAGGAGGACGACAAGCGAGGCATTGTCAGCATCGCCGCTGCCAACAAGGATAGCATTGACGCGGCTCTCGCACGCATCAAGCAGATTGTGGCAGTGCCAGAGGTTGGCCAGACTTACAAAGGCAAGGTCAAGACAATCACCACCTTCGGCGCATTCGTTGAGATTCTGCCTGGCAAGGACGGCCTCCTCCATGTCTCAGAGATGGATTGGAAGCGCATTGAGGATCCGAACGACTTCTGCAAAGAGGGCGACGAGATTGAGGTCCTCCTCAAGGAGATTGACCCCAAGACGGGCAAGATGCGCCTGAGCCGCCGCGACCTCGTCCCGAAGCCAGAGGGTTACGTGGAGCGCCCTGAGCGTCCACGCCGCGAGGGTGGCGACAGAGGCCCGCGCCGCGAGGGCGGTCATGGTCCCCGCCGTGATGGCGACCGCGCACCACGTCGCAATGACAACGAGTAAAGACGTCGTAACAAGACGGAGCGGAAGGTCGTAGCGCAGACTATGACTTGCCGCCGATATAACTGAAGTAGCCACGGTGATAAGTCTCGTCAGAGGCGATCATCGTGGCTATTTTGTCTTAAAACCATGCAAGACAATATGTAATCATGGCTTTATCAAACATAGAGAAGCATTATAACAAACACCCGGAGGACTTGCGCTTGCTGCGTCGGCATGGCATCGTGGAGTTTGAGACGACCATGTATCACCTGCGCCGTTTTCTTCGCCCGGGCTATCACCTGCTCGACATTGGCGCCGGCACAGGCCGTTACACATCGGCACTCATGGCGGAGGGATATGACGTGAAAGCCGTGGAACTGGTGCAGCGCAACATAGACGTGTTCAAGAAGCGCGAGCCCACAGCCAATGTGGTGAAAGGCGACGCCCGCGACATGCCATTCATTCCGTCCGCCTCAGCAGACATAACGCTCCTGCTCGGGCCACTCTACCACCTTATAGGCAGTGACGAGAAAGTGAGGGCACTGACAGAAGCCAAGCGCGTGACCAAGCCTGGAGGGTTGATCTTCGTGGCATACCTGATGAACGAATACAGCATACTCTCCTACTGCTTTGACGAGGAACGCATTGGCGGACTGATGGAGCGCGGCGCCATTGATGAGGATTTCCACATACAAGCTCAGCCCGATGAGCTCTATGACTATGTGCGCCTTGAGGACATTGACGCCCTCAACCGCGAGGCCGGGCTTGAGCGCGTCACCATCTTCTCGCCCGACGGGCCGGCCGACTATATGCGCACCCGCATCAACCAGATGAGCGAGGAGACCTTTGCCCGCTTCATCGAATATCAGAAGAGCGTCTCAGAGCGCGCTGATTTGATGGGGGCGGGCAGTCATGTGGTGGATGTGGTGACGTGCGGGGGAAAATGATAAGAGCATTTAGGTTATCGTCAAGAATGACAACACAGAATTAAATTGCCATAGCTGAGAAACATCGCAAAATCTGAGGATGAATGATGGCCTCAGGATGTCCCCAAAAACAACTCCTCAGATGCCACTTCTTTGGCATCTGAGGAGTTGTTGTAATTAATCGGAACACACTATAAACCTAATAGTTAGATCGCTGCGCCTTCCATTCGTCCAAATCTTTTTCAAGTTTTTCAAAAGCCTCAAATCCGTATAACTTAATATACGCATTATCAAAGAAATCCGCATTGAACTCAAAAGAATATTCACTCGGGACTCCATATTTTCTATCCTCTTTAATCCTTACTTTAATTGTACCACCAGCAAGCAAGGCATTAGTCAGCCAAGAATCTTCATAAGAAGAAACCGAGATTCTGTCCGAATAATTATGCCCCCATATTTTATGAGTATCACCGAGAGAATCTCTTATCCATATATCATAGCTCTGGTCGCTATCTTTAACAGGATTACTCCCCCCGTATTCAAAAAGCTTGATATTGTAGTAATCCTCACCAAACAGAGGAACCACAGCTAAAACAGAATTGTCTGTGGCTGAGTTTGAGAACTGCCCTATTATCCGACTCTTATATGTTATGTATCCATCCTTCGTCGGTTCTCCAAAGTCGTCGACATAATACTTGATCTCCCAATTGCCGAGATTATCAATGTTAGCCAATCGTACGCTGTCACGCCTCGCCTTCTCAATCGCCTTTTGCTGAATGGCAATAAGAGGTTGGATTTCCTCAGCCTTTGCCTTGTAGAAAGTGCACTTAGAGGACTCTGGGTGCCTTGCTTCCAGTTTTTTAATGTTAGCCTCAGCACATATCCAATCCTCATGCTCAATTGCTAATTCAATGGCAGATACAAGGCGAGCCTCACCATTTTGTAACTCATCGACCTGAGATTTCAAAGAATCAATGATAACCGCCAAGGAGTCTATAGTCGCAGTCGCCTTTTGGTATTCCTTTTGAGGAACGCCACAACTCCACATCATGAATAATAATGGAAGTAGCCAGAATGATTTCATTTTCATAAGTAAGGATATTGATTTAAACCGTTGGCTACAAAATAACAGCGTGGTTGCGCCAAAGAATGGCACAACCACGCATAAACCAACAAATAAATAAGACTATACCGCAGACTGGATTGCGATTACATAGTCAGGAATGCCAAGTTAGAAGCTGAAATCGACACCGATGCCGAAAGTCTTATTGGTGCGCCAGAACGAATCAGAGCCGGCGAGAGAGCCAGACTGGGCGAGTTGGGACCCCATATTGCTCTGAGTCATGGCGTTGACGAGAGACGAAATGTTGCCATAGTCAGACGTTACCTTGTCATATGTCTGGTAGTTGGTCTGGAAATAGGCCACATTAATCCTCACCTTGTCAGACACCCTGACGCAGGCGCCACAGCCAATGGTGTAGGAGCTGGTGGTGAAACTGATGTCATTCATGTAGTCATCAGTGAACTGGTAGTTGGTGCTTTGGATGCCGACACTGAGCATGAGCGGCTTGCAGACATCATACTCGAGGCCTGCGAGATACTCATTCGTGCCGCCGTCCAACTTCTTTTGGGCATCGCCATAGGCCTTGGCCTGCTTGTCGAAGAAGTGGTGATAGCCGACCGCAAAGCGGAGTGGCTTGATTATCTGCCAACTGACGCCGCCCGTGAGCAGAGCCGGGTTATCCTCGCGGATGCGGTTGCCATCAGCGAATTTGCTGAGCGAAGAGAGGTTTGACGCGCTCTCGCTATTGGCAGACACATTCTTAAGCTCCATCTTAGTCCGGAAATCATACTTCACAGCAATATCGAGATTCCACACCTTATAGTGGACGCCTATGGTAGGAGCGGCACCGAAGCCGGTCTGGTCACAGTTGAGAGTGACATCGGTCGTGGCCTTAGACATGGCGCCAGCCGTCTCACCCTGAGTTGTGAGTGCCTCAGCCTGGGCCTCGTAGGCTTTTGCGGTGACCTCGTCTCCATTGGCACGATAGGCGGCTGCGGCGTCGCGGCATTGGGCGGCGCCTGCAATGGCACTCTCATATAGTTGCGAGAAATAGGAGGACGCGTTGACGAGCGCGCCATCAGTCATAATCTGAATGTTACGCAAGTAGCCGTGATAATTGCAAGAGCCGTATGTCAGGCGCACGCCGGCGTAGGCGGAGAGATTTTCGGTAATCTTGAAGGCCGAACCGAGCTGAAGGCCGAAATAATATTGACGTCCCTTGAGGTAGCTCTCATAGTCATAGCCCGTGATGCCGAGCCCCATGCCCTGCCCAAGCATAGGCAGAAGCGAGACTATGCTCTCAAACGAGCCGAGCCCCTTGTCGAAGATACATTTGCCACCTCCACCCGTGACCGCAAAACCCGCCTGCCAGCTCCAACGCCCTTTGTTATAAGCTGCTTGGACAGACGGCACAACGGGCGCATGGGCCTCACCCTCAAAAGTCTTGCGAGTCTGGCCACCATTATTCACACCGTAGGCGAAACCACCAAAAGAGGAAGTGACCTCGCGCCTCTGGTGCGCACTCTGAATGTTGAACGAAAGGTGAAAGCCCTCTGGCATGAAAATGACGCCGGCCGGGTTGCTATAGACGCCATCGATGCCAATGGACGCGTCGCGGCAAGGGTTGCGGAGGAAAGCCACATTCTGATTAGTGTTGGTGAGCAGTCCACCAGCAAATGATGGAGCGAGACCTATCGAAGAAAGGCAAATGGCGAGAAAAAGACGCTTCACTTTTGGAAGATATTAATTATTTATTGGTGCAAAGTTACATTTAATTTCAAAACAAACAAGACTTGGCAACATTTCCATCAAACGAAAGCGCAGCCGCCCCACCCTCTCCGCGGTAATTCCGAGAGGCGTGAAAAAACATCACCTTAACATCTGAAAGCTTTGGAAGTCATAGAGAAAGAGTATAAATTAGCGCAAGTAAACAGAAGAAGGGTTTAAGCAATGAAATTTTACCACACGGCGCTACTCGCCAGCGTAATGACATTGTCAATAATGGGTTCTGCAGCCAATGCCCAGAGCCGCAAAGAGTCAAATGAGCGCGTCAGGATTAGCATACGCGCCGGCGTGAGCTCACTCACGACATTTGGCATGAAAGACTTTGACGAGGATGCGGAAGACTACGACTATGAGCCATTCAAAAAGAGGGCATTGCCAGGTTTCAGGTCGGGCGTGAGCGTGACTTGCCCCATCGCCAACCATTGGGGGGTGGAGACTGGCGTCTATTACCAGCAGTATGGCGGGACAAACAAGGTAATCACCTATGATTATACCGAAGACTCCAATTGGGATTGCCTACGGCGAGACAGTTGGGTGGTCAAGACCCGGCTTCACGGCATAAACGTGCCAGTGACGTGCCACTATGGCCGTCAGTTTGGCATGAGGGGCTCGATGTATTGGGACGCGTTCGCAGGTCCTTACGCCCGCTTCTCTTTTAGCGGAAAGTCAAAGACCACACACCGGACTTATACCATAACAGACAAGTCTGGAGGTACGCAAACGTCCTCTTACACAAAAGAGAACACGACGATTGACGCATTGGACGCAAGCGAGGTATACGACTTGCTCAAAGGGATAGGCTTCGGGGCGAGTGAAGTAACAATAAACAAGGTTGGCGCGGGGCTGCTGTTTGGCGGCGGCGTCACATTCCTCAACCACCTGTATGCCGGCATGAGTTTCGACTTCGGGTTCACCCCCGTCTTAAAATTTTATGACGGAAATGTATTGTGGGATGATGAGTGCCGCATGAAAAACTCGGCAATATCTTTCAACATAGGATATACCTTCTGATTTTCAAGAAGAAACAAAACATAAATCAGAACCGGCAGGCGGAGAGAGGTCCGTCTGCCGGTTTTAGTTTTTGGTGCATGGTGCAGCTTTTCAAACACACGACCAATTGTCACAGCACAATGTCAAAATGCGACGACACAAAAAAAGTTGACGCACCAAGTTAGGAGACTTGGCGCGTCAATTTTTCGTATCAGGAAGGTGGAGGGGACTACGTTTTAGCAGTCACCCACCTGAGATTACTTCACGAGGTGGAGATTATGCCCCATACGGACCTTCTTTGTGTGCATGTAGTACTCATTGAACTGGTTAGGCTCAATCTCGATAGGCACGTTCTCGACAATCTCGAGACCATAGGACTCCAGCCCGACACGTTTGACAGGGTTGTTAGTCATGAGCCTCATCCTGTGAACACCGAGTTCCTTAAGGATGGACGCCCCCACGCCATAATCACGCTCATCGGGGTCAAAGCCGAGGTGGATATTGGCATCGACAGTGTCAAGGCCCTGCTCCTGAAGCTTATAGGCCTCAATCTTGGCCATAAGTCCGATGCCGCGACCCTCTTGATTAAGATAGACCACAACGCCTTTACCCTCCTTGTCAATTGTCTCCATCGCCTTGTGCAACTGCTCACCGCACTCACAGCGCTTAGAGCCGAAGATGTCGCCCGTCATGCAAGAAGAGTGGACACGCACCAGAATGGGCTCGTCGGCCTGCCACTCGCCCTTGATGAGGGCTATATGCTCCTTGCCGTTGCTCTGCTGGCGGAAGGGGATGAGGCGGAAGTCGCCATATTGGGTGGGAAGGTGGACCTCACATCCGCGAGAGACGAGGGTCTCAGTCTTAAGGCGGTACGCGATCAAATCCTTAATAGAGATGAGCCTCATGTTGTGTTCCTTGGCAATCTCACGCAGCTGCGGGAGGCGTGCCATGGTGCCATCCTCATTCATAATCTCAATGAGGGCCGCGGCGGGCTGCAGACCTGCAAGGCGCGCAAGATCGATGGCGGCCTCGGTGTGCCCTGCGCGTCGGATGACACCCCTGTTTTGAGCGTAGAGAGGGTTTATATGCCCTGGGCGGCCGAAGTCAGTCGGTTTCCTGGTGGGGTCGGCCAACGCCTTGATGGTGGCGGCTCGGTCGTGGATGGAGACACCCGTGGTGCAGCCCTCAAGGAGGTCCACAGACACGGTGAAGGGCGTGCCGAGAATTGAAGTATTGTCAGAGACCATGTGCGGCAGCTCAAGTTGCTCGCAGCGGTCAATGGAGAGCGGAGCGCAGAGCACACCACGTCCATTCTTAAGCATGAAATTGACTTTCTCGGGAGTGATGAGCTCGGCGGGGGTTATGAAGTCACCCTCGTTCTCACGATCCTCATCGTCAACGACAATGACGAACTCGCCTCGCTTAAACGCCTCGATGGCATCTTCAACCTTGTCGAGATGCTCTCTCGCATCGGGATTATTTATGTCCATTTATTATGCTAATGCTTAATATGTTTCGTGATTAGGATGAGGGTGTCTGTCATTGGCGGCATCAGAAAGCCATGGGGTCGCCATCCTCACGCATCTTGCGCAGCTTGGCCTCGCGCCGCTTCTTGATTAAATGCTTGACCTTGTCCGCCACACGGCCATAGGCCTCCGAGCGGAAGAGGGCTGAGTCAGTCGCCGATTTATAGGTCAGGAAAGAGCCTATGAGGGCAAGCACGCCAGTGGATAGCCACATGCCGCACCACACAGGCCAGACATCCTCTCGCGCCATCTTGGCCCCGAAAGTGTCGATGACGTAATAGAAGATGAAAAAGATGATAGAGATGACAATCGGCGTCCCGAGTCCGCCCTTGCGTATGATGGCGCCAAGCGGAGCCCCGATGAAGAAAAAGAGCAGGCAAGCCACAGGAAGCGTGAACTTGCGGTGCATCTCCATCTGGTGGCGATTGACCTTGAGATGCTCGTTATCGTAGGTCATAACGCGCTCATCGACCACCTGCTTATTACTCCTCACAGTGCGGAGCGCGTTTTGCGTGGCCGTATGCAACTGTCTGATAGTTAGCTTGCGCGACATACTATCGACAGCTATGGTCTTGGCCGTGTCGATAGAAAGGACGATGAGCGAGTCGCTCTTGAACCGCGAGGAGACCTTCTTGAAGGTGTATGACTTGACATCCGTTTTCAGCTGCCCGAGGATAGAGTCGCATCTGCCGACAATGGAATCGCCGTCGTGCTTGAGCTGCGCGAGATTCTTCATTCGGTCGTTGCTCTTGAAAGCGTCCTCGCTGGTGCGCGAGAAGTCGAGTCCGTCGACCTTGATTATGAAGACCTCCTGACTGAACTCGTCATGGCGGTAGAGTTGCTTGTCGCGGTCCGTCATGCGTTTATTGCCCATGGTGACCTTCTCGTCATAGGTTATGCCGCTATAGAGCACCAGCCTTATGTTGCCGGCCTTGCTGTCGACGTCCATCATGCCCGAGTCTGCCATCGTGACGTTGATGTTGCGGTTGATGCGGTCGCGGTGGTCGTGGATGATGAGGTCGTAGAGCATACCCGTCTTGCGCTCCTTATGACCAATCTTTATTCGGAAGCCGTCAACGCCGTCATAATAGACTCGCTCCTTGAGTTCAAGCTCAGGGCGTTGCTGACGCACGCTGTAGAGCAGCGAATAGAACTTGAGGTTGGCGACGGGCAAGACATTGTTGGAGAACCAGAAAGCCGTGACAGAGACAATAGCCGTAACGACAATCATGGGCCGCATGATGCGGAAGAGCGAGATGCCGCTCGCTTTCATGGCTGTCAGCTCATAGTTCTCGCCGAGGTTGCCAAAAGTCATGAGCGAGGCGAGAAGAATGGCGAGCGGGAGTGCCATTGGGACGACCTGCAGGGCCACATAGAAAAGCAGCTCGGCCATTACGCTAATCTCGAGCCCCTTGCCCACAATGTCATCGACATATCTCCAAAGGCCCTGCATCACGAGGATGAAGAGCGAGATGAAGAAAGTCATGGCGAGCGGCCCAGCGTAGTTTCCGAGGACGAACTTATGCAGCTTTTTCATTATGTGCCTGAAAAGTACGCCAAAGTTAACGAAAAAAAATCAGTCCTGACTTATGGGACGGGACCTACTCTTTGGCGGCCGTGAGGAAATTGACGTATGCGGCCACGTCCTCGTCATAGGACCGGGATGGGCTGAGCGCATTGCCCTCAGAGTCCACCACGACATAGAAGGGCTGCGTGTTCGCGCCAAACTTATGCGCCTGGAGGTAGCTCCACTTGTCGCCCACAGTGCGAAGAATTCGCTCTGTGCCGTTGTCATTGACAGTCAGAGGCTCGGGAAGAGGGGTCTTGTCGTCGACATAGAGCGAGACAAAGATATAGTCCTTCTTGATAATCTCCTTGACCTGCGGGTCTGAGAGCACGGCGGCCTCCATCTTGCGGCAATTGACGCAGCCGAAGCCGGTGAAATCGACAAGCAGAGGTTTGCCAGACGTGACAGAGGCGGCTATCGCGGCGTCATAATCGTTGAACTCGGCCTCGACATTTTGCTGCCCTATGCGGAAATCCTGAGTGCTGTAGGGGGGGAGGAAGGCACTGACAGCCTTGAGCGGAGCACCCCAAAGGCCTGGAATCATATAGACAGTGAAAGCGAGGGAGACAAAGCCTATAAAGAAGTTGCCCACTCCGACAGAACGATCAGGGTCGTCAATCTTGAAGCGGAGCCAACCGAGGTGATAGGCGCCAAGCAGGCCGAAAATGATAATCCAGAGAGAGAGGAAGACCTCGCGGTCGAGTATTCTCCATCCGTATGCCATGTCAGCTACAGAGAGGAACTTAAGGGCGAAAGCGAGTTCGACAAAGCCGAGAGTGACCTTGATGACATTCATCCATCCGCCAGAGCGCGGAGCCCTCTTGAGCAGGCTCGGGAAAAGAGCGAAGAGAGTGAAGGGGATGGCGAGCGCCAAGGCAAAGCCGAGCATGCCGACGGCCGGGGCGAGGAATGAGCCCTGAGTGGATACGGCGACAAGGAGGAAGCCGATGATGGGGCCGGTGCAGGAGAAAGAGACGAGAGCCAGGGTGAACGCCATCAGGAAAATAGCGAGAAGTCCAGACGCCTTGCTCTTGCGGCTCTCAACCTTGTCTGTCCAAGAAGAGGGCAGCGTAATCTCGAAAGCACCGAAGAAAGAGGCGGCGAAGACAAGAAGGAGTGCGCAGAAGAAGATGTTGAACACCGCATTGGTGGCCAAATCGTTTAGTTTATTAGCACCCCAGACACCGGTGACAATGAGACCGAGAGCCACATAAATGACCACAATGGCGGCTCCATAGGTCAGAGCCTCGCGGACAGCCTTGCCGCGCTCCTTGTTGCGCTTCAGGAAGAAACTGACAGTGAGGGGAATGATGGGCCAAACGCAAGGCGTGAAAATGGCCAAGAGGCCGCCAAGGATACCCTCAAGCAGGATCTTCCAGAGAGGCATATCGGCAGTCAAGGCGTCGGCATGCTCGTTCATCTGGCTGACGACCGGCTTCCATGTGTCAGCTACAACATGTGGCGCTGCCGAGGCAGAGTCTTTAGCCACGGTCGCCTGCCCCTCGGCAGGCTGAGCGGCTGTTTGACCAGACTGGGCGACAGCGCTCTTTCCGCTCTTGCGGAAATCCACATGAGTTGGCGGCAGACAGCTATTGTCATTGCACGCTCCATATTCGAGGGTTACATCAATGGTGTAGTCGGACGAAGTGAAGCGCACGGGCTGGACAAAAGTCACCTTGCCCTCGAAATAGCGGAGCTCCATGCCGAACATGTCATCATATTTCTTAATCTCCTTGCCACGCGTAGCCAGAGGTCCGTCAAGCTCGACGCCAGAGAGCCCGTTCACCATGAGCCGCGCCTCTATGGGGCCTTCGCTCCCCAAGTTGGTGGAGTAGACATGCCACCCGTCATCTATTTTCCCGTCAAAAACGATTTCCGCCTTCTCGGCGGGGTTCTCGGGAAAAGAAGTCTTGAAATGAACAGGCTCGACCATCTGCGCGAAAGAGGCTGCGCAGGCAGTCAGGAGAGTCGCCACTGCGGCGACACTGCGATGTAAGAAATCCATGAGAATAATAGGGTGTGGGGGAATTTTCTTTAAAGAGTTCAAAAGTAGCACAAAAGAGAATGAAATCACAGAGCCAGACAGCCGCTTATTTATTATTAACACATTTTGTAATATGGAGTTTACAAAACGGCGTAACTTCGCAGCGTCAACACAGTTGGCATAATCCAAACTGAATCATCAGAACAAAACACAGAATGTTACAGAACTTACTGGAAGGCAAGCGCGGTATCATCTTCGGCGCGCTCAACGACAAGTCGATAGCGTGGAAGGTAGCCGAGAAGGCCAAGGAGCAGGGTGCGATTTTCACCCTTTCGAACACTCCGGCCGCTTGCCGCATGGGTGAGGTCATCGAGTTGGGCAAGAAGACCGGCTCAGAGCTCATCCCGGCCGACGCCACCAGCGTCGAGGATCTGAAGAACGTCTTTTCGCAGTCGCAGGAGATCTTGGGAGGCAAGATAGACTTCGTGCTCCACTCCATCGGCATGAGCCTGAATGTCCGCAAGAAGCGCGAGTATACCGACTTAGACTACAACTTCTTGGGCAAGACCTTAGACATTTCGGCAATATCTTTCCACAAGATGCTTCAAGTGGCCTACCAGATGGACGCGGTGAGCGAGTGGGGTTCGGTCGTAGCCCTCTCTTACGTCGCAGCGCAGCGCACATTTGACGGGTATAACGACATGGCCGACGCCAAGGCCCTCTTGGAGAGCATAGCCCGCAGCTTCGGCTATATCTACGGCCACGAGCGCCACGTGCGCGTCAACACCGTGTCGCAGTCTCCGACCGCCACCACGGCAGGCTCAGGCATCCACGGCTTCGGCGGCCTGATGGACTTCTCTGACCGCATGAGCCCGCTTGGCAACGCGTCAGCCGAGGAGTGCGCCAACTTCGTCGTCACGATGTTCTCTGACCTGACCCGCAAGATTACCATGCAGAACCTCTATCACGATGGCGGCTTCTCATCAATGGGCATGAGCGCACGCGCGATGGAGCAGTACAACAAGAGCTTCGAGTAGAAAAAGCGCAGCGGCGACTAAACCGCGCATAACTAACCACACTGTGAGGGCGCGACACGTTCGGAAACGTGTCGCGCCCTCACTTTATTTTGTTTTCACGCAAGGCGGGCAGACGCCTGTCCGTCCGTCACAGAAAATCATTTCACGGAGAAAGACCAGTCCAAAGTTTTCACGTTACCACAGGCGTCAGTCACCTCGGCATGGAGTTTGTGCGAACCGGCCATAATGCCAAGGTAGCTCAACTGGGCTTTGAGGCGCGCATTCTTATAGTCATACTCAAAGACCTGCCATTGGCCATCGATGGTAACCGAATATTTGCTTATTCCGCTTACATTGTCAGTGACACGGATGTAGACCCAATCGGACTGACGAAGCGCATTGCTTTTATTCAAGACGGAGACAGACGGCGCAACCGAGTCAACTCCTATGGTATAATCTCCGAGTTGCGAGACCTTGGCACTTATGACATAGACCGATGAAGAGTCCGACGCGCGACGCAGCTCGCCCCCCTGATAAACCAAAGATCCACCTGATTGCCGACCGATGAACACCTTACTGCCGAAACCTTTCCATGCGTCAGGCACAGCCATTGTGAGCGTGATACTCTTCTGAATGGGCACAGTGCGGCTGCCGATGGAGAAAAGCGGGGGAAGCGATGGAGAGCGGTCGGTGCGAGAAATGGTCAGATAAGAATCAGAGTAGAACGTCTCCCGCGGGACAAGGACATCGACTCCCAACGTGTCCTTTGCCCAGGTTCGCAAGCGGGGGATGAAAAAGCCAGAGGGCCGGGGGCGCGACTTTGCGCCGGCGTTGCGCCTTCCGCGGAGAGAGAAAGAGACTTGCGACTCGTTGCCCGCAAAGTCCTTGACCACATATCGCATATTATGCGTCTCGCCCTCGCGGACAAGGGTTGGCGTGGAAACGTCTGAATAGATTGGCAACTGATTGCCCGGCTCGACAAAGCCGCGTTGGATGAAACGTTTGCGGAGGACGCTCTCCTCGTAGTCTATATGGCTGTTGACATGCTTGTTGAGGCTGAAAGGGAAATGGTCGACACGCGAGCGATAGACCAAGGTGTCGCCATCGAACAGGCTTATCTCAATCACGCCGCATGGTCGGCCACCAGCAGCCACATAGTCCGTGCAATGGATGCCAAGGCCTATGGTTCCGATGCAGTCAATCGTCTTCCCATTAACGGATTGAAGATTAAGATATTTATCAGCCGAGGCTCCAGCCACCTGCGCGTCAGCGGACAGAGCGTAGACCTTGACACCGAAGAGCGTGGGCGGCACGTGGTCTGGCGCGACGCGGATGAAGCGCATAGGGTTGAGAGGCTCCTCTGTTCGCGTGTCACGGACCTCAAAATGGAGATGCGGCCCGCCCGAGCCACCCGTGTTGCCGGAATAAGCGACAACCTCGCCACGAGACACATTGACAGTTCCTTTAGCAGGGAAAAACTCGACCTCGAAAGAGCGCTTGGCGTATTGGTGGGAGCGGACGAGCGAGTCAATCTTCGGGGCAAAGCCATTGAGGTGGCCATAGACCGTGGTATGTCCATCGGGATGGTCAATATACAAGGCGCGGCCATAGCCATAGGGACCCACCTTGACGCGGCTGACCCAACCATCGGACGCCGCATGGACTTCAATATTCTCCACACCGGCCGTTCCCATGTCGAGACCTGCGTGATAGTGGTTGCCGCGCAACTCGCCGAAAGACCCGCTAATCCTGTAATCAATCTTGAGAGGCACCTCATACTGAGGGTCAGAAGCTGACTGGGCGAAAGAGGCTAAGGAAAAGGAGAAAAGAAGGAGTGGAAAAAGGAACTTCATTGAAAGAGATAAAAAAGGGCAGTGACCGAGTCACTATTGGCGTGACAGAAAACCCTCGGCCACAGCGAGCTTTTCGACAGTGCCGACATCAAACCAATAGCAACCATCGGGAATGGGCGAGCGGCCAATCACAAAATCATCAGCCCTGTCAAGATAGGCGTTGATGATAGGCAGGGGACGCACAGCATCGCCAGCAGCGAAGAAAGAGCGGATTATCCGCTGCTCTATGACATGGAAACCATTGAAAGCCTCACGGTATGCGACTTCAGCGAGGCGCGCCTCACGATGTTTGCCATTCTTTACATCCTCCCAACCGCAAAGGCGGTCGCCGGAGTCGAACAGGAGATGGCGCGTGGAGTTTCTCGGACTCGTCATGAGAGTGGCGTCCCAACCGCGGAGATTATGGGTCTCAATGAGTTGAGCGAGAGGAGCGTCGCAGACAACATCCGCATTGCCGATGACGATCGGTCCGTCATCCGGGAATAAAGGCAGCGCCTTGAAAAGACCGCCACCAGTGTCTAAGAGCAAATCGCTCTCATCGGATATGACAATCTCGGCATTCCAATCGGCGCGATGAGTGTCAACATAGTCAATGACCTGATTTGCGAAATGGTGGACATTGACCACTATGTGGTCGACGCCGGCCTGCGCCAAATGGTTGATTGCCCTGCTGAGCAGAGGCTCACCACCGACCTCGACCAGGGCTTTGGGCTTTGACAAAGTGAGGGGTGCGAGCCGGGTGCCGAGCCCAGCGGCGAAAATCATCCCATTCATTGCTGCTCAACGTGTTTAATCTCGACATCCACATTGGGCCAAGACTCCTTGACCCACCTGCCGACTGTCTCGGCGCAGAAGACAGAGCGGTGCTGCCCGCCGGTGCATCCGAAGCTGACTTGCAGATTAGCGAAACCACGGGCGACGTAGCGGCGGACACTGATGCCGACTATAGCCTTGGCGGCCTCGACGAAAGGCCTCATCTCGTCATCGTGACGGGCGAAGAACTCAATGACATCGGCGTCACGCCCCGTGCTTTTCTTATACCTCTCCTCTCGCCCGGGGTTGGGCAGGGCGCGGCAGTCGAACACATGTCCGCCACCATTGCCAGACACATCGACCGGGATGCCGTGCTTATAGGAGAAAGAGAACACGCGGACCTTGAGCTTGACACCCTTCGCCACGGAGCGCAAGGCCTCAGAGTCGGCGAGTTCACGCCACACGCGTGCCAGTTCGGGGATCTCAATGTCGGGCATGTGATGGGTCACAATGTCCTTTAGGTTGTCGAGGGCGAAAGGTATGCTCTTGAGGAAATGCTCCTTCCGCTCAAAGTAGCCTCGATAGCCATAGGCACCCATGGCCTGCATGATGCGGATGAGGCAGAAGCCATAGAAATAGCGGAGAAAAGCGTTAGCCTCGGAGCTACGCAGACGGCTGACATAGAAAGCCAAAAGCTCATTGCGCACAGAGTTTGGGATATCGGCCTTGGCATCATAGAGAAGAGACGCGACATCATACTGGCGTGCGCCGCGCCGTCCGCCCTGATAGTCAATGAACCAGGGAGTGCCATCGTCCGCAATCATTATGTTGCGGCTCTGCATGTCGCGGTAAAGGAAATATTTGCTGTTGGCTTCGAGCAGATAGGCGATGAAAGTCTCGAAATCGGACTCGAGTTTGGCCTCGTCAAAGGCTATCCCGGCAAGGCGGAGGAAATAATACTTAAAGTACTGGAGATCCCACATCATGCTCTGCTGGTCGAAGTCAGACCGCGGATAGCACAGATTAAAATCAATGCAATTCCTGCCTTTGGCCTGAATCTCGACGAGCGAAGCCAAGACCTTCTTATACAGTTCCTTGAGCTTAGGCGTGAACTTGCCGCCGTTCTCCTTTCGCTCGGAGTTCAAGACATCGAAGAGCGAAGTGCGCCCCAGGTCTTGCTGAAGGTAGACCCCAGACTGCTCATCCTCGGCATAAATCTCAGGCACCTTTATTCCGGCCTTGCGGAATGAGCGGCTGAAAGAGAGGAACGCCTTGTTCTCACGGTCATTCTCACCCACGACACCTATGGCCACGCGACCGTCGGCCGACGAGAGGCGGAAATAGGCGCGGTTGGAGCCGGAAGGTGGCAGCTTCTCCACAGTCACGGGAGCGGAGCCAGACCATTGGGAGAAAAGGGCGCTAAGCGCAGCCTCGGGCGAAGTCGTCTTATCTGGTGTCATGTTATTCAGTAGAGGGGGGGGGATGACGTGGAGGAGGGGGGCTCTTTTAGTTTATGGAGGCGAGCTCGGCATAGAGCCGCTGCGTGGGGAGTCCCATGACATTTTGGTAAGAGCCCTCGATGTAGTCGATGCCGACGAGTCCTATCCACTCCTGGATGCCATAGGCCCCTGCCTTGTCAAGCGGATGGAAATTGTTGACATAGTGGTCTATAATCTCGGGTGTCAGCGTACGGAAAGTCACCTTCGTCTTGACGGAGAAAGACTCGACGCCCTTGGTCGTAGCTATGGCCACGCCCGTGATGACCTTGTGGGTTCGTCCGCTCAACTCCTTGAGCATCTTGCGCGCATCATCGTCATCCTTGGGTTTGCCGAGGATTTGCTTATCGACCACGACGACCGTGTCGGCGGTGATGAGGATGTCCGGATCCTTGAGGTCGGCCACATAGGCGAGAGCCTTTTTGCGAGCGATGAACTCGGCGACATCCTTTGCGCTCAAGTCATCGGGGTAATCTTCGGATATGCCGGGCTTTGTGGCGATGTCGAACTCGACGCCCATCTCAGCGAGGAGCTCGCGGCGCCGCGGGGAGCCACTGGCAAGCATAATATGTCGGCCGCTTAAATTACTTAGCATGTCTGTTTGCTATTAAAATCAGTCTCACTCAAATTATTATCAAGGCGCGAAGTTAGGGAAAAGATTTAAGCAGAGAGCAACGGGCGGCATTATTATGTTGATACAAAGGGGTAACACACGGATTGGATAATAGAATGCGACAGCCGCCCAGCCTTGCTTAGGAGCGAAGGTCCGGGCGGCTGCCGAACTGTGACGCTGATCAGAAAGATGAGCTAAGGGACAATGCGGTCCTCAATCATACGCTCCATATATTGCTGAATGATGGCTTTAAGGCTACGGAGCATCGACTCCTCCTCGGGGACTTTGCCCATGAGGTTGTCAGTGAGGAGCCAATCGCTCTTGATGTCATAGACCGCCCGGACATTCCGCCCGTCATATTGCAGCATGTAATCCCCTGCCACATACTGATATATGCCGTTGGAGTAGTTGACGGCCCATGTGGCGCTGTCGGGCGTGGAGAAGAGATCCTTGCCAAAAGCCACATATGGCTTGTCATAGCCGAGGTGGCTGAGGATGGACGGCATTATGTCAATCTGCTGCGCTATGCAATGGCGACGGCCCGGCTCGATTTCACCTGAGGGGTCGAAGAAAAGGATTGGCGAGCCGAACATGCCGAGATCAGTCTGATACTCAGCATGGTCGGAGATGTTGGTATGGTCGCTGGTAAAGACAAAGATGGTGTTCTTGAACCAAGGCTGACGTGATGCGGTCTCAAAGAACCTGCGCAGCGAATGGTCTGTATAGCGGATGCACTTGTGGATGACATTGGCGTCGACATCAGGGAAGGTGTCCCTATAGGCCTCTGGAATGACAAACGGGTGGTGGCTCGAAGCGGTGAACACAGCCGTCATGAAGGGCTCCTTCATGTCCGTCATCTTGGTCGCATAGAACTGCAAGAAAGGCTCGTCCCAGATGGCCCACGTGCCGTCGAAATCGGCCTCGCCGCCGAAGCGGGGGTCCTCGTCATACTCCGTCCTGCCATAGTAGGAGCCGAAGCCGGTGGCTCTCGCAAAAGCCTGGAAGCCCATGCTGCCGTTGGCCGCGCCATGGAAGAAAGCGGTCTCGTAGCCCTTGGACGAGAGGGTGCCCGCCAATCCGCTTAGGTGATTCATGGATGCCGGAGTGAGGAAGAACGGCTCAATGAACATGGGAATGCTGCTCAGGATGCTGGGCATGCCGTCTATGCTCTTGCGGCCATTGCAGAAAGTGTAGTCGAAACTGAGGCTGCGGGAGTAAAGCGAATCGATGAAAGGCGTGTAACCCTGATAGTTGCCGCCATCAAGCTTCTCATTATACGCGCCGATATACTCGCGGCCGAAACTCTCGACAATGAGCACCACGATGTTCTTGGGGCGGAACGTGAGAGTATCCGCCGGAGTGTGAAGCGGGGAGTAGATGGAGTCCAGCTCGGCACGGTCAAAATATTGCGGGTCGACAAAGGACTTTTTGTTGACCGTCCTTATGAAGGAGAAAGGCGTGTTGAGGATGAGGGCCGCCTCGGCCGGGCGGTTCACATATTGGTTCGCGTTGCTGATGGTTATGGGGCGCGTGGCTGTGGTGAAGCCGCCTCGCATGCCTCCCACACAAAGCGGGATGAAAACAACGAGGCAGACAGTGTTCATCGCATAATATCTCACAGTGGGCCACAGCCCGCTAAGCTTCCTGCCGCATTGCGGCATGACATAGGCCCAGACGAGGAGGGCTATGACCGCCACGCAAAGAACGGCGAGATACCAGTGGCTGACAATCTCGTCAAGGAAAATGCCACCAAGGTTGCCCTCATTGCCGAACTCCTGAAAGACAGAGCATGTGGTGCGACGGCCAGTAAATCTGAAATAGACGGCATCGCACAGATTGACAATAACCGCCACAGCATTGACAAAAACAAAAACCGCTTTGGCCGTCAGCTGCCAGGCGCGTCGCTCCTTGAGATGGCAGGGAATGAGCATGAGAAGCGCATAGAGCGAGTTGGTGTAGAGGATGGCAGACGTGTCAAAGAGCAGACAGCCTTTGAGCATCTCGAACGCCCCACCCCACTGCATCTCGCGGGCGAAGACATCCCAATTCTCAAACAGATAGGCCACGCGGCAAATGGCGTAGACCACATAGGCCATGGCCATGTTTATGACAAAGGCCACGATTGGCGACTTAACCTTGAAAGACATTTTTGCTAAAAAGATATCCTGATTTTCCAGGCGCAAAGTTACTAAAATAGATGGGACTAAACGGCGGCGGCTGTTTGATGCGGCAAGAGGCAAAACCCGGCACGGCAAAAGTGCCGAACTCTGATGGGAATAGCCTGGATGAACTTCCGAGCGTGAAAAAAAGACGGGAGAGTTTTCCCCCCCACAGCATAAAAAAGAGGCATCGCCAGTGATTTACCACTGACGATGCCATGTTTTTTATTTATCTGCCCGTCGCCTGCAAATATTGCCGTTTGGCCACCTCGTAGGCTTGGAGGGCCTCCGCAAACGAATCTCGGCTTTGCTGATAGAGTGTCTGGGCGTCTAAGAGGTCGCTCATGGACTCTGTTCCGGCGCGATAGTAATCAGAGCTCAGGCGGAGGTTCTCCTCACTTTGCTCGATAGACTCAATGGCTATGGACAGTTTGCCGTAGGCCGTCGTGACATTAGTCCAAGCCTGCGCCATGCGCACCTTGAGCAGGCGCGACTGGTCGGCTCTGTCGATGTTGGCATTCTCGGCCTCAAGGCGTTTGCCTTTTATGGAGCGCGAGCCACCCCACCAGGCAGAGAGCGGAATGCGGACCGTGACAAGCCCCACAAGGTTGCTCTGTGAGCCATCCAAAACATTGTTGTAGGTGTAAGCGCCGCCCACTGCTACTTGAGGCAGATTGTCGCCCACCGTCATCTTGCTTTGCAGCTCACAGGCCTCAACCTGAGCCGAAAGCAACTCATATTCGGCGGTTTGACTCAAGGCATCGTCGGGGTCGAGATAGAGCGACTGAGGGTCGGTTGGCATCTGATAATCAACGGTGTAAAGAACATCCACCGAATCGGACTCCACCCCCATTGACTGAGCCAGCATGGAGCGCACCACGCTAAGAGCGCCCTCCACTTGCAGACGCGCCACCTTGACATCGTTTTGCTTGAGGCGGACCTGAAGCAGGTCATTACGGTTACGCACACCAGCCTTGACAGCAGCGTCGGCATCGGCCTCAAGGCGGTCAATCTGAGCCTCGATAACTGATAGTGTCTGTAATTTCTCGCGGAGCGTCACGACCTGCCAGAAATAAGTCTCGACGTCGGTCCGGACCTCAGACTCCGCCAAACGCCGCTTGCCGCGGCTGACATCCTCGCCGACCTTGGCGAGCTTGTTGCCATTCACGACCTTGCCACCCATATATATGGGCTGCATGGCTGAGACACTGGCCATTACACCTTTCTTTACAATATCGATATTCGGATCCACACCTGCAAGTGCAGCCACCTTCTCGGCCGGCAGCAACTGAGCAGCAGTGGTGAGCGCGTCTGTCATGTCATAGCGGACGAGTCCATCGTTGGCCACAAAGGCCCCGCCTTGCGCTGAGATTTGCGGGAAGTAGTTAGTAAAAGCCTCCTTGCGCTTCATCTCTGCCACACCAACCTCACCATCAGCCTTTCGGACCTTGGCGTTATTTTTGACGGCCTCGGCTATGCACTCATCGAGCGTGTAGGACTTCTGCGCAAAAGCGTCATGCGAGGCGAGAGAGAGAGACGCCGCGATTAATATATATACCTTGTTCATTTGGGATAATCGTAACATTGTCAACATATTCACAATCAAGCTTTCTGTTCCCTGCTCAGTCTGACGCGTCGCTCCTTATCCCCTTTGCGGAAGGCCACAAGATAGGCGCAAGGCAGAACAGTGAGAATGAAGAACATGGAGACTACCGTGCCGACGCAGACGACTGTACCCATTGGCATCCAAAGACTTGACCCGCCCAAAATCATCGGGATGACGCCGACCGACGCCGCCGCAGAGGTAAGGACAATAGGCCTCATTCGCCGAGAGGCTGAGTGGTAGATGGCATCGGGGACCTCAAGATGCTCATTGTGGCGAAGCTCCTCGGCGTAGTCATACATAATGATGCCGTTGCGGACAATGATGCCCATCAGGCTGACCATCCCGAGGACACAGGTGACACTGTAGGGCACGCCCAGAATCTTAAGTCCGAGAGCCGCGCCAGGCACACACAGCGACACGCAGACGAAAAGAATGAGCGACAGGCTAAGTTTGCCAAAATGGGACACGAGAATGAAGAAAATAATGACAGCCGCTATGGCGAGACCGGCCATCACGGGGTCCATCTTCTCCTTGCTGTCCTCGTGCTCACCACCCACGGCGACTGACACATCGGGCGAGAGATTGGCCGCCGCCACACTGGCGATTACAGACTTAGTGGCATCCTCGACATTGGCGCCGCGGACAACATCGGCCATGACCGTTATGGTTGGGACTCCGTTTCGGCGGACAATCTGGCCATGGTGATACTCAGGCACAATGTCGGCCACCTGACGCAACGGGACATTCCTCAGCCCTCCCAAGACCGGGATAAGCTCGTCCGCGATATGCGAAGCAGACACGCTGTCGGCATGGCAGCCTGTGATGACAATGGGGACTTCCGTGTCATCCTCCCACACGCTGGCCAAACTGACGCCTGAACCATAGCGCAAAGCAAGCGTCGACTCAATTGCCGCATTTGAGAGGCCGAGCCGCGCAGCCTCGTCAGCCTTGACCCTGATGCCTACCGAGGGCATCGGTTCCGCATAATTGGTGCGCACAAGCTTAAGGTCGGGAAGCTGGCGCATGATGCCCTCCACCTTATCAGCCTCACGAACCAGAAGCTCCTCATCAGCCGCGCTCAGGCGAATCTCGACAGGGCACTCGGGGTTAGTGTAGTCAAGCTGCTTGAACTTGACCACCGCATTTGGGAAATGGTCCGCCCAGACATCCGCATAGTCATCAAGGACCGCCTCCGTCGCCTCTATTGATTCAGTATTGACAATAAACTGCGCATAGTTGCGGCCAGGCATCTGGGGCGCGTAAGAGGAGTGGAAGCGTGGAGACGAAGTCCCCTTGAACGACGTGACCGAGACTACACGCGAGTCGCGGCGGAGAACATGCTCAACACTGTCGGCGACAGCCGATGTGGCGGCAAGCGAAGACCCGTAGGGCGTGAAAATCTCCACAGCAAACTGGTCACGGTCGGCGATCGGGAGCGACTTCTGCGGCAGAGAGAGGAAGAGGACCGAGCCTAAGACCACGCAAACGACACCCGCAGTGAGAGTCCCCCAAGGGCGGGCGAGGCAACGGGCAAGGAGCCAGTCATAAGCCCCCTGGACAAGAGCGAGGAACGAGAACGGCTTGCGTCCGCCAGGCCTCATCTTTTCCTGATCGGCGGTCTTGAGCGGCTTGCGGATGAAGAAATATTGCAAGAAAGGCACAAAGAGCGACGCCACGACGAGCGACACGCCCAGGACAATGGAAATGGCCCAGGGGAAACTGAGCAAAAAGTCGTGAATGACACCCGTGCACGTGACGAGGAACGGGAAGAACGTTATGCTGATGGCGAGCGTGGCCGTCAGGATGGACTTGAAGAAATGCGTGGCGCTGTTGATGGTGGCGTGCCAACGCGACTTGCCCTCGCCAATCTGCTCAAGGTAGTTATCTATGATGATGATGGAATCGTCCACGATGAGGCCGAGGGTGACCATGAGCGCGGCAAGCGTAACCGTATTAAGCTCAATGCCGAACGCGTAGAAAAGTCCAAGCGACGTGAAGATGGTCACCGGAATGGTGAACGCCGCCACAAGAGCCACCTTGACCGGCAGCAGAAGCAGAACGACGAGAATGACAGTGACGACAGCCGTGGCGAGCTCGCGCAAGAAGTCGGACACACTGTCGGCGACGACGCGGCTCTGATCCGTGATGCGGAAGATGGAGACCTCGGTAGGCAGCTGCGACTGGAAAGAGGCGAGCTCACGATCGACCTCCTCGCCCATCGCCACGACATTCTCACCTTTTTTCATCTCAACGCTGAGGAGCAGGCACTTGCGGCCATTGTTTGTTATGACGCTCTCAGGGTCCGGATATTCACGCGATATGGTGGCGATGTCGCGCAGGCGCACAGTCCCGCCATCTGGTGAAGAGAACACAATCTGCTGACCGACCTCATAGGCCGTGTTAAGCTGCGGCGCCACATAGACCGGGATATTCTTATCGGCATCCTTCACACGCCCGCCCGAGGTAGTCAGACCGTTTTGGAGGAGCGTCGAGGCCACACTCCTGTCCGAGAGGCCATAGTGAGCCAAGCGGTCATAGTCAAGCCTTACGGTTATCTGCTCATTGCGCATGCCCGAGACAGTCAGTCGGCCAACGCTTTTGATTGTCCGGAGGCGGTCGCACAGGCTCTCGGCATAGTCATTCAGCTCGGCATAGGTCTTCTCATCGCTCTCGATGGTTATCAGCAGCGCGGAAGTGTCGCCGAAATCATCATTGACGACGACAGCGGCCACATTGCGCGGAAGTTGGGACTTGAACTGCGAGATGCCGTGCTTGAACTTGCTCCAGAACTCATCCTTGTTGTCAAGGTCGTCATT
The DNA here is from genome assembly GCA_963658925.1 of bacterium. Lineage (GTDB taxonomy): Bacteria > Bacteroidota > Bacteroidia > Bacteroidales > Marinilabiliaceae > W3P20-009. The sequence goes on from CAVKRQ010000011.1 coordinate 58,097, forward strand.
GAGAGTGACGCGCACATAGACAATGCCGTCACGGCTCATGGAGTAGGTCTTCTCCTTGCGCACCTCCTTATATGTGAAGACATAGTCCTCAAGGCGTTTGGCCACCTGCTCCTCCATCTGCTGCGAGGTCATGCCCGGAGCCACAGCCACCACAATGCCCTCGCGGACCGTGAAGTCGGGGAACTCATTCTTCTTCATGTTCGGCAGGCTATAGATGCCGAAAGCCACGAGGCAGCAGACCAGCAATATGACAATCTGGCGGTAGTGCATCGCCGCCTCCACCAGGTTCGTTCGTTTCTTTGCCATAATCAACGGATTTAAGACAATCGGGGATTGAACTACTTGGAAGCCTCGACACTCATGCCCGAGCAAATCTTCTGCTGCCCGCGCCAAATGACACGGTCACCCTCAGCAAGGCCGGACGACACAGTGACGCCATCTGGCACAAAGCCGGAGCAGACGACAGGCTTACGCACAGCCACACCATCCTCGTCAACCCACACGAAGTTCGCATTGTCGTCGGCAAGCATGACAGCCTGCGCCGGGATGACGAAAGCAGCCGAACCACTCGCGCTCTCCATCATGACAGAGGCCACCATGCCGGGCAAGACACCCGAGTGGACACCATCAAGACGGAGACGGACAGTGTAGGAACGCGAAAGGGCGTCAGCCTTGACACCGCGCTCGACGACAGTGGCGGGATAGGTTGACGAACCCACAGCCGCAACCTTCACGCCAGCCCTCTGCCCCTTGGCGAAAGAGCCGACCTCGGCCTCCGGCACAGAGATGGAGACCTCAAGTTCATGGTCCGTGACAAGCGAAATGACAGGAGCGCCAGGAGCCACCACCTGACCTACCTCCACGTCGGCGCTTGCAATCGTGCCATCGGAAGGTGCGGTGAGTCGGCAATCATCGAGCCGCTTGCGAGCCATTTTCTCGGCAATGCGCGCCTGGTCGACCTTACTGAGCGTCTCGACCCACTTGATGTCAGGCAAGCTGCCCGCATCGTGGAGCTGTTTCATGCGCTCATAAGAATCCTCAGCCTGACGGAGCGACGCGCGGCTCATCTCGAGAGCGTCACTCGCCGACGTGGTGTCCACCATCGCAACAATCTGCCCACGGCGCACAACATCGCCCATCCGCACATAGACGCGCATCACAGTCCCTCCGCCATTAAAGCTAAGTGGTGTTCCACTTTTCTCCTCAATCGTTCCTGAATAAGAACGGCCGTCATACTCATGACGCAAGGTGGCGGTAAGCTCATCCACCGTGATTACCGGTTTGCTGACCGAGTTGGCAGTCGGTTCAGAGCAACCTACACTAATGGTAGTCAATGCAATGCAAAGCGCAGAGACCATCAAAGTTTGTTTCTTTTCCATCTGTTGTCGCCTCTTATTTTGTATTTGTCAACTAACGTTGTTGTCTTATTTTTCGGCGGCAAAAGAACCACTTATCAGCTACATTTCATCACATAAAAGGTACACAAAAGTGTACTAAATTTCATTGATTACATTCATTTGCGACATATAGAACAGAAAACAGAACTATAGGACAACTTTTATATCCCTCAAAAAACCTTACTTTGTTATCGACAAGACAAATAGACCAAGAACACAAACACATCAAAAGACATGAAATCAGAACTCAAGGTTGACTTTAAGAGCGTAGAGACCTACGCCAAAGACATCATAAAATACTCGGACAGCCGCATAATGATAATAGACGGGCTGCACGCCATGGAGGAGATGCGACTCTATGCCGACGCATACATAACAGTACTGTGCACCAATGGCTCAGCACAATTCAAGACACTTGAGGCGTCGGAGCAGGAGATTGAGAAAAATGACATCGCCCTGTGCCACCCGAACCAGTTCTATGAGCACATCCGGACCAGTCTCGACTTCAAGTGCATGGGTGTCCTTTTCGCCCCCGAGTATTTCGAGCAGCTGATATGCGACAAATATTACAGCAGGAGGGCGATAGAGGAGAACCCCATAATCCACCTCACGCCCGAGGAGGCCGACGAGATGCTCCATGACTTTGAGTACGTCAAGTTCAAGATGAACAGCAAACTGATCGGCAAGCACCGCAACGACGTGATGGACAATCTGTTTTTGGCCCTGATCAACAGCAGTGCGGACATTCTCAGCAGTCACATGGAGCGGGAGGCAGGCTCGACGCAATACACGTCGGGGGCCAATCTGACAAACAAATTCATTGCCCTTGTGGACAGTGAGACCCCGCAGAAGCGCGAGGTGAAGGCCTACGCCGACATGCTGTGCGTGACACCCAAATACCTGTCGTCCGTGTGCCGCCGCGAGACAGGCATGACAGCGCGCGAGCTTATTTGCCAAAAGGTCCAAAAGAAAATCCGCCGGATGCTGACCGACCCAGAGATGACCGTGAAGCAGGTGGCTGAGTTGTGCGGTTTTGACAACCTGTCGTTCTTCGGCAAATACGTCAAAAGGGAGCTGGGGGTGTCACCCCGCGGTGTGAGGCGAGGAGGCCAAATGTAGAAGCCTTGGGGCAAGAGGCTAAGCGTTTCAAGGAGGCGACGTGAAATATTTTGACTTGACTTCCGTTATGTAAGCAGGAAATGGAGCATAAGTTTCGCGATTTTTCCTTCTTACCACCAAGTCACAGATTATAAAAACACCTCGTCATGGTCTACGTTCATTCACTCAACGAGAAAATGGGCTTTGGCAAATACTCAGCCCTGACCCTAAAAGAAGTCATTGACAGCAACCCGTCATACATCGACTGGTGTCTGAAAAACCTCTCCCGGTTTGCCTTGGACAGAAATGCGACCCGCTACTACAAAGGTGACAAAGAGGCCGCCTATTGGGCTGAGGACAGAGACAATGACTATCATTACGATTATGAGTATGAAGAAAGCGTATCCGACAGCCCCTACTATAACGACCAGCTCGACATGGACCAGCAGTCACTGGAGTTTTGGGATGATTTGTAAAAAGAAATCACGCGACATAGGCTGCCATAATAAGTACGTAACCACCACAGAAACCAAATTGACATGGGATTAAGTGTATTTGTCATCGCGAACTTTGTGGCGGCCTTGCTGTGCGCCACAGTCTTGAGCGTCAAGCGGCATCCGATATTCGCAGTGATTGCATGGATGCTAACCTGCGTCTATGGCTATGGGATTTACCGCGGCGGTCTTGACGTGGATGAGACGCTAATCCGCATGATGCAAAATCAAGAGGGGTATGACGAGGCTCGGTCTGTGCCTTGCAACTGGGGTGGATATTTGGCGTTGACCCTCACGAGCGTGGCTGCCGGGCTTTACCCGTGGCTCAAGCGGTGGGCAGTGGTGCTTTGGGGCTTGTTCCTTTTATTGGTGAGCTCTTTGGTAAGCGTCTTCTCCCCACTCTCCGTTTTAGAGAGTCTCTACGGCATCTGCTGCTCGATGATGAGCGAGTTCGCACATATGTTTGGCATCTCATATTTGGAGACGTGCGTATTGGAGCAACTATACCTGCATCCGCTCATCTTAGTCCTCTTCGCATTACCTGGTTTTGTTGTCAGCATAAAGGGGTATTTCATCAATGGACGTAGGCACGTTGCGCCTCTTTTGCTCTCAGCCATCCTCCTTGCCATTAACGCCACAATCATGGCCGCCTCGTGGATTCACTATTGGGGGCCGCTCATACGGGCTGGCCAGATGTGCTGCGTCGAGTTGCATGAATTGGCAAACCACAACTGGAGTGCGTACGTCGCACTGAACATTATAATCTTCGTCATTGCATTCCTTGCAGACGGCATCATCTGCTGGCTTGTCTACAGGCTTGCAAAAAAGAGATACTCATAAAGCAAGGCAACAATAAATATCATATCATGCAAAAAGCCGGCTCGGAGAAAAATCCGAGCCGGCTTTTTATTTGTCCTTTGATCTTTACTTTCCAGCGAGCAGCTTCTTGACACAGTCGGAGATGTTCTTGCCATCGGCGCGGCCGGCCAGCTCCTTGCTTGCCGTTCCCATCACCTTGCCCATGTCTTTCATGCTCTGCGCGCCGACCTTCTCTATGATGGCGGACACAGCGGCCTCCAGCTCCTCGGGAGTCATCTCGGCCGGGAGGTAAGCTGCGATGATGTCAGCCTGCGCAGTCTCCTCGTCGGCCAGGTCTTGACGACCTTGCTCGACATAGACGATAGCAGTGTCGCGGCGCTGCTTCACCATCTTCTGGAGAATTTTCATGACATCAGACTCAGCCAGGTCCTCGCTTGCGCTCTTGGCAGTCTTGGCCTCGATAAGTTCCTTTTTGATGCCGCGGACAGCCTCAAGGCGAACCTTGTCATGCGCCTTCATCGCGCTCTTGATGTCCTCTGTTATTTGATCAATGAAGCTCATATAATAATGTTTTTAGTTGTTATGTCTTAATAGGACAGCGGCCCGCACGGTCTAATTCTCGTTGGCCCTGCGCTTGAAAGCCGGGGTCTGCTCTATGTTTCGCAGAACCTCCTCGGTCATCTTGTCGAGAGGAATGCTGGTTGCGGGGCGAAGTTTGTTGGGGTCGAAGTCGTCAGCTTTGACAGAGCTCTTCTTGCCACCGCCGTATATGTTGTTAAAAATCTTATTAATCCTTTGCGCCTCCTCGTCAACGAACTCCAGAGTCTGCGACTTCTCCTCGTCATCAACATCAACGTTCTTCTCAACCTCAGTCTGGGCGCCGGGGGTCAGGTCAATGCTCTCACATTTCTCGCTCTTGACCTCGAAAACGTTTTGGCTGAAGCCCGTGGCGATGACAGTCACACGGAGTCCGCCCTCCTCGACATCCTCACAGTCACTGCCTGCGCCCCAGATTACCTGCACATTCTCATTGTCATCACCACCGGCCTGTTCGTAGACATAGGTCTGGATGTCCTCATACTCATCGAGTTTGAGGGGGGCCGATGGCGAGGCGCTAATGTTCACCAGCACATAGATGGCACCATTAATGTCATTGTTATTGAGAAGAGGCGAGTTGAGAGCCTCGGTCACCGCGCGCAAAGCGCGTCCCTCACCCTTGGCCTCGGCGGTGCCCATGAGAGAGCATCCGCTGTCAGTCATGGCAGTCTTTACATCCTGGAAATCGACGTTATACCTACGCGGCTTGGTTATCATCTCGGCCACACCCTTGGCGGCGAGGCTTATGACATTGTCACCTATTTTGAAAGCATCATCAAAGAGCAGCTCCTTGTCACGATAGAGATCATATATGCGGTCGCAGTTGACCACGAGCAGCGAGTCGACGCATTGACTCATCTCCTCCGCGCCCTTGATGGCCTGTCGGAGGCGCGGTTTGCCCTCTTTGCTATATGGGATGGTTATGATGCCGATGGTCAGGATGCCTTTCTCCTTGGCAGCCTTGGCAATGACAGGTGCCGCACCCGTGCCAGTGCCGCCACCCATGCCGGCTGCGACAAACACCATCTTAGTGTTATCCTCAAGCACCTTGTTTATCTCGTCGAGGGCCTCGATGGCACTTTCGCGGCCGCGCTCAGGCCTGTTACCTGCGCCAAGGCCGTCAGTCAGGTTGGTGCCGAGCTGAATCTTACGCTTAACCGGGCTACGGTTAAGAGCCTGCAGGTCCGTGTTGCTGACAATGAGGTTGACGCCCTCAATGCCCATGTCGTACATATTGTTGACAGCGTTGCAGCCTGCGCCACCCACACCTATTATCTTGATGTAGTGCGACTGCTCCGTCCCGTTGTCCTCGCCGATGGCGAAACTGTCAATTATACTGTTGTCAAGCTGGTCCATGTTCTAAAATGCATTGAGTTATTAAACGTGTGATTTTTATTCCTTAGTGTTAAAGTCGTCGCTCATCTGATTGGAGATGAAGTCACCAAGCTTACCCAGTTTGCCCAAAATGCCATGTCCTCGCTTTTCGACTTGCGCGGTCTCCGGCTCATTTGTCTTCGGCTCGGGCTCTGGTTTCACCTCTGCCGGCTTTTGGGGCTCCTCCGGGGCTTGGGGCGCATTGTCATTGTCGTTCTCAAACTGCAGGGTTGGCGTCGCAGACTGCTCTTGCGCCTTAGCCTTCAGGAGGTCGCGCGACATCATCGAGGCCATGCCCAGCGCACCGGCCATCTCGTCAACTTTCTCGGCAGGGATGCCAGCGGCGAGAGGGCAGATGGTTTGCGTCAGCGAAAGGCCAAGCTGTTTCTCAAGCACTTTGGCGCAGCCCTTTAACTTAGAGCCTCCGCCTGTGAGAGCAACCTTAAGATCTTTGGGGGCTCCACGCCGCTGAGCCTCGCTAATGGCAGTATAGATATAAGCACCGAGTTCCTCAAGGCGAGAGCGCATATAGAAGTTTGTCGCCTTGCCGTCAATCTGGATGGACTCGCCGCTTGGCAGCTTGACCGAATATTTTTTAGTGCGCGCGTCAGACTCGTCCATGATGCCGAAATTGATTTTTACGGCTTCAGCGTCTTTTTCGCTGATGCAGAGACCTTGCGCCAAGTCCTTTGTTATAGTGTCCACGCCGAGTGGAATGGACACAGCGTAGACAGGAACGTCGCGGTAATATACGGCTATTCCTATTCCGCCCTTTCCTAAATCGACAAGGGCGACTCCGTCACGCCGCTGCGCCGGGGTGAGCAGAACCTGCGCCTTGGCCATTGCGGAGACGAAGAAATCTGTGGGGCGAGCCACAGCAGGGAAGGCGTCGCTGATGCCGGAGAGGGCCGAGCGTTTGGCTGATACGCAGAGATAGACAGCCTCAAGCGTCGAGCCGCTGCGATCGACCACCGCGTCATTGAAAGGCTCGTTGTCAATGGAGTAGCCGGTTGACGTGAAGCCAATGATCTTGTCATCGATCATGTTGCCCTCCTTCTCCTCGCGCATGAGGCTTTCGACCCTTTCTATGGTGCGCACAGTCACCTTCTCATTGCCCAACCTGACCTCCTTCTTGACAGGCGTGGTGCTATAGTTAAGCCCACCAACGTTGACTCCCACATGGCTGAAAATCTTGGCGCTGTCCTTACGGTTCTTTGCGCCGCCCACTTTCTTAGCCACGCCGAGCAAAACGTTGTTCAACACTTTGCTCACTTCATCCCTGTTCGCGACAGAGCCGCGCAACATGCCCCTCGACTCCATTATCTCGTAGGTCACCGAGCTTAGGCTATAAGGCTCCTGCCCGTTGCACACTCCCGCCACCACGCGCGTGCTTGAGGTGCCGAGGTCTATGGCCACAATGTAGTTCTCCATGTCATGAAATGATTTAAGTTGTGGTTAACTTGACTATCCTATCTCTTGGTGCAGACCACCTGTCCCTCATACTTGAGGCTCACCTTCTTATATATGTTCCACTCTTGCTTCTCCCAGCCGTTCTTGTAGAGCTTAAAGAGAGTATCGAACTTGCGTTCCATGTTGGCAGCCGAGCCGAACTCGACTATGTGATTGCCGATGCGGGGGACGAGGACGAATTCGAGCCTTCGATCCACATAGACTTGCTCAATCATGGACTTCCAGAAAGAGTGCGTATTGATGTAGTTGCACAGGTCTATGAGCGGCTGAGGGTCGGCCATCTGATTGACGTTGCCATTGACCACCAGCGTGTGCGTGCGCATCCCGTTGATGGCCGTTATCTTAAAGCCGTCGCGGTCCATGTAGTAAGAGCCGCCGGGTGAGAACACGCGCATGACCGGCTTGCGCTGGTAGATGTCAATATGGATGGCTCCGCCGAGCGTCGGATAGGCCTCACACCGCTCCACGACATCGAGCCGCTCAATCTGCTCCTCAAGCTCGGCATAGTTGACCTCGTTGAGCAGAGAGCCGGCCAGGTCAGGGAACTCGGAGTTGACAATGCCGCGCAGTCCGCGGTCCGTTATCAGGACGTCGTCGCCATTGGTGTGGACGTTGGTCCTTATGGAGCCGCAGCGCGTTTGCGCCTTCTCTTTTTGGACAAAGAACAGAGCCACGGGGAAATAGAGCAGCACAACGGCCGCGCCAAACCACCTCAGCAGTTTGGCGACAGGCTGCGGGATGCTTAGCGTCATTGACATTCTCGCGTCTTTGTCTCCTTTGTCAGTCATGATGACTATTTTTCTATCACGTTCCTCACTTTTTCAGTTATGCCATCGACCAGACGGTCAATGTTGCCGGCGCCCATGACGACCACGATGTCGAAATCCTCGCTGACAATATCATCAGCCAGAGTGGCCTTGGTGCTCATGCGTCCCACTCCGGGTTTCATCCTGTCAAGCAGCATTTGCGACGACACGCCCTCTATCGGCTCCTCACGGGCGGGATAGATGTCAATCAGCCAAGTGCGGTCGGCCAGACTGAGAGCCTGGGCGAAATCATCAGCCAAGTCGCGGGTGCGTGTGTAGAGGTGCGGCTGGAAGGCTACTGTGAGTTTGCGCCCGGCGTAGAGATGCCTGATGGATTCGAGCGTGGTGCGGATTTCCTGCGGATGGTGCGCATAGTCGTCAATAACCATGGCACACGGGGTCTCAAGCTTTATCTCGAACCTGCGTTTATCCCCCCTGAAAGAGGAGCATGCTGAGCGAATCTCCTCGGGAGTCGCGCCTGCATGGAGGGCCATGGCAATGGCTGCTGCCGCATTCTCTATGTTGTGAAGCCCGGGTATTCCGAGCCTGATGTCCTTGATGAGGCCATCGGGGGTGGCGAGGTCGAACTCATATCTCATGTCGCGGGTCCTGATGTTCTCGGCATGAAAGTCCGCCAAGGGATCGAGAAGCGCATATGTCCTGATGGTCACGTCCTTCGCCACATCCTCACTCACCACGGGCAATCCATTCTTGACAACAAGAAGGCCACCCGGGCGGACATTGGCGGCGAAGTCAAGGAAAGACTTAATCATCTCGGCGTGAGTGCCATAGATATCCAAGTGGTCAGGATCCATGGCGGTGATGACAGCACCCGTCGGGTGAAGTTGGAGGAAAGAGCGGTCAAACTCATCAGCCTCAGTCACAGCCACGTCGCTTTGCGCATTTCCCCAATAGTTGGTCTCGTAGTTGACCGAAACGCCACCGAGGAAAGCCGAGCAGCCGATGGCCGACTGCCGCATGATGTGCGCCATGAGCGTAGATGTGGTCGTCTTGCCATGCGTTCCCGCCACGCAATATGTCTTGAGCGGGTCCGTCAGTTCACCAAGCGCGACAGAGCGTTTCTCAATCCTGTGTCCCATACTGCGCAAGAACGCCCAAATCCGGCTGTCTGGCGGGATGGCTGGCGTAAGGACAACAAGCGTCCCCTGCGGCTGGCGATATGGTTGCGGGATTGAATCCACACTGTCGGTATAGGATATCTCCGCGCCCTCGGCCTCCAGCTTTTGCGTGATGTCAGACGGCGTGCGGTCATAACCGGCTACAGGGATGCCAAGGCTGCGGTAGTGGCGCGCGATGGCACTCATGCCGATGCCGCCGATGCCAAGGAAATAGACCCTCTCTGTCTTGTTCATTGTTCGGAATGATTATTTCTGCGAGGCGAGGCGAATGACCTCTTGCGCAATCTCTTTTGCCGCGTCGGGGCGGGCGAATTTAACGATGTTCTGCTCCAGACTTGCCAACTTCTGGTCGTCCTTGAGCGTTTCCTGCGCCACGGATATCAGGGTATCGGCCTGAGCGTCAGCCACCATTATGGCAGCGTTCTCAACTTCGAGCGCGCGGGCGTTCTTTGTCTGGTGGTCCTCACTCACATTGGGCGACGGGACGAGAATGGCGGCCTTGCCGAGAAGCGAGAGCTCGGATATGGAGCTCGCCCCCGCGCGAGACACGACAACATCTGCCAAGGCATACGCCATGTTCATCTGCTTGATAAAGGCAGTGGCCACCACATTGGGGCAATTCTTGCCCTCCATGGCGGCATGAACGCGATCATAATACAATGCCCCAGTCTGCCAAAGCAACTGGACATTAGGATCAAGTTTATCTATCGAGGCCAAGATGCCGTTATTTATGGAACGGGCGCCGAGACTGCCTCCGATGACAAGAATAACTTTCTTTGCGGGGTCGAGTCCGAAGGCAGCGGCCGCCGTGGCGCGGTCGACATCCTCGCGCAGGTTTTGGCGCACAGGGTTGCCTGTCAATATAATCTTCTCCTTTGGGAAGAAACGCTCCATGCCGGGGTATGCCACACAAATCTTAGCCGCATAGCGCGACAGGATTTTATTGGTGACCCCGGGGTATGAGTTCTGCTCCTGAATGAGGCACTTGACCCCCTTGCCGGCACCACGATAGAGAACCGGGGCGCTGGCGTAGCCTCCGACGCCCACGCAGACATCGGGCTTAAAATCGGAGACGACGCGGCCGGCCTTGACATAGCTGCCCAGAAGTTTGAACGGAAGGAGTAAATTCCTGCCAATGTTCCTGAGATTAATTTTCCTGTGCAGACCAGCCACGGGCAAACCGACAATCTTATAGCCGGCAGCCGGGACTTTCTCCATCTCCATCTTGTTCTGGGCTCCGACGAAGAGTATATCTATGGTAGGGTCGGCCTCACGCAAGGCATTGGCTATAGAGATGGCGGGGAAGATGTGTCCACCCGTTCCACCGCCGCTTATGATGACTCTCATTTCACTTCAGATTTATTTTGCCCCTGGGTCTCTTCATATATATTATTCAGCGCTTGCCACACGTGTGTCCAGGGAATGCGTCGGCAGACGTTGCTATCTCACTTTTGACTTACACCATCAGGCGCTTTTCAGCGCATTGAGCCTCTCCGTCTCCTGACTGACAGACAGCATGATGCCAAATGTCGCACCCGTGATGAAGTTGGATGTTCCACCCATGCTGACCATGGGCAGAGTCTGACCTGTGACAGGGATAAGCCCCACGCCCACAGCCATGTTAGTTACTGCCTGCATGACAATCAGGATTGCCAACCCGCATATGAGATACAAGTGGAAAGGCCGCTGACATCGCATGGCGACAAACCGCGCCCTCGCCAAGACGAAGAAATAGGCCAAGACAACCAGGATGCCGCCCCAAAGCCCATACTCCTCAAGAATGGTGGAGAAGATGAAATCGCTGTACGCCTGCGACAGGAAATTCTTCATATAGCTGTTGCCCGGCCCGCGGCCAGCCAAGCCGCCCGTGCTAACCGCCATCAGAGCCTGGTCAGCCTGAGTCAGGCCTGTCTGTTGGCGGGTCTGAGCCCCCTCGTCACCCACAAAGCGCTCAAACCTGGCTCGCCATGTCTGGGCACGCGGAAACACATCTTTGGTCAGCGGGGCGAAGTATATGACCAAGGCGACAAGGGCTGCGCCAATGCCGACTATCGCAAAAATCTTGCCCATCGGCACGCGGCCGATAATCATGACCACAAAGACCGAGGCAGCCAACACCAAACTGGTCGATAAATTCTCAAGCAGTATGATGCCGCAAACGATGACCGAGGCGCAAACGATGGGAGTGAACGCCTTAGAGGGGTTATCCTCATTCTTGGCGAGATACTTGGCCACGAAAATCATAAGGGAGACCTTAGCCACCTCGGACGGCTGAAACGTCACCGGGCCCATGCTCAACCATCGCGAAGAGCCATTGATGCTTGAGCCGAAGACGAAAGTGGAGAGCAACAGAAGCACGCTGCCAACAAGCATGACCTCGGCGAAACCGGATATGAAGCGCGGCTTGATGTTGCTCACGCCCATCAGCACTAAAAGTCCGCCACTCAAATAGAGCGCATGGCGGAAAAGATAGTGCGACGTGTCACCGCTCGCCTTTTGATAGGCGAGCACACTCGATGCGCTGTATACAGCCAAAAGCGAGAGCAGGCATAGGAACAAGACAGTCCCGAGCAGCCAGCGGTCGCCCCTGAAGTAGCAGCATAGTCTCCTGAAAATGTTTGACATCGGTCAAGTCCTCCACAAAGACGGGTCAGACAATCAGAGTTTGTTCACCTCGTCGCGGAAAAGGTCGCCGCGGTTCTCGTAGCTGGAGAAGAGGTCGAAGCTTGCGCAGCATGGTGAAAGCAGGACCACGTCGCCGTCTTTGGCAAGGCGATGGCACTCGGCCACACAGTCGCCAATGCTGTGGGTATCGACAATGGTGGGAATCACGCCCTTGAAGTTTTCAAGCAGCTTGGCGTTATCCTTGCCGAGACAGACCAGAGCCTTGACTTTTTGCCGGCACAAATCGAAGAGCACACTATAGTCGTTGCCCTTGTCCTTGCCGCCGGCAATCCATACGACAGGGCGTGTCTGAGCCTCGAGCGCATACCATGCGGCATCCACATTAGTCGCCTTCGAGTCATTGATATAGTCGACACCGCCGAGGGTGCGGACCTTCTCAAGCCTATGGGGCGCATTGCGGAAAGTCCTCAGAGCCTCAACAATCTTGTCAGACGGGAGGACGACTTTGCCGCCAGTAACGTGGCCCATCGCCAACGCGGCGGTCATGGCCATCATGCAGTTGTAGACATTGTGCGTGCCGGGAATGGGCAGAGACTCCGCAGGAATGGAGATTTCGTTCATATCACCCAAGTTGATATCAATCACCCCGTTGTCACAAGTGGCAAAGGCGGACCGGTTAAGCATGGAGACAGGGACGCACGTGGTCTTGGGATTGTTGAAATAGGTGAGCGTCCCGAGGTCGTCGGCATTGTAGATGAACAGCTGCTCCCCGCCCATATTTTGCGTGATGCGGTATTTGGCGTGAGCATAGTTGGCCAAGCTATGGTCATAACGGTCCATGTGGTCAGGCGTGATGTTGCATAGCACAGCTATGTCGCACCTGAAGTCAAACATGTCATCGAGCTGAAAACTGCTCAACTCAATGACATACCAGTCCGGCTCGTCACCCTTTGCCACCTGGCGCGCCATGCTGAAACCGACATTGCCAGCCAGCGAGGCCTTGACACCGCATTGCGTCAGGATGTGGTGTGTGAGCAGAGTTGTCGTGGTCTTGCCGTTGGCTCCCGTAATGCCGATTTTATGAGCCTTGGTGTAACGCCCGGCGAACTCAATCTCCGAGATGACCGGGACGCCTTTCGCCCTGAGGGCTACAACGAGGGGCGCAGTCTCGGGGATGCCCGGGCTCTTGACGCACAAGTCGGCCGCAAGGACTTCACTCTCAGTGTGTCCACCCTCCTCGAAGGCTATGCCCTCGCCGCTAAGCTCATTGCGGTACTGCTCCTTGAGCGCCCCGCTGTCACTTACCAGCACATCAAACCCTTTTACTTTGCCAAGGATGGCGGCACCGACGCCGCTCTCTCCTCCGCCCAACACGATCAACTTCTCCATGTTAGTTATATTTTATCTGTCCAGGAAGTCCTGATATGTTTTTTAGCTCTATTGCCGCTCAGACTGTCAATAAATAAAACAATCAGTGAGGCGGCCTGCGCCTATCTGATCTTGAGGGTGAGGACTGTCGCGATGGCCAAGAGGATGCCGACGAGCCAGAAACGCGTCACAATCTTTGGCTCGACAATCCCCTTCTTCTGAAAATGGTGATGAAGCGGGGCCATAAGGAATATCCTCCGCCCCTCGCCATATTTGCGCTTAGTGTATTTGAAATAGTACACCTGCAGAATGACCGAGAGGTCCTCAATCCAGAAGATGCCGCAAAGGATAGGCAGCAGGAGCTCGACATGGATCAATATGGCAAAGACGCCAATGATGCCGCCGATGGTGAGCGAGCCGGTGTCGCCCATGAACACCTGGGCGGGATAGGCGTTATACCACAAGAAGCCGATGGTGGCCCCGACGAATGCCGACATGAACACCACAAGCTCTGCCGAATTGGGGATAAATATGATATTCAGATAATTGGCGAACTCGAAATGGCACGAGACATAGGCCAGGATGACAAGAGCCGCACCTATGATGGATGACGTTCCGGCAGCGAGGCCATCCAGTCCGTCTGTCATATTCGCGCCATTGCTTGCGGCAGTGACAATCAGAATGGCGACAATGGCGAAAATGATCCACCCCACGGCAGTGCGATGCTCACCCGCCCAGTTGGCCAAGCTGCGATAGTCGAACTGATGCTCCTTGAGGAAAGGGATAGTGGTGACAGGCAACTTGGTTATGTGCATGTGGTGAACGGATGGCGAGTTGGGCTGCGCCGCATCAACCATCTCCGTGTCATTGGCCGGGGCGTTGACCGGCTGACTTGTGCGGACAACGACATCATCATTGAAATAGAGGGTCGCGGCGACGATGATTCCGAGGCCGACCTGACCGACAATCTTGTATCGGCCGGAGAGACCCTCCTTGTTCTTGCGGAAGACCTTGATGTAGTCATCAACGAAACCGACAGCCCCGAGCCAGACCGTGGTGACAATCATGAGAATGACATAGACATTACTCAGTTTGCAGAGAAGGAGGACAGGCAGGAGGATTGAGAATATTATGATGATGCCGCCCATGGTTGGCGTGCCCTTCTTTTGCAACTGCCCCTCAAGGCCTAAATCCCTTATGGTCTCACCAATCTGCTGCCTCTGGAGCAAATGGATGACGTGACGGCCGACCACAGTGGCGCAAATGAGCGACAGAGCTATGGCCAAGGCAGAGCGGAATGAGACATACTGGAAAAGGCTTGCACCTGGCACGCCAGCCTGCTGCAGATAGTGGAACAGATAATACAACATAGTTTTTCTGTGTAGTCCGGTTTGAGAATGTGTGTGATGTCAGTTGATTGTTATTGCAGTTTTTCCAGCTCCTCGATGTCACTGAAATGATGCTTCACGCCCTTTATCTCCTGATAATCCTCATGTCCTTTGCCAGCCACGAGGACGGCGTCGCCCTTATGAGACAGGGCTGCGGCGGTGCGGATGGCCTCACGGCGATCCACGATAGTCAGCACTTTTTCCATATCGGCATCAGTGAGCCCGGCTCTCATATCAGCCAAAATGGCCTCAGGCTCCTCGCTGCGGGGGTTGTCGCTGGTCAAGATGACGCGGTCGGCCCAGCGCACAGCCTCGCGAGCCATCTCGGGACGCTTGGTCTTGTCGCGATCGCCGCCGCAGCCAGCCACACAGATAATCTGCTGGCCGTCTTTTCTGACTTCGCAGAGCGTTGACAACACATTCTCAAGCGCGTCCGGGGTGTGAGCATAGTCAACAATGGCAGTCGCCCCGTTCTTGAGCCTGACCGTCTGGAAACGCCCATCGACAGGGCGAAGCGTGCTAAGCGCCACAATGACATCGTGCGGGGCGAAACCCAACTCGACAGCGGCGCCATAAATCTCCAACAGGTTGTAGGCGTTGAACCGGCCTACGAACTGCATGAACGCCTCCGTGCCATTGAAACTCATCTGCATGCCATCCATGCTGTCCTCAATCACCTCACCCTTATAGTCGGCCATGGTCCTGAGGGAGTAGGTGCGTTTGGTCGCGGCTGTGTTCTGCAGCATCTTGAGGCCATTCTTGTCATCAATGTTCGTCAGGGCGAAAGCGCCCTTCTTCAGACCGTCAAAGAACCCCTTCTTGGCGGCTATGTAGTTGGCGAACGTCTTGTGGAAATCGAGGTGGTCATGAGTTATGTTGGTGAAGATGCCGCCATCAAAGTCGAGCGCCGCGATGCGCTTTTGCACCACACTGTGCGAGCTAACCTCCATGAAACAATACTCACAGCCCTCATCGACCATCTGACGCATAGCGCGCTGCAATGTTATGGCGTCGGGGGTAGTCTGCATGGCCGTGGTGCGGGTCTCACCGACATAGTTGGCCACAGTCGAGAAGAGACCGCTCTTGTGGCCGAGCGCCGTTGTGAGGCGATAGAGCAGCGTGGCAGTCGTTGTCTTGCCGTTGGTGCCAGTCACGCCGACCAGCTTGAGTTGCTCTGACGGATTGCCATAGAATGCGGCAGCCACGTGGCCAAGCCCCTCATGAGTGTCGCTTGTCACAATGACAGCGCAGTCGGCAGGCACACCTTCCACCGGGGCTTGCTCGCACACGATGGCGCGGCACCCGGCGGCTATGGCGTTGCCTATGAACGAGTGGCCGTCAACCTTCTCGCCTCTCTGGGCGACAAAGATGGAGCCGCCCACCGCCTTTCGGCTGTCGAGGGTGACACTGGTAATCTCCTGGTCGGTGGGGCCGCTGACACTCATGCCGGCCAAGCCACTCGACGCATTGTCTAAAATGTCCTTAAGTATCATTTTACTTTATGTCTTTGAGAGCCGGCGCGCACACTCCATATGCGGTGTCCGCGCCGACTCGATATTGTCTCATTCAACCATCCGGCTCATCAGTCGTCACTCAGGCTCAGAGTAACCATCTGCCCTTTGACAAAAGATGACCCTGCGGAAGGCGATTGGCTCACCACGCGCCCCACCCCGCCGAGGCCCACCCTCAGTCCCATGCCCTCAAGAAGGCTGACGGCATCGGAGGCTCCCATGCCGAACACATTCGGCACTATGCCATCCGGGAAATAGCGCGGCGTGATGCTGATACCCTCTGGCTTAGCCTGCGCAGACGTCCAATTAGAGGAGCCTGACGAGTAGGCGGAGCAGGGTATGTCAAGCGACTTGAGGGACTTGAGCAGGTCTGGCGCCCAGCCACCTTTGCTGTATGGCATGACGCCAGATGACGGCGGGACGGGATTGACCTTGCCTGTGCCTTTTCGGAACTCGGCGGCATAGACGCGGTCCGCGATATCCTTGACAACCGAGCCGGCCACCACATTGCCATAATAGACCTGGTTGCTGGGGCCGTAGACCATCACCACGCAGCTGTAAAGCGGATTGTCGGCGGGGAAGTAGCCGGCGAACGACGCCAGGTAGCTGCGCTCGGCACCGCGGCCGTATCCGCCACTGCCCTTGGCAATCTGCGCCGTTCCTGTTTTTCCGGCGATCTTATATGGCGTGTTGCGGATGTTGCGGGCCGTGCCGTCCTCCACCACGCCCTTGAGGGCCTCCTGAACGGCCTTAATGGTGCGCGACGTGGCAATGGAGTTTCGCATCACGTGGGGCTTGTTCACATTGACGCGCTTGCCTTTATCCCATTGGCACTCGACAAACATTGGGCGCATCATGGTCCCATTGTTCGCCACGGCGTTATAGAAAGTCAGCAACTGAAGCGGTGTGAGGCGGATCTCATAGCCTATGGACATCCAAGGCAGAGTCGTTCCGCTCCAGTCCTCGTCACCAGGCTCCTTGATGTCGGTGGCCTTCTCGCCCTCGATATCGATGCAGAGGCTGTCGCACAGCCCCATGTCCTTCAACCGCTCAATGTAGCCTTTCTTGTTATTGTCGAAACACCTCATCACGAGACGCGAGAAACCGATGTTGCTGGAGACCTCGAAAGCCTGCTTGACGGTAATGTTGCCATGACCTCCGATCTTGCTGTCGCGCATCACGCGGTCGTATATCTTAAACTCGCCGTCGTAGGTGTCAATGGTGTCTTGCAGCGTGGCCTTGCCCTCCTCGAGGCACGCCATGAGCGACGCCAGTTTGAAGGTAGAGCCAGGCTCCGCCAACTCGCCGATGGCGTAGTTGTAATCCTCGGCATACGAGCCGTCGTTGCGGCGGTGCAGATTGACAATGGCCCTGATGGCCCCTGTCTTGACCTCCATGAGGATGGCCACTCCGTGGTCAGCGTCATGAGTTCGCAGCTGATTGAGGAGAGAGTACTCGGCCACATCCTGAATGTCGATGTCTATGGTCGTCTGTAGGCTGCGCCCGTTCTCAGAGGGAGTGCCCTCCACATTCACCCATCGGCCCGTCATTCGCGTTTGGATGTTGACACCGTCCTTTCCCCTGAGGTCTTTGTTGTAAGAGTTCTCAAGGCCGACCATTCCGCCCTTGTCCTTGTCGGCATATAGCTTGCCGATGGTTCGCGCAGCGAGCAGTCCGAACGGGTTCTTGCGCTCATCGCCCTGCACAGGGATGAAGCCGCCCTTGTTGCGTCCGCGGCAGAAGATGGCGAACTTCTCGACTTGTTTTCGCTCGGCGTGCGATATGCGCCTGTTTCCAAGCTCAAGGTAGCGCCTGCCCTTTATGCGAGCGTCGCTTATGCGTTTTTTATACTCGTCGGGCGACTTGTCACCAAACAGGGCTGAGAGCTGCAACGAAAGTTTGCCTATGTCGCGGTTGAACACGCTGTCGGGCAGACCCTCGGTGCAAGGGTCCATGGTGATGAGATAATTAGGCACGGAGCACGCCAGTTTGCGTCCATCGCGAGCCAGAATGTCACCACGCACAGCCAAGGCCTTGACATGCCTCTGTGAATAGTTTTTTTCCATCACCTCGCGATAGTACTCGCCTTTCACCACTTTAAGGTAGAACGCCTTTGCGCAGATGGCAATGCCGACGACGGCCATCACGAAGAGCGTGACGGTGATTCTCGTGTATGTCGGCCTATATTTATTGTCCATCTGTTTGTGTGGCGACCCTGTTTTTTGGGGCGGGGCGACCCCATATATTTGTCACGAGCCGAAGGTGTGAGTGGCTCACTCTATTATCCTCGGCGGCTCGGTCAACTCTTTCAGTCCCAGTCCCTCGGCGTTGACACGGCGCAAGACTTCGCTTTGCTTGCTCATGTTCATCAGTTCGCTCTGGGTGCTGATGTGCTCATAGTTCAACTCCTGGATCTCGTTTGTGAGGTCGGCTATGCGCCGCGTCTTCTTCTCAGCGTCGAGGTGGTTGGTTATGTAAATGAAGCCTAAGAGGACCATGAAGACGGCGAACTTGATTTGCTCGACAGAGACGACAGGGTTAGCCTCAATCAGCTTCTTGAGCCATCCGGATTTTTTCTTCGCCTCCTTAGCCATTCTTAGCCCCCTTTCCCCTCTTCTCAGCCCAGCGCAGCTTTGCAGACCGCGAGCGCGGGTTTCGCTCAATCTCGTCGTCTGACGGTATTATGGGCTTGCGCGGGCCTCCGCCAAATGGGACATCTGAAGTGCCGAAAATGGCGTCCTGCTCAGCCTGTGCTTTTTGAGGGTCGCCACTTTTCATCATGTTCTTGACCATCCTGTCCTCCAAACTGTGGTAGGCGAT
This sequence comes from bacterium, assembly GCA_963658925.1. Classification (GTDB taxonomy): domain Bacteria; phylum Bacteroidota; class Bacteroidia; order Bacteroidales; family Marinilabiliaceae; genus W3P20-009. Next base: position 77,003 of record CAVKRQ010000011.1, read on the forward strand.
CATCACCATCCGCCCTCCGGGGCGTAACACCTTGGCGCAGCCGCGCAACATGGCGTCGAGTGCGTCCATCTCGTGGTTAACCTCAATTCGCAGGGCCTGGAAAACCTTTGTCAGCGTCTTGTTCTGATCATTGCGCGGGGTCACGCTCTCAACAATCTCACGGAGCTGGGCAGTAGTCTCAATGCGACGCTCCCCCCGGGCCTTGGTGATGGCGTTGACAATGCGGAAAGGCTTGTCAACCTCGCCCCAGTTGCCTAAAATCCGGGCGAGGGATTCAGCCTCATACGCGTTGACAATGTCAGCCGCAGTCTGAGACGCCTCCCGGTTCATTCGCATATCCAATGGTCCATCTTGACGAAAAGAGAATCCGCGTCCCCCGTCATCAAAATGGTGAGAGGAGACGCCAAGATCACCAAGGACGCCATCAACAGGCGCGACACCCATATAATCAAGGAAATCCGCAATGAAGCGGAAATTGTGGTGAACGAGAGTGAACCGCGGATCGTCTGGTATGTTCCGGAGAGCGTCAGCATCCTGATCGAAGGCGATAAGCCTGCCCTCCGGCCCCAGGCGTCGTAAAATCTCACGGCTATGCCCGCCACCACCGAAAGTGACATCGACATAAGTCCCGGAGGGATTGATGTCGAGGGCGTCCACTGACTCATTCAGCAGCACAGGCACATGGTATGTCGTCGCAATTTCTTCGCTCACGTCTTGACTTAATTTTTAATGTCACACATGGTTATTGGGCACTCGTCCCGAAGAGGCTTTCGGCAAGGGAGCCGAGAGCATCGCCTGTCATGGCTTGAGAAGCGAAAGTCGCCTTGTCCCACAGCTCGATGTGGTCATCTACGCCAAGCAGGGTTAACTCCTTGTCGGCACCAATGGCATCGAGCAGGCGTTGGGGGATGAGCAGGCGCCCGTTGCCATCCAAGGAAGCCTCGCACGTTGACCTCTGCTGCTCGCGCATGAACTGCGCATGCCGGCGGTCATAAGGGTTTAGGCGAGAGCGGAGGTCGGCCATCATTGCCTCCCAGACAGGGAACGGGTAAATATTCAGGCAGTTCTCGAAAATGTCCTTACGGATGACAAGGCGCACCCCCTCCTGTCCCTCAAGTTCGCGCTTGAAGGCTGCGGGAAGGACGACACGGTTTTTGGCGTCCGCGCGACTGTCGAAGTCGCCTATGAACGAGTAGACACTCTCTGCCATAATATCGGACTGTAAATTTACGGTTCATTCAAACCACTTGCAACCACTTCGCCCCACTTTTTTACAACCAACATACTACACACCTAATATACAATACGTTGCAGATGTGTTAAAAACCCAGACGAACAGGAGGCGCCCCACCCCATTTTCCTCGCAGGGTAAACTTGATGAGCCTCCGCCAACACCCCCAAAAACAAAATCCCCCGGCCTTCTTGCAGACAGAAGGCCGGGGGGATTATTAGGACTTTAAAACCTCCTTCGAGGGTTTCCTATTTCTTTTTGAAGAGACCGCCAAGGGCATCCTTGGCCTTATTGACAGTCTCCTTTGTCCTATCGTCCTTGATGTTAGATATTGCTTTGTCAATGGCCTCAGAGGCTTTTTCCGAAGCCTGATTGGCGACCTCCTTGGTCACGGTGGCAGTAGCCTCGCTCAAGTCGAGTTTGACCTGAGGTTTGGTCAAGACACCCGTAATCTTGACACCGACGGGCAGGTCACCGCCCTCAGACCAAGACTTGGCGCTGATGCCCGCCTTGCTGATGAGGCTTGCAATCTCTGTTCTCGCGACCGGCATAGAGAGGGCGTAATCCATCGTCTGGTCGAGTCCTTGCTTGCCGCTGAAAGTGCTCTTCTTGCCAAATATGTTGATATTGAACGGAGTGACAACGATATTGCCGTCCTCGATGGTGAAGTTCACCTTGGCGTCCTTGAGATCAATCTCCTTATACTTATCATTAGCGAGGAGGCGAGCCAAATTCTGCTGGAACTCACTGTCCTTGAGTTGAATGCTGTTGGATGCGAAATTGCCTTTGCCGTTGACAGTCTTGAGGACAGGGCTGAGAGACGCGTCAAGCTCGCTTGTTATGTCGAGGCCGATGGTCACCTTGCCATAAGCGCTATGCGCGATGGGGAGCATGCTGTCCACGACACTGAATGAGCCAGTGAGCTTATTGATGTCAACATTGTTGAAGGCAAGAGTCATATCGACCTTAGAGTTTTTGTTTTCCGGGGTCTGGAACTTGCCATTAAGCACAAGCTTGCCATCGCAGATGTCTGTTGAGAGATTCGAGAGGTCCGCGATACCGTTCTTCAAAGCCACCCTGCCATTGATGTTGGTGAGTTCGAGCTTGTCATAGAGCAACTTGTCTATGTCAGTATTGAACGTGAAGTCGATGTTGGTAGGCAACACGAGCGGCTCGGTGGCGGTAGAGTCAGCTACGGCAGTGGCTGAGGCAGTGGCGGTAGAGTCAGCGGCCGAGGAGTCAGAAGAGGCTATCGCGAGCAACTCGTTGCAATCGAGGAGCTTTGACGTAAGCGAGGCTGAGCCTTTGAGAGTGCCATCACTCAAGACGTAGCCAAGGTAGTCCTCAACATTGCCCTTGAGGCTGATGTCACTCTTGCCGATGATGACATCGAGGGGGTTCAGGTTGACCGCCTTAGGCGAGAAAGTGAGCAGAGCCTGCGGGACATCGAGGCCTTGCGGCAGGACATTGCCCGAGAACTTGAACTTGTTGAGGCCAAGCCTGCCCTCAGCGTAAATCTTCTCATAGTGCTGCTTGTCGATGCTGGCCATGTCACCCGCCACTTTGAGGTTGGCGTCAACAACGCCCGCTATCTCCATGCTGTCAAGAGGCAGAGCGTCCTTGAGGCTGCCGAGGTCAAGAGTTCCGAGCATAGATGCGTCGAAAACAAGATTGCTGATAGGGGTCTTGACATGAGCCTTGATGTCGAACGGGTTACCACCGAGGCCGAAATGGAGCGTGTCAACAGACACAGTCGTCTGGTCGGCCGAGCCTCCGGGGTTATTGACCACAACAGCCACATTGATGTTATCGAGCGACTTTGGGAGGTCGGGGTACTTGACGTAGCCGTCGTTAATCTTGAGGAGGGCGTCGATTGCGGGGATATTATCCATATCCTTGTATTCGCCGGCGGCCTTGGCGTAGAGTTCAAAAGAGCCGGTTGTCTTGAGTCCCTCAACACTCTTGAGGTACTCAGCAGGAATGAGGTCGAGAACTGTTTGGAAAGTGGTCTCGAGCGCAGCCAGCTTCATGTCGAGCGCAATGGCGTCAGAGTCCTTGAGCTGCACCCAACCGTCAAAGGCGAGCGGGAGGCCGGCAAAAGTCAGCTTGTTCTCATCGAAGGTGAACTTCATGGAATCGAGGTCTGCAACGGCCTTGGCGTCAAAATCGAGCGACGCGCCTTTCAGGTAGTTGATGCCGCCCATGCCAGCGCTGATGGCGTCAATGCCGAGCTTAAGGGTAAGGTCCATGACATTGCCGTTCATGTTTCCGCTCATGTTGGCGTTGAGGCCGCTGATGCTGGCACGAGTGTTGGAAGTGGAGTCAATGTAGGCGAGTCGCACGTTGGTTATGTCAACCTTGGCAAGGCTGAGCTTGAGCGGAGCGGAGGCAGTGGTATCGGCCTCGGCAGTGCTGGTGGAGTCGGACTCCATGTTCACGATATCCCAGTTTGCGAGGCTGTCGGCAGTGACAATGCCTTGTGCCAGGACATCGTCAACGCTGACGGCGTTAACCTGAATGTCGCCGCTGATGGCTTTCATGACATCAATATCGGCATAGAGCTTACCGACATGGAGGAGCGTGTCACCGTCAAAACGGCCTTGGCCAATGACATCGATTTGTCCGATGCCGGCGCGCAGGTCGGGGAAGCTGGAGAAAATGGAGAGCGAGAAGTCGCCGAAATCGACCTTGGCGTCTTTGACGTACTGGTTGACAATACCCTTGGCAAAGTCCTCAACCTCATCGCTGAAGAAGGTTGGGACGATGAGCAGGGCGAGGATGACAAGCGCCACGAGGCCGCCAATCACACCGCCAACAATTTTTAAAATCTTTCCCATTTTTCTTTAATGTGTTTATGGGTTCAATTAGAGGAATGTGAATGAATTATTTTGCTTTAGCTTGAAAATTATACTTGAATCAGACAGTCCAGCAAAGTCAAATGGTGGCGGCGAGGCTACATGAACAGCTTGATGTCGTTGTCAAGGGCCTTGCCGGCCACATCCTCCGGCACGAAGCGCCACTGGTTGAGGGGCTCAATGTTCAGCTTGCCGTCCTTTTGCGTCATCTCCTCAAAGTCGCTGATGAGCTGTCCGCGCAGGTCGGTCTCAAAAGATGATATGATGCGCTCCTTCAACTCGGTGTATGGTATTCCGGCACCGAACTCCAGATGTCCACCGCCGCCATTGGCGCGATAGCTGTTGAGAGCCACCTTGTAGACCTTGCGCTTGTCGAACTTTGAGCCGTCCGCCATGCTGACAATCTTGATACGCTTGCCTTTCTCGGCTGTCACATCGACCGTATAGATGATACCGGCGGCCGAGTCGAGGTTATAATAGTTGTTGGCCAAGCGTCCGGGGCGGCTCATCTTGAGCAAGTGACCATCCTCGGCAGGATTGGTGATCCACAAGTCATAGCTGTACTCAAGGTAGTCCTTAATCTCCTTACCGGTCATCTTGACGAGGCAGAGCGTATTCTCATACCTGTAAAGCGAGAACATACGCCCCACGGTTATGTCGCCTTGCGGCAGGCGGGCATTGATGAGCAGCGGGGCCGTCATGCTGATGTCGGCGCCCGTGTGCTTGAGCATGCACCTGTGGACAATATCGACAAAGGCCGAGCTTCCGGCGAGGCACTTGTAGGCATCGACAGGCTCATTGAGATTGGCAATCACCTTGCGGGTGTAGGCTTTGACGGCGAGTTGCTGCGGCAGGAAACTCTTGTCGAACTCTTCAGAGGGCTTGATGTTCTTCATGGCCACGAGCGACGCCTTGCAAGAGGGCTTGCCATCCTTGTCGAACGTTATGGAGACGAGGCCGGCGTTCCGCGCAGCCACACCGGCGTCGAGAACCGGCACCTTTTTGCCTGAGGGGCTTGTCACCTCCTTGTTGAAGAGCTTGTGGTCATGCCCGATTAAAATCGCGTCAAAGCCGTCGACGCGCTCCGCGACAAGAACCGACGCGTTCTCATTCTTATAGGTGTCCGCATTCTGGTTGCCATACTCATAGTCATATCCGGCGTGGAAGAGGCCGATGACCGCATCGGGTTTCTCCTTCTCGCGGACCACCTGGACCCAGTGGCGGGCAGACTGGACCATGTCCTCAAAATACATGCCCTTCCAGTAGCTCTCGTCAAGCCAATGGGGGATGTATGGGGTGGTGAGGCCAATGACTGCCACGCGCTTGCCAGCCCTCTCGATGATGGTGTAGGGGGTGAAATATGGCGTATTGTCCTCAACATGCTTAATGTTCGCGCTAATCACGGGCGCCTTAATCTCATGGACAATCTTGTCATAGACGCGGTGGCGAGCCTCAATGTCATGATTGCCGACACCCACGGCATCGTAGCCCATGAAATTGAAGACACGGCTCATCACATTGATGCCGGCCGTGTCCACATTATTGTAGTAATAGACGACTGGCGTGCCTTGCAAGAAGTCGCCGTTATCCAAAAGAATGACATTCTTGCTGGTGTCGCGCACTGCCGTGACGTAGGAGTAGACATTGGAGAGGCTGTATGGCGCGACGGTGTCACGGACGAAATCGTAATTGAAAATGGCGCCATGCACATCGGTTGTATAGACGACGTTGATGGTTTGCGCTGACGATGTCTGAGCCAGACCCATGGTGGCTACCGCGCACAGGGCTGACAGGTATAAATTTCTTAATCTCATAAGGTTTTGGGGGCTGACGTGAGTGTTAGAATTTAATCAGGAAAGCGGGGCGGATAGCCACAATAGTGCTGTCGTCCACAAACTCGTAGCCGACAAGCATGCTCTTGACCTTTTTGGTCATAACCTTGTTGACCGGGTCGAAATCCCAGGCCTCTCGGAAGCGGATGCCGGCCACCTTGTCATGCGAGTAGCGCGGGTCTGAGACCTCGCGTTCCTTGATGTCCTCGATGGAGAGCACATTGCCGTCCTCGTCATAGACAACCGCATGATGCTGATAGACAGCGGCGAAGACAGAGTCGACAAAAGCCTCGCGGTTAAAATGGTCGTAGAGCTCGTGCGCATAGGGGTCTCTCAAATCCTGCGGCTTGAGGTAGACCATGTACTCGATGACGTTCTCGCCATCGGAGGCCTGGAGTTCTTGCTGTTGAGCCGTGGGGGTGAGCCCCTGCCCGTTTCTCGCGTCATCATCCTTCCCTGATGAGCAGGATGTTGCCAGAGCGGCGACAGCCAACGAGAGTGTTGTGATTGTCTTGATTGTAGCCATTAAAAAAATGTCTTACGATTTTCTTGTATCGAATATTAACGGCGCAGAAGCCACTCGTCCCGTAGGCTTGCCGTTCTCTTGTACCAGTTTTCCGTTGACGTAGGTTTGAACCACCCGGTGGTTTAACATAACCCCTTTGAGTGGTGTCCATTGGCATTTATACGCAACATTGCCAACAACGTTAGGCTCTTTTTTCACAAGAGCCAGGTCCGCCCAATATCCTGGTCGGATGCGCCCCCTGTCAACAATGCCATATAGGTCGGCGACGCCCTCGGCCATGCGTGCCGCCACGACAGGGTAGCTCCACCACCCCTCATCGGCCATGCGCAGGCAGAGAGCGAGCGAGTGCTGTATCATAGGCATCCCGGATGGCGTCTTCCAATAGCTGTGGCCGGTCTTCTCGGCCAGAGTGTGGGGGGCATGGTCGGTCCCGATGGTCGTGATGAGGCCAGAGGAGACGGCGGTGCGCAAGGCGTCACGGTCGGCCGATGTCTTGACGGCGGGGTTGCACTTGACAAGGGGGCCGAGCGACGCGTAATCCTCAGAGTGGAACCACAGATGCGCAGGGCAGGCCTCGCCTGTCACCCTACGGTCCGGGCCATCATCGAGCAGGTCGAGCTCGCGCATGGTCGTTATGTGCATGATGTGGAGCCTTGCGCCAGTCTCACGCGCCATCTCGGCGGCACGGTGGCTTGAGGCGAGGCACGCCTGTGTTGAGCGGATTGCCGCATGCTGCTCCCACGGGACATCGTCGCCGAACTTGGCACGGGCTGCCTCTGAATTAGCCTTGATTATAGCCTCGTCCTCGCAATGCGCCGCGATGAGCGTGGGCGCCTCACTGAAAATCTTCCTGAGTTGGGAGTCGGAATCAACGAGCATGCCGCCCGTGGACGAGCCCATGAACACCTTGATGCCGCAAACGCGGGAGTAGTCAGCCCTCAACAGCTCATCGGCGTTATCGTTGGTAGCCCCGATATAGAAGGCATAGTTGGTCCGCATACGCTCCTTTGCGCTGTCCGCCTTGGCCTGCCACGCACTTACAGATGTTGTCTGCGGGTTGGTGTTGGGCATGTCCATGACCGACGTCACCCCGCCCAGGATGGCGGCGGTAGACTCAGTCTCCATGTCGGCCTTGTGCGTCAGCCCCGGGTCGCGGAAGTGTACGTGGTCATCAATGGCGCCGGGGAAAAGGAACATGTCATGAGCGTCAACAACCACATCAGCGCCTGGCAGTGGCGCGCCATCGGCATAAACGTCGTGGATGCGTCCTTCATGATTGATGCCCACGCTTCCGCGCGTCACCCTTCCATCTGCCACTATCTGCGCATCGCGGATGAGAGTCGCCAGCTTACCTTCATTCATGCCTTGTGATTGTTATGTTAGATTATGCAGCGTTACGCCTTTTGTACTTTTTGAAGAGGCTGCTTATTTTCATTCCAATAACGCCCCACACGGCCTCGTTGAAAATACCTCCGCTCATCTTGGACTTGCCCTGCTTTCGGTCTGTAAAGATGATGGGGACCTCCTTGATGTTGAAGCCTAATTTCCAGGTGGTGAACTTCATCTCGATCTGGAAGCCATAGCCCTTCAGGCGGACATTGTCCAAATCGATGGCCTCAAGGACTTTGCGGCTGTAGCACTTAAAGCCGGCCGTGGTGTCCTGAATCTTCATGCCGGTGACAAAGCGCACATAGACCGACGCGAAATATGACATCAGCACTCGCCCCATGGGCCAATTGACCACGTTGACTCCGGATATGTAGCGCGAGCCGATGGCGAGGTCGGCGCCACCATCGACGCATGCGTCAAGCAGACGCTCCAAATCGGCAGGGTCGTGCGAGAAATCGGCGTCCATCTCAAAGACGTAGTCGTATCCATGCTCAAGGGCCCACTTGAAGCCTGTAAGGTAGGCCGTACCGAGACCTTGTTTCCCGGGCCTCTCGATGATGTGGAGCTCCTCAGTGTATTTTGTCATCATGTCCTTGACAATGTCGGCCGTGCCATCGGGAGAGCCGTCGTCGATGATAAGGATATGGAAATCGTGCTGTTGAGAGAACACGGCGTTTATGATGGCCGTTATGTTCTCCTTCTCATTGTATGTCGGGATGATGACGACGTCTTTAGTCATGGAAGTTATGTGTATGGAAATCTGAAACTCAAAGATAAAGAAAAAGGCGGGGAGAGGCGTCCTTCCCGTCTTTTTTATTGCTTTTTATGGTGTTTTACGTTGGCCCCGGGGCAGCGCCCCGCTAATAGGTGAGGTCGTCGAGGCAATTGATGGTTGTCTCGCCAGACTGAAGCTCATCACCCGATGCGCGCAGGCGGATATTGCCGGCCGTGCCATTGCTGCCAAGCACAACCAGGCATTTGCCATAAAAAGCCTTACGCTTGTCAGCCTTGAAAGGCTCGTGCGATATGGGCGATCCGTTGTCCACACCCTCAATTCGGGCTACCCCCTCGACCTCGAACGATATCTCGTTCTGAGCCGTCGGGCAGAGGTTGCCGTCAGAGTCAAGCACCTCGACGGTAACGAAGCACAGGTCGTCACCATCGGCATGGATTCTTGAGCGGTCTGGTGTCAGACGGAGCTGTGAGGGGCGTCCGGCAGTGCGGATTGTCTCCTCGGCCACAGTCTTGCCGTCCTTGCGGCTTACGACGCGGATTTCACCGGGTTCATACGTGACGCGCCAAAAACCGTGAAGGATGTTCTTGTCCTTTGACCTCTTGCCTGCGGAACGCCCATTGACGTAGAGCTCGACATCGTCGGCGTTGTTATAATAGCACCACACGTCAATCTCCTCACCCGGCTTCCAATTCCAATGCGGGAAGAGATGCAGCACAGTCTTCTTCGTCTGCCATTCGCTCTGGTAGAGGTAGTAGGCGTCCTTGGGGAAGCCGGCAAGGTCGATTATTCCGAAGTAAGAGGAGCGTGCGGGCCAGCCGTAGGGAGTCGGCTCTCCGAGGTAGTCAAAGCCAGTCCACACAAATTGGCCCGCTATGAAATCATTGTCACGCACTTGGGCGAGCGTGCGCTCATGGCTTGCCCCCCAGGGGACAAAGCAGTTGTCGTAGCTTGAGCAGCTGAAGCTGGGGTCGTTACTGTTGTGCCTCCAGTCGTCAGGCATGATGAAGTTGCGGGTGCTGGGCATCTTGTAGTAACCGCGCGTGGCGAGCGCCGAGTTGCTCTCAGAGACATAGAAAGGCGTGTTCTTGAAATAGCCTGGCACCGAGTCAAAATAGTCATTATGGTAGTTATAGCCGATGAGGTCCAGGACGCCTGCCTTGAAGAGATTGTTGGTTGGCTCGACAGCATTGTTGCCTGCCGTCACGGGGCGCGTAGAGTCGAGCCTCTTGACAATATTCGTAAGGTGTCGGCACAGCTCAGCGCCCTCTGTCATCCTCTCGGTAGACTGGCGGCCACCCTTGCCCATGGCGATCTCCAGATTGGCCTGCTGAGCGTCCTCAGTCACCATCTCGGTCTGATCCCACTGCTCAAGCACCTCATTGCCAATGCTCCAAGCGATTACGCAAGGGTGATTGCGGTCACGCTTGATAAGGTCCGAGAGGTCGCGCTCATGCCAGTCGTCAAAGAAACGCGCGTAGTCCCGCTCTGTCTTCTTGCGCCGCCACATGTCGAAAGCCTCGTCAATGACAAGGAAGCCTTTCTTGTCGCAGAGCTCAAGCAATTCAGGCGCAGGAGGGTTGTGTGTGCAGCGGATGGCGTTGCAGCCCATGTCGCCAAGCAGGTCAAGCTGCCTCTCAATGGCTCTGCGGTTGACCGCTGCCCCGAGACAGCCGAGGTCGTGGTGGAGGCACACGCCGTTAATCTTGAGGCTCCGGTCGTTGAGGATAAAGCCGCGCTCGGGCTCAAAGTAGAAACTGCGGATGCCGAACTGTGTTGAGTATGTGTCCATGACACGGCCATTGACTTTCAGGGTCGTCTCGGCGGTGTAAAGGGTCGGGGAATCGACATCCCACACATCAGGGTTGGCCACACGGACATTCTGCTCCATGTCGGCACTTTTCTCCGCCTCGACGCGGAGAGTGCTCGTTTGATTTCCGACCTCGAAACCTTTGGCGTCCTTGACGACAGTGCATACATCCACATCGACATCAATGTCGCGCGTGTTTCTCACGGTCGTCGTAATCAGGACGTCGGCCTTAGTCTTGTTGACGAGCGGCGTCCGCACCCATGTTCCCCATGGCGCCACATAGACCCGGCTTGTCTTGGTTATCCAGACATTTCGGTAGATGCCGCAACCGCTGTACCAGCGCGAATTGGGTTGGTCCGTGTTGTCAACTTTCACGGCGATGACATTCGAGCCTTCGACGAGGTCAGGCGTAATGTCATATATCACGGATGAGTAGCCATAGGGCCTGTATCCCTCTTTGATGCCATTGACAAAGACGGAGCCATTCATATAAATGCCGTCGAACTCGAGCAGCACCCTTCCTTTGAGGTCTTCGGCAGTCACGTCTATTGTCTTACGATACCAGCCCATCCCGCCCGGGAGCGCGCCACCGCCTACGCCAGACGGGTTACTCTCAGAGAACTGCCCCTCGATGGCCCAGTCATGCGGCAAGTCGACGTGCCTCCACTTGCTGTCGTCAAAGTTAATCTCGTAGGCGTCGTCATCAATCCCGGCCGAGTCGGTCAGGTCAAACAGCCAGTCTTTGACAAGCAATTGGCGGTCTCTCGAAATGGGCTCCTCGGAGCATGCCAACGAAGCGAACGTGGCCACCGCCCCCAGAGTCAACGCGTTAACAATATTCATACGTTCATCTCAAAAATGCCGATACAGATGGCAGAGTATAAAAAAACGCGCGACCCGACAAAAGAATCGAATCGTGCGCTGAAAATATCATATTCACTACCCTTCGACTTCAATAAGTTCAAAGGGGATAGCCGTGATGAGGTCGCGATAATCCTCGCCAGCCTCCTCAAGGTCCGGGCAGTCTGGCATGTAATACCAGTAAATTTTCACCTGGCAACCGGACTTGCCCATCTTCTCGAAAGAGCGGAAAAGCTCAAGGAGACACTTAGAGCTGCTCGTATTGAAATACTCAAGGCGTATATCCACGTCCAACTTAGAGAAAGTCAGGCTGCCGATTTTAGCTATGAGATTTCTGTAGAACTCAACAGCGTTGTCCATATAAGAGCGGCCGCTGAACTGCAATTGGTCACCATCAAGCGTCACCAAAGGGGTGCGGTCAGTCTGTTCGCATATAACCTCCATACTCGCGCGTCTTTTGTGTGTTCTTCTTTCAAAACGTCATTGGTCACCGCATCTTGTCACGCAGACATTTGACACTCAGGTCACACACTCGCACGCTGTTGTCGCCATTCTACCCGTTTTCTCCTCACGGGAGATTACGCCGCCATCTTTCCGATGAGCGTGGAAGGGGCGATTTAGTCGTCAATCTCCTCAAGCTCGACAGGCACGTGGCGCAAGATGTCGCGGAACTCCTCCGCGCTATCCTTCATGTCCTCGTCGTCGGCCTTATAGCTCCACTTGATTTTGCAGTCCTGCCCGGACACGCTCTTCTTGTCGACAAGGGTCAAGAGATCCATGAGGCACTTGGAGCTGCTCGTGTTGAAGAAGTCCAACCCGATCTCGACAGTTATTGGGCCATCGAACTCATTGATAATCTTCTTAATCGGAGCGTAGAACTCAACTGAGTTCTCCATATAGGAGCGTCCAGTTATGGAGAGCACACCCTCGTTAAAAGATACGGTCGGAGTTCTGTTTGTGCCGGGAACCAAGGTATTCATAACAACCTTCTTTATTAGTAGTATTCTTTTGTGGAGTGTGGCCCAAAGCCTGAGCCAGCAGCGTCAGATGCGGTTTCCAACATTCACACCACAAAAGTAAGTAAATTTTATTAGAATGCAAGAATTGGAGAGCGTTATCACGCAAGACCACCCACCCCTGTCCTTCTATGACGGGAGGCGTTCAGGCGGTCAAAAACCGCGGCCGCCTTTTCACATATATACGGAGAAGGCGGCTGCGGGTTTGCTTAAAAAATGTTGTATTTGGCCGAGGGATTACATTCTCGCCGGCACCTCAATGCCGAGAGTCCAGAGGGCGTTCTTGATGACCTTGGCCACGACCTTGCAGAGCAGCAGGCGATTGGCCTTGCGAGCCGCGTCCTCCTCGCGGAGGATGGGGCAATCGTGGTAGAACTGGTTGAACGTCTTAGCCATCTCGAAGGCGTAATTGGCCACGAGGGCGGGGCTATAGGCCTTACCAGCCTCGCTGATGACGATGGGCAGCTGCTCAATCTGCTTAATGACCTCAAGTTCCTTGGCGTCAAGGCAGGTAGCGTCAATTTTCTCAGGGACTGCCACGCCAGCCTCAGCAGCCTTGCGGAGCACGGACATGGCTCGCGCGTAAGAGTACTGCACAAATGGGCCGGTGTTGCCATTGAAGTCGACACTCTCGGCGGGATTGAAGGTCATGTTCTTCTTGGGGTCGACCTTGAGGAGGAAATACTTGAGGGCTCCAAGGGCGAGAATGCGATGGACGTCCTCAGCCTCAGCCTCGGTCAAACCGTCGAGCTTGCCCACGCTCTTGCTCATCTCGCGGGCTGTGGCTATCATGTCGGCGACAAGGTCGTCGGCATCGACGACAGTTCCCTCGCGGCTCTTCATGCGGCCATTGGGGAGCTCGACCATGCCATAAGAGAAATGGACAAGATCCTTGCCCCATTTGAAACCGAGACGGTCAAGCAGTATGGCGAGAACCTGGAAATGGTAATTCTGCTCGTTGCCTACGACATAGATCATCTTGTCGATGGGGAACTCGTCAAAGCGCAGGCGGGCAGTGCCGATGTCCTGCGTCATGTAGACACTGGTGCCGTCCTTGCGGAGGAGAATCTTCTCATCGAGGCCATCTTTTGAGAGGTCAGCCCAGACGGAGCCGTCCTCGCGGCGGTAGAAGAGCCCGTTCTCAAGCCCCTTAAGGACAAGGCCTTTGCCAATTTTATAAGTGTCGCTCTCGTAATAAATCTTGTCGAAGCTGACACCAAGAGTCTTGTAAGTCTCGTCGAAACCGGCATAGACCCACTCGTTCATCTTCTTCCACAGGGCGCGGACCTCGGGGTCCTCAGCCTCCCATTTGCGAAGCATCTCGCGCGCCTCCTGCATGAGGGGTGCGTTCTCCTTGGCGTCATCCTCACTCATGCCCTGATTCTCCATGAGATCCTTCACCTGGGCGCGATACTCCTTGTCGAACTTGACATAGTAGTCGCCCACGAGGTGGTCACCCTTCTGTCCGAGGCTCTCTGGTGTCGCGCCATTGCCCCACTTCTGCCATGCGAGCATGCTCTTGCAGATGTGGATGCCTCGGTCGTTGACAATGTTAGTCTTGACAACCTTGTTGCCGCACACCTCGAGCAGTCGCGAGAGCGAGTAGCCGAGAAGGTTGTTGCGGACATGGCCGAGGTGGAGGGGCTTGTTGGTGTTGGGCGAAGAGTACTCAATCATGACAAGCGGGGCGTCGGCGCCGGGCTTGACGTAGCCGTAGTCGGCATCTGCGTCGGCGCCCTCGACGACACTTGCCCAGAACGAGTTGGAGAGGGTGAGGTTAAGGAAGCCCTTGATGGTCTCGGCCTCGGCCACGATGGGCTCGTTGGCCATGAGGTAAGCGCCTATCTCGGCACCGGTCTCCTCGGGCTTCTTGTGGGATATCTTGAGAAGAGGGAATACGACTACGGTATAGTCGCCCTTCTGGTCTCGTCGGGTCACGGTGACTTGGATGGTTGATGCCTCCACGTCGGCCCCGTAGAGGCTCTTGAGCGCGCCTGCGACGGCTTGCTGTAGTCTGTTCTCTGTCTTCATTTCGTAATTAATTGTTTATTATGGAGTGGCGGGATATACCGCCCGAGGTGTTTTATATGTGATCTGCGCCGCAAACGAGGATGGCGGCAAGACTAAGGTCTTTTAGCGGACGTCGTAGCCGAATTGTTTCAAGGCTGCGTCCTTGTCACGCCAATCTTTAGTCACCTTGACGAAGAGGCGGAGGTCTACCTTCTTGCCGACGAACTTCTCAATGTCGCGACGGGCCACAGTGCCGAGCTTCTTGATGGCGACACCACCCTTGCCGATGATGATGCCCTTTTGGCTCTCGCGCGTCACATGAATCGTTGCATGGATTTCAGCCTGCTCTTCCGTCTCATGGAACTCCTCAATCTCCACCTCGGTGGAGTAAGGGATTTCCTTGGCGTAGTAGAGCAGGATCTTCTCGCGGATTATCTCAGTGACAAAGAAGCGGGTGCTCTTGTCGGTCAACTGGTCACGGTCGAAATAAGCGGGCGCCTCGGGCAGGAGGTCCACAATATGGCTGATGATGACCTTGGTGTTGAAGCCATGCATTGCCGAGACGGGAATAATCTCGGCATTGGGCAGCTGCTCGTGCCAGTAGTCGACCTTCTTCTCCAGCTCCTCCTGCGTTGTCAGGTCAATCTTGTTGATGATGACAATCACAGGGACATCCAACCCCTCGACCGACTTGAGGAAATCGTCATACTTGTCCGGTTTCTCGATGACGTCAGTCACGTAGATTAGCACATCGGCATCCTTCAGGGCCTCCTTAGAGTAGTCCAGCATGGCCTCTTGGAGACGATAGTTGGGCTTGAGGACTCCAGGGGTGTCTGAGAAAACGACCTGATAGTCGTCACCATTGACGATGCCCATGATCCTCTTGCGCGTCGTCTGCGCCTTGGACGTAATTATGGAGAGCCTCTCGCCGACCAATATGTTGCTTAGAGTGGACTTGCCGACATTCGGGTTGCCCACAATATTTACGAAACCTGACTTCATCGGTGGTGAAGGTTGGGTGTTAGTTGTTCTTTTGTAACGAAGAGACTTGTTACTTCATCATCTTCTTGAGGAGCGGGCAGAGGGCGAAGAGGATAATCGACGCCACGCCAGCCATGATGGCGAAGAGGGTGAAGAAGTCGTTGAGGTCCACAACCTCGAAGCCCATGAAGCTCTTGTGAGCGTCAGAACCGTCGGGCAGCAGAGTCGCCAAATTGCCGGCGAGAATGTTAGAAGCGGCGTTGCTCATGAACCATACGCCCATGAGGAGCGAGGCGAAACGCGCGGGGCTCAACTGGTTGACCATCGAAAGGCCGATGGGAGAAAGGCTCAACTCGCCGAGCGTGTGGATGAAATAGAGGGCGAGAAGCCAGAACATAGAGACCTTGACGCCGGGCTCCACGCCATTGGTGGCAAACGCGATGACAATGTAGCCGATGGAGAGGAGGGCGAGGCCGATGGCCTGCTTGACAGGGCTTGCGGGCTCCTTGCCGCGCTTGCCGAGGAAGCTCCACAGCGAGGCCATGATGGGTGCGAAGGTGACAACGACAATGGGGTTGATGCTCTGAAACCAAGTCGTCTTGAAAGTGAAGTCGCCGATGGTGCGATCCACGTTTTTGTCAGCGAAGATGGTGAGCGACGAGCCGGCCTGCTCGAAAGCGGACCAGAAGAAAATGACAAAGACCGCGATGATGTAGATGACGCCAATGTGCTTCTTCTCGCGGATGGTCAGGCCGCGGTCAGTGATGATGAAGACGGGAAGCGCGATAGAGATGGCATAGATGGCAGCCGAGATGTAGTCGTTGAGGCTCTGCGCGCCCTCGCCACAGAAAGCGAAGATGCAGAAAAGCGCGATGCAGCCGATGAGGCAGCCCCAACGGCGGATGGGCGAGTTGGCGCGAGCTACCTGGGACGCGTGCTCAAGCTCGGCCTCATGGTCCTTCTCCTGGCGAAGCTCAGACCTTGAGGGGGGGAGGCCGATTTGGAGGCCCTCGGGTGTGACAAGATACTTATTCTTGAGAGTAGAGAATACGACGACAGAGATAATCATTGCCACGCCGGCGCAGAAGAAACCCCACTTGAACGGGGCGAGGTTATTCCACGAGCCCTCACCAAGAGTTCCGCAGATGAACGGGGCTATGAATGCGCCCACGTTGATGCCCATGTAGAAGATGGTGAAAGCGGAGTCCTTGCGCGTGTCACCATGGGCATAGAGGTCGCCGACCATGGTCGAGATATTGGGCTTAAAAAAGCCGTTGCCGATGATGAGGCAGGCGAGACCCGCGATGAGGAGGCTGATGGAGACAGTGTTATCGACACCAGGGTCAATGGGGCCACCCTCTGTGAAAATGGACTGCTTGACGAAGCAAGCCGAGGTGAAGAGCAGGAACTGGCCGACAGCCATGGTGAGACCGCCGACAATGATGGACTTGCGGTTGCCCCAGTAGCGGTCGGCTATATATCCGCCGAGCAGAGGGGTGAGATAGACGAGTCCGGTGTAGGAGCCGTAGATCTGAGATGCGGCTGCGCTGTCAAAGAAGGCGGCGACAAGATAGAGGACAAAGAGGGCGCGCATGCCGTAATAGCTGAAGCGCTCGGCCATCTCGGTCACAAAGAGAAGGTATAGGCCGCTGGGGTGAGATTTTGCCATGTTGTTATGTCTATTGTTTTTCCGTTGATAGGGTTAGGATAGGCGTGCTTCGGGAGTGGAGGTTTTATTCGAGACGGCGACACGTTTTAAGCCTTAGCTGCGCGCGCGGCCTCAAGCTCTTGCGGGGTTGCGGCGCGGCGGGAGACCTCGCGGTCGGCCGGCACCGGCTCGTCACGTTTCTCCATATAGGGGAAGAAGTCGAGAATGCTGCTCTCATTGACAGCCTTGACCATGAAATCGGGGGTGTCGCCAATGGCGGCCGAGGTGCGATCCACGGCATCCTTTATGTCGAGGGCGAGAGTCAGCACCGTCTGGCTGACTCGTTTCTCCTTGCCCGAGTTCTCATCGACGAGGATGAACGATGTCTTGACCTTATACCAGTATCCCCCCTCTTCAGAAGGGATGACCTCGGCGTAGCGCGCCTTGCGGATGCCGGTGACCATGAACTCGCCCTGGATGACCTCGGGGAGTTTCTCGTACGCCAGTTTTTCGGCCTCAGTGTAAGTGAGCGCGTCAAACAGATACACCTCGTTAACACGCTTCTGCTGGTCAGTGCCTTCAACCGCTTTGCTGTAGCGCACTGTGCACTCAAACATCGTCTGCATCAGAAAAATCTTATTTTGACGCGAAAGTAACAAAAAGAGTGATAATTTGAATTTACACTCTTGCATTTATAGTCTATTTTCACAAATAAGGAAGCCCCCGCCAACCACGACAAGAGGTTGACGGGGGCTTGTTAGCATAGAAATGGGTCATAGGCCCACCCTACCCCTATTTAGACTGGGGGCAGTAGGCCTTATATGCCACACCCGCGAGGGCGGCACCCACCATGGGGGCTACGATGAAGAGCCAGAGGTCGCCCCATGCGCACCAGCCGTCGGCGTTGGCGAAGAGGCACTGGCTGAAAGAGCGGGCAGGGTTGACGCTCGTGTTGGTCAAGGGGATGGACACGAGGTGGATGAGCGTCAGGCACAATCCGATGGCGATGCCGGCGAACTTGCCATTGGCCCTCTCGTCGGTCGAGCCGAGAATAACGAGCAGGAAGATGAAAGTGAGGACGGCCTCGGCAATGAAAGCGCCGGCCACACCTACGCTCGCATAGTTAGCGCCTGCCGCCGAAGCAAAGTCGGCACCATATCCATTGGCGGCGAAAACGCCAGGCTGCCAGCCATCTATAGAGCTGCCAATAGCGAAAAGGACTGCGGCTGCGAGGGCCGCGCCAACGAACTGAGCCGCCCAGTAGGCGACCATCTCTCGGAGGCTCATGCGGCCGCAGACGAAGACACCAAGCGAAACCGCGGGGTTGAGATGCGCCCCGGATATATGACCGATGCCATAAGCCATGGTCACCACGGTCAGGCCAAAGGCCAAAGCCACGCCAAGAAAGCCTACGTTGCCAAAGAGAGCCGTTCCGCATCCCGCGAACACAAGCCAGAATGTGCCGATGAGCTCGGCGATCATCTTATTTGAAAGTCTCATTACTGTGTTAGTTTGTGTGTGTGTTATCAACAGGTGGCTAATACGTCATGAAGTTTTGTTTTGTTCCAAATTGCAGTGACTAACAGACGCGGTGACAGCATGTGACGGTCGGATTGCCGTTCATGGCGGCTCAGCGGCTCATGCGGATTAGGGATAGAGGTAGGAATAGAGGGCGACAGTGGTGAGAAAAAAAGAAAGCGCCCCGGGTGAAAATCACCCGGGACGCCATATAAGAGGCCGCACCTTTTGATGTTTAAACTCCTATAAAATAGGATTTGGGTGCCACGTTACTCTGTAATCTCCCTGTCGCACAAGAGGCGAAACCACCTTGCGGTGGCGGAGCCCGCCATTATAACGATTGAAGCGTCGCCCGTTTAAGTTTTAATGTTGAGTTTAACGATCTAAACTTGATGCGGCTTTTTTTCGTCTTGAGAGGCGGAAGCGAAGCCTTTGGGGCTCTGCCTCACTCATCCTCACTGCAAATATAGTGATATTTCATCACGCAAGAGTTAAATGGCGTGATTTTTTTGCCACTTTATCGCAGTCACCTAAAGCAGCTCGCCGGCCAAGAAAGAGACAATCTTCTCAACCACTTTGTTATAGCTTTCCGCCTCACCATTCTTGACGAGGCTGTGGTCGTAGCCCTCATAGACCTTGAGGTCGGCGTCCGGCAGGACAATCTTGAGGTATTCGCCATAGGTGTATGGCACCACAGTGTCATGGTCGCCGACGACAACGAGCGTCTTGCCCTTGTAGTCTGCCGCCTTTTTGAAGAAGTTGACTTTTTGCGCCTCGCGGACATAGTCGCGGCGGAGGACCTTAGCCCCATTCCAAACCTCAATCTTGCGGGGGATGTCATAGGGGTCGAACTTAGCGTCGAAGATTTGCCCGCGGATTGCATCCTCGCGGAGGCTCAGAGCCGGAGCCATGAGAGCCAACGACTTGACAGTGCGCTTGCCGAGGTCGGATGCCGCGACGAGAGCCACAGCTCCGCCCATTGAGTGTCCCACCAAGGCGATGTCCTTGACAAAGGGAAGATCCTTTGCGTATTTGACCACAGCCTTGAGATCCTCAATCTCAGTGGCGACAGTCATATCCTCAAAAGTGAACTTTTTCTCGACTACGCTTGCCCCGCAGCCGGAGAAATCGAAGAGGAGAGTGGCCATGCCTTTCTTCTCAAGTTCAAGAGCCACTTGGCGCAGGTTGGCGGCCTCCTTGTTAGAGCCGAACCCGTGACAGATAATGACGAGGGGGCACTTCTGTCCCTCAGCGAGACCCTCGGGTTTGTGATAGACCGCGCTGATGGGCGCATTGGGGCCTTTGATGGTGACAGTCTCACTCTGCGCGAAGGAGATGTTGGCGAAAGACAGCAGCGCGAAGGCCGCCATTAATAGCTTTTTCATTGTCTATTTATTGATGATTTAGAATGTGTTACGCTTGACATACGCTCCTTGACGGCCGAGACGGCTTTTGCCGCATGCACAACGCGAAGCAACTCCATCCTTTTGCGATAAAGGATAGAGTTGCCTCATTTAATGCGTCGTTGTCACATAGCCATTGAGCTGTTGGACCTAATCATTGGCTTGTCCTTATAGCCCTTAGTGCCAAAGATCAGGTTCATGCCTAATGACACGTTGAAATTGGAAATGTTGTGTGGGATTGGGTAGTCGTCGCCGTCAATGGTGTAGTTGTTATACTTGGCCGGGATATAATCGAGCATAGTGTAGAACTGCACAACGCCGGCGCGGATGGAGAAGCCGAAGCTGCCCGAGCTGAGTCCGCGGGTATTAATGGTGTAGCCGAAGGTGGCGGACATGGGGAACTTGAACGGGTTGAGCGTGGCCGAGACGTTAAAGTCCTGATTGACGCGGTGCGAGGCGTAGAACTTGGAGTGAGAGAGGAAGCCCAGGTTGAGGAAATAGACAGGGGTGAACTCGGCGCCGATGAACACCGAGGGGCGGAGACCTGAGACAAACCGGCCATGAGCGAGAGTGGCGTTGCAATCGGTGAGGATAGAGTCCACTGCGTCATCGATGGCGTTTTGGAAATCATCATACTGGTCGTCATCACCCATGTCATACTCAATGCCGTTGAAGTCGAACTCGCCCTTTGACTTGAAGCGGTTGACGTCGCGGCCGTAGCTGATGAAGCCGAGGTCGGTGACAGATGCCGAGAACCGGAAATTGTCATTGAGAGTGAAGACGGCTCCAAGGTCCGCGCCAAAGCCCGGGTTCTTGAAATTTGGGGTGACATACTTCACAATGTCGCGCGTCTCATCAAAGTCGCGGAACTGGATGGAGTCGCTGTCAAAGTCGATGGTGCCGTCGTCCTTGAGGCAGCCGTCAGTCTCAAGAGGCATTGACGTAAGGAACTCAATGTCAGTCTTGACGTGCCACTGGTCCTCGCCCACACGGATGGAGAGGTCCTTGTTCTTGGTCTTGACGGCGGCGATGCCAGACAGGTATTTCAAGCGGACGCCAATATTCAGCCTCTCGCTTGGCGAAAAGGCGTAGGTGGCGGCCACCTCGGTGTAGGCTTTGGCATCCACGCCGAGAGTGGAGAGGTCAAGCAAAGTGCCCTTGGTCAGTCCCTTGTCGCCAATCTTAAGGAAGTCGGAAGGCAGCGCTACGTCGGCACTGACGCACTCGGTCACGGCAAAGGCGAAATAATTGCCGCGAGAGGTGCGCCAGCCGAAGTTGATGAGGTTGAGAGACACCTGCGCGTCGAGCGCGAGCTTATTCTTGTAGGCGTCATAGAGCTTGCCGTAGTCAAACTTGCTGCTGATGGGCGTAACCCACTCACCTTCATGTCGCTGAACGAAGTCGAGAGTCCGCAGGTTGGTGCTCTCCGCCACGTAGACATTAGTGCCGGGAATGGCAATATAGATATTGGCTCTTGGCTGCCGTGCGGGGTTGAGCAAATTGGTCTGCGGCACGCTCTCCATATAATAGAGAGCGTGAGACACCTGGCCGCTTGCGCATGTGCATCCAAGCGCGGCGAGTATCAATGTTAGTGATTTCTTCATGGCTTAGTCCTTGATGCTGCTCGCAATATCTAATGACACTTTGCTTGTTAACTTATAGTCCTGGTAGACCTTGACATAGCGGTCGCCAGTGTCCTCGGTGGTGATGTTGAGGAGGAACTTGAGCTTGTCGACGCCCATCTCGTAATATTTCTTGATGTCAGAGCCTGGGACGGACTGACGTACCACCGTGTGAGCGGGGGCTGTCACCTTGTCGTCAGAATCAAGAGTCGGGGTGTCGCCTATGACAGTCGGCTCGTCAAAGAGTTTGCCAGCCACCACGTCATCCCCGACCATGAAATAGGCTTGCGCCCTGATCTTGATGGGCAGACCGTTGTCAACAGTCAGTTTGATGGACATGGTGTCGACGTAGTCAATAGTCTCGTCATCAAAGATATCGCTGAAATCGAGGTCGAGCATCTCCTCGCGGTCAAGGCTCGTGATGCGCATCCAGAGAGGAAGCACCACATCAACGTCAGTCTTGATGACCGAATTGGAGGTCACGAAATTAGTCTCACCGGCCACCTCGCCATCGGGGTTGGCAATGAGGTCCATGCTGTAGGAATATTTGGCGGGATGACTGTTAATAATCTCACCGATGTTAGAGTTGTCCTCGTCAACATGAATGGAGAGTGTCTGCTCCTTGAGAGTGTCATTTTGTGTGAAGTCCGCGAAAGACTGCTGACTAATCTGCTTAGCCTCGGCCGAATAGTCGAGGTTTGTAGACTTGCCGTCGCGGGACATGAAACTCATAGTCCCCATTTTCCAATATAGTGGCGCTCCGATGGTGCTTGTGAGCGTCACGTCGGCGCTTGTCCCCTTGAAGAACATGCCCTCAGGGAAGTCATCGCGGTCGAAGGCCACAATCCTCACGCTTGTGCTCTCGTCGAGCAGCACTTGGCGACCGAAATAGCCGGTGGCCTCGTCGACCTTAAATTCACTGGTCATGGCTTCAAGGACGAAATCGATGCTTGAGGAGCCTCGATTGCTGACAGCCACAGTCGGTTTCAGATAGCTCTTGCCGGTGGACTGCTTAGGTGTTATGACATAGCCCGAGAGGTCAATCTTGGCGTTAAGACCAGAGGCGAGATCCCAATCCTTAGCCAACTTATTGCCTTGAGGGTCAACAACCTCATCAATGGTCAGGCGGGCTGTGCCTACCGTCTCGTAGGCCGGAGAGTATATGACGAGCCAACCACTGAGCACCTTAATCTTGTCGATGCGCTGATCAGCCTGACTATTGATAACAGACTCTACGCTGAAAGAGTTTTTGAAGCCGGCGGGGAGAGTCTGGTTGACATAAAACTTTATGCCGTCGGAATTGAGGAGTTCATCGGCCGTGAGCGTGTAGCTTTTCTCGGAAGTGGTGTAGAGCACACCCTCGTCATCGGCATACCACTCGGTTCCGCCGAGCCACCGCCTCATCAGGTCCATGGAAGTCGACTTGGCGTTGACCACCGGGGCTGCGACATTAATTGGGCGGTCATAGCTGTCGCCCACCACGATGTCATCCTCTTTGCAGCCGCCGAGTATGGCGGCCGCGAAGAGAGGCAGCATCGTTATATATCTTACTTTAAGCATCTTGTCTTCTTTCATTGGGTTAATTACAATCTCTTAGCCGCGGTTAGTCAAGGACCTTGACCTCGACACGCCTGTTCTTCTCGCGGCCGGCCTTAGTCTTATTGGTGTCGACAGGCTGGTCTTGGCCATAGCCCTCGAAGTCAATGCGGTCCTCGGCCACGCCTTGCCTTATGAGGTAGTCGCGGACCGTCTTGGCGCGGGCCTTAGAGAGCTTCTTGTTGGCGGCGGGCTTGCCGACATTGTCAGTGTGGCCTGAGACCTCGATACGCACTTCGGGGTTTTTCTTGAGCAAGTCGGCGAACTTGTCGAGAGGCTCATAGGAGCTCTTGACGAGAGAGGACGAGCCGGTCTTGAAGAGGATGTTATCGAGCGTTATCTTGACGCCGGCCTTCATCTTCTTGAGCGTGTAGTTGCGCGACTCGAAGCGCGAGCCGTTGCCGAAGCTGAACGCGTCGTTTGCGAAGAAATAGCCCTTGGCCTCGACATCGACCCAATAAGGGCCGCCAGTGAGCAGGTTGGCGTTAAATTTGCCAGTCAGGCTGTCGGTCGTGACGACCAGCTCAGGCTGCTGTTTGCCGGTAGGCGTTATGCGGAGTGTCGCAAAGACTGGCTGCTGAGTCTCGTCATCCTTGACAGTTCCGGCGAGGACGAAGAAGACCTTGCTTTCGGCCAACTTAAAGTCTTGCGTCAGGTTGACATCTTGTGTCTGAGTGGCTGGGACAGAGGCGGAAGCGCTGACATAGTCGGCAGCCGTGGCCTCGACAACCAGGTCGACCTTGTCCGGGAAATCATAGGAGTACTTGCCCGTGACGGGGCTTGAAGTCGTCTTGCCGAGCAGAGCCCCCTTGGAGTCGCGGAACTCAATGGTCGCAGCCACAGGCCTACCCGTCTTGGCGTTAATGACTACGCCGGAGAGACTGAACGGATGAGCCAGTTTCTCAAGCGAGAAAACCCTCTCTACGGTCACGCCCTTGGTGGCGGGGCAGCCAATGGTGTCAGTGTACTCGTGATAGTCTACCGCAGAGTACTTGATGGCGAATCTGCCATGATCATCAAAGCGCCAAGACGTCATCTGCCCGTCGGCCGTGGTTGAGCCGGAAGTCAGCTGCGCGCCAGTCGCCTTGTCGAAAATGACATAGTCCATTGCCATGTCGCTCCCGCTGTCCTTGTCCTGGCCCTTGAAAGCGAACACGAACGGCATACGCCGGTCAATGGTGATGGAGAAAATATCCAATCCGCCAAGTGAGCCCTCACGCGAAGTGGCGAAATAGGCCAGATCGGGGTTCTTGGTCGGGAAATAGCAGACCTCGTCATAGGCCGTGTTGATCGGGTAGCCCATGTTGACAGGCTCTCCCCAAGAGCCGTTGCTTTGGCGCACAGACATATAAATATCGAAGCCTCCGAAACCGGGGCGGCCATTGGAAGAGAAATAGAGGGTGTCGCCCGAGGCGTTGACATAGACGCACTCCTCATCCATGGGAGTGTTGAGCGTAGAGCCGAGATTGACCGGCTTACGCCAATTGAATCCGCCCTTGTACTCGGCGTACCAGATGTCGTTTCCACCCTGTCCGCCACGGCGGTCACTGATGAAATAGATGTTATTCCGCCCGTCGAGCGACATGGCGCCCTCCTTTGTCGAGATGCGGTTGACGCGCCTCTTGAGTCGGCGGGTGCGCCCCCATCCGCCCTTCTTGGTGCGCAGGGCTGTGCGCAGGCGGCCATTCTCAGTCTTTCCTTTATAGATGTAGATGCGCTCCTCGTTCTTGCTATAACCGGCCACAGCCATGTTCCTAAGGCTTGTGAGGCGGCTAACCTGCCATATCTTGCCATCGCCATCTGTTGCAGGGTTGTGCGTCTCGTAGATCTGCTCCTCATAGCCGAAGCGCGTCTTGACAGTTCGCGGAGCCTTGTCGGGACGGCGCGACGTGAAGAAAAAGACGGAATCGTTGTTGGAGAGGATGGGCGTATAGTCGTCATAATAGGTGTTGATGCCCGGGCCCAGGTTGGTTATGAACACGGCAGCCGAATCCTTAATCGCCTCCTGCGAGAAGTTGCACTCGGCAATAAGCTGATTGACCATGTCCCCGTTGGCCTTCCTGTCGCGGTCTGACGCCGCGGCGAGATAGCGGTTATAGGCCTCGACGGCGAGGCGGTAATTGCGGTCATACTGGTATGCTTTGCCCAAAAGCAGGTAATAGTCGGGCATGACGGACGCGTCGGAGTGGAGCAGATATTGCAGAGCCTCCGACCTGCTGGAACCATAGAGCAGGCATTTGCCAATCTTATAGTTGAGGGCTTTATCCTGACTATTATAGTCGTAGGCCTTGAGGTAGTATTTGACAGCCTCCTCGTAGTAGGCCTCACCCTTGCGGAAGAGACGCTCGCCCCTCACGAGGTTTTCACGGGCCTCATCCAGCCCCTCCTCCTGAACAAGGAACTCGCTCTTCTTCACGGTGGGTTTGTTGCGCGCGACAGTCACGCCAGTTCCGAGCACTAAGGCCGCGAGACACAACAAGAGTGATTTTCGAATCATTTTGTCCTGTTTGGTAAGTTACTGTGATTTTCGAATGTCAAGCATTGAGTACGTCATATGCCGCGGAATGTTACAATACGCCACCGTTTTAACCTGTCAATGTGGGATATGCCCCCGCAAACGGCCTCACTGTGACAGAAAAAATACAATTGCGCAAAGGCATCCGAATTTGTGCAAAAAAAACTCTATATTTGACATTTGCAAAGGGCAAGTCCACCCCTATGCGAGGTGTGGGCGCAAAGAGAGCCCGCAAGACGTGACGACAAGACAACAAACACAAACCATAATTAAAGACACATGAACATAATCAAGAGTTTTGCTATAGCAGTGGTGGCCGCGATGGGACTGAGCAGCTGCGGATATAACACCATGGTGGAGAAGCAGGAGGCTGTGGACGCCCAGTGGGCGCAGGTGGAGAACGTATACCAGCGCAGGGCCGACCTCATTCCCAACCTGGTGGCCACAGTGAAGGGCTACGCCAAGCATGAGAGCGAGACGCTGAGCGCCGTTGTCGAGGCGCGGTCCAAGGCCACGAGCGTCACCATAGACGCGAGCAGCCTGAGCGAGGAGAACTTGGCAAAATTCCAGCAGGCTCAGGGCGAGCTGAGTGGCGCATTGAGCCGCCTCTTGGCAGTGCAGGAGGCCTACCCCGACCTCAAGGCCAACGAGAACTTCCGCGACCTGAGCGCGCAGTTGGAGGGGACGGAGAACAGAATCTCGACCGAGCGCAAGAAGTTCAACGACACGGCGCGCGACTACAACACATACATCAAGAAATTCCCGCAGAACATAATGGCAGGCATCTTTAGCTTTGACAGCAAGCCTTACTTCAAAGCCGACGAGGGGGCGGACAAGGCCCCGAAGGTAGAGTTCTAAGAGCCAAAGTATCGATGACCGGGAAAAAGAGACCGTACGCACCTTTTGACAAGGCCGCGTGCGCACAGATAGAGAAGGCCATAGAGGAGGCCGAGAAGCAGACGAGCGGCGAGATTCGCGTCCACGTGTCGGAGATATGCACCGACGACGTGATGGAATCCGCCATCATGGCATTTGAGGACTTGGGCATGACCGAGACAAAGTTGCGGAATGGCGTCCTTTTCTTTTTCGCCACGGAGAAGCGCAAGTTCGCGGTCCTTGGCGACAAGGGCATCAACGACATTGTGGGCCAAGGCTTTTGGGACGACATAGTGGCCAAGATAACGGAGGGATTCAC
This sequence comes from bacterium, assembly GCA_963658925.1. GTDB lineage: Bacteria > Bacteroidota > Bacteroidia > Bacteroidales > Marinilabiliaceae > W3P20-009. Next base: position 103,744 of record CAVKRQ010000011.1, read on the forward strand.
CACAGGCGACCCCATTGGCGCCGTGTGCCAGTCGATAGCCATGTGCGGAGACAAGCTGCGAGCCTACTTCCCGCCGCAGCCTGATGACGAGAACGAGCTGCCGAACGAGGTGAGTTTCTCGCATGACAGAGTGAATGAGCAAGACACGCAAGCATAGATGAGACTGACGACAAGACTTCGGAAAGCCGTCGCGGCTACAGCCGCCACACTCATGGTCATCATTATGGCCGCGGCAAGCGCCCGTGCAGGCGTGCCGGACGCCCCCAACCCGCCGCGCTTGGTGAACGACTTCGCCAACCTGATGAGCCAGTCATCGGCGGCATCGCTTGAGGACTCGTTAGAGAGCTTCGCGCGACACACATCGACACAAGTGGCGGTGGTGACAGTCAACGACCTTGACGGGCGCGAGATTGCCGAATACGCCCAGGAGATAGCCGAGAAATGGGGCATAGGGCAAAAAGACAAGAACAACGGCGTCATCATACTCGTCAAGCCCAAGACGTCAGACAGTCAAGGGCGGGCCTTCATCGGCACCGGATATGGAGTGGAGGGCGCGTTGCCAGACGTGACGTGCAGCCGCATAGTACGCGAGGTGATGATCCCCCATTTCAAGGAGAATGACTACTCGGGCGGCATAGAGGCTGGCGCGGTGGCGGTGATGAAAGCCGTGCAGGGCGAGTATGAGGCGGACGATGATGACGATGCGACGGGCATCGGCATCGTGGCCGTGCTGATAATTGTCGGCATAGCAGTGTTAATCATAGCCTTGAGCGACTCCGACAACAACAATGGCAGGCACATAACGCGCAGCCCCGGCAACGAGTGGCTCGCTGCAAGCCTGATCGCGGCGGCCAGGGCGAGCCGAGGCAACGGCGGATGGTCTTGTGGCAGCGGCGGCTTCGGAGGCGGAGGAGGCGGCTTCGGAGGATTTGGCGGAGGCAGTTTCGGAGGCGGAGGAGGCGGTGGCAGCTGGTAATCCCCACCCCACCACACCACACTCAGAGAAAGAGCGTAAGCCCAGGCAAGAGGGTGAGCCAGAAGGACAGACCCCGCCACTCAACACATAGAGCCTTAACCGTAAACGGCAAAACAATACAATACAAAGCTTTGTTAGCGACAAACATAACGATATTAGCAGTCATGCTGCTGCTCTCCGCATTCTTCTCGGGGAGCGAGATGGCTTTTTTGGCATCGAACAAACTGCTTGTAGAGATTGGGCGCCAGAAGCACCCGCGGATTACGAGCGTCATCGACATATTCAACGCCAAGCCGTCTCTTCTCATAGCGACCATCCTGGTGGGCAACAACGTCACCATGGTCATCTACGGCCTCGTCTTCAGCGACACCGTAGGGCCCGTCATTGGCGGCTACATAACCAGCCCCACGCTTGTGCTGCTGACGCAGACCATCATCTCGACCATCATAATCATTGTCACGGCCGAGTTCCTGCCCAAGAGCCTCATACAGATTAACCCGTCGGCCATGCTCTACGCGTTGGCCATCCCGCTCTTCATCTTCTACATAATCTTCTATCCCGTCAGCTTCCTGATGCAGAAAGCGTCGTCTTTCGTCATCAAGCACATCCTGCGGACCAAGCAGGAAGAGGCTGTGCAGCCCATACTGCCAGGCCGCGTGGACTTCGACAACCTTGTGTCAATGCAGGCGGAGAAGAGCGACGAGGACACCGAGGTGGGGCTGGAGGCCAAGCTGATGCGCAACGCGTTGGACTTCTCAAAGATAAAAGTGCGCGACTGCTACGTGCCGCGCACCGACATGGTGGCCATCAGCGTGAGCGAGAGCGTAGAGAAGCTGCACAAGAAGTTCATCGAGTCCGGTTACTCCAAAATACTGGTATACAACGGCTCGATTGACAACATAATAGGCTACGTCCACGTCTCCGAGATGTTCAAGGGGGCCAAGAGCATCAGGGCCATGATGTCCCCAATCGCCGTCGTGCCTGAGACCATGCGCGCCAACCTGCTGCTCAAGCAGTTCACGAGCCAGCATAAGAGCATAGCCATCGTGGTGGACGAGTTCGGAGGCACGTCGGGCCTTATAACCCTTGAGGACGTCCTGGAGGAGATATTCGGCGAGATTAACGACGAGCATGATGACGACGAGCTCATAGACCAGCAGATTGACGAGAACACATACTTGTTCTCCGGCCGCATGGAGGTTGAGGACATAAACGAGAAGTATGACCTCCACTTGCCGACATCGGAGGATTACGACACATTGGCAGGACTCATCCTGAGCGAGACCCAATCAATCCCCCAGCCGGGCGACGAGGTGGTCATAGCGGGCTTCCGCTTCAGGATTGAGCAGGCGGGCCACGCCACCATTGACACCATAAGGATGGAGAAAGATGACTGAGTCGTGACAAAATGAAGATAAAACAGTGCCAAATGGTAAATAATCATGCGATAGCGGCATAAAAACCAGTCAAAGTTTTAAATTAATACACTATCTTTGCACAAACAAACTAAACAAGATTTTGCGCTGACGCCAGGATTATAGGAAACGCCATCTGGCCGAAAAAGGTAGCATAATCAACGTCAAAAAACTTCAGAACCAATAATAATGAAACACCTCGTCTGCACCTTGGCCATGGCCACCGCTCTGATCGCGACGTCGTGCCAGTCACCTGCTGGCAGCCAGCAGAGTGCGGTATCAACGTCTGACTCCACCCAACTTGCGATCGCGTACATCAACACCGACTCTCTGCTCAAGAGCTACGACTATGCCAAGAAGCTGAACGACAGCATGAATGACAAGATTGAGAAGATGCGCGTCGACCTCAATCAGCAGCGCCGCTCAGTCGATCAGGACGCATACGAGTTCCAGCGCAAGGTGAACAACAACGCCTTCGCCTCCATGGAGCGTGCGCAGAGCGAGAGCAACCGCATCCAGAAGCGCGCACAGGAGCTTCAGGAGCAGGAGCAGAAGCTCAGCTACCAGCTGCAGATGGAGTCAGCCAACATCAGCGAGGCTCTCATGGACACCCTCACCAACTTCCTTAGCGAGTATGCCAAGGGTCGCTACAAGGTTGTCCTCCACGAAAAGGCCGAGCATGACCTCGTCCTCTACGCAGTCCCCGGCCTTGACATCACTATGGAGGTCACCGAGGCTCTCAACAAGCGATATGCAGCCGCTCAGAAATAAAGTCTGAGGCTGAATAGGATAAAGCATAATCCGCCCGCCAGCATTCAAGAGGATGTTGGCGGGCGTTTTTTTATTCAATACGCAAGAGGCGCCATGTGAGTCCACACGAACGTCTGGAGCATCAACCTGCAAGAGAAAGGAGTCGGACAGACGACAGATAAAGAAGATGAGGGTAGCGTCTGTCATCTCAAAATCCGCAATACAATTTGCGCGAAATCTGCTGAAGATAATCTGTTCATAAACATGGTGACGCAGACAAGGGCACAATCTCTTCGCACGAGAGCAGGCAGCAGGATGAGTTAGTTGCGGATTTTAATTCAAGAGAGGCGCAAACAAAAAGCTCCCCACCCGGCATAGGTGGAGAGCCATCAAACAAATCACCATATATATCTGTCTACGATAAAAACTGACAGCCCCACGTTTGGGACTTGCTTAGTCAGTTATCGTCAGATAACCATTATGCAAACTTATGTTCTTGTCAAAGTGGAGGTTAAGTTCCTCAATGACACTTTCAATGCTCTGATTGACAAACGATGTCGTGATAAGGACTGAATCCTCGGAGCAATCGAAGTTGACACCGCGAACCTCGCCATGATAGCAGGTCAGAATCTCATCGGCCACCTGGCGCAACGATGCGGAGCGGAACACCATTCGGCGGCTGCCGATGGATATGCCGCCAACAGCTGATTCGCTTTTGGACAACTCGGACCCGTTCCATACGGCCTCCTCGCCAGCGGCGAGGAGAACCTCCGAGTCGCCGGCCGACATCGCCACACGGCCGCTTTCCACACGTGTGCGCACGCGCTCCTCGCCGGGCCAATGCTCAACGGAGAAAGTGGTGCCGAGCACACGCACCGTGGCATTCTCCGCATCGACAGAGAATGGGCATGTCTCATCATGGCGCACAAGGAACTTGGCTATGCCTTTGAGAGAGGCGTTACGCTCATCGTCGGACATGGAGAAAGCGAGTTCGGCGCCTTTGCCCAGGACGACAGTTGACCCGTCGGCCAGACTTATGGTGTCGGCGTCGGACGCGGACGCATAGTAATACACGTCAGGGTTGTCGCCGCTCTTGGCCACAAAGAGAGTCGCCACGGCAAGCGGCACGAGAACGGCCGCCACCCTCGCCACGCGCACCCACATGGGGAGCACCTTGCCAGCCGGCTTTTGCGCACTGATGGAGGCCTGTCGGCAGACATGCTGCCAGGCGGCCTCCTTGTCGCACTCGGCACGCAAGGCTGTTTTAATGCCCTCAGCTCTTCCTGCGGGAATCTCCACGTCCTCTTTCAGAATATCGTCTATATCGTTACTCATGGCAACAAATCAGGGTTCGCCACTATCAGTGGAAATTGACGACATTGAAGATATTGGCGACCTCGGCCTCGGGTTGCTCCTGCGTCTCGGCCTGCATGGCCTCGCTCTGCTCTGGTTCAGCAGGCGTCGGGGCGCAGATGCGCTCATCGGCCTTGCCGAGCATTTCGGCGAAAAGCTCAAATATGAATTCCATTGCAGTATATCTTTGAGTGTTTAACTTAAGCTTTATGCTGATATTTGGAGGGGATAAACGCCTCCTTTTAAGAGAGGACAACCCAAACGGCTGAAACACGTATTAAAATATGAAGTAATTTTGATAAAAAAGAAATACATTGCATCCCGAAGACGTTAAACAGACAGAAACCAAGCAGAAGGACATGATAGCAAGATTAGGAAGGGCGGCCATCGCACTGACAGCCGCCATGGCAGTGGTGCAAGCGACAGCGCAGACGGACCCGATTTTCAATGACAAGGATTTCAAAAATGGCAAGGAGGCCTATGCGAGGGAGTCTTACGACTCCGCCTTTGTGTTCTTCAGAAAGGCGCTTGACGTATATCCTAAATCGGCAACCGGCTACAACTGGCTCGCCGGCTCACAACGGAACACGGGGAACTTTGACGAGGCGATACAAAGTCTTGAGAAGGCGAGCAAGTTAGTCAAGAGGAGCGACAAGGATACGCGAGCCAGCATTCTGGAGGGATTCGTGATGACATATGAACTTCTGAAGGACTATGACCAGGCCATAAGCTACGCGGACAAGTTGATAGAGACTGACGACAAGGTTGCGAGATTCTACTCCATCCGCGCCGTCCTGAGCGAAAACAGTAACGACCCGGAGACCGCCATCGCATATTACCGCAAAGCCATACAATTGTCTCCAGGCTCGACGCTCAATCAACTGAGCATATCCAGAATTTATTTAGGGGCTGGGGAATATGACAAGGTGATAGACATTACGACAAAACTCATAGAGGTCAACGGTAGGAATGCGGAAGCGTACGAGGCTCGCGCATGGGCGAACGTCCTCAAAGGCGACTACGCCAAAGCCGTGGCGGACCTGTTCGACTGCATCAACGCGTTCGGACGCCCATACGCATTGGCAGCCCGCCTCACCGTTGAGGTCCCGTCGCGCATGCGCTGGGCATGGAAAAGCGAGATGAGAGGCTACCCTGACTCATCATTCCCATGGACGATAAAAGGCAAAGTGGATTTCCGCACAGGGGACACGCAGTCGGCCGTCAAAGCCGCGAAAGAGAGCCGGGGCAGAGCCTTGGGCTACGATATATGCGACATATTGCAGTCGGAAGAGTATTTCGAGTTGCACCAGGGCAACTGGGACAGGGCGGAACGGATTGCCAAGGCCAACCACCTGTTCGATCCGACCAACCGCGAGTTTCTGGTCGACCTGATTGACATCGAGATGGAGCGCGACAGCCCGGGAATTGACACACTTTGGGCCGAGATAAATAAGCTCAGGCCAAACGACTTGGGTTACTACGACTTAATCTGCCGGAGCGGAGACAAGGACCAGATAAGGAGGGAGTTGCCGAATCTCGCCAAATACGTCAAGCTGAACCCCCAAGAAGAGGACGGCTACACCACCAAAGCCATGATGCACGAGAAAATAGGCGAGCATGCAGAGGCCGTGGAGTGCGCCGAGAAGGCATTGAATATCATTGACAACAAGCCAGGATTCCGAAAGGTTGGTTATCGGGACGAATTGGAGTCAGCGAGGCTGCTGCCTTACGCCATAACAGGAAAGACCGGGGCGGAGGCCGATAGCCTCATCGCCCGATGCATGAGCCACAAAATAAGGCGTGGCTACATGTTCAGCACCGCAGCATGCCTCCGCGCCCGTCAGGGTCGCGACGCTGAGGCCATCGCCCTAATCGACTCCGCACTTCACAACGGGTATTTCAGAGTCAAGTGGCTTGAGAGGAACCCGCTGCTGTCATCCATTAGCGGCACGAGCGAATTCCAGGCACTCGCCAAACCATACAAGGAGCGTGCGGAGAGGACGGACTCGACCTTCATCGCCCCCGTCGCCAAATCAGTGCCATACACCACAGGCAGTGACAGCAGGCCCATAATTGCGGGAAGCGTCGGCTCACTTAAGGTTGACATAACCCTCGACGAGAAACGCAAATACGCCTCAATCAGCAGCGTGGAGTCGGACTTCATGCTCAAGAACGGCATCATAACGAGCTCCGACATATACAACGTGAAGGATGGCAGCTTCGTGGTGGTGAAAAACCTCGGGTTTGGAGACGCGACACTGCCCAAAGTCAAGCTTTGGATTGAAGAGCAGAAAGCCCCGATTATCTTGGACCGTAAATCTCTTTGCGTGGCCGGGATGCCAAAGGTGGACAAGGAGAAAAAAGCAATAATCCTCACAAGCCTTGATGACTGAGCGAGTGAGCAAGACACCCGAATATCAAACAAGCAAAAAGACTATAAATGAAGAGAATAAGCACATCCTTAGCGATTGGTGCGTTAGCATTGATGGCGATTACGACAGGAGTCGCGGCGCAAGAATCGAGCTACGATGTCCGCATGGGTATAGACTTAGTACAAAACAGCCGATACCGCGACGCATGGCCGTACTTTAATAACGAGCTCAAAAGGAACCCGACGAGCCCCGAGGCCAACTATTGGATGGGCTACATCCATAAACAGAGCGCCCTTTATGGCATTGCGGGCGATTATTACAGTTACGCCATCCGCTACTCCAACAAAAAAGGCCCATACTATGACTTGGCAATCAGGGGATATGCTGACATCCTGCTCGCCATCAGGATGCCCCAGGAGGCCTTGGCCATTTACGACAAGAGCAACGAGCGTGATGCGGCATGGTACGCGTGCCGCTCCCAGATATACATGGACTCCACCGTAATGGACTACGGAAAGGCGTTAGCTGACATCAAGACCGCCATGAAAAAGACAAAACGCGGGAAAGATAGCAGCCTTTCATTCCTATACACGTTGGAGGCCGCTTGCCAACAATTCGCCGGCAATGGAGACCAGGCCCTCGCCGCCATTCAAAACGCGATTGACCTGTCTCCCGACGAGAAGACGACCAAATTGGCGAAAATAAGCCTTGCCATCATGAATGGCAAAGAGGGGACAGGGGACTTGCAAGAACTCATAAGCCTCATCAGTGACGCAGTGTCAGACGACAACAGTGAAATTGACGCAGTGACGGCCTTATGCGACTTGAGGATCTTTGCCGCACGCATGCCCAATGAGGTCTTGGCGGAGGCTGACAAGGTTGAAAATGAGACCCTCAGGGGTCTGCTAAAAGAGGCCACATTTGTAGAGCAACGTGACAATGAGCAGATAGTAAAGCTATTCGGCAATATGGATGGTATGAAAACTGACATGTCAGTGCCTAACGCTTACGCCAATCTCGGCTGCTACGGCAAAGCCATCGAACTCTATCAAGCCCGCATTGAGGAGAGGGAGAAAGACGGAGACAAAGCGACCGACGACCACTTCAAACTGGCAAAAAATTACGCAAAGACAGGTGACTTGGAGGCCATGGAGAGCGAGTTAGAGAAAATAAAAGAGAGCGACCCGCTTTACATTGCCATGTACACATGGAAGGCAGAGTACGACTTAGAGAACGGGGATTACGACTCGGCAATCAGATTGGCCCAGTTAGCGATAGACCTGAGCGATGCAAGAGACGCATACGCAGAGGTCACTATGGCGCGCGCCCTGAGGCTGAAAGGCATGACAGAGGAGGCTAAGGAGCACGCAAAGACGGCGGTCAGCGTAGAAACGCGCGAAATTGAGGACTCAAGCAAGCCCGACTTGGAGAACCTCAGGCCGGCCATCAAGAAGAAACCGCACTTCAGCATACCAGCATTGGCGATTCTTGGCGAAGAGGCTAAATGCAAAGCCGCCATTGACGAAGCCACGGTGGGCAACGCCGAACCGTCAGCGTGGTTCGTGGCCGCGATAGCCCAAGCTACACTGCGCAACGCAGACCTCGCCCTCGATTACATTCAAAAGGCTCTGCAAAGCGGATACAACAACTTCACTTATATCGAGCTCGCACCCGAGCTGGCTGAAGCGCGCAAGAGCGAGAGATATGAGAGCATCATGAGCAAGGCCCGCGAAGAGTTCCATCAGCGCGTGGAAAGGGTAATGCAGTATTAAGGATAACAGGCAAGGAAATGAAACTGACAAAGAAAATATTGACGGTGGTGGCCACGGCGCTGCTCACCACACCCGCATTGGCGCAGCTGACGGAGGAAGGCAAAAAACAGTGCCAAAACATATTCTACATTCATGCGCAGGAGCTAAACGACCAGAACGACGTCAGGGGGGCGTATGAGTACTTCGGCAAGGCATTGCAAGACGACCCCGACAACGTGTTCGCCCTATGCGAGATGGCCGCTATAGAGTCCGCCAACAACATGACAAGCGAGGCACTGAACCACATAGCCAAAGTTATCAACTCGGGCAGCAAAGAGTATGACATGGTAGGCCGGGCTTACATGCTCCGTTACAGCATAAACCTGTATTCGGGCAACGACGAGGCTGCTCTGAGCGACCTCAAGAGCTGCATCGAGGCATACGCGAAGTCCCCAGTCCAAAACCCGTCAGGCTACTTGGCTATGTCTTATTACCATGAGAGGAAGGGCGACTATGACAACATGCTCGCGTGCGCACGCAAAGCCATAGAGCTGCGTCCTGTCAACATCAACTCTCACATTGCCGCGGCGAGAGCCTACCAGCTCTTGAAAAGACTTGACGACGCTCGCGCGGAGATTAACATCGCCACATACCTCGGCAGGGGCTCATCATCGGCCTACGCGGAGTTGGCGACCATAGCCTTCTCGGAGGGAAAATATGCGGAGGCGGCTTACAGCGCCGTATTGTCAATAGAGGATGCGGAAGACCAAGATGAGACCCAAAAGGCGGAAGACCTGCTCAGTGAGATTGCCAAGGTGAAATATGACGTGGCAGACCTCTATTTGGCGAGCAAATGCGCCGAACACCCCAACCAATCCACTTGGTTTGACACCCGCGCGAATGTGCAATTTAACATCAAACGCTACAAAGAGGCCATTGAGAACTACAAAAAAGAGCTTGACTTAGTGGACAATAAACTCCAGACATTGGCAAAAATCAGCAACAGCTACAGCCAATTGGGCGACCAAGTCAACGCTCTGACTTATATCAACCAGTTCATAGAGCAGGACTCCACGTTAGCCCACGGATATTACATGCGCGCAACCATCAACCAGGATGCGGCAGCGCCCAAAGATGTCGTCATGGCCGACTACGACAAAGCCATCAAGCTAAGCCCCCGCCCCAGCTATTATTACTCCCGCGCTTGGTATGAGAGATACAACGGCATGAAAGAGGAGGCTGTGCTCGACATGACCACCGCCATCCAACTATACTCGGAGAACCCTCACTTCCTCCTCACCCGCGGCAACATATACAACGAGTTGGGCGAGAACGAGATGGCGCAAGATGACTACAAGAGCGCGATAGCCCTCGTTGACAAACTGAGCGAGGGACACACGGAGACCATGTTCCATGATGCTGAGTATTGGCAAAACCAGTGCACCAAGGCCTACGCCCTCCTGTACACCGGGAAAAAGGCAGAGGCCGAGAAACTGATGCAAAGCTACCTCGACGCATCAGACGTGACGGACCGCAGCGGAGCATATTACAACTTGGCGTGCTACTACTCGTTGGCAGGCGACGCGGCCAAGAGCCTTGAGATGCTCAGGCACAGCCTCGAAGGGGGCTATGTGGAGTTTGTACACATCGGGCGTGACAACGACCTTGACTTTGTGCGCAAAGACCCGCAGTTTGACGCACTCGTGGCCGAGTATAAGAAGAAACTCGATGACAGGCTCGCCCAAAACGACGGCACAAAGCAAGAGACAGCGCACAGCGGGAGCGTCAGCGAGATCCCCTTCGGGCGCGAGGGCGGCGTCCTGACCGTCCCGTGCACAGTCAACGGGCTGCCACTCACATTCATCTTTGACTCGGGCGCGGCAGACGTGACACTGAGCCTCGTCGAGGCGCGCTTCATGCTCAAAAACGGCTACATAAAGGCCACAGACCTCGGCGACAAGCAATATTACGGCACCGCGGATGGCAGCCTGAGCGTCGGTACAAAGGTCATCCTCCGCTCCATAACCTTTGGTGGCGAGACATTGACCAACGTGCCGGCCTCGATAGTCAACACACAGGCGGCGCCGCTCCTTTTGGGGCAGACTGCCATGCAACGCCTTGGCAAAGTGGAGATTGACTACGAGAAGAACGTAATCAGGATTACAAACTAAATGAGCGAAAGGGGAGCGCACCCTTTTGCGAAGACTAATCGACAACAAGGCGGGCAGACCAGAGACTGGTCTGCCCGCCTTGCTATTTGGGGAAACGCGAGGTCCTTTTGGGGAGAAGCGACCGCCCCACCCCGTCAGACAACCTCTACGAGTTTTTGCGGAACTGATTGGGGCTCACCCCGACATGCTGCTTAAAGAATTTGCCGAAAGCTGACTGGGAAGGGAAACTGAGGGAAGTGGCAATCTGCTGGACGCTCATGTCCGAAAAGCGCAGCATGACCTTTGCCTCAGACACCGTGTAGTCGTTAATCCACTCGGCGGCGCTTCTGCCACTGCACGACTTGACCATGCTGGAGAGGTAGTTTGGCGTGAGGCCCATCTCACCGGCGAAAAACAGCGCGCTGCGCTTTGAGCCCTTGAACTTAGCGACCAGCTCCATGAACCGCTCAAAGATCTGCTCAGAGCGGACTGGCTTGGTCTCGACACCGGCATCGCCTGCAAATGACTGAGCGGAGCGGACCAGCATCTTGCCGAGCAACTGGATGAGAGAATCCATGATGGCGTCCTGCCCCGGGCGAGTGTCATCGATACACCTCTCAAGAAGAGAGAAGAGAAGCTCATAGGAGTTCATCTCATCGGACGGGAGGTGCGTCACGGCGTTGCTGCGGACACCCATGTAGAAAGACAGCTTGTCATTAAGGCGGATCTGCAACTTGTCCAAATAGGAGTAGGAGACGAGGACCGCCATGGCCCTGAACTCAGACAGAGGCTGGGCGTGAATGGTGCTGCTTGTGAAATTGACAAGCATGTCGCCCTCCCCAAGCGTGTAGGGTCGCAAATTGACATTGCAGGATATAGACCCGGCAAGACAGATGAAAACCACGACGCCATCAATGCGGCAAGGCTGGCGAAAAACATTCAGATGGTCAAGCTGGTTGCCCAAGACAAGCTCATCCCCGTAGACCTTGACGTCGGGGAAGCCGAGCTCCTTGATTTTTGCAATGGAGATATTTTTAATTCCTTCAGTCATCGTGTGCGCAATCTGGTAAAATTAATGACAGGGCCGCCATAGCCGCCCAAGCTTCGCAAAAGTTGTGGCACAAATTGTTAAATGGTTGTGAAACATCGCAAATATAGTCAATTTTCTCTTTCAAAACTCCAATTTATCAAAAGCTATTACTTGTCTATGACGGCAATGTTTTAGTACTTTGCACACGAATAATGCCTAAGAACAAATAGGAAAAAGACAATATGAAAAAGAAAGCAAATGTCACAATCGTCTTCGCCATCGTCTTGCTTTGCATAATAGCCGCCGTCATAATTGTTGGCGTGTGCCAGCCGGACAGGGTCGAGACCATCCAGGGTGAGGCCGAAATGACCAACTACCGCATAAGCAGCAAGGTGCCGGGCCGCGTGAAAGAGATTCGCGTGGAGGAGGGCGACTTCGTCCATGCGGGCGACACGCTCGTAATCCTTGAGGCACCGGACATCATGGCCAAGTATGGTCAGGCCAATGCCGCATTGGAGGCAGCCCAGGCCATAGAGGACAAGGCCAACGCAGGCGCCCGCTCGGAGCAGATCCAGGGCGCGTATGAGATGTGGCAGAAAGCCAAGGCGGGTCTCGACGTGGCCCAGAAGACCTACGACCGCGTGGCCGCCCTCTACGCCGACAGCGTAGTCTCGGCCCAGAAGCATGACGAGGCCCTCGCCCAGCTGAACGCCTACAAGGCCACGGAGCGCGCAGCCAAGAGCCAGTATGACATGGCGGTCAACGGCGCCCAGAAAGAGGACAAGGCCGCAGCGCGCGCCCAGGTGAGCCGCGCCAAGGGTGCTGTCAGCGAGGTCTCCGCCTACATTGACGAGATGACACTGACCGCGTCCGCCGACGGGCAGGTGAGTGAGATATTCCCAAAACTCGGCGAACTGGTTGGCACAGGCGCACCGCTTCTCAACGTGGCCATGACCGACAAAGTGTGGTTCACATTCAACGTGCGCGAGGACCTGCTGCCCGGGCTGAGCGTCGGGACAGAGACCAGCGTGTACATTCCCGCCATAGACAAGACCGTGGCAGTCAAGATAACCAAGATGAAAGACGTGGGCACATACGCCATCTGGAAAGCCACCAAGGCATTGGACCAGTACGACCTCAAGACCTTCGAGGTCAAGGCGGTCCCGAGCAACATGGCGGAAGTAGAGGGTGTACGCGCCGGCATGTCGGCCATCATAAGCAAGGAAGAGGACTAAAGCCATGCTGTCCGCCTATAAGGATAGAATTCGGCGCGTCATAGACATAGCTCGACGCGAGGTGGGGGCCTTCAAGCGTCGCCCCCTCCTCATCTTCTGCATGCTCGTGGCACCCATCTTCGGCACCATCTTCTTCACGTCGATGATGGAGGCGGGTCTGCCCGACCAGCTGCCCACGGGCTTGGTGGATGAGGACGACACCCAGACGACGCGCAGCATAGAGCGCGTCCTCTCGGCCATGAAGACCACGAGGCTCGACCATCGCTACCACACATTCTCAGAGGCCCGCGAGGCCATGCAGCGTGGCGACATATACGCCTTCTTCTACATCCCGCGCGGGACGACGGCGGCTGCCCTCAGCAGCCGCCAGCCCACCATATCGTTCTACACCAACGACTCGTATTACGTGGCGGGCGCGCTCCTGATGAAAGACCTCAAGGTTATATCCGAGATGGCCGGCCTCGCCGTGACGCGCGCCACGCTGCAGGCCAAGGGCGTGCCTGACCAGCAGGTGACAGCCATACTGCAGCCCATAGTCATAGAGACGCACCCGTTGGGCAACCCGTATCTGAACTATGGCGTGTTGCTGAACAACCTGATCATGCCGGGCATAGTCATCCTGCTGATTCTCATGACCACCACCTACACCATAGGGTTGGAGTGGAAGATTGGGACACAGCACTACCTGCTCAACGAGTTGGCGGGCGGCTCAGTCCCCGTGGCGCTGACGGGCAAACTGCTGCCGCAGACGGTCCTCTACACATTCGTGTTCTGCTTCATGGACGTGTATTTCTACAAGATAATGCACTACCCGTGCCAGTGCGGCCTGCTGCCCATGATGCTGCTGGGCTTTTTCACGGTCATAGCCGCCCAGGCTTTCGGGCTGACCCTCTACGGCATCTTTGTCGGGCAGATGCGAATGGCCATGTCGTCATGCGCCCTTCTCGGCGTCCTGTCCATCTCGATGGCGGGATTCTCCTACCCCGTGCCGGCCATGACCCCGCTTTTGCAGCACCTCTCGTGGATATTCCCGCTCCGAAACTACTTCCTCATTTACGCCAACCAGTGCCTGAACGGTTACCCGATAGTCTATGCGTGGAAACCCATTCTGGCGCTGCTCATCATGATGGCCATACCTTTCGCATTGATAGGCCGCTACCGCAAGGCGTTCAACGAGAAGAACTACATTCCATAGGGCGCGGACGGGCGCAAGAGACGCCCCCGCCCAGTAAACACACAGAGACGGAAAGATGAATCTTTTTTCAGACATAGTGAACGTGTGGTGGAACGAGATGAAACAGATGTTCAGCGACTTGGGCGTCCTGATTTTCGTCATCGTCCTGCCCTTAGGCTACCCGTTGCTCTACTACTACGTCTACAGTACCGAGGTGGCGCGTGACATACCCGTGGCGGTTGTCGACGACAGCAAGTCGGCCCTCTCGCGCGACTTTTTGCGCAGGCTTGACGCCAGCCCCGAGGTGACAATCCTGTCGCACTGCAACGACATGGCCGAGGCCAAGGACCTGATGGCCCGCGGCGCGGTCTACGGCGTCATACGCGTGCCGGACACATTCTCGAAAGACATCCAGCAGGGCAAGCAGACGCGGATAGGCGCCTACACCGACGTCAGCTCCATGATCTACTACAAGAGCATACTGTTGCCGTGCAGCAACATATCCCTCGCCATGAACAAGGATATAAAGATTGTGGACATGGCCCAGCAGATGACCGACCGCGAGGTGGAGATAGCCAAGGCGCCTATTGACTACAACCACGTGCAGCTGTACAACCCGCAAGGCGGCTACGCGTCATTCCTCATTCCCCCCATCCTGATGCTCATCCTCCAGCAGGCCATGATTTTGGGCGTGGGCATGGCCATGGGTCGCATGCGCGAGAAGAACAACGGGTTGGCCGTATATGTCGGCTCGCCCGGCTATGACAACCCGTTGGCCATAGTTGTTGGCAAGATTTTGGCCATACTGCCCATCTTCGTCGTCATGGCGGTCTATATGTACGTGGCCATAACATGCGGTTTCCGCCTGCCCAACTTGGCGCACTACTGGACATGGATGGCGTTCTTAGTGCCTTACCTGTTGGCCTGCACGTGCTTCAGCATAGTCTGCTCGTTCATGATTTACCGCCGCGAGGACTCCATGCTCCTGTTCGTGTTCATGTCCGTGCCTCTGCTCTTCATGTCCGGCGTGTCGTGGCCGTCGGTCTCCATACCCGCGGTGTGGAAGGTCATAAGCTGCGTGTTCCCGTCGACATTCGGGCTTAACGCCCACCTGAAGATAAGCTCGCTCGGCGCGGACTTCTCGTCCGTCTCCTACGAGATGACGTGGATTTGGCTTCAGGTGGCGGTCTACTTCACCTTGGCTTGCCTGCTCCAACGCTTCCAGGTTGTCCACCCCGACAGAGTGCACACCGACAGCAAAGCGATTGACAGGATGAGGCCGGATGCGAATAAAGACCAACAGGTTGAATATAAACCAGAGTAGACGCGACGTCATTAACCAGACCGTCTTCGCTGCCATAAACATAGCCAGCCCCGAGAATCCAGAAAAAGTATTCTCGGGGCTGGTTTTCTCATATGGGGTGGCATTCTTGCGTCACCGCAACCACATATCATCAATTATTTGCACTCAGGCGAACGGAGATGCCCGGCAGGTGGGATGGAGACTAAAAGATTGTCATGAGGCGGGAATATTTAAAATCATCTGACGGAAAAGAGATTGGCGAGACTGCGACTTTACACGCCAAGGCAGCAAACACGTCAAGTAGCCAACTCGATTATGGCGATTTAATTGTATATTTGCGTTATCATGCTGAGATTATCATTAAGAACATACAGTCGCGCCATAGCCATCGCCATAGCGGCCATAGCTTTGGGATTCATATATTCTACGGAGGCTCACGCCCGCCGCAAATCACCCACCTACGCCAACATACTCGACTTTGGCTCGTGTGGCCGCCACTTGTTTTGGAAATATGAGAACGGCACGCTCAAGATAAGGGGCTTCGGCCCGATGGACAGCTACGCCAACGCGTCAGACGCGCCCTACGCCCCGTTCGCCTCGCAGGTGACCCAGGTCATCCTGTCCGACAGCGTGTCGAGCATAGGGGCCAACGCGTTCGCCCAATTCACCAACCTGCAGTCCATCAACATCCCGCGCTACGTCAACAGGATAGGACGCCGCGCCTTTGCCAACTGCCACAAGCTTAACCAGATAAGTTTCTCGCCTTTTCTTGACCAGATTGGCGACGCCGCCTTTTTGCGTTGCCGGGCTTTCACGGCGATGCCCATAACCAACAAAATCAGGAAGATAGGCACGTCATGCTACCAGGGTTGCACGGGCATAACGGACGCCAACATCCCTCAGAGCGTGGTGTCGGTGGGCGACTTGGCCTTTGCCGGCTGCACCTCGTTGCGGACAGTCACCATCCCCGCCGGCGTGACCTTCTTCTCGCGGTCGACACTATCCGACTGCCCGTCGCTTGAGAGCATAGACGTGGCGCCGGGCAACGAGTATTACACGTCGGATGGCGGAGTCCTCTACACGAAAGACGGCCAGATGCTGATGCTCTACCCCGCCTATCTGCCTGGAGAGGCCTATGCCATCCGCGAGGGGACCCGCCAAGTGGCGCAGAGCGCGTTCTACGCGTCAAAGAACCTGCGCGAGATTACCTTCCCCCAGGGAGTGGACAGCATTGGCGACGGAGCGTTCACCAACTGCGAGGCTTTGCAAAAGATAACCATCTACGAGCCTTTTGAGAAATATGGCTCAAAGGTGTTCCTCAACTGCAACAACATATCCGAGGTCCACATTACATCGACAGGCGAGGCCTACGCTTTGCAGGACGGCGTCCAGCTGACCATTGACCGCAAACAGATTTTGGCATACCCGGGCGCGAAGAAGGCGGAGGAGTATGTGGTCCCGGAGGGAGTGGAGTCAATCGGGCCTAAGGCATTCGCCGGCAACAAGAGGCTGACATCAATCAAGCTGCCCAAATCACTTAAATCAATCGGCTTGGGCGCGTTCCACAGGTGTGAGAACCTGAAGAGCGTCAAAATCCCCGCCATGGTGGACTCGATAGGCCGCGGGGCGTTCTCGGAGTGCACATCGCTCAAGAGCGTCACCATGCCCGACTCGCTGACCGTGATAGACTCCTACGCGTTCTATAAATGCAAGAGCCTTAAGAAAGTGGAGCTGCCCGAGATGCTCAAGAACATAGGCGCCTACGCCTTTGCCGAGTGTCCGGGGATAGAGAGGATAGACTTCCCCGAGTCATTAGAGTGGGTGGCAACCCACTCCTTCGCCGACTGCACGGGGCTGACCACCGTGACCTTCAACAACGAGCTGGACTCCATAGGCAGCTACGCCTTCAGCGGGTGCAAGTCTCTGCAGGCGGCAGACATGCCCATGGACCTCAAGATGATTGGCATGAGCGCCTTTGAGGAGTGCCACAGCCTGACGAGGGCCACACTCGGCGTCATGATAAAAGAGCTGCCCTATGGACTGTTTTATGACTGCTACCAGCTGCGCGACCTCTACATTCTCTACGCCGGCGTCCCCAAGATGGGTCTCAAGGCGATAAACGACCCTCAGCACTATAAGCAAGTGACGGTCCACGTCGACGCCGACCAGTTGGCCAACTTCCAGAAGGACATACGATGGAACAAGTTTGAGAACTTCGGCTCGTTCGCCATGGAGGAGACCATCAAACAGGAGACGAAAGACACGACTGAGGAGTATGACGAGGAGTCGTATGACGAAGGCGACGGCAATGACGAAAGCGACAACACCACACCCACCGAGAATACAGATGACGCAGAAGCAGAGCAAGAGTAGCGACTCAGGGTGCGGCAAAACGCCCTCAAAACTAAAAAGGAGGAGCGTGATAGCCCTCAAGTTGGCATTGATGACCATGGGGCTGAGCCTCTTAGGGCTTCTGATGGCTGTGGTGGCGTATAAGTTCATACCAGTCACCGACACGCAGTTCATGCGCGCCATGTCAGCCCAGAACAAGGTCGAGACCCACCAGACATGGATGCCACTTGACAAGATATCGCCCAATTTAGCACTCGCCGTGGTGTCGTCGGAGGACAACCTGTTCACCAAGCACAACGGCTTCAGCTGGAACGCCATCAAACAGGCGTGGAACAAAAACGCGACAAGCAAGAAGAAATATGGCGGCAGCACCATAAGCCAGCAGACCGCCAAGAACGTGTTCCTGAGCAACAGGAGGACATGGCTGCGCAAAGGGCTGGAGACAGTGACCACGGTGATGATTGAGGCCATCTGGGGCAAAGAGCGGATTATGGAGGTCTACCTTAACGTGGTGGAGTTTGGCCCTGGGGTTTATGGGGCGGAGGCCGCCTCGCAGAAATACTTCCACCACTCGGCGCGAAAGATAACGCAGTCTGAGGCGGCACTGATGGCGGCGGTCATGCCCAGCCCAGTTCGCATGAAGATAGCCAGCCCGTCGGCCTACGTGTGCAAACGCCAACAGAAAATAATGAGCCTGATGAGGAAGATAGGCTCAGTGAAGTATAATCAGTAGCTGAAACATTAGCATTGTCAAGGTTGTCCGGACACATCCGCCCCACCCTATGGGCTTTGACCGCCCTCCTCGGGATGGCGACGGGTGTCTGTGCGCAAACAGGTTCGGGCATATTGGCAAAGCGCTTCAAGCTGGCTGAGGCCTATGCGGGCAGCCGCGACTCGCTCGTTAAGATTGTGAGCGCGCAGACGGGTGTCGTGGTGGCCTACTCGTCACGCTCCATGCCACCAGGGGGAGTGACCATGCGCAGCGGCAGCCACACGCTGAGGGAGTGCCTGAAGACAATCTTCGGGAGGTATGACGTCAGATACGTGTGCCACGAGAATGAGGAGGGCGGCAAAGTGGTGGTGGCGGCAGACAGTGTAAGGATGCGCCACGTGACCGGCCACTGCCGCGACGCGCAGACGGGCGAGATTCTGATAGGCGCCCACACGGCGGACACCCTGCTGCGCCGCACCACGGCATCTAACGAATATGGATTTTTCAGCCTCGCCATACCCACGGGGCGGGCAACCATCCGCACCTCGTTTGTGGGCTACGCGCCAGACGTCAGGACCATCGACCTGAGACACGACACAATAATAGACATCAGGCTCAAACCGCGAATTCTCTTGGCCGACGTCAAGGTCACCGCCCCCGCCGAGAGCGAGGAGATGGAGGAGGCAGCGTTGGGGCAGACCGTCTTCACGACAGAGGAGATAGAGAACCTGCCGAGCCTCTTGGGCGAGTCGGACTTGGGCAGGGCGTTGCAGCAGACCCCGGGAGTGAGCAGCGGCAACGAGGGCTTTGGCGGCATGAGCGTGCGCGGCGGGTCGCAAGACCAGAACAACGTGCTGCTTGACGACGCCCCGCTCTTCAACGCCAACCATATGCTGGGCTTCTTCTCGGTGTTCAACTCAGACGCCATCAACCAGGCCTCGCTCATCAAGAGCGGCTTCCCGGCACGATATGGGGGGCGCATATCAAGCGTATTGGACATCAGGACATTGGATGGCGACATGACACATTTCAGGGGAGACGCCAACCTTGGACTTATAGCCTCGACACTAAGACTGCAAGGGCCTATCAAGAGCCAGAAGTCCAGCTATTTGTTCTCGGCCCGCCGCTCCTATTTGGATATTTTCTCTAACCTGATTCAGCAAAACGAGGAGACCAAGTACTCCTACCTTTTCTATGACTTCCACGGCAAGGTGAACTGGAAGCTGTCATCGCACGACAGGCTGCGCCTGTCGCTCTTCCAAAGCACGGACCGCCTGACAGGCGACGCCAACGAGCAGGACACGGAAATCAGTTATGGCGACAATGAGATGCGCTACCTGTCAAGCGGAGACGAGAATGACGCCAACTGGGGGACCATGCTCGCCTCGCTGAGATGGAGTCACATATTCGGGTCCCGCGTGTTCAGCAACGTGACGGCATGGGCGAGCAGATACAGGTTCAGCACATCGCAGAAAGAGCGAACCGCGGATCGCACGAGCAGCAGATATATAGGCAACGAGTACCGCAACGGCATTGTGGACGCGGGCCTGAGAGCCGACGTGAGCATCTTCCCGGACAGGAGGTGGATGGGCGTGATACGCCTTGGCGCATGGGGCTCGTTCCGCCGCTACCAGCCCATGGTGGGCATCTACGCACCGGCAGTGACGGACACTACCACGACACGCCGGTATAACGTGTCGACCGAGATTGACAGGTATGAGATTCACGGATATGTGGAGGACCACCAGCGGATTGGTCCTGTGACGGCCACGGCAGGAGTCCACTTCACCATGGTGTCGCGCCCCGGGCGCACGCCCTATTTAGTCGCCGAGCCGCGCCTGATGGCGGGTTGGAGGGTGGCCGAGCCGTTGACCCTCAAGGTGGGCTACTCGCTCACCACTCAGTTCGCCTATCAGATGAGGATGATGAGTGTGGCCTCGCCGTCTGACATATGGCTGCCGGTGCCAAGCCAATGGGGGCCGCAGAGGGCGTCGCAGGTGTCAGTTGAGATGGAGTGGCGGGTGGCGCCGGGCGTGAAGCTCGACATAGAGGCCTACCACAAGAGCCTGAGGCGCATTGTGACCTACAAGACCGAGTCGCCCTACGAGTTCCTTCGCAAGATGGACTGGGATAACATAGCCGCCACAGGCTCTGGCTACGCGCAGGGCATAGAGTTCTTCCTGAGATGCAAGCATGGCCGCTTGACAGGCTGGGCGGGCTACACGCTGTCCAAGGCCCGCGGCAAATATGCCGAGATAAACAATGGCGAGTGGCTTGCCGCCGACAACGACAGGAGGCACACGATTCAGTTGTTCACATCGGTCAACGTGGCGCGCAACGTGGACATATCGGCATCGTGGACCTATGGCAGCGGCTCGCCCCTGACTTTGCCGTCGCAGAGATATAACATCCCGGGGACCAAGACCTCGTATGCAGTGGAGTCGCAACGCAACGCCCTGCGCATGCCCGCCGAGCATCAGCTGAACATCGGCGCCAACATAAGGTTTGACGACGGCAAGATGGGGTCGAAACTCAGCTTTGGCATCTATAACGCCTATGGCCGCCCCAACCCCATGTTCGTATACTGGAAAGCGAACCAGAAGGAGGACGGCGCGCAGACATACTCACTTAAGAAATTCTCGCTCATTGCCTTCCCATGGCCCTACATAAAATATTCCATAAGGTTCTGACGCTCGGCATGGCGTCCGTCCTGCTGCCGCTGACGTCTTGCGAAATGGACGTGGACGACATCAGTCTGCCGGAGAGTGCCATGGCCGGGGTGCTGAAGTGCGTCATCGGGCCGGATGGCGACGCCGTGGCCTATGTCACGGGCAGCGTGTCATATGCCGACACGGCACTCTACTCCACCCTCGGCGAGACAGAGATACGCATGATGGTGAACGGCAAGAGCCGCACGTCACGCACATTGGCGGCGGGCGAGATATCCGCCTACTTAGGGCATGTGGACTTAGTGGACGGTGACATGGTGACCATTGAGGCGGAGTCGCCCCAGACGGGCATCGCAATGAGCGGCACGGCGCAGCTGATGACAACCGTGCCCATTGAGGACCTGAAGATAAGGATGGACGAGACGGACAACACGGTGAACATTTCGCTGCGGATGACGGACGATGCGACGACGGACGACTATTACCAGATTGAGGTGCACCGGACGAGTTATTCGGGCGGAGTGGCCACGGACACCATCATGGATTGCACATACCTAAGCCAAGCCTTCTCTTCATACTCATCATACGGCACGGCTCGGAGCATAGGCCTCTTCTCCGACGAGAGGCTCTCTACTACGCTGAACGGCTCGACCGTGAGCAACACGTTGGCCCTTAGCGTGACGTGGGACGACCTGACGCGCCCCATTACGCAAGGCGCGGCGGACAGCATGGAGGTCGGCGTGCGGCTATACCACCACTCGGAGGATTATTTCAATTTCCTCTCGACAGCCAACATAGCGTCGAGCTACATCCTGCTGCCAGTGTTCGGGACGACGAGCGTCTCGTGCAACGTGACCGGCGGCTATGGCATTGTGGCCTGCTTGGCGTATGACGAGCGGCGGATGGCGATGAAGAGGGAGCATGCGGAGGATTGAAGAAAAATGGCTATAATTGCGGATGGGCATGGGGTAAATGGTATGCCCAAGAAGCGTTAAGCAAAACATAGAAATAGCAATATGGCGGAATTAGTAGTTAGCAAAAAGACCATAAAGTCCCTGCTCGGCCTATCCGATACGGGATATACGGAAAAGACATATATCATCCCAGAATATCAACGCCCATACCGTTGGAGTGTAGATGAGTGTGAGACATTGTGGACAGACATTGTGAATTTTTATTCCGCCTTAAAAGAGCCGGATGCACCACAGGAATATTTCCTCGGGACCATAGTCACCTGTTCTGACAACGGGAACAGGAATGACATAGACATTATTGACGGTCAACAACGCATTACCTCGCTGCTACTGCTGCTTCGCGCTTTCTTTGCCCGACTGGAGGAGTCCCTCGAAAGCATGCCAGACGATGACGACGTGAAGGGTTTGATGGGCAAAATCACCCCCTGCATTTGGCGTGTCGATGAGATGTCGTCAAAGGTAAAAGACCGCAATGACCTGAAGATAATATCAAAAGTCGCACTTGACAAGGACAACAACGACTTTATGAATATATTGGCGACGGGCAGGGAGCAGGGAACGGAGTCCACATACAACACCAACTATAAGTTCTTCATTAAACAAATAAAGGATTTCTGCGAGGGGATGCACCCTTGGAAGGAACTTTGCCTGTGTATTCTGAACCGTTGTATTGTCCTGCCCATAGAATGTGAGGATTTGAGTTCGGCGCTCACCATCTTTGGCACACTAAACAACCGTGGCCTGCCACTGTCCGACTCAGACATATTCAAGGCTGAGCTATACAAAATCAAGAGTACTCCACAAGAGAAAAGTGCTTTTACCGAGAGTTGGAAGTCGTTAGAGGAGACGGCAAACGATGGCGGCTTTAGTGTAAATGACGTATTCCGTTATTATACGCATGTTATTCGCGCAAAGAACGCTGTGACGGACAAAGAGATCGGATTGCGCCGTTTCTATGCAGGGCCAGACCAGAGGTTCAAAGCGTTCAGGGAGGACGACTTCTTTGAGAACATCGTAGACTTGGCAAACTTCTGGAACACGCTGAACAACAATGTATGCAAATTTGATGAAGACAATGAGTTTTGCAACTCAGAAGCCATCAAGTTTGCGCATTGCCTCACGACCTATCCCAATGACTTTTGGCGCTGCCTCGTAAGCGTATATTATTTCAAGCATCGTGGCGAAGCTGACTTCAAGAAGTCTTTAGAAGACTTCCTTCGTCGCATGGTAGCCTACTTGTACGTCCTGTTTGTGCTCAAGCCCATGTTGAATGAGTTGAAGACGCCTATCTACAAATTTTGCGTAGAAGTCGAGACTACGGGGGATGCCGTGTTCCAGAAAGAGATACCCGATGACTTTGGCAAGCGCATGGACCTGCTTTCGCAAAGCGCGTCAAAGATGGTCAAACCCCTCATTCTGCTCAATTCATACCTGTACAGCGACAAGCAGGAACTCATTACCGGCAAGATAGACATAGAGCACATCCTCCCGAAGAAATGGAAAGAGGCCAACTATTGCGGTTGGGACAGAAGCAAGGCGAACGAGAAATTGGAAAGCATCGGCAACAAGATTCCATTCGAGAAACGCCTCAACATACAAGCCGGCAATAATTATTTCGGCGAAAAGAAGAGAAAGTATAGCAAGTCGCCTATCATCGAGGTGCAGGACCTTTGCCAAAAGGCCTCCGACGACTGGTTGGCAGATGACATTGAAGAGCGGCGCAAATCTTTGTGCGACAGACTGATTAAGTTCTTCAAAGAAAATCTTAATCCAAAGCAGAAAGAAGAGAGAGCCGAGATAATCATGAAGATAGCCAAGGATGCGGAATCCGTTATCTTACAACATGTTGACACGACTGGAGACAAAACATACAGAATGATCACAACAAAGTTTGTTGACAAGAGCTCATTGTCCGTACAGCAATTACTCTCCGGCAACATTCCTGTTGAGACCAAAGTAGCGGAATACAAAGATTTGCCTACCGCCGTCAAAGACATAGACAAGGAAATCATCGCAAACGCAAACATCGAGACCATCACTGATGAGGTCAGGACCGCGATGCAGGATATGTGATTAATACATGAAAGCTACCTTTTACGTGCAGCACATCCAGTAGCCTGCCAAACCGTGTAGTAGTGAGTTCCTCCGTTTGGACCTGGCTCACTCCCCGTGTCCTTGTTGAATGATAAATCAATCACATATTGGCAATCAAGATATTTAGCCATACTGCGCAACTCATTTACGGCGTCATCCCTATCTTCATAAAATGAAGACCGCAATTCTTGCTTTCTCTCCAGTCGTGAAATCCAACCTCCTTCGTAATTTATCGAGAATGTCTTCACACTATGGCATGAATTAATTGCTGCCTCCATATTGTTCATTTTCAACTCATAACCCATACAGCAAGAAGGACATAGGAAACGTCCACCCAACAGAGCCCACGACCTTCTCGGTCGATGGATATCGCTATCGACCCGCTCCAAAAGTCCGAATACATACTTGTCGCAATCAACCGGCTTGATACAATCAGAACAAAGAGCACGCCCGCAGATTGAACAGTGAAAAGCAGAAAAGAAGGAATAGAAAAGGGGTTTGCAACATTCTGAACATATCTCCATAATAAAATTCTTTTTAGGGTACATAAATATTTCTCACGCCATATACACAATTGGGAGCATCAAATTGTTGAGCCATTGAATATAAGAGAGTCTTTAGAGAAATTGAACTCACCAATCAAAGCCTTATCATGTGACGCTTCAAACCATCCATCACACGACGTATACCTCTCAGAAAGATGAATAAAACGCTGGTTGGAAGATCCGACAATCCTTCGGCTAAAGCTACGGAGGGCTGCCACATATGGTCCATCAATCACAAGATCGCAGCCTTCGAGGATTGTCGCCACATCATCGAATTTACGACCAGTGAACACAATAACGCCGAGCCCCATGGCCTGAATAGACTTTGTGAGCAGAGGCAGTGACTGCTGAAGTGTTGGCTCTCCGCCAATGTAAGTCACCCCCTCAATGTTGAATTTGACAACCGCATCTGATATCACAGAGACGAGTTTTTCAAGAGACATGAGATGCGCAGGCGACAAATTCTGCATAGACTCATTTGAGCAACCAGGACAACGAATATCGCAACCTTGAAACCAAATGGCAAGGCGACGATAAGGTCCTTCAACCTCGGTGCACAAGTTTATCCGAGCAACATTGAAAAGTGTCATTCAAATTTAAACTTTAGCCTGTCACCATCAACATCAACCCTTATGGTCGAATCAGCAAGATCCGCCAAATCCTCCTTATTCTGAAACAGGAAGACAGACAAATCATCAAGCATCCTGTCATTCAGCGCATTCAAGATATCACGGCCACCTTTGCTGCTGTCGGCTCCGCCAAGGATAAAGTTGACGAAAGCATACTCATCGACAAACACCAAATTCAACTTGAATCTCTCCTTAACGAACTCCTTTATAGGCGTCAGTTTAGACAAAGCAATCTTTCGGCTGAACTCACGGTCCTTTATAAAATTGAAAGGCACGATATTGTTATTACCAATTCGTCCTAATAGCTCAGGGCGCTTAAGCTCATCATTGAAATAGCGTTTGACAATATTGACAAACGACTGCGCCACCTCATCGTTTGTTCCACGAGGATTGACATCCGCAGCACCCAAATTAGAAGTGAAAATAATCACAGACTCGCTGAAGTAGACAGTCTCGCCCTTGTTGTCAGTAAGCCGCCCATCCTCAAGAATTTGCAAGAAAATATCGAGAATTCTCGGATTAGGTTTCGCCGCCTTCTCAATCTCGTCAAACAGAATTATGCTAAAAGGCTTCTCCCGCACAGCATTAGTCAGTTGCCCACCTTCCTCGTAGCCGACGAAGCCGGGAGGCGCGCCAATGAGTTTCTGGTCGCTCGTATCCTGCGCATACTCAGACATGTCAAAACGAATACAGGCCTGCTCATCGCCAAAAAGGAACTTAGCGAGTGCTTTGGACAGCTCTGTTTTACCAACACCAGTTGGGCCGACAAAGAAGAGTACACCCTTTGGCGCATTTCGGCTTGAGGACTTATGGATGCCGGTGAGCCCCATATAGGCTTTGACAACGACCTTCCACACCTTATCAATCGCCTCATCTTGTCCAACGACACGCTTGCCCAAAGTCTCTTTCAGCCCACAAATGGCGCGATAATCCAACTGCTCCCACGGGTTCTCTTTTTCGCCATACTTAAAGAGGAAAAACAACTTGTCGAAAGTCAGATTCGGCTGTTTCTGAGACATTCGCGCCATTTGGAGAATCTCCCGGTTTGTGAAATCCTCCATCATGTCAACGAATCCAGCCCTTTTGACAGAATCGGATTCTTGACGGATGGCGAACATATGCCCATACTTGTCAAACAACCTTTTTCTCTCTTCACGATCAGGCTTGGACACAGTTATGCAACTAACATCTGAATTCTTTTGATAAAAGGAGACAGGGAACATGGACAAGTCACGTGTAAGGAATATGACGACATTATTATCCGATGTTAAACTGATACGCCCAGAAGCCTCCTTCATAGCCTTAGACAACAAGACGAGCCATTGGCGCTCTTCAGAATCTGTTGATGTCGCACTGCCAAACACATAATCCGCCCAATTCACAATAAAGGCGACATGCGTGCCGCCAACTGACGTGAGGTTTATGCGGATTAGGTTGAATATATCCTTCGGCGAGTCGGCTTTTACGTCTCCGGAAGTGGCATTTGGCACATCCGTATCCCCATCGTCAATATCAAAACGCTCACCCTGTTGGTCAGACACCGCCTCAAGCCGTAGATGCTTTGTGTCGCCGGACAATCCAGACACTCCATCCCAACAAACTACATCATAGTCCATCTCGGATAACATCGTGCTGAGGCAGCCTGTCATATCAGTCAGGCGTCCTGACTTGTCAATAAACAGGTCATCAACATTTCCTTCGAGAATCAAACACCGTTTGACACCGACCTCCCTCTCAATCCTATTGAAAGCTGTTTTTATAGACATAACTTGCTCTAACGTTTATTGTGGTCAACATTTTTCACTTGCCTCTTTTGAGACAATATCTTATCAGGGTTATTCCTTATTTCCCGTCGGTCAAGCAACCGGATGCCATAGACAGATTCCAAGTCCTCAAGGAAAGGCTCGATGTCATTTTGACACGCCTGCCCGTCATACCCGTCAAAATCATAAATAAACTTTCCTTCGAGATTTACGGTGAACTTTGCCACCTCACCTCCTGCCTTTTGCGCAACCAGAGTCACGGTGTCGCCATTTTTGCGGATGTTGTCAGGATTGACAATAAAGCCTCGTTGCAAGATAGCCTTACGGATGATTTTGAGTGACTCCCGTCGTCTGCTCTCGTCTAAAATGACGTTTGAAGACTTCTCGTAAAGTTGATCCAACTGTTCAGAAGAGGACTGGTTGCCTTCAATAATCAGCGACTTTTCTATGTCGCTATCTGATACCTTAGCCTCCTTCATTTCGAGACGGAGGCGTGACTTTTCTTTTGCGATTTCCTCTTTGCGGATTTGCTCCATTGCGATTTCCCGAAGACGGGAAGCCTCAGCCAACAAGGCATCACCACTCAGATTGGAATTAATAGAAAAAGCGGCACGGGCGAATTGACTAAGGACCGGGTCATCCACCGCGAGCCAAGGTTTGTTTGCCAAATCTTGCTTAGCGGCCTCCTCTTCTTTACGCCTCTCAATTAGTTTTGCCAACTCTTCACTGACTTCTTTGGCTCTACGCTCACGTTCCAGTCTTTCCGTCTCGGCCTTTTGTTTTTTTAAACGAGACTCCTCCTTTTGCCTTTCAATTAAGGCAGCCAAAGCCTCACGATTCACACGAGCAGCCTCTTCTCGCTCCGTCTGCCGTTTCCTTTCCTCTGCCACCCTCTGTTCTCTTTGCTTTTGCTCTTCTCGCCAAAGTTCTTCGCGTTGCAGACGAAGAGCTTCACGTTGTTTAAGCATGGCTTCATATCGAGCGTTCCTCTCAGCCTCTTTACGTTCACGCCTATTAGACTTCAGTTGTTCAATAAACGCTCGGACTTTCGTCTTTGACGAAGCCACGCCAGCGTTAACACGTCTTTTGAGGTCATAAGCATCGTCTCTAAAGTGGAGATTAAACTTAGAGTTGTCAGTCAACACCTCAACAGAAAAAAGAATGTTACCCGCCTCACTACGCCATTCGTCAATTTGGCGTTGAATAGAGAATACAAACTCTTCAACTTGCAAACCAGAATTACCATCATCAAACTGGTCTACACGAGCGAGCAAACCTTCAAGTTCTCCAATTCGGGCTTCGATTTGATCACATATATTTCTGCAATCAAAAAAAAGGCGAGTGGTATCTATACGATATTCAGCAGAATGGCTCATCTTAAACTATGATTTATATCAGTATTACTCAATAGGCCTCGAGACCAAATCAGAGATAGCCTTAATACACTCATCAAAATTCACGCCGCTGAAACTTTCATTTTTCAGCAACCGCTGGTCTTGGGACGCCAACTTGCATAACTCCTTGAGACAAGCAACGGCTTCCGGACTCAGAATGCTCTTCATTTTTGCATCATTCAGCATTACTTGCAATTGTTTAGTCCTGTCAACCAATTTCATGACCCTGCGAAGCTCCACCTCCAATCTTTTTGTCAATTGCAAGGCACATACTTTGGGTTCTTTTTGAGCGAGTTCCTTGATTTTCATCTCATCCCAATCACCCGAAGTAGTTATTGAAGCGAAGCCATCTCCAGACACATCGTTAAATTTCGCATCAGCATGATTTCCAAGACGTTCACTCGAAGCATTTTTCTCATTGTATTCGATTAGCCTAAAGAGAGCCTCAATACCCTCGTGGAGGTCACGCATTTTGACTGGCTTTATGTCGCCATCAGACTCTGTGTTGTTCCTATGCGTACGAGCATTCCTGGCTTTCCGTAACACATTGAAAATATTGTAGTCTCTGTTTGTCAACACACCTTTCTTCTTAGCCTCTCCAAGATTATCCCAAAACACGCTCTTTGAATCAGATGGGGTATTGAGAGCCTTCTTTAGTTCTAACTCAGCACGAGTTTGCCACTTTTGGATGCAGTCATCTTGCTTAACGTCAGCAAGCTGGAAAAAGTCATCTTCAGTCCAATTTGTCACTCCATTATCCTGCAATTCCGTATTACGTCTTACAATCTCATCGTAGAACTTCTGGAGTTCATTAAATTTTTGCCGAGCATAACTCTCATAATTACTCTTTAACTGTTTAAACTTTTTCACAAAAAATCCCATCTGAGTTCGGAAAAAGTTCACATCCGTAATCTCTTTCGGGGTGTAAGCGATAGGATCATTCTCAATACCTACAATATCTTTTAACTCCTTGAAGTTATGCTCAAAAGCCTTGAACGCCTCTGCGCATTGCGAGTCGCCTGTAATATTCTTGCCAGACAACAGGAGCGACACGTAACACTCTACGATGTTAGCCACAGTCATGACATCCTTCTCATCATAACCTGCGCTGATGAATTTGTCAAAGAGTTCAATCTCAGAGCACCCATTGGATAACTTGTCTGCAAAACGACTTAGGATGTCAACATGAGAGAATCCAGTCACTTCTGACAATTTACGAGCGTCACAGCTTCGGAACTCAAGGTTATCAAGAGTGGCATCATCCACACATTTTTCTAACAACCGACTTGCTGTTTTTTTGCAGACCGCTACGCCAAAATCTGTAGTGGACAGATATTTATATTGTGCAAAAAAAGCATCTATTTGGGCTCGGATATCTTTAGAAGACTCAAAAACAGACTTCTGCGTAAACGAAACAATGGCTGAGTCGTCGCCAGTCTTGCCACACAACCAACATAAAGCCTCCACCAACCTCTTTTTTTCATCTGCTCTTTCTTCCTTGCCTAACAGATTAGACAACGGAGAGGATAACTTCTGAAACAAACCAGAGGAATCCTTTTCGGAAAGCGGACGAACTACGAGCACATCAAAGGAGAATGGAGCACCCTTTATTCCAACGTAATCCACATCGACTGTGGCAGGAGACAAGGACTTCACACTCCCTTTGTCATCAACCACGACAACGGAAGTTTTCGATATCGGCACCTTAAACTCTTTAAACTTTGGAGACAAATGCAAACCCAAATCCACATCACCAATAACGAACAGAAAACTCTGCTTTTCAAAAGAAGCGATTTCTTCTGGCGTAATTAATTTCTCGGCATCACGGACATCCTTCAACTTTAGGTGGTTGACACCGTCTCCCCATGTAACACTTTTTTTATTTCTGAGAGAACCCGAAAGTGTACTGGTGGCATTTTTATCATTGGTGAGGAACTCCAAATATTCACTGTCTTCACACGTAAACTCGGCTCCTTCATCACCAATCGCAATGTCAATTGGATATTTCACAAAATCGATTTGCGGATCGAAACTCTCCGCATCAGTTATTGTCTCCTCGTTCTGTATCCCAACCCCACGTTTCTGGGTGTTAAGGAAATCAACAAGATGTGCTCTGTTAAGTTGCTCAATTCTAAGGCTTTCAGAATACAAATCAGGAGTATTGACCGGATTGTCCACTATTTTTGGATGCACTCCGATTTCAAAGAAACGCCCATGAACCAGATCAAAATACATATCCAGTCTTTTAGAGCTTTCTTTCCCTGTATACACATATTGCTTCTGAAAAAGTTCCTCACCTTCCTGCGTCAGTTTAATGTCTTTTAAAGTCAAGGAGTCAAATTGCCCCCTGAACTCATACATGTCTTTAGCAGAATCTGCTTCACGACACACCAGAACACCCTTATTATCAGAGCGTCCGGCGAGCGAGAACAGAGCATCAGAGAACAGACTGAGCAAGGCGGCATCTATGTTTATGTCTTCAAGAGCCTTAACCAGCTTTGTATCTTGAGGATAACGCTTAATGAGAGTTAGCAAGATAAATTCTATGCCTGACACCTTCCTGACCTTACTATACCTCACATTCACATCCCTCAGCCTTACGACGGGGAAGTCACAATTAATCCTCCGAAAAGTGATTTTTTCCATGACTAATTACGTCTTGCATTATTAACCTTTGAGAAATTGCTTGAGACCAAGTCCCTCATAGAGACGAAAGCCCGGTAATTATCAGCAGCCTCAATTATATTTTTAAATACTCTCATTGTGCGCTTATTTTTACCATCGAGCGAAGGAACATCGACCTCTAATTGACTGAGGAAATCTGCCGCCCCCACAATAATGAGCAACTTACGAGGACGCGTTATCGCCACATTAATGCGCTGATACTGCTTGATGAAGTCAGGATTAGAATATCTTCTGTTCTTAGGGTTTCGCACCATGCTCATTATAATGACGTCGCGCTCGTCACCCTGAAAGTCATCGACAGTCGAACAAATAAACTTTTCATCAGGGCAAGTCTTTTTAAAGACGTCAATTACTTTCTTATTTTTTTGAATTGAATACTTGATTTTTCTGGCTTGACTGCGATAAGTGCAAACCACACCGACACTGAGCTTGTTTCTGTCTCCAATTTGCAGACTGAGTTGACGCAGTATCTCACACACACAATCAACCTCCCCCTGATTGAAGAAAGAAGTTGAGCCAGTATCACTTGACTCATAAGAAAGTCCGCTATCGATGAAGCAAACATGAGCCCCGTGCGAGACGATAGTCCTTATGCCAGCCTTTATCTCAACATTGTGATTTTTAGAGTTGTCAAGATCTGGACATCCAAGTTGGAGTTTACCCTCATAAAATGGATTAATGTCCATAATCTGGCTATGGAAACGATATTGAGACGTCAGAGTCGACCTGTTAGACTCAGGAACACGACCAAACAATTGCTCAAATTGGCAAGTTTCAACAAGCTGCGTATAACTATCGTTAATATCTTTTTTGATCACATTCTCATCAACGCCCTCAAAAGCCTCATCTTTCAGATGCTTAAGATCATACATAGGCGGCAACTGCATATGATCACCAACAAGGATTACCTTCTGACCATATGACATTGGTCTCAACATGTCAATAAACGATGATTTGGAAACCTCATCTATTATGACCACATCAATTCCCTTTTGCCCCAGATAAAATTTATCCTCACCTACATTTTGCCGGTCGTTGGCTGAACTTGTCAGACCAATAACGTTAGCCAAACCGACAAGACGTCTATTCAATTCCCCCGCATCCCTCTCAATTGCACCACCAGCAATAATAAACCGGCGGATATCATCGAGTGCAGACATGCGGGTTTTGTAAATTGACTTGTTGGCATCAAATTTTTCACTGCGGATTTCCCATTCTTTTTCCGCAGCTTCGAGGTTTTGGCGGAAATTCTCACCGCCATGGTCGGTTGTCAACTTGAAGTCAGAGAAGAAGTCAGAAAGTGACTTAGTGAAATCTTTTTCTTCCTTTTTCAACTCGACAAGACGAGTATCATCACGGAGACCCCGCAATTTTTTCTCAGCCTCTCTTCTTTTCGTCCTATTTGCTTCTCGTTTGCTCTCAATTTCGTTGACTTCATCTGACAGTCGTTCCATATCTTTTTGCAGAGTGGACAACTTAGACCTTTTTATATTGCGTATTTCCTCTTGCAATGACAAAAGTCGCTGCGGAAGCTCATCTCTCATTTGGGGATTGCTTAGAGACTCTTGACTCACATATTCATGAATAGCAAGGTTAGGGGCAGTGACACCCTGAGTCATAAGAGCATTCTTGCGGTTATTCAATTCTATAAGAGTAGACTTCAAATCGTTATATTGACCTTTCTTGCTTGGGACTACATCATCATTATCATCTTTACAACACTTCATCTGAGACCTTACAGAGGATATACGAACCTCAATGTCAACCAATGGATTATCAGGATTTTCAATATGGTGCAAATCAGAACGCATCTCTTGTACATCCCACATTGCAATCTTGGCAATAAGAGACATGTCACTGCTGAATTCGCTATACCGCATTGACAACAACTCGTATAACTCATCACGGAGACTCCGGAGGACTCGGTCGTTGTCATCCATATCAGAGACTTCCGAATATGAACAAGAGGAGAAATCAAGCTCGTCCGCCCACTTGAGCGTTCGCCTGACTTTGGATAATTGCTCATTGCAATCTTCTGACTTGCGTTGTAGCTCATCTGATTGCTTTCCCGCTTTGCGCATAGACTCTTGGATTTCCTCCTCTTCTTTGGCAATTGCCTCAGACTCAGACTGCTTGACTTCCAAGAGCTTCAGCCTTGACCGCAAAAGTCCCAAACGTTCATAGAAATCATCATCGCTCTTCTCAAAATCACGATACCATCCGACACTCCTCTCGATATTATTGACGATTGAATTATAGAAATTGGCAGTAAGGCGAGATTGAGACCACATTTCATCATCTTTGTTACCTTCATTTCTATTTTTATCGGCCGACCCGAGACGCAGCATTCGCACCTGTGGTAAACTCAGTTTTGCAAGTTCGTCAAAAGCATTATCGACAGCCTTGTGTGTTTCAGAAGAAATAAGCACCTTCATTCCCCGTTTTACGAACTGCGCTGCAAGCTCAGCAATGACAGTCGTCTTGCCCGTACCAGGAGGGCCCTGTACGAGGGCAATGCCATGCGCCGCAATTGATTTTCGGACAGCCTCCTTTTGCGAGTCATTCAATTTGGGGTTTATCCATTCTATATTATCATCGCTCGAAACATAGGGACTGGGTATGCTCTCGGGATTGAAGACGTAAGCACCCATCCTCGGATTGGCAAAAGACCCCTCCCTTAGTTTTTGTAAGGTCTCGGTCTGCCTGTCGAGTTTCGCTTTCTCCATACGGATATCAGGCAAACACTTCGTCATGCTGCCTATTTTTTTATCGTCACCCACTTTTGAATAGATATACACCTCATACACTATGCGGGTCTCTTCTTCTGCCTTCCTTTCTTTTTCAGCCGTCTCCTCTTTTTCATTGCGTTCCCTACAGTTCTTTTTTTCTTCCTCACATTTATCGCCGAGACTATGCCTCCACTCATTAAGGTTTTCTGAATAACTACGCTCATAGGCCTCTTTGATTGAATCATCCATTCTCTTCTCCTCTGCCTTATAGCGTGCTTCATTTCTGGCGACATAGAGGGCACGGACGTCAACTTCACTCATTGCGTCCTTAATGTCAACAGACCTTTCTTTTGCAATGGCTTTCGCCTTTTCTTTCACTGAAGTTTGGACATCAGGGTCAGGATTTGCAGCGACATCACTATCAAGGTTATTCTGCAGTTCAACACGTAACTTCAAAAGCTTTTGCTGAGCGTCCGCGATCAACTCGGCACGTTTAGTTTCAGCAGCCTCTTTAGCATTCCTTTCTGCCTCCGCCTCATAACGCTTGTCTATATCAGCACACTCAGAAGAAATAGCACGACCATATTTCTCCTCAATAGCTGAATAATCTGGCTCAACTTCGCTCCTTATCAATTGGACAACATCGTCTTTGTCAAAGGGGATCTCGACAGACCTCCTGTCAACAGACGACTGTTTTTTCGCAGCCACCTCGCCCTGAGAAAACTTAGCTGACCCTTGTCTTATAAAACTCCTAAAATCCTTTTCCTCCTTTTTTGTTAAAGATTTTTTCAAGAAGGAGAAAGTCGCCTTTATAAAATTCTCACGAGTCGCATTGTTCGTTCCCATAGGCTGCAACTTAAGGATAACCGGATTCTTTGAGAACTCCTTCTTTCCATCGAGAACTTCATTTAGGGGATAGTCTATACCCTCCTCGTTAGGCACATTGTAAGCCGTAAGAGCCTCACATTTTTCCATGTCGTAGCCTTTATTCTTAGCCGCATTATTGAGCCAAGAGTCTCTAAAGCCAAGATAGTCACCCCAATCTTCTACTTGCCCCTTTGCTTCGCTGCCCAACCTGTTATTCTGAAGTTTAATAAACTCCATAAACTCCTTAAGCCATATGGTAGACGGCCAACACTCATTAGCATCTAAACCATTGAACTCACCGCCTCTCCCCCAATAAGGACTTTCTAATGCATAATAACACCTCTCATTTATGATTTGACCTTTGTCTTCTTGCCCAATATCTTCCGCAAAGATGATGTCATGCACAATAAACATAGCAAAACGATTGAACTCAGAGTCAGGAATGGAAAAAGCACCAACCATCATCAACGTCTTACCAGCAGGGAAAACACTGTGCATTACATCGTTTTTCCTAATAGTCAGAACAATGTTGTCAACAATATTCTGATGTCCTTTCTGATCAAATTTCATTTCATCGACAGCATAAGCAGACACGCATAACTCAGTCTCCCTCCTTGATGAACGAAAGCAAACATCAAGAAAACTATAAAAAGAGAGCGGTTGCATAAGTCTTCCAGAAAACGACGCAAACTGGTCATTAAGACTCAACTTGGGATTTTTCGGCTGGAAGGAACGAGCAGGATTAGAAAAAAAGGAGGGGTTGGTGCTTGAAAAATCTAAAAAGAGAGCCATTGTGAAGAGAATTAATGAATTGCGGTTATACGTTATACAAGAAACACTCTCAGGAACGTCGCAAAATTGAAACTCAAGGGAAATGAGAACGGATATCAAAACTCCGAACCTGTTTGAATTAAGGCTTTCTATTTTGCTATCCAAATTTACTAAACTCCGTTAATTTACCCCCCCCCTATATGTTAAATATTACAAATAGCGTCACATTCGCTTTTCCACATTCCTTTTTATTCATCTCACCTACAGCGGAACAAAAGAAACTATAGCGTACGCACATTAGACTTTAAACCAAAGAGGACAGGCGTTATAGAATTTTGGGGTTCCAATAGTCCTTCATCTTCATCTCGTAGCCAACGGAGGCAACACTCACAAAGTAAAGCACAAAAAAACGCATGCTCACCCTTTCTAAACTGTTAGCATACGGAGGAGTGAAGAAAAATCGCTATTATTGCAGATGGGCATGGAAGTAAACGGTATGCCCGAGAAGCTTTAAACGAAACTTGGAAATACTCACCTGACATGGTGACAGTCATATAACGGCAGAATGGACGAAAGCGGCAACGGAAATATCGTAATATACCAAAGTGAGGACGGCAAGACCCACTTGGAGGTAAAATATGAGCAGGAAAGCCTATGGCTCTCCCAACAGCAGATATGCGAACTCTATCAGACTTCGCGTACGAACGTCGTGGAACACATCAAGCACATCTATGAAGATGGAGAACTGAAGGAAGAATCAACATGTCGGAAATTCCGACATGTTCGCCAAGAGGGCGCAAGACGGGTGGAAAGAGAGATGACCTATTACAATCTCGATATGATACTTTCCATCGGCTACCGTGTGCGTTCTCTTGTCGCATCTCGCTTTCGCCAGTGGGCAACCGAAAGGCTGACTGAATATCTCTATAAGGGATTCACAATGGACGATGAGCGGTTGAAACAACTGGGAGGCGGAGGCTATTGGAAAGAACTACTGAACCGCATCCGCGACATCCGCTCATCAGAAAAGGTGATGTATCGTCAGGTTCTCGACATCTATGCCACAGCCGTTGACTATGACCCACGCTCAGACATGTCGGTGGAGTTTTTCAAGATAATCCAAAACAAACTCCACTTTGCAGCCCACGGGCATACTGCGGCGGAAGTAATCTACCATCGCGCCGATGCCGACAAGCCCGTCATGGGCATGACATCCTTCAAGGGCGACCACCCCACTCTGCGAGACGCAAAGATAGCCAAGAACTATTTAGACGGCGAGGAGCTGAAGATACTCAACAACCTCGTTTCCGGTTATTTCGACTTTGCCGAGACGCAGGCCGAGAGACATCGCCCCATGTATATGGCCGACTATATAGAACATCTCGACCGCATCCTCACTGCCAACGGAGACCCTCTTCTGCAAGGCGCAGGAAGCGTGAGCCACCATCAAGCTATGGAAAAGGCGGAAACTGAGTATCGAAAGTGGGAGGTCAAGACCCTTTCTCCCGTAGAAGAAGACTATCTTGCCACCATCAAGATGCTGAACAATAAAGGGAAAAGCAAGGGATAAACAATCCAGACAAAAAAACACTAATGGACAAACTAAGAATGCAGACCATGGACGGCACGCAGAGCAATATCGACAAGATTGCGGAGCTCTTCCCCGAATGCGCGACGGAATGTAAAGAAACGTTAACAGGGGGGGGGTAAGAAAGGCCATCGACTTTGACAAGCTGCGCCAGATTCTCTCGACAGAGATAGTTGAGGGGCGCGAGGAGCGATACCAGTTCACATGGCCGGACAAGCGCAAGGCCATCCTTGCCGCCAACGCTCCAATCAACGCCACGCTGCGCCCATGCCGCGAGGAGAGCGTGGACTTTGACAACACACAGAACCTTTACATTGAGGGCGACAACCTCGATGTGCTCAAGTGCCTGAAGGAGACCTATCTCCACAAGGTGAAGATGATATATATCGACCCGCCATACAACACGGGCAACGACTTCGTCTATGATGATGACTTTGCGGAAACGGCCGCGGAGTATCAGAGCCGCTCGGGTCAGTTTGACGAGCAGGGCAACCGCATGGTGACGAACACGGAGAGCAACGGACGCTTCCACACGGATTGGCTGAACATGATTTACCCTCGATTGAAGGTGGCGAGGGATTTGCTGACGGAGGATGGGGTGATTTTTATTTCGATCGATGATAATGAACAAAAAAATCTAAAAAATATCTGTGATGAATTATTTGGAGATTCAAATTTCGTCGCACAGTTAGTTTGGGAAAGAGCATTTGCACCAAAGAATGATGCAAAATTTGTTTCTAATAGTCATGACTATATTCTGATGTATGCTAAGAATATCAGTCTGTTTAAAATTGGACGACTACCAAGAACTGCCGAAGCAGATGCTCGATATTCTAATCCGGACAATGACCCACGTGGCGTTTGGCAATCGGATAATCTAACTGTCAAGACATACTCTCCTTCTGGAGATTATACCATTACTTGTCCATCTGGCCGTGTGGTAGAGCCTCCAGCAGGACGCTGCTGGAGGCTCTCAGCGAAAGCTTTCGCTGAGAGACTCCGAGACAATCGTATATGGTTTGGAGCTGATGGCAATGGAGTGCCTCGTATTAAAAGATTTCTCAACGAATTAAAATTTGATGGTATGGCTCCAACATCTATTTTGTTTTATAAAGACGTAGGACACAGCCAAGAAGGAGCGCAAGAGGTAATAAAACTGTTTGGTGACAAAGGCGTATTTGATGGTCCCAAGCCAGTTCGCCTATTAGAACGGCTTATTACATTGGGTAATCTTGAAGATGATTCTATTGTCTTGGATT
>CAVKRQ010000012.1:0-82014 GCA_963658925.1 bacterium
GTCACTTCCAATATGTCAATGTGCTTGCGCTTCTGCTACTTGCGCCTCGTGTGAGACCGTTTCGTTTCCGAAAGCGGGTGCAAAGTTAGGGAGATTTTTCGGATTGGCAAGGGGGCGGGGGAAAGTTTTCGGTGTTTTTCTGAGGAGGGGGAGGATAGGGGTGTGGGTGTCAGGGGGTTGGGAGGGGTTGTTAATGGGAGTTAAAGAGGGAATTTCACACACTAAGGCTTTTGCGGAGAGAGACAATCCTCTTAATAGCTGGGAGGCATTTTGCCACTAAGGTAGTAGCGCTTGAGGAATAATTCCTCATTTTTTTTGCGAAATGTACAACATTCACACAGCCTTCAAAACTAAAATTAGAGGACGGGATATCTTCACAAATTATAACCGTCTTTGGGAAGCGAATGCACCTTTAATGCATTCACTCCCCAAAACAGCCACAGCTATCCCCACTCTACGCCCTCTGGACGTAATCTATGAGTTGACGAACTTTTGATAGCAAGTCGTTGTACGTCTTAGACTCGTTGTCGGCTCGGTTCTGAAGACTTTGGAGTTCTGCGACCTCGCCGTCAATCTCACGGATTTTGGCGTCAATGTTCTGCTCAACCCAAGCGTTGGCCTGACTGTCGAACTCGAGTTCGACCGCCTCAGCGAACTTATTGAAGTTATGACTGATTTCCTGACGGGCTTTAACCATCTGCTCCTCTGCTTTTCTCTCTTTTCTCATTTGAGCACAATCGAATATAACAGACGCCAAAGCCCCCACCACTCCCAAAATCTTGGCGCCTACAGCAAACCCTCTGGCAAATTTGACAGCCCCCCAAGGCTTAAATTTGTGTCCAAAGAACTTACCAACATTATACACAACGTTATGTGCTGCAGTACCTGACGAGCTTGACGCACTCATAATCTGGAAAAGCGTGCCATTCGGGTTTTTCGTGCTCATCTTTAGCAAGAAATTGCCAAATTTGCTTGCTGTGTTCGCAACATTCTTAGCACCTTCCAGCGAAGATGAATTGCTTAAATTAACGTTACATTCATTCTCTATGGCGCTACGCAGTTGCCCGGAGAATGGGCTACATGCCAAGTCGCAAATTTGTTTACTTGCTGCATCAATCTCGTCATTAATAGATTGTGCAAGTTGACCGGCATATTTATTGCTAATGTCCTCAACTTTTTTGTCTGCTCTTTCAAGTTGTTCGTTCAACAGCTCCTTTTGCTCGCTTGCGTAGAACTCAGCGACGACAGAATCACGAACCTGATATATTTCATGACTTTGAGCGTGCACCAAATCTTGGCATTTGCGAATGATGTTTCTCTTTGTCTCAGAATAGATGTTGCGAGCACTGTTTAATGTCGTGATTGCACCATCGATGCAAAGATCACCACTATGGAACTCGGCATTGGCATCGCATAATACTTGCTCAAGTTGGTGGAGTGTTGTGGTTGTCTTACCGAGAACCCTCTTTTCTTTGACGAACTTGTTTATATTATCAACAAATTTCGCCCAACCGCTTTCTCGCTCAAGTTCTCTCTTAAGCACAGCATCACGCTCTTCGAGAGAATCCTTATAACACTGAGCATCTATATATGATATGTAGAAATCCTCTGGCTTAAAGTCAGGCTCAACGACAGGAAGGAACGTCTTGTTTCTCACCTCGTTTTGCAGAGCGGGTGTGTTGCCATCATTCATAGAGGACATCTTATTAACCACGAGCATCATCTCCCGCCCCTTATGGCGATCTATGATGAGCTCGCGGAAATGACGCCCTACATGATTGCTGAAACCATTAACCGTCGTGACAAAGATAATGAGGTCAGCCTTTGCCATCGCATCAAATGTTATCTTGTCATGATCCGAACGGCCCTGATTGAGAACTCCAGGGGTGTCAGTAACCGTTATGCCGTTCCAATCGAATGTAGAACATGTCTGAGTGGTAACACCTCCACCTGTTTCAAGTTTCTTGCCTGTCAGAAGTGACAAGATTGTAGACTTTCCTGCGCTGTACTCGCCAGCAAAAACAACATTTATCTTATCCCCACCTTCTGAAAATGATTTGGGAACCTTATTTGCATAAGTCCTCAGCTTGGCGTCTGTCGAGTTTGCAAACGTTGCATGCGTTTTATCAAAAAGAGCTTGTGCCTCTTTAGTGAATGATTCTAATTTAGTCGCGTCCATACGATTTTGGGATTATGTGAGTTAAAGCAATTTGTTCTATGATTAGGATTGAGTCAAGCTCTTGCTCCGAATAGTTTTTCTTGTCGATGTAAATAACAGTCTGCCTGTCATTGTCAACCGATGCTATACGACAATTGGCTGTCGGGACTTTGAAATAATTGAGAAGTTTCCGCACCCTCTCCTTTAGAGGGGCATCAGGATTATACTCTACAAAACGGACTTCCTCTCCGTTGCCAAGTTTCTGCCCTAAACTTGAGACAAGCCTGCCGTCAACTTCACTGCGGTCGCGGATCACAACGCAGCAACGTTTGGCTGGTATTCGGGCAACAGAGAGAATCTTGTCTTGCGATATACCTAAATCAGAGAGTATCAAACCGACAAGACGACGAGAAAGTGTGACATGGTTTCGGCATAGTCCGAGAGCAAGCATACGCTCTGAGTTTGTGAGAGCGAGGAGGGTCGTACTAAGAGATTTGAGCATCTCTACGGCATTGTTCTGCATCTTGAAGATGCTCTCCTTATAGCTATTATACATGGACTCCTGCGCTTTTCGCTCCATTTTATAAATACTGTCCGTGAGCTTCCTTTGCATCTGCGCTTTCTGACGATTTATTTTTTCTTCTCTCGAGTCACAAAGCCAACTCAGGAAACCACCCAATAGAGTTACACCAAGTGCGACCCAACCAAGTGGTCCACACCATATTGCTCCGATAAGAAATCCAACCGACAAAATTCCACTTCCTATTTTCACCCCACTTTTCCAATCAACAACACCGCTGCTTCTATAGTTAAAGAAAGCCTGTTGATTGAACTCAGCAGATAGTTTGATTTGCCTCTCAAGGGTACTAAACCGCAATTTTATCTCTTCTCGACATTGAGATTCAACATCTTCCATGATTTTACGCAAATAATCCTCTAAATGACGGTTTTTCACGAGTGCCTCCCATTCTGAACTCGCCGACTCATCCTCCGAATGGTATTCTACGAAGTCATGCACCTGGTCACGCAAGATATCGAACACTTTGGTCACGCGGTTTCGGACAGAGGCAAGCATTCTTTTGTTAAAGTCGTCCTTCCAATTCTTGAACTGGCAAAGGGTGTCATAAGCTTGCGCACTTTGGTCATACTGCATGGCACTGAACAAGAAGAGCTTGCTCATCTGCTGAAAGACAGGCTCATCGACAATAGAGAGAAAGCCACGACGCCTGTAGAGAATAGCATCACGGCTTACCGTATTGATAATCTTGCCATTGAGTTTCGAGAAATTGCTGACTTTTTCTAATTCTGCAGAAAGAGTAGGATTGGTCTGCCTCAACTGCTGACTTTGAAATTTCGAAAGCAGGTGAACTCTGACATCATCAATTCTTTGATTTGGTCCAAGGAACTTCTTGAACTGGTCTATCGCCTCCTTCGTACCTTCGTCAGACTCCATACTGGCAACCTTCTTCAAGTCCCTTTCCAACAGCACCTTTGACGTCAGATGCAAAGCCTGATTAACGTTGAAAACACAGATGATGGGCTTATCTTTCTTCTGAAGCTTCAGATACCACTGAGCCTCCTCGGACCCAGGATTAGAAGTTCTGACAAGAAAGAGAATAAGGTCTGCATAAATAGCCGAAGCCTCCGCTAATTTGTCATCTGCATCCCCTCCATATGCTTCAATGCCAGGAACATCGACGACCTTCATTCCATTCCATGTGTAAGAACGCACATCTCTCGTTGTTCTTTGCCCGCCAAAACCAATAGACTTCCCGTCTCCCTCAGTCAAGATCTCCATAAGTGTGCTCTTACCAGCCTCGGTACGACCGAAAACAGTGATATTGAACGTCCTGGTCTCATTATACTTGTCAGCTACATCCGTACATGCCTTATTGTATATTGAATAAAACTCCGTACTTACTTTTCTAAGTTGGTCCTTGACCCCACTTTTGACGTCAGCTGTGCAATATCTGTTGTTATCAAGCTCGCTCACACAATCAGTGATAATGTTTTGCGCTGATTGAATTGAGCGCTTTACGGCGGCGAGATATGCATCCGCATCCCTTTTCCCTTCCAAAGTTTCCCACTCACACTTTTTCAAGGTTTCCGAGAGGCGTTCTTTGATTTCAGAATTATTCTTTTTGCTACGACTTAAGATGTTATACATTTGACTGCGAGTTTTAGTAATAATCTCGAAAACATAAGAGGCAAACTCTTCATATCGTATTATCGCCAGCGCCTAAGTTCCTTCCCTAAATTTCTCAGTGAATTGTTGAATAAATGATGGGCTTCCTCATTAAGTGCTATAACGGCCCTATCAAGCAGATTGTCTGAATTTCTCATACTTCTGCAAGATTTGCAACGTTTCGGAAGTTTCCACCCCCTATTTGTAAAGTATTCATACTCCCCTCTGGTTATTGAGAACGAACGCCAGCAGTTTTTGCATATCACGGTGTCGTAAATTTCATTCTTCTTGTTGTTCATACTTTTCTTGTTTTTGTTATTTAGTATTCATTTACGCTAAAAATAATCTGAGTGCTTTTGGCTCTTACGAAAGCCACTCACTTTCGTGTCATTTCAGGTCATCCCAATCAAAAGAGCCCAATGGCGTAATGTCAGCGAATCAATCATGTTATCATCAAG
Organism: bacterium; assembly: GCA_963658925.1. Classification (GTDB taxonomy): domain Bacteria; phylum Bacteroidota; class Bacteroidia; order Bacteroidales; family Marinilabiliaceae; genus W3P20-009. Next base: position 4,802 of record CAVKRQ010000012.1, read on the forward strand.
TAACTCAAACTCATCCACTTCTCTTCTGCTGCGCCTGCATTCTTCACAATTTTCGATTTTTTTTGCAATCAATGTCACACAAAAGTTACGCACATAATTGATAGCGCCTTATTTCTTTCATGCTGTCACATGCACATTGTAGTTGCAAGTGACTTGAAAAACGGTCAACCGAACGACCAAACATTCGATGGCTTTGCTGGGCTAAATTCTTTTCCACGATGCGGCGCAGAAGACGCTTCTGCCTTGCATATGACATTGCGCTTGCCTTGCTGCCACTGAGGTTCAAAAGGATGCCATCGAATAATTCTTCTTCCATCTGAAGAGCGATGCGTCTGCAAAGATCCTTTGCAGCAAAACTAACGGCCCTCTTGTAACGAGCACTACAGGAAACCTTGTTCCAAGCCATTACAACCTTTCGACGGTCATTTGCTCCTTGTTGTCTTTGCGTGATTTTGGAGCTATTGCTCCAATTACCCTTTACTGAATTGATAATTTTATTCATATCTCCAAGTTTAGCAACACCACAAACATCCTGCATCGTCAAGTATCGCGGTGTTCTCAATGTTTGACGATGCAATATTACAGACTTCCCTACGTCCAAACTAATAAATCAGAAACTCTATTAGTTCCTTAAAGCAAGGAACCATTAGCCTACGATTTATCGACGATGGACGTCCGCCTAATCATACAACTTAGACAAGTTATAGACTCGTTTCTTAAACTCATTTCTAACCTCTAAAGGAGCAACTATTTCCAACCCATCACCCATCTGTAGGATACGACCTATAAATTCATTGTTTAATTCAACATTAACGGTGAACTCCCCATATGTACCATCTTCATGTTCTCCGTAACCAACAAATACTAATTGGCTTGGATGAATTTTTTTTGTCTCAGTCAGCTTGTATATATAGTAGGAGTGTGCACGTATATGGACGACGTGGACATTGCATAATTGGACGTCGTCTGTCCTTTCGTGACTAACGCCTACGATGTTTTTGAAAAATTCTTCGTAAAATCCTTTCGGCGCAGGTTTGTAAACGACATCACAAAGCTCGCTCGGTTTTGAGCAGATTCTATCGAGCGCAACGTTATATCCAAACTCTGGGGAACAACCCTCTACATGCCCAAACAGGAACCACCTTCCATTGAATTCCTTCAGGTAATGCGGATGGAATGTCAACCTGCGTTCTTCTTCATCATAAGGCTTATATGATATTGACAACACTTGTTTGCGCACAATAGCCATATAAAGAGAAGGAAGAAGTTCTATGTTTATCAGCATCCTATCAAGGCTCACCGACAGAACTTGCTCTCCCTTTTTACGTTTGGCTTTAATATCCAGAAGGTCTTTACTGTCTTTAAAGAAAAACTCAAGCCATGACAAAGGGAAGAAGCCTGAGGAATCTTGGCAGAACTGCCAGTATTGTTTCAAGTCTTTAATAACCTTGGCATTACGTATGTCAGCGAGTGGGTCATCTTCTGAACCTATATACCTGAATTTTTTATTGCGGTTATTTCCTTCTTCTTCAAGGCATTCTTGCCCTATCTTTTCGCTTATTATTCTCCTAACATCACGAAACGCTTTCTTCAACTCGCCATAGTTGTCACAATTAGACACATTGCAAGGTAACTCATGAGGGGAGTTCTTCCCAAGATGTTCAGACATAATATCAGCATAAGTAACCCACTTGCGAGACATTAGCTTTCTGTAGGTTGCTTGCGCTAATTGTGCATAGTAACTATCACCATCAAAGATATTGTTTCGTGACATGCCGCTATTTTATGAATTCAGGATTTAGCCATGACTCATCAGGCTTAGCAATTAAACGAGCATCTTGATACACTTCATCTAACTCTAAAATTGTCTCTGGTATATACGAATTATCAGAAGGAGTAAGAACCAAGGCAAAATCAGGAAGACGTTCGGAATCTAACTCAAGATAAATTGGTATCAGTAATTGTATTCTATGTTTCCTTGGATAATACATCGGAACGATGAATTTATAGTTTCGTTGAGCAATTTTCCTTGCAAATTCAATTGCACTTGCAAGTTTATTCCCTAAGGTAATCTCGGAACTATCTTTATACTTCTCAGGAAAACGTGACTTTCTTTCGCCAATGATATGTTCGTAATCTGTTTCAATCCCCCAATCAGAATGAAAAACGATTTCATTTACATCCTTGAAGAATTCTGGTGGAGCAGGGGATCTTGAATCACTATCGAAGCCCAATTCACCCAAACGGACTCCTTTATTGCACCTTCGCAACTTGGAAATGCATACTTGATTGCGTTCATCTTTCACAACCTCTCCAACAATGAAAATATCATTGCCGTAATGGTCGAGCAGATTCGTGTTAAATAGAACATGAGTCCCTTTATTGTTGAAGATTATCTTTTTATCGCGATGTTCTTGCTCTGATTCATAAAAAAGTCTATTAAGTTCATGTTCAAGATATGATTTCAATATAGGTTTGTTAAATTTTTCATCCTTCCTGTTCTTGTACTCCCATGGCTCTTTCATAGAGAACTCGGCCAATTCATTGAAGAATTCATTACACAAGTCTTGATTGTCAAAAAACATTCTGCCGACTTTTAATTTTCTCCTATTGGACAATAACTTTTTAAAGTATTCGGAACGCCCCCAAAATATTCCCTCGTACAAAACTTTTTGTTTATCTTTTTGGGTAGAGGTTCTTGAGAACCAACCACAAATAGTCTCGCCAGATTGATCTTTCAAGTCTGTTTCAAAAAAGATGAATTTACCAGTATCCCTATCAACTGTTTTCCCGTCTGGAAATTGTGGACACCCAGCTTGGTTCAAATATTTAATTTCTCCTTCGATATGTTCATCTATATAGTCAACATCTTCATTTGCGGAAATTGACTTGAGGGCTTGAATTGTATCTTGTTTTACATTTCCATACTTAAATAGGGACTCGATGGACTTACACCAGTATACGCCGACAAATTCTCCACCTAACTCATCTCTTTTGAACTCTCCTGTTATTCCAGATCCAAATTTATCGTCCGTATAAGGCAATTTAAATTTCTTTAAATAGGCATTTTGTTCGTCTGTTGGTTTTCCATCTTTTCCATAAAACAACAACTGAAATTCATTCGAGTTTATATATTGGTCTATGTCGAGACGTTCAATTTTCTTTCCTGTCATTTTTTGTAAAACATCAAGATAGCTAAACTGATTAGCAACTCGTCCTAAACCGGATAGACCTTTCTTATCCATAGAAATACAGCCCTTGGAAATCTCTTTCACACCAGACTCTTCACCGCACCTCAATCTAAGGGTAGGGAGGTTGTCCTCATCTCGTCCGATTTCAATTTGTGGTGTCAATTGACTAAACACTACTTTAGCGCCACCAAGCGATTTTAAATTTATTCCCTGCTTTATGCACTCCGAGCAAACTTTAGACTGTTTCGCCCACCCGCCATAACAGAGGGAACATTCTTTTATTATGTCATAAATCTTTTGTTTTACTTCTTCTTCCATTTTTTAATATTTAATCTAACTTAATTCAACAAAACGCACCCCAAAACAATAGGGCAATATCCTTAGCCTATGACAGTAGTTTCCGATTTTTACAGCAGGCTGTTTTTTTCGCTTTTCCTTGTCGAAATAGCATAAAGCTGAACATAAAGAAAGACCTCATGAAAAATCTTATTACAAGGTGGAAGAGCCCTATTCCCAGGGTATGTCTTATCTTGCGAACAAATGTACGAGTTATTACAATAATTACCCCCCCCCGATTGTTAAATATGCTTAATGTCTTTTGGGTTTATGGGCGGGTTAAGTTAAGAATATTTGCAGTGGTTACCGGTGAGGCATTATGACAATTACTGAAATGACAAGCAGAGGGAGATGCATCGTGTTGCAGAATAAGGGGACGAGGCGGCGGATACCACAAGAATGGTATGCGAATGACAATGGAGGGTTATTGGGCGAGATATTTGAAACTCCTAAATTTGCGATGTTAACAAGAGACAAAAGGACGCGAGGGCTGCAGGCCCACCTATGAAATAAAGACCATGTATAAGTTACCAGCATCACTGACGACCGACATTGACTACACGGCCGACCTGATAAAACAGTATAAAGAGGGCAATATAACGGGTGCTCAGCTGAAGAGCAACCGAGTGCCCATGGGCATCTATGAGCAGAGGGCCGATGGTCATTTCATGCTGCGCATACGATGCACCGGCGGACTGATTAAGCCCGAGCAGTTGAGGCGCGTGGCCGAGGTGGGCAAAGGGATCGGCTGCTCGCACATTCACATCACAACCCGTCAGGAGGTGCAGATACACAACGTTGACATAGACGACGCCATCCCGAGCCTCCGCAAACTGCAAGAGGTGGGCCTTGGCACTCAGGGCGGAGGCGGAAACACAATCCGCAACATGCTCGTCAACGACCAGACAGGGGTGACGGCCGAGGAGGCTTTTGACGTGACGCCATGGGCGCAGGCTCTGACCACTCGCCTCATTGCCGAGAAAGACTCGTTCACAATGCCGCGCAAGCTCAAGATAGCGTTCGACATAGACACGAGGAGCGCAAACTTCGCATTGGTGAACGACTTCGGCCTCATAGCCAAGAAACAGGACGGGGTTGAGGGATTCGAGTGCTACTTGGGCGGATCGGTGGCATCGGACCCGCACTTGGGGTGGAAAGTGTTCGACTTCCTGCCCGCCACTGAGATTTTCAGGGCAGTGAAAGCCGCCAAGAACTTCTTTAACGAGAACGGCAACAGGAAGAACCGTCACAAGGCTCGCATCAGATATATATTCTACAAACTGGGCGACCAGGAGACCATAGACCTGTATCACAAATATTACGACGCACTGAAAGATGACGCGAGCCTGACACTTGAGCCGGATGCCGAGGTGCAGCCAATAAAGACGCCAGCTGAGCCCGAGTCAGAGGGCATCGACACATTCGCATTCGGGCTGTGGAAACTGCGCTACGCAAAAGCGCAGCCTAACGGACTGTGGAATTTTGTGGTACCAGTGCTCCATGGCAATGCGCCAGCCGACACATTCATCAGGATAGCAGACATCCTGACCGCCTATGGCGAGGACGTTATCCGCTTCACGCCACGGCAGGACATACAGGTGCGCAACGTGCCAGAGAGCCATTTGGCAGGATTGTATAAGCAGTTCAAGGCTTTAGGCTTCGACATGGACGAGCCTGTGGTGATAAGCCACATAGCATCCTGCACGGGAGCTGACACTTGCCGATTGGGCATCTGCCTGCCCAAGGGCGCCGTGGTAGCCATAGACGAGGCTCTGAAAGAGAGCGGACTTGACTTGGACAAGGCGAGTGACGTGAACATCAACCTTAACGGCTGCACCAACATGTGCGCACAGAGCGTGTGGGCCGGGCTTGGGTTCTCGGGACGCATAGGGCGTTCGGGCGACCACGCATACCCGGCATACACTGTATGGGCGCAAGTAAAAGGCAAACAGCAGCTTGGAGTTAACTTGGGTTGGATTTCAGCCCGCAGCGTTCCCGCATTCGTAGTGGACTACATAGCCGCATATATAGGCAAGAAAGAGCAGTATGGCAGCCATGACGAGTTTCTGAAGGCAGAGGGCGAGAGCGTCATCAAGAGCTTGATTGAGAAACATAAGCCGGTGCCGACATTCGCAAAGGACAAGAACTACTTCTTCGACTGGGGCGCGGAAGAGATTTTCAGTCTGTCGAGCCATGGCAAAGCAGAGTGCTCGGCTGGCCTCTTTGACATCATCGAGCTTGACGAGCAGATCATAGTCAACCAGTTCAAGAAATTGGAGACACCAGGCGCCAACATCGCCGAGGCTCTGAAAGAGATGGCATTCTCGGCAAGCCGCATGCTGCTGGTAACCAGAGGTGTGGAGCCGAGAGACGAGAAAGAGGTCTATGACCAGTTCATTGAGCTGTTCATCAACGCCGGCATAGTCTCAAAAGAGTACACAGGCCTTGTGCTTGACGCGAAGGATGGTAAAGACCTGACAAGCCGCCGCACCGAGGTTGAGAGTTTAGCGCACAAGATAATAGAGCTTTACAAGGGCATGGACGACAGCCTCCAATTCAAGACAGCCGACCTGCCAGCCGCCGAGGCTAAGCCTGCTGAAGAGGCGAAGGAGGAGAGTAAACAGGAAACGAGCGCAGCCTCTGCAGACCCGAACTCGCCTGACGTGAAAAAAGACTTCCGCGGAGTGGCCTGCCCGATGAACTTCGTCAAGACCAAGATAGCCTTGAGCCCGATGAAGAGTGGGCAGATTCTTGAAATACTGCTCGATGACGGAGCTCCAATCCAAAACGTGCCGGGCTCAGTTCGCGGAGAGGGTCACGAAGTACTCTCTACGACAATGACCGACGGTTATTGGAAAGTGCTGATTCGCAAAAAATAGACAGACAGGCCGCCGTGCCATAACAAACAGACAACACCGACCGCCACGCACTTGACATTGTGTGGCGTGTCGGTTTTCAAATTCATGACAGGCAAGATGGACGATAACACATTGACATTCCTCCCGGTATCACTGCGAGCCGGCAACATATTGATTGTCGGCGGGGGGCGCGTGGCCACACACAAGGCGGGCATATTGAGACGTTACACCCGCGATGTGCGCATCATCGGCACGAGCCTTAGCGACGAGATAAAAAAACTCGGGTTTGAATATGAGGAGCGTCCGATCGAAAAGGAGGATATCCGCACGGCGCGCATAGTGTTCATCTGCACAGGGGATAAAGCTCTGAACCGCGAGTTGAAGGAAGAGGCCGAGCATTGGCATGTGCTGGCCTCGGTGTGCGATGACCCTGAGTTGTGCGACTTCACATCGCCAGCCATATGCCCTGTGGAGGGGGGCGTGACCATAGCCGTGGCAAGTGACGCCCGCGACGTGCGCCGCTCCATCAGGATAAGAGACAGGATTAGAGAGTTGATAGAGAACGGGACATTGTCAGTAGATTAAAATAAGTGAGAAGAAGAGACAATGACACAGACATTGAGAGTCGCGGCACGAGGCAGCAAACTGTCCGTACTGCAAGTAAGAGAATTTTTTGCGGCATACCCGGAGATTCCTTATGAACTCGAAATAATAACCTCACTTGGCGATAAGCACAAAGAGATAAGCCTATTGACAGGCGAGGCGCCGACTGACATATTCACCCGCGAGTTGGACAGAGCCATATTGACAGGTCGGGCCGACATCAGCATACACTCAGCCAAAGACCTGCCCTACCCTCTTCCGAACGGGATAAGCGTGGTGTGCCTGACCCGGGCGAAAGATCAGAGCGACAGCCTTGTGAGCCGCACGGGGAAAGGGTTGGGCGAGATGCAGTCAGGAGCCGTGGTAGGGACAAGCAGCCCGATGCGCAGACGCGAGTTGCTACGCGTCAGACCAGACTTGGAAGTTCGCGGGATTCGCGGCACCATAGAGGAGCGCGTGGCGCAAGTGGAGAGAGGGGACTACGATGCCGCCATCGTGGCCACGTGCGCATTGCAGCGATTGGGCATGGAGGACAAAATAACTGAGCGTCTGCCCTTTGCCACACATCCGCTTCAAGGCATGCTGGCCGTCACAGCTAAGAGCGAGAGATCCGAGGAGATGAGAAAAGTCTTCTCCCGCGGCAATCTGATAAACACGCAAGGACGCGTGGACATTGTAGGCTTTGGCCCGGGCGACCCAGAGTTGCTGACCGTAAAGGCAGCAAAAACCCTGCAAGCAGCAGACACGATAATCCACGATGACTTGATTGACATATCGTACCTTGACCAATTCACCGCCAAGAAAATATATGTCGGCAAGAGAAGCGGTCGTCACAGCGCGGAGCAAGACGAGATTAACGCCATCATGCTGCGCGAGGCTCGTGAGGGGCATCGCGTAGTGAGACTAAAAGGCGGAGACCCGGCCATCTTCGCCCACACAGGCGAGGAGACTGAATATCTGAGACGGAACTTGGTGGAAGTGAGTGTAGTGCCAGGGATCTCAGCCGCCTCGGCCATGGCAGCGGAGGTCGGACTGGGATTGACACATCGCGGGGTATCCGGCTCCGTGGCGTTCATCAACGGGCACTCGGCTGAATTGTCAAAGGCAGACGCTGACACCCTTGTCTATTATATGGGAGGGTCAAGACTACGCGCAATAGCCACAGGATTGATCGAGAGAGGCAGACCAGGAGACACGCCCGCCCTGATTGTCAGCCACGTAGGCCGTTCTGACCGTCAAGAATATGAGACGACACTTGAAAGACTAAGTCAAGGCGACGACGGGCAACTGCCCACACCTGTCATTTGCATGATTGGCGATGTAGCAGCCCTGCGACACAGGGCGGCGGGCGGCCGAACCCTTTATACGGGAAGCGTATGCCCCGACCCGAACTACATTTGGACGCCATTAATAAAACTGACCGCCTTAAGCGACACCGGCGCATTAACGCAAAGCGCGCAAGAGATTGCCACATACCAATATATCATATTCACCAGCCGACACGCCGCACGTTTTTGGATAGAGGCGGCAGGAGAAGACTTCGTCATGCCCGAGTCGACCAAAGTTGTGGCCATAGGCGAAACCACAGCCAACGAGTTGGCAGACCTTGGCATCAGAGTAGACATGATGCCCGAGAAAGACGACTCGCACGGCATGGTTGAAATGATGACGGCACAAGAGCGTGGGCGCGTCCTCATCCCCAGGTCAGACAAGGCTTTGCCCATAATACCCGAGGGGCTGAGAGCGTTGGGCTTTGACGTGACAACCATCACGGCCTACGAGAACAAAGTGAACAGAAGCGCACGGCGGGTGAAAATGGAGGACGTAGACACCATCATATTCACATCGCCCTCCACCATAGACGCATTCGTTGAGATATACGGCTCCGTCCCCGAAGACAAGAACATAGTGTGCCGAGGACGGATAACCGAGGCTCACTTAAACAGCATAAAAAACACAAAGACAACAGAATGAAAAGATTTCGTCAGACCCGTGTTAACCAGGCCACACGCGACAGGTTTGCAGACGTCAACCTATCTGTAGACGACCTGATAATGCCATATTTCGTGGTAGAGGGGGAAAACATTTGTGAACCCGTCCCGTCGATGCCGGGCATCAGCCGGTTCTCAATAGACACATTGACAGAAGACGTCCGCCAACTGTATGCCGCCGGCGTGAACAAAGTGCTGTTATTCGGCGTTTTGAGCGACGAGGCAAAGGACGAGCGCGGCAGTCAGGCGTATGCGCCAGACAACCTTGTGGCACGCGCTACCCGAGCCCTGAAGAGCGCAATCCCCGGACTCGTTGTCATAACAGACATCTGCCTATGCGAATATACGAGCCATGGGCACTGTGGACTGCTGACCCCGAACAAAGCCGACGAGGGCTATTTGGACGTGGACAACGACAGCACATTGCCTCTGCTCGCCGAGATGGCCTACACGCACGCCTTGGCCGGGGCTGACATGGTGGCCCCCAGCGCCATGATGGATGGGCAGGTGGAGGCCATACGCGCACGGCTCGACCAGGATGAGCGCACCAAAGATTGCCAAGTGATGGGCTACTCAGCCAAATACGCGTCGGCATTCTATGGCCCATTCCGCGACGCGGCTGGCAGCGCGCCAGGCACATCGACACCGAGCTGGCCAGACTATCGACTGCCTGCCAACCGCAAGACATATCAGATGGACTATAGAGTGAAAGACCAGGGGCTTGACGAGGTTGAGGCAGACCTGAGCGAAGGGGCGGCCTACGTCATGGTGAAACCGGCCATGCCCTATCTTGACGTCATGGCAAGAGCAATGGACCGATTTAAGTTGAACACCCCTGAGAACCCGATCAAGATGGTGGCCTATCAAGTGTCAGGAGAGTACGCCATGCTATGCGCCGCCGCACAGAATGGCTGGTTAGACCGCGACAGGGTTGTGTATGAGAGCCTCATCGCGATTAAACGCGCAGGTGCGAGCCTCATCATAACCTACTTCTCAAAAGAGGTGGCAGAAAAGAAACTGACAATGAACGGCTATCTGAAATAGCGAGAGAGACAAGAAAAAAAATCAGAACATCACGCCCGGGCAACCTCTGCGCAGCTAATGCCGCAAAAGGTCGTCCGGGCGTGTTTTTATTTTCCTGATGAGGGAATGTATGTTTAACAAGGGTGGCAGTGGGGGACGAGGCGGAGCTCTCGCGTGTGTCATTTTGGCATATTTAAAAGTACTTTGTTAAAAACATAAGACAAAAAGTCAGAAACCAAGAATAAAGCTGAATATTGGCATTCCATTACACAAGAAACAATAACACAATGATTAGCATCAACTTAACAACATAAATCAAGAAAACGGCGAGTAAAATCAGAGAAAGGGGATTGGCATTGGCACTCAGTTTGCGATATAGTGGGTCAGAAAACAAAAAAAACAAAACGAATTATGGATTTCAACAACTTCACGGTTAAAAGCCAAGAGACAATAAACAAGGCGGCCCAGACGGCCACCTCGCATGGTCAGCAGGCGTTGGAACCACTGCATATACTGCGTGCCATAATGGACACCGCGCCCGACGTGACCAACTTCGTATTCAACAAATGCGGCATAGCGACCACCGTGTCACAGGCCGTAGACGCAGCCATCAACTCACTACCGCGCGTGAGCGGAGGTGACGGGCAGCCGTATCTGAGCGGCGACTCCAACACATTGCTGCTGAAAGCGCAAGAGTTGAGCAAAGCCGAGGGCGACCAGTTCGTCTCGGTAGAGTTCATGCTGCTTGCCACCCTGATGGGCAAAGGCACCGCGGCTCAGATATTAAAAGACGCCGGAGCGACGGAGAAAGACTTCCGCGCCGCCATACGCGAGTTGCGCAAAGGCAGCAAGGTGACCGACCAGAACGCCGACAACAACTACAACGCGCTGAGCAAATATGCCATCAACCTGAACGACCGCGCACGGACGGGCAAGCTTGACCCAGTGATTGGCCGAGATGACGAGATTCGCCGCGTGCTTCAGATTTTGAGCCGCCGAACCAAGAACAACCCTATCTTGATAGGCGAGCCAGGCGTGGGTAAGACAGCCATAGCAGAGGGCCTTGCACACAGGATTATAGCCGGTGACGTGCCGGAGAACCTGAAAGACAAGGAGATATTCTCGCTTGACATGGGCGCCCTCATTGCAGGCGCCAAATATCAAGGCGAGTTTGAGGAGAGGCTTAAGAGCGTAGTGAAAGAGGTAGTGTCCGCCAATGGCCGCATAATCCTCTTCATTGATGAGATTCACACCCTTGTGGGCGCAGGCCAGAACAACGGCGCGATGGACGCGGCCAACATACTGAAACCGGCCTTGGCGCGAGGCGAGCTGAGAGCCATTGGCGCGACGACACTTGATGAGTATCAGAAATATTTTGAGAAAGACAAGGCGTTGGAGCGAAGATTCCAGACCGTCATGGTGGACGAGCCGAGCGAGGAGGACGCCATATCAATCTTGCGAGGCATCAAAGAGAAATATGAGAGCCACCACAAAGTGAGAATCAAGGATGAGGCAATCATCTCGGCCGTGACACTCAGCCGAAGGTATATCAGTCAGCGTTTCCTGCCAGACAAGGCGATAGACTTAATAGATGAGGCAGCGGCCCACTTGAGGATGGAGATGAACTCAGTGCCCGAGGAGATAGACAACATGGAGCGCAAGCTCAAGCAGTTGGAGATTGAGAGGGCGGCCATCCTGCGTGAGGGCGACACTGACAAGATTGCCGAGCTTGACAAAGAGATTGCCGAGCAGAAGCAGCAGTGCACCGAGCACCGGGCACAGTGGAAAGCCCAGAAAGACGTCATCGAGGAGATTCAGCAGAAGAAGGCCGAGATAGAGAACATCAAGTTCGAGGCCAACAAGGCTGAGCGCGAAGGCAACTACGGGCGCGTGGCGGAACTCCGCTATGGCAAGATGTCGGCCGCCGAGAAAAGCATAGACGAACTGAACGACAAGTTGGCCCACATGCAGAAGGGCGGCGCACTCATCAAAGAGGAGGTTGATTCGGACGACATTGCCGAGGTAGTGTCAAGATGGACCGGCATCCCTGTGAGCAAGATGCTTGAGAGCGAGCGCACCAAGCTGTTGCACCTTGAGGACGAGTTGCACAAGCGCGTAGTTGGTCAGGACGAGGCCATCCGCGCCGTGTCTGACGCCGTACGCCGCTCGCGTGCAGGATTGCAGGACGCCCGGAGGCCAATAGGCTCATTCATCTTCATAGGCACCACGGGTGTCGGCAAGACTGAATTGGCCAAGGCACTCGCCGAGTTCCTCTTTGACGATGAGCAGCAGATGACTCGTATAGACATGAGCGAGTATCAGGAGAAGCACAGCGTGTCTCGTCTGATTGGCGCGCCCCCAGGATACGTAGGTTACGACGAGGGTGGCCAGTTGACAGAGGCAGTCAGGCGTAAACCATACTCAGTCGTCCTGCTTGACGAGATTGAGAAGGCACACCCTGACGTGTTCAACATCCTGCTGCAGGTGCTTGATGACGGCCGTCTGACAGACAACAAGGGTCGTACGGTGGACTTCAAGAACACCATAATAATAATGACCTCGAACCTCGGCTCGAACCTCATCCAGGAAGAGTTTGAGAAGAGCGGCAACAAGATAACGCCCGAGTTGATAGAGAACAGCAAGCGCGAGGTCATGACCCTGCTGAGGCAGACCATACGCCCGGAGCTCTTGAACCGAATAGACGAGATTGTGACCTTCACTCCGCTGAGTCAGGACAAGATTCGCGAGATTGTCGGATTGCAGTTCACGTCAGTCCAAAAGATGCTCGCCGGCAACGGTGTGACCATCAACATGACCCCTGCCGCCATCGACTGGTTGGCCCGTGTGGGCTACGACCCGATGTTTGGCGCGCGCCCCGTAAAGCGAGCCCTCCAGACCTACGTCTTGAACGACCTGTCAAAGCGTATCTTGGCGGGAGACGTTGACAAAGAGCGCCCGATGACAGTGGACGTGCAAGGCGACGGACTCGTCTTCAAGAACTAAACATCCGAAGTAGCGTACGAAACGCGACAAGATAAGCGATAGGCGTCCCGCCACACCACATAGAGGTGCGGCGGGACGCCTTTTTTGTTTTTGGAAGAGGCTATATATGGCTATATTCGGACAAAATTTGCCATAACATTGCCGGCAGCGGGATGGAAATATGCCATAAAAGCCTATTTTAGCGGAAGAGAAAATGGGCACAAAGATGAAAGAACTAATAAGAAACGCGGTGGCCATTGTGGCCATAGTCCCCATGATGATATTATGGGGCCGGACGGGTGAGACCCACTACTTGTTTCCAGAGCTTGGAGCGTTGGCCGTGGGACTGATAGTGATGAACAAGCGCACGTGGAAGATAGGCTACACCCAGAACTTGATATTAGTACTGAGCGGAGCAGTGGGCACACTTGTCGAGATGTATTTAGGGACGTGTGGTTGGGCGTTGACTGTGCCTGTGGCATTCTTGACCACGGGGCTTTTGATGACAGCTTGCCGCTCGATTATGCCACCTGCGTTGGCTGCAGCCCTTCTACCAGTAATAACAGAGACATGCAGTTGGACCTATGTGGCGTCGCTCACGGTATTTGTGTTGTTCACCACCATATTGCAAAAAGCAGCTGAGGCGACAGGAATCCGCGAGACCAAGACGCCAGCCACAGCCCTGAGTGAGGGCAAGTTGAATGGAGACATAATCCTCAAATGGCTGATATTGGCGGTTATTGTCATGCCTCTCGTCGTGCTGGCGGAAGTGACGGGACACAGATTCCTTATGGCTCCACCAATAATCGTGACACTTGTAGAGTTCTCAAACTCAAGGAGCGGATTTCGCCATAGGCCATGGCAGGTGCTGCTCATGCTCATGCTGGGATCTTGTTGCGGGTCGGCATTGATGATCTTGTCGCCAGTGAGCGGATGGTGGCTGAGCGTGGCGTTTGCCATCACGCTGCTCGTGTTTGCCATATTCAGGAAATATTACGCCCCGGCAGCAGCCGCGTGTCTCTTAGCAGGATTAGTGCCAGACTGGGAATTAATCACATACCCGATAGAGATTGGGCTGGGAGGCGCATATGCCATAGTATGCTCATCCGTCTTTTATATCATCAATTGCAGGCGGAGCCACAGCGCAGAAGACAAAGAGGGCGGCAAGGAAGAGTGAGCCTCCATGCCGTCCTTGAAAAGTAGCATAAGAAGATTAGAGACAGAGGGGGACTCCCTATGGCGCTAAGGATTAAGCTTTGACCACAACTCAGCCAAGCGCGCAGCCGCATCGGGCGACAGAAGCACGCCAGAGTGCCCGCGACCCCAGTCAATCTCGGGGATGGCCTCGTTCAATTGCGCTAAAGATATGCAGGGCTTGCCATCCACGGGAGCGCAGTGACGGCACGAAATGTCCACATAGTGCCTGAAAGGGCGTGAACTTTTGCCCTCATTCCAGTCGGGTGCGAGATAAGGGGGGGTGACAATCTCGCCACGGAAGACCACACCTGCCGTTCCGTCCGCCTCACTCTCCTTGCCCACACGCACCATGAAAAAGAAATCACCGAGTTTGGCATCTTGCCACTCGTGGATGCTCCAATCCATGGCGAAATCATTGTTTCGGGCGGTCAGGCCGGCATAAGCGTCACGCGAGAAAGAGCTGATGTCCGGGTTCCACCGCAACAGATATGTCTTGGGGTGGAAATTAGCCTTTTGCGCAGCGGCGAGCCAGAGGTCCTCCCAGTCATTGGGTGGCATTTGGCGCATGGCCAATTGGAGACTGTCAACGGCCTCGACATAAGGAGACTCGACCGCCAAAGCGTAGAAATCTTTTTGACTGATGACCACAGGCGTGGCATGGAGGAAAAGGATGACAGTGTTGCAGAACGGGACAATCACATTCTCCGAGTTATCAATCTTGACAAAGACACGCCTGTTGCCCCCCTCGCCAAGAGAGAAGCACCAAGTGCCATGATAATCAAGGTAATCCCATTGCAACGCGATGAGGCGGGCTATGACATGGTCAACCATCTGCCAGACAGTGGCATCGGGCATATCACGCCGCATGTCTTTAAGGTTGATATTGAGCGTGTTATTGATACCATTGATTGCCAGATGCTCGAAGCTCTCGGCATTGAGCAGTAGCCGCACATTGCGCCTACGATTCTCATAGATAGACTTCTCAAAATCGGGAGCGTTGACATCAACCGGCTCTTTGTTGCAATAAATTGTCAGGCCATACTTTTGAGACACGTAGCGAAGAATGACGCACGCCAAATGGATGTCGGCCTCGGACGCCACATATGGGATGCGGATTATCTCAGCCCCGTCACGGCTGAACATATCGATGCCTTGAGAAGAGCCGCCTTTGATGGCAAGCCGGATATTATTATCCATGCCGCTCGTGTCAGCGCCTTCATCGTCCTCGTCGTCTTCATCATCTTCGTCTAAATCGTCATCATCATCAGACAAGTCATCGTCCGACAAATCATCGTCATCATAATCCTCGCCCTCTTCATCTATCGGGTCATCGGGCAAGATGTCGTCCTCCTCATAATTATTGAAAATATCGGACAAGGTGAGCGGAATGGCGCCAATGACGCCATCAATAAGATCAGGCACCTCGCTACGCAATTTTGAGAAATCGACATCGCCAAAGAACACAAACTCATCGACGATGATACTCTGAGTGAGGCTGTTAGTCTCAGCAATCATCATCTCCATATTATCATCAAAGAATGGGCGCTGATTGTCGAGCACCTCGACCAGCAGTCCTATGACGGGGTAGAAAATCCACCGCGAAAGCACCGCGGCGCTGGCAGCCTCAAGAGCATCGGCATAGACATCGAGTTGCCCGGCGTAGATGCCGGCATAGTGCGGGCTCTCGGTATTGGTGACATCATCCTTACCCATGGGACACGTCTTGAAATCGACAAGGACATCGCCAGAGGGCGTGTGCCAAACGAGATCCATGCTGCCGTTGAGGAGGTGGCCATATCGGTTGAGCGAGAATGGGCGCTCGTGGTAAACACATTCGGCAGGGCCATAGAGGTCTGTCAGCGTCCTCTTGACCGCAGCCCACGTGTCAAGGAGAGACTGGGGATGTGGAATGGACTCAGTAAGACCATAGGCATCGATGACATTTTGCGCAAAAGTCAATTGACGATCAGGGGCATAGTCATCAACATAAGCGAAGATTTGGTGAATGCAGTTGCCCACCTCATCCATCTCATAATCACCCAACAGGCGCAACCTGTCACTGACAGGCAAGACACGACCGAGCAAGGCGTAGCCGGGGATGCGGCTTGGCTGCAGGTCGCGCAGGCTACGGCCTGAGGAGGGACCGTTCGCCACCAAGGCTCGGCGATACTCTTTGTCATTTCCAGACAGATCCGACACCTCCTGCCAATTTTCAGACCCTTGAACACAGTCACAGAAAACCTCGTCAGTGCCGAGAAGGCGCGACTTGTCATCGCCCACCCCTCTCACACCGAGCAAACTCAACCATGCAAGAGGATTGCAGGAGCCACTGAGCACCAAAGTAAGGCAGTTTTGCGGGCGCGTCATGCCGACATAGAGCAGGTTGGCACTTTGCGCAACCTCATTACTCCGCACGACAGAAAAGAGAGGCGTTCCGGCGATGTCGGCGGCTAAGTCATCAGACAACTTCTTTTTACTACCGAAGATCCATGGCGCCACACGGATACGCACCTCGGGATAGAGGTTGTCGGCGCTGGGCTGCGAGACATACTCGCGATGGATGCCGAAGACTGAATTTCGGATAAGCTTTGACTGGTCGTCAAAAGAGTCATTGTCCATATCGCAGAGGAAGACACGCTTCCACTGCAGACCCTTCGACTTGTGGTAAGTCAGCACCTGCACTCCGTCCGGGTCGCCTCCGCAGAGGACCTCGCTGCCATTGACATAATTGATGAAGCCGGAGAGAGAGGCTGGGCGCCCATTTTTGGAGCAGCGTTCCTCAAACCTGTAAGCCTCGTCAATCAATGCGTTGAGGCAGGATATCTGGCTTACGGGGTCTTCAAACTTCTTCACCTCGTCAAAGAGCCTCAGCTCGATGATTATAGACTCGACGAGAGCGCCGACTGACTGCTGCGCCATGTAGGCTGGCAGATTTGACGCCCTCATGACGAGCTGACTCATGTTGAAAAGGCTGCCGTCCTCTTGGTCGTCATCATTATCCGCCTTGCGGGTCTCATAGCTTGCCCTCTCAATAATCTCGGACAAGTCGCAGCCCTCTTCCGTCAGATAGGCTATCGTAGCCTTTGCCAGCATGTTGCGAGGTGAGATGACAAGGGCGAGGAGAGAGAGGAGGAGCGTCGTGGCCTTATAGGCCGGGAGGAAGAGCGAGGCCGCATTGCAAGGGACACCAAGCTCGCGAAGAGCGGCGGCCACGTAAGCCACATCGGCATTACGTCGGCACAAGATGGCAATGTCAGAAGGCCTCTCCAAGCCTGCGCGGACTAAAGCAGCCACCTGCTCAGCGAGAGCATGAGCCTTTGCCTCGCCGCCGCGACATTCTGATATATCGCAATAGCAAAGATCCGGGAGTTTTATCTCCTCGCCAGGGAGCGGGCGTTTTGGCTCAAGGACGATATTCTCGATAGGCATGTCGCCATCATAGACATGGGCGTAGACCTGCGTGAAAACCTTATTACAAAGATTGACAATGTCAGGCTGAGAGCGCCATGAGTATTTAAGCGTCTCGGTGGTGCAACCGTCCTCGTGACGCGCTATTTTGCTCATCACGGCCCGGGTGAGCTCAGTCGCCGAGCCACGGAACGCATAGATGGCCTGCTTGCTGTCTCCCACCCAGTATGACTGCGCCATGACATCAGAGAGACGGTCGAAAATCTTCACCTGAATGGGTGAGCAATCCTGGTACTCATCAACAAAGAGATACTTGTAAGACGCGCTTATCTCCTTTATAACCTCGGGCGTGTCGAGCAGACGGAGGAGATATTTCTCCATGTCGTCATAGTCAAGGATATTGCGTTCGGCCTTGAAAGCCGCGTAGTTATCCCGCCAACGGTCAGCGAGTCGGAAAATCAGATTAATATATTTCTCGACCTCGGCGAAGACCATGGGGCTGCGATAGATATTAGCGCATCGGCCGATAAGCTCAATGACGTCATCATCGAGCGCGGCGCCCCTGATGCCAGTGCATTGCGAGCCGAAACTGACATACCATGCCACATTGCGCCTTTTGACCTGGCTGAGCAGCGACTTGGCGAGTTCGATCCTTTTCTCATTTGTGATGTTTGGTTTCTTATTCCGCGCATAGGCCTCCCAAGTGTCAATGATGCGTTTGAGCGCATCGGACAAGACATCCTCAGAAGGAAGAGTGCAGTCCTGCAGGCAGATGACACGCCTGAAGAAATCGACAGACGCGGACTTGCTCGCCGAGAAATCGGATATCTCATAATTAGTAGAGAGGGCCACGATAGACTTTAGGTCATCCATCCAAAAGTCATAGCTGACATTTCCCCACCCGTCAGACACATTGAACTCGCGGGCGAAATGGTGCAAAAAACGGAGCTCTGAATCGTCTGGCAGATCGGACACCGATTGAGCCACATAGGCCGACTGGTCCTCCTCATCCATCACATTGAGCTCAGGCGGCAGTCCCAAGAAGAACCAAAACTTCCGGATAAGCTGGTATGCCACGCTATGGATGGTGCCGATGAGCGCATAGTCAATCTGCAAAGCCGCATCCGCGAGGCCGCGGGAGAGGAGCATGGACTTGGCCTTGGTCCGCATCTCGGCAGCGGCGCGCTCAGAGAAAGTGGTCATGATGACCTGACCAGGCTCAGCGAGGCCCCGGCTCACGAGGTCAGCCAGCTCAGAAGTGAGCGTATAGGTCTTGCCACTGCCGGCGCCGGCATTTATATATTTGACGTTCTTCATGAAAGGTCTTGTGTATAGGAAAGAAACCGAAACAAGACAAAGATAACTAAAAATCTCCCTCCACCCCATAGAGTAAGGGCGGAGGGAGAGTATAAAATCTAAATATGCCTTAGGGTCGATTACAGACAGAGTCCCGGGCCGGAAATTTAATAAATAATCCTCGTGATGCCGAAAGCCACAAGGGTAGAGACAGCTACGCAGACAAGTCCGGGCATCATGAAACTATGGTTGAGAAGATACTTTCCGATGACAGTAGTTCCGGAGCGGTCAAAATTGACAGTAGCGATATCCGACGGGTAGTTCGGGATGAAGAAGTAGCCATAGACAGACGGGAGGACGCCAAGCAAGATCGGCCCATCGATGCCGAGCTGATAGGCGAGAGGCAACATGGCCACGACGACAGCGCCCTGGGAGTTGATGAGCACAGACACTGCGAAGAAAACCAAGGCGATGGACCACGGATATACCGCGACAAAATCGGCGAGGGCGGTCTTCATCTCATCGAGATGATTGGCGAAGAAAGTATCGGAGAGCCAAGCGATGCCATAGATGGCCACGACGGCCGTCATGCCGCTCTGCCAGACAGCACCAGCCACGGCTGCCTTTGGTTTGGCCTTGCAGAAGATAATCATTAGGGCGGCTGCCGTGATCATGACAATCTGGATTACGAGATTCATCTTGAGGGGCTTGCCGTCATAGGTAGGAAGCATTTGAGGGAAAGCCGCATAGGCCACGATGAGAGCAAGAGCAGCGAGGAAGATGCCGACAGCGAGTTTAGCCTCCTTCTTAATGGTCTGACCGAGAGTTGTGGCAGTGTCGCCATACATATACTTGTAGGTCTCGGGGTCGGCGCAACGGGCCTGGAACATGGGATCCTTGTCCAGATCGAGTCCGCGGTGATAAGATGCCGCAGCCGCAGCCATGAGACCACAGAGGCAAGCCGGGATGGAGACCATGAGTACCTGCGGAATGGTTATCTCAAAACCATAAGAGGCTGAAATGGTCGTAAAAGCTACTACAGCCGCGGCAATTGGCGAGCAAGTGATGCCGACCTGCGAGGCTATGGACGCTACGCCACACGGGCGTTCGGGGCGGATGCCCTGCTTGAGCGAAATGTCGCAAATGATGGGCATGAGAGTATAGACCACATGGCCAGTGCCGACAAGGACAGTGAGAAAAAAAGTACAAAGCGGGGCGAAGATAGTGATGCGGTCAGGGTGCTTGCGCAGCAGCCTCTCAGCGATCTGGATGAGCCACGTCATACCACCCGAGGCTTGCATGATGCCGGCGCAAGTGACTGCCGCCACAATAATATAAATGACATCAGTGGGGGGAGTGCCCGGGACTAGTCCGAGGATTAAGACAAGAACCGCAAGACCAATGCCGGAGATGGCTCCGAGTGCCAGACTACCGTAACGAGAGCCTACGTAGAGGCATAGGAGGACAATGATTAACTCAAGAATTGTCATAAAGTAACGTTCTACTGTTTAACTAATTCGTTTTTGCGTGAGACAGCGCAGCAAAAGCATTTTTGGCAATCTATACAGCCTATCGCCGCGTTAAGTAATGCTAATATACATTAAGCTGCGGCTTTGCAAAAAGACGAAGAGTTAAAACGACGTCACTTATGCCATAAAACATAAAAAGGGCGGCATCACCCTACAATAAATCAAGCCCCATGCGGTCTCCACAATTCATCTGACGGAACTGGGATGGCGTCAAACCTGTAACTCTCTTAAAAAGGGTACTCAGATGGGCCGCGGAAGAGAAACCCATCTGGTCGGCAATCTCGCCGGGGCGGAGGTCGCCATTCTCCAATAGTTCCTTGACCTTCTCAATGCGCTGGATAATATAATATTGCTCAACAGTGCGGCCCTCGACATTTCTGAAAAGGGCAGAGAGCTGAGAGTAATCAGAATGGAGAGCGTCAGACATGAGAGTCGAGAGATTGCGCTGCGGCGCTCCATCCGTGCGTCTCGCCTCATCTCGCAAGATCGACCTCATGCAATCAACAGTCACATCATCCCTATCATCAATAAGCTGAAAACCAACCTTTTCCAATTCATCTCTCAAAACGGCTGTTTGCTCTCGGGTGAGTGGCTGTGACAGAGTTGCCACCCCAAGGCGCACAGAGACGACAGGCACACCCATGTTGCGGAGGATGGACGAGACCACCATCTTGCAGCGGTCGCAAACCATATTTTTTATGTGAACCTGCGTCTCCATATTCCTCTCCACCTAATTTGACGCCTCATTTCGTCATGAGACGTGATAAAAAAATATCAGACCAGCTTCTCCATCCAGATCATGTCATACCATCGGCCAAACTTATAGCCAGAACGATGGAAATGAGCCACGAGTCGATACCCTTGACGCTCATGGAAGCGCATGCTGGCATTGGTGAGATAGGGGTCGGCCACCTGCACATAGGTTATGCAGGCGCAGATGCTCTTAATGCCCTGGGCAACGAGGCGGCTTTCCAATTCATGGAGCAGAGAGGCGCCAACACCGCCGCCTCGGGCGTCTTGACGAACGTATATACTCGTCTCGCATGCGAACTGATAGGCGGCCCGCTCCTTGAACTTGCCGGCGTAGGCATAGCCGACAATGGCCCCATCGGACTCATTGACAGCCACGATATAGGGGAAATGGCCGAGGGTGGACGATATGCGGTGGCGGAACTCATCGACCGAAGGCACATCATACTCAAAAGTTATGGCGGTGCCAGTCACATAGGGCGCATATATGGATAGGAGTTCCTCGGCATCGGCCGTGGTCGCCTCGCGGATAGTCACATTCATCTATTTAACGGTTGACTTGTTACGTTTTTTCCAGAGTTGATAGCTGTTCACCACATTTTGCCAGAGGACATAGGCGCCCGGTGCCACGCAAGAGAGCGGGTTGAGGTAAGTCTGCGCCATCCAGATGGCGAGGACGGTGTTTTTCTGCCCGAGAGCCTGCCCTCCGCTAATCCTGTCGCCATAGCGTCCGCCCGTCACTTTGCCGAAGAGGAACTGCACGGCGCAAGCCGCGACAGCCACCAGCGCGAGCGAAAGCACCACGAGCATCTCGTCGGAATCGTCAACAATGCTCTTGGCGGTCTTGCCCATGACCATGGCCAAAGCCAAAGCCCATATGTAGAAAGCGAGGCCGGAATGGTCGCGGAGCCAGTCATGCACCTTAGTCAGCCATAGGCGCAGAATCTGAGCCATGATGAACGGGAAGATGAGTAGAGGGAACACCTTGCCGAGGATTATGAGAAAAGCGTCAACAAACTCAAGACCACCCGACTGGACATAGACAAGGGGGAAAACGAGCGGGACGTAAACGGCCGCCATGACATTGTCCATGAGAGTGAACGTGATGAGCGTCTCGGCCGAGCCGCCAAGCTTGTGGGTGATGACAGCAGCAGCCGTGGCCGTGGGGCAAATGAGGCAGACCATGGCACCTTGAGCCAAGACAGGCGACAGCGGCGCAAGGACAAGATAGGCCAAAGAGGCGCACACCACCTGAAAAACGAGCAGCCAGACGTGCCACTTGCGGACGCGGAACTGCCGCGGATTGACACGGCAGAAAGTGAGCAGCAATTGGGCAAATATAAGAGCTGGCGTAAGATAGGCGTCAACCGCCCATACAGGCCCGTGAAGTGGCAGAAGGAAAGTCAGGTTATGGAAAGCGACGTAGAAAATCACGCCGGCGAGCATGGCAACTGGCAGAGTCCAATTGCGCAGAAAAGAGACAATGCGATCCATCGATAACGTTAAAACAGATAGCCTTTTCGGGGGGCAAGAGCCGCCGCCACGAGCGCGAAAGTAATAAAAAAGGGATAGCCTTGTCACGAGAGGAGACATCGACTAGAAGGGAATTAGCGGATAGGCAAGCGCTACGGCGTCGCAGGAATAGGGAAAAATGCTATTTTTGTAAAATTTGACCTTACAGAGCGTCCATGAACATATATTTCTCGCCATCCTACAACGGGTACATATTTAAAGGGATTGAGGGTTCGACGCCCTCCGACGTGCTGATGGACACCAAGATAGTGGGCACATCGGGACTTTTGGGGCACATAGAGGACCGCATGGGATTGCGCGATTTCATCGCCACACCCGTCATGAGGCTCGCCGCCTATTTTGCCGCCATGAAGGGGTATGTGGAAAACCATCCCGACAACATATTGGCAAAATCGTTCAACACGTCGGAGATGGGGACCGCGAGGGAGGTCCTGTCATGGCGTGACAGCCTTGTGATGGACGGCTACGACTTCAGCAAGCCGGCAGCCAGCCTGCGCCTTGAGGCGGTTAACGACATTGAGGCCCTGTTCTTAGACTTAGGCGCAGTGCCAGGTTTGGCGGACCGGACGTGGCGAGCCATCAGATGGCTTGAGGGCGAAGGGCCTGTAAGTTTCGAGGGCACAGTCATCATCACGACAATAGACGTCAGGCTGATGCACCCGACCATACGCCGCTTGCTGACGGCATTGGAGAGCCGCGGCGCCCAGTTGGCTCGCAAAGATTTCGCGAGAGATGGTTTCTGCCCATTCAGCGTGATGCACTTTAGCGACAAGCGCGAAGCCGATGAGTATGTGGCATTCCACAGCAATGATATTGGTGGCGAGGTATGGATAGCGGCAGACAACAAGACCCATGACAATTGGATGAACGCGTTGGGGGGCACTCCCATGGGCAGCAGCTCCATTGTCATAGCGTCGCAGATAAAGCAAGTCATGCTGCAATGCATAGCGCTGTTGCGCGAACCGCTCGACATCCAGAACCTGCTCGACCTGCTATACTCACCTTTTGAAGTCATCCCCAACAGATTGCGGTGGCGGTTGGCGCACGCTGTAGCCAAGACTGGCGGTTATCGCAACACCGAGTGCGAACAGGTGATTACCGACTACATAGAGACAGGGTTTGAGGGAGAAGACGAGACTGGAGACATCGACCCGAGGCAGGCGCAAAAGGAGCGTGACAAGCGGATTGCCGAGGTATGGAAATTCCTGCCGCCAGTGCGACGAGAGGAAGTTGAGACCGCGGCCGACCACAAGGCAGTCAGCACAGAGCGTCTCACATCGGTAGTGAGAAACGTCGCGGACTTGGCCTTCAAGTCAATGAACGGCCCGAACCCATCATTGCGCTCCCTGCCATGGAAGACACTGGTAGACATGTCGGCCACACTGCTGACGGCCATAGCCACTGAGGCGGGCGACACCATAGAGTGGCGCAAGGTTGACTCATGGACATCATCGCTCCTTACGCCAGAGACGCAGACCCAATACCCGGCGTTTAAGGACAGCAAAACATTGATCAGTGAGCCTGTCAACATGATAGCCCACTCAATGAAAACCATATGGCTCGACGCGGTTGGCGAAGAACCCGCCAAGCGCGACTGCCAATTCCTCCTGCCGTCAGAGCGCGATGCTTTGGCGGGAGAGATGACGTTTTGGGACCCCGAACTGGAGACGAAGTATAACTTCGACTGCATGACCACGCCATTAAGGCTGAGCGAGGAGGTCGTATTCGTGACCTACGACAGAGTCGGCAGCACACCAGTCCCGCCCCACCCCATCCTGCTGCACTTGGAGCAGATGACCAAGCAGAACGGCTGCGACGTGGCCGACTTGACATCCAATCCCAAGACAGCCCAGGAATTCACTAAAGTCGTCGTACCGATAGACAACTCGGGCGGCGGATACTACGTCCAATTGAAAGACCCCGAGGCGGTGGTCAAGTGGCCGGACAAATTGAGCTACACGTCACTGAGCGACATCATATTCCACCCGTTAGACTACGTCATGCAGACAATGGCCGGCATACGCCCGTCGGGTCCAGCCGAATTGCCCAGCGAGCAGATAGCCAAGGGCAACGTGGCTCACGCCGTAATAGCCAAACTGTTCGAGCCTCGCGATGGAGACGAGGTCACCACGACAGACCAGATTGAGGAGAGGATGCGGCAAGAGTTCAAAGAGACCTTCTCCATAACGCTCGAAGAGCACGGTGCTACACTCATCCGATTGGACAACAGGTTAGAAACCAAACTGCTGGAGGAGCAATTGGAGAAGAGCATAGACACCCTGACCCAAATAATAAGAGCCAACGACTTGGTGGTGACCGCATGCGAGCGCCCCGTGGATACCAGCCTCGCCCTTCTTGACGAGGAGAGCGATGAGAGCGACGTGTGCGGCACGGTGGACATGGTGCTGCGCGACACGCGTGACGGGTCCACAGTCGTAATAGACTTCAAGTGGGCGAGGGGCTTAGGTCCATACCGCCGTTTGCTCCAGAATAACATCGCCATCCAGCTTGAGCTGTATAAACAGGTCTTGGCCAACGTGGATCACAGGCCCATAAGCCGCACGGGCTACTTTGTCATGCCCATGGCGAGACTGCTCAGTTTGGATGACTTCGCGGGTCCTGACTGCGAGAAGATAGCCGCCACGAGTGACGCCAGCGTCATCCACCAGATTGTCAACTCATTCCACTACAGATTCAAAGAGATATCGGCAGGGAAAATAGAGATAGGAGAAGACAAGGATGTCGAAGCCTTGGACTACTTCACATCGACGGACGACCTCAACCTGCTGCCCTTGCCTTTGAACAGAGTAGACAAGAGCCTCAAGGATGGCAACAGATTCTCCGACTTCAACCTGTTCAGGGGATAGAAAAGCCCACCCCAAGAGACTTACCGACGAAAAACAACGATTACATAATCACAAACCAGACTTAAAAATGAAAACGAAAGAAGAAATCGTAGAGAACTGGCTGCCACGCTATACGGGCCGCGAGTTGAGCGAATTCCCGCGCTACATATTGCTGACCAACTTCATGAACTACGTCCAGATGTTCGCCGACATGTTCGGCGTCGAGGTCAAGGGCGGCAACATGCCCAACGCGATGACAAAAGACGTGGCCATAATCAACTTCGGCATGGGCAGTCCCAACGCCGCGACCATAATGGACCTCTTGGCGGCCATACACCCGCGCGCGGTCCTCTTCCTGGGCAAATGTGGCGGCACGAAGAAAAAGAACGAGATAGGCGACTTCATACTCCCAATAGCAGCCATCAGGGGCGAGGGAACCAGCAACGACTACCTGCCAGCCGAGGTGCCGGCGCTGCCCGCCTTCTCATTGCAGCGCGCAGTCTCAGGCGCCATCCGCGACAAGGGCTTCGACTACTGGACAGGCACAGTCTACACCACCAACCGCCGCGTGTGGGAGCATGATGACAACTTCAAGCGCAAGATAGAGATAATGCGGTGCATGGCTGTGGACATGGAGACGGCCACCCTCTTCACCGTCGGGTTCCACAACGAGATTCCCACGGGCGCGTTGCTGCTCGTGTCTGACCAGCCCATGATTCCAGAGGGCGTCAAGACCACGGCGAGCGACAAGAAAGTGACCTCCCAGTTCGTACGCCCTCATTTGGAGATAGGCATATCGGCCCTTTTGGAGATAGAGAAAGAGGGCAACTCAGTCAAGCATCTGAAATTCTGATGGCAATCCTCACACAGGACGACATACTCAAAGAGCTCAGGGCCGGCACCTATCGCCCCGTCTATCTTTTGATGGGCGAGGAGCCGTACCCTATTGACGTCATCTCGGACTTCATTGAGCAGCACGCCATGCCGGAGGCCGACAAGACATTCAACCAGACCATCGTCTACGGCCGCGACACCAACGGGCGCAAGATTGGCTTGGAGTGCGACCAGTACCCCACCTTCGCAGAGCGCCGCGTGGTGATTGTGCGAGAAGCCCAGACGACAGCCCAGATTGGCGAGTTGGAGGGCTACGTGAGCCATTGCCTGCCGTCGACCGTACTTGTGCTGTGCCACAAGTATAAGACATTGGACAAGCGGCTGAAACTGTACAAGGCCATAGAGAAGTCGGGCGGCGTCATCATGGAGACCAAGAAACTCTATGACAACCAGATGCCGGCGTGGATAAGCCAGTTCGCAAATAAAAACGGCTTTGCCATTGAGGACAAGGCTGCAGACCTGTTGGCGGACCACGTGGGCACGAGCATGACGGACGCCGCCAAGGCGATAGAGAAAGTCAGGGCCGCGGTAGGGCCGGGGCTCAAGTCCATCACCGTGGACATGGTGTCCACCCACGTCGGCATAAGCAAAGAGTATAACGCCTTTGAGCTGCGCGACGCCTTGTTCCGCAAGGACAAGGCCAAGGCTATGACCATAGTCAAAGCCATGGGTCAGAACGAGAAAGCCTATCCCGTCCAGGCCATCATTGCCGCCCTGTATAATGGTTTCGACCATCTCTTCACCTATTGTTTCACCAAGAGCGTGAAGAAAAGCACGGACGAGGCTGTCAAAGCAGCCATGGCCGTGGGCGAGCGCAGCGCCTTCATGGTCCAAAGGAACTTCGAGCCCGCCTCACGCCTCTACACAGCCACCGACTGCATGCGCATAACAGCCATCTTAGCCGAGTATGACATGTGGTCCAAGGGGTTCAACTGGCCAGACACCACCAACCGCGACATGCTTGTGGACATAGTGACGCGCATCATAGGCTGAGCGAGACATCAACTTTTGTTAATGGGAATTGGCCAGGTTTGCTCTTCTCGCTAAAATTACTAACTTTGCGAAGTTCGTGTTCAACAGGGGGAGCGTCCCCTGCCGAGCATGGGCTTAGTACTTCACGATCTCATAAAAACAGGGCGCGAGCCGTGGCATCTCCACCACCCCACGCCAAACAGAAAGGTAGTCATGGCTAAAATATTGACAAAGCATTTCCAGTACACGGGCACTGACGATTTCGACTTGACCATCGACGTCCAGCTCAACGACTTCATCAAGAACGAGGGCATCGCGCCCGAGGATGTCATCGACATCAAATATGAGGGACACTCGGCTCTCGGCGTCAATACGTACTCAGCCCTGCTCATCTATAAGAAGGCGTAAAGGGCGGAAGCCCTGACCAAGCTGGCCCAAAGAGACACCCAAAGGCGGGACTTGCATTCATGAGGATGCTGGTCCCGCCTTTTTGGGTTCTTGTACTCACGAGTTTGCCTCGGTCGATAATTTAGTATCTTTGCCAAGAGTCAGAAAACATTGTCGAAATGAAATATCCGATTGGAATACAGAATTTTAAAATCTTGCGCGAGGAGGGTTTTGTTTATGTGGACAAGACAGACCTCGTGTACTCTCTCGTGAAGAATGGCAATGTTTACTTCTTAAGCCGCCCAAGACGTTTTGGCAAAAGTCTGCTATTATCCACCATAGAGAGTTACTTTAGCGGAGACAAGGCTCTATTTGAAGGTTTAGCGATAGACAAACTGGAGCAGGAGTGGAAACGCCACCCCATTTTCCACATAGATTTCAACGGTGTAGACTTCACTAAGCCGGGAGCGGCAGAGGCCGCCATAGAGAGCTATATGGCAGATTGGGAGTCGACCTTTGGGGTGGCAAACAGCAAACTGCCGACCGGACAACGCTTCGCAAAGATACTCGAGGCAGCCCACAGCAAAACGGGAGAGCGATGCGTGGTACTCGTTGACGAATATGACAAACCTTTGCTCGACATAGTAGACGCGGAGGCTCAATCAAACGGCGGAGCATCTCAAAGCGGAGACGAGGTGCGGAACACGCTCAAAACATTCTACTCCACATTCAAATTAGCCAATGAGCACCTGCGATTCGTTTTCTTGACTGGCATAACAAAATTCTCACAAGTCAGTGTCTTCAGCGGCTTCAACCAGCCCAAAGACATCAGCATGGACCCTCGTTACGCCACCTTATGTGGCATAACGGATGAAGAACTCGACCAATACTTCACAGAGGCCGTGGCAGAGATGGCCCACATGGCCCGCTGCGACAGCGAAGAGATGAGGAGCAGACTCAAAAAAAGATTTGACGGATACCACTTTTGTGAAAACGCGGAGGGTGTGTATAATCCTTTCAGTCTGCTCAACACGTTGGACAGCAAAGTCATGCGCGACTATTGGTTTGGCACTGGCACGCCAACCTACCTCATACGCCTGCTCAACAACAGCGATGAGAACATTGATGAATTAGCGGGCCACTATTACACCTCGTCAATGTTCATGGATTTCAAGTCGGACGAGCAAAGACCACTGCCAATGATTTACCAAAGCGGTTATTTGACAATCAAAGGCTATGATTCGGAAATGGAGGAGTACCTTTTGGACATGCCCAACGACGAGGTCAGACGCGGATTTCTATCTCTGATATCAAACAATTACCTTAAGACGGCAGACAGCGCGGAGTGTTGGGTCACAAAAGCAGTGAAGGCGCTGAAGAGCAATGACCTTGAACTTTTCAGGGATCACCTGACCTCCTTTCTGTCCAGCATCCCATATCAGGTTCGCAGGAAGGAGAATGAGCGGGAGAGAGAGAGATTTTTTCACTACACATTCTACCTCATTTTGCGATTAGCGAGCACATATTTGGTCTACACGGAGAAACAGTCGAGCCATGGGCGCGTCGACAGCATTGTTGAGACAAAGGACTTCGTCTATATATTTGAGTTTAAACTTGACGGGACGGCCGACGAGGCTTTGAGACAGATTGCGGAGAAAGGCTATGCCGCTGAATATGCGACGGACAGGCGCACAATCAGGCGAATAGGCTGTTCATTCTCGTCGGAGACAGGAACAATAAGTGACTGGAAAGTGGAGTAAGGGAAGTTGGGAAACTTTTGCCACTGGACGCCGAAGGAGACATGGCACAAACAAAAACCTCCGCCCGAAGAAACAATGAGTTCTTCGGGCGGAGGTTTAAGCTTTAACAGACGAGTTTAAGCCCTTTCGGCCGCCTTGGGGTCGGCACCATACTTGTTGTCTCCGCGGTCTGAATCCAAGAGAGAGAACACGAAGATTATGATGCCTCCAATTCCGCAAGCCAAAATAGAGAGCAGCCACAAGCCACTCTTGCCAGTGTCATGGAGACGCCGGCAAGTGACGGCGAGAGAAGGTATGAGAAGGGCGAGACTTACCACTATATTCAAGAAACAAACAATGCCATAAAGGACACCCGAGCCAGATGCCGCAGAGGCTATAAGGAGCAGGTAAAAGACCAACCAGATGATACAACTTGCCAAATAGAACATCCAGTACTCTTGCCTACGGGCACGGCCGCTGAAGTTAGCGAAATCGGAGGTCACGCATTTTTTGAAGATTTCAATCATGGTCAGAGATGTTTTAGAAGGTTCTTGATTAAGTTTCTTTGAAGTCAAAGATGCAGCCATGTTGTAGAACTGCCATCAACTTTACTTATGCGAATTTACTAAAAAATGTTGCCCTCTACAATATTTGTACACTATATTTCAAAAATGAGATTTTGAGCCATCACACACGGAGCGACAAGACAAAAAAAGTCCGGTGACAAGATTGCCACCGGACCTAATATCTAAATCAAAATCCGCTAAAAGGGTTTAGGCTTTCAGCTAATTTGATTGTCAGACTTACTTGGCCTTGCCCTGGTTAGCGACAGCCTCCTGAAGCTTCTTGATCTCCTCGGGATCGCCAACGAAGTAGTCCTTGGTGAGCTTGTAGGTCTTCTCGTCAAACTCGAAGCAGTAGGGAACTGCGGTGGGGAGGTTGAGGGAGACGATGTCCTGGTCAGAGATGCCCTTGAGGAACTTGATGATGCCGCGGAGTGAGTTGCCATGAGCTACGACAACGATGTTGTCAACCTTCTTGAGCATGGGGAAGATCTCGCTCTTCCAGTAAGGAAGTGCACGCTCGATGCAGTCCTTGAGGCTCTCAGTGCGAGGAATCTCGCAGTCGGGGACGTAGCTTGCGTAGCGAGGATCCTTGGTTGCGCTGCGGTCGTCGGTGTCAGGGATTGGGTTGGGAGCCACGTCATAGCTGCGGCGCCAGATCTTAACCTGCTCGTCGCCATACTGCTTAGCGGTCTCAGCCTTGTTGAGGCCCTGAAGGTCGCCATAGTGCTTCTCGTTGAGGCGCCAGCTCTTCTGGACGGGGATCCAGTCGAGGTCCATCTGGTCGAGGACGTTATTGAGGGTCTTGACGGCGCGCTTGAGGAAAGAGGTGTAAGCGATGTCGAAAGTGAAGCCCTGCTCTTTGAGGGTCTTGCCAGCCTTGACGGCCTCTGCTATGCCAGCCTCGGTGAGGTCAACGTTGGTCCAGCCGGTGAAACGGTTCTCGAGGTTCCACGCGCTCTGGCCGTGGCGGATAAGGACGATTCTCTTCATTGTTATCTGTTTGTTTTTATGTTCGTAGATAAACTCCGCAAAGATAACTATGTTTGTTGACTTTTGTGGGAAACCAGAGACATTAAGTGCAAAAAAGGCGTGGAGAGAAAGAACTGAGCAGCAAGAAACGCAATCTTAGCACTAAATTTGCACTATATTTTTGCGGAACACCAATCATAGAATAACAATAACAGACACGAATTTATGTTGTTAAAAAAATTACGTGAGTTATATATATATATATATAACTCACAGACAGTCAGAGCCTATCTATTTTCACTGCTGATGGCACTCATCTACGGACTGTGCTTTACTATCACCGACTTTTACGACCTCGATTTCAATAGTTTTTCCAGCTTCTGCGTATTGGCGATGCAATGGGGCATTGTTGTGCTTGCCATATTCTGCGTCATGCTGATAATTTCAGCCAACAGATATGTGTTCGCCGTCACCTTCCCCTTATTCACGACGCTTAGCGCCATTATGGCCTACTACAGGGCGACTGCGAAGGTGCAAGTGACATCAGACTCAATAGAGCTTGCTCTTGTCAACGACGCCCGCACATGCATGGAGGTCGTCACGCCACTGCTTGCAGCCGTAGCCATTGCGGCCCTTGCTGCGTCAATAGCCTTGGCTCGCATAAGATTCCGAAAGGTAAGGTTTGGCAGACTACACTCCACAATAGCGCCAGTTATTGGACTGATTGGACTGGCAGCCATGTGCTCTACACATCTACTTCGTCGCCCCATTGCCAACCGAATACCATTTTCATTACCCCAAGCCATATGGAAATATAACAAAGACAAAAAATTTGTTGCATACGAGCGCCCAGAGTTTGAAGGGAACGTGACTTGCAATGCGGACAGCATGACAGTCATCATGATAATAGGTGAGACGGCAAGAGCAAAGAACCTCGGGATAAATGGTTATGAGAGGGAGACCACACCTTTTCTCAGTCTGGAGAAAAACGTCGCATCGCTGCCTTTTGTCCACACACGTTTTGGAGCTACTCATCTGTGCGTGCCATATATGCTGACCCGAGCAGACTCGGCTCGTGCGGACCTCATGTATCAAGAGAGGTCGTTCATTGACGTATTCAAACGCGGAGGATATGCCACAGCGTGGATAGCCAACCAGGAGAAAGTGGGCACATACGCCTACTTCATGGACGAAGCCGACACCACAATCCGTATAAACAGTGGCAAATCACTCTACGTCACAACAGAATGGCTTGACGACGACATGCTGCCACACATAGAAAACATGCTGACGCAGGATAAGGGAAACGATCACAACAAACTTATTGTCCTCCACACCATTGGCTCACACTGGTATTACAATGGCCACTTCACAAAAGAGTACGAAAGGTGGAAGCCAATGACCGACAACAAGGTGATTTCATATAACACAAACGAGCAGATGGTCAACTCGTATGACAACACCATACTCTTCTCCGATCACTTTTGGCACGAAGTGATAAACAAGGTGCGGCAGCGCAATGCAATAATATTCTACTTGTCAGACCATGGTGAAAACCTGGGCGAAGATGGCAGATGGCTACACGGTTGTGACCACCCCGCACTGCGCAACCCGGCATGCTGGATATGGTATTCGGACATATGGGCGGAGCGGTATCCCGACAAGGTGCAAAAGTTACAAACTCGCAAAGGCGACTATCATGACGCGGCATTCCTGTTCCACTCGATCATAGACGCGGGCGACATACAGGCCGATTGTGTTGAGAAGGAATACGACATCTTCAGGTAAAGACTCAACTCGGAGAGAACAAAGACAACAAAAAGTTCCGCCCCTCCAGCAAAATAAGTTTTGTTGGAGGGGCGGTCTCTATTCATTCAAATCGGGAAGACTCCCGATTTGCTTTATCACTTTTTCTTCTTTTTCTTCTTGTCTTTCTTCTTACCGCCATCCTTGTGGGCCTTGCGCCTGTCGAGGACATTCTTTGGCGGGATGCCACCCGAGTCTTTCCGACCGCGGCCGTGTCCGGACTTGCCTTTGCCGCCGCCCATGCCCATCTTTGCCTTCTTACCACCAAGACCGGCACTTGCACCAGCGAGGGCGAGCTTGCGCTGCTGCTCAAGGATAGAGCCGCCAGCCGCGAGGACCTTCTGGTTCTGCTTCTCAATGTCAGTGAGAGGAGAGCCGGCGATGGCCATATCGACCTGCTTCTTCTCGAGGTTGGCGTTGGCTATGCGCACACGGACCTTGTCGCCAAGTTGGAAACGCTTGCCGGTGTTACGACCCACCACGCAATAGTTCTCCTCGTCGAAGATATAGTGGTCGTCGTCCATGTCGCGGAGGCTAATCATGCCCTCACAGAGATTCTCATCAATCTCGGCATAGATGCCCCACTCCGTGACGCCAGAGATATGGGCGTCGAACTCCTCTCCGAGACGCTCAATGAGGAACTCACACTGCTTATACTTGATAGAGTCGCGCTCAGCCTCGGCAGCCATAACCTCCTGAGCGGAACAGTGCTCACACATCTCCTCATACTTCTCCTTGTTGGCGCTCTTGCCACCATTCAGATAACTGAATAGGAGTCGATGCACCATCATGTCAGGGTAGCGGCGGATTGGGCTGGTGAAATGGGTGTAGAACGGGAATGCGAGTCCATAGTGGCCAACATTGTCAGTGGAGTACTTCGCCTTGGCCATGGTCCGGAGGGCGAGTACCTCGACCATGTTCTGCTCACCCTTGCCGCGGCACTCAGAGAGGACACGGTTCACCGCATTGTTGATTTGTTCCTCCTTTTGCGGCATGGCCTCATAGCCAAAGCGGCGGATGAAAGCGGCGAACTTGGCGTAGCGCTCCTCGGAGGGCTGATCGTGGATGCGGTAGACGAAAGTCTTGGGAGTACGCTTGCGCCCAGTCGTATTGAACTCATCCTTGCCGACAAACTCAGCGACACGACGATTGGCGAGAAGCATGAACTCCTCAACGAGCATATTACTCTCCTTCGCCTCCTTGAAATAGACAGAGAGGGGCTTACCGTTCTCATCAATCTCAAAACGCGGCTCTACTCGCTCAAAGCTTATGGCACCCGCCTCGAAACGGCGCTTACGCAGCTTCTGAGCAAGATCATTGAGTTTGAGGACCTCGGCCTTAAAATCCTTGGGGTCATCGCCTGTGTTAGCACCCTCAATAATTGCTTGTGCCTCCTCGTAGGTGAAACGGCGGTCACTCTTGATAACTGTCTTGTCAATCTTAGTGCTGAGGATGTCCGCATTGTCATTGAGCTCGGCCAAGACGGAGAAAGTGAGCTTCTCCTCATCAGGGCGGAGAGAGCAGAGGAAATTAGAGAGTCGCTCCGGGAGCATAGGCACCACTCGGTCAACGAGATAGACAGACGTTGCGCGGTTATAGCCCTCGTCATCAATAATCGTCCCGGGCGTGACATAGTGCGTCACATCGGCAATGTGGACACCGACCTCCCAGTTGCCGTTCTCAAGTTGGCGGATAGAGAGCGCGTCGTCAAAGTCCTTGGCATCCTTCGGGTCAATGGTGAAAGTGGTGACCTTGCGCATGTCTATGCGTTTGGCGACCTCCTCCTTGGTTATGCCAGGCTCAATCTTCTCAGCCTCGGCGGCCACGTCGTCCGGATAAGAATATGGGAGGCCATACTCTGCCAGAATGGCGTGCATCTCGGTCTGATTGTCACCGATGTTGCCGAGAACAGCCACAATCTCACCCTCGGGGTTCTTGCCGCCCTCGGGCCACTTGGTCACCTTGGCAATCGCCTTCTGGTGATTCTCGGCGCCACCGAGCTTATCGAGAGGAATGTAGATGTCATGGCCACCTGTCTGACGCGGGTTGCAAACAAGGAAAGCAGCCTTGTCAGTCACATCGAGAATGCCGACAAAAGTCTCACGCTTCCGTTCCGTGACCTCGACAATCTTGCCCTCGGGCTGACGGCCCGCCTTGCGCTTGAACACCTGGGCTATGACCTTATCGCCATGCATGGCGGTGCCGACATTACTGCGGTCGATAAAAATATCCTGCGGCTCAGCCTCTTTGTCATCGGGGACTACGTATGCCGAGCCGGACGACGTCATGTCAACAGTGCCTGCGACGGAGTCTGAGCCCGAGCCGCCACCCGGCAGAGCGAACTTGCCCGGCTGGGAAGTCTCGCAAAGGGTCCCCACCTCCGCGAGTTTATATAGCATATCCTGAACCTCTTCGCGGTCCTTCTTGCTCTTGTATCCAATGCCCTCAGTCACATCCTTATAGTTCCAGGCATTGGACATGTTATCCTGGAAAAACTTCAAAATCTTGTCTTTCAGAGCATTGTCATGCTGCTCATCAGACTGCTTCCTTTTAGCCATAAAATTCTTCTATTCTATATCGTTGTAAATGTAACGAATTTTTCTCACCCAAGGTTATTAAAATCGTGTTTCATTTCATACTTTAGCGTTTTTTGAGAACAGAATATTTCAGATAAAAGACAGAGAAACAATGAAGACGAAACTGGCAATGATGGCTGTGGCGGCATTGGCGATGAGCGCTTGCACGGGCGGCGAGACGGGCAAGACAGACCCTTTCAAGGGCAAGACCTTTTGCGTGCTTGGCGACTCTTACTCGACCTTTGCGGGCGCAGTAGACCCAGACACAAACTTCGTGTGGTATGACTCGGCCCAAGTGCGACGCGGCGGCACAGACGTATGCGAAAAAGGACAGATGTGGTGGAGCATACTCTCAGACAGTCTGGGTCTGACAATGACCCAAAACAACTCATTCTCGGGGTCGACAGTGGGATACCACGGCTATGACGATGACAAGGACGGCGAGAGCGACGACTACTCGGACCGCTCATTCATAACGCGCATGGCCAACCTTGTCAAGTCGGACTATATACTCGTTCTTGGCGGCACCAACGACAGCTGGTCCAAAGCGCCAGCCGGGACATACGACCCCGAGATGACCTTCGGGCGTGACAGCCTTTACACATTCCGCCCAGCCATGGAGCGACTCATAGCGGGTCTGCAGAGCAGCCAGCCGGAGGCCAAGATATTCGTGATAATAAACAGCGAGCTGCGCCACGAGATTAGCGAGAGCATGCAGGCAATAGCAGACCGGCGCGGCGTGGAATATATTGTCCTTTATGACATTGCCAAACACTGGGGACACCCCACAATAGCAGGTCAAAGGGCCATTGCCGAGCAGGTGATCAGAGCCATGACGCGCAGACGTTGAACGGAGACTTGTCGAAGTTCCTCATGACGGTCACGCGGCCCTTGCCATCGGCGTCAAAATGGATTTTAAGGTCAATGCCGGAGATCCAGTCAATAAATAAGACGTGAACCTCAAGGTCGTCAGGAGACTGCCATCCATAGGCAGCGGCGGCAGTGAAGGGCTTGTCGAAGCCCGAAAACGAGTTGAGTGTCGAGCCACGCGGATGGGGAGGGAAAGTCGTGGGGACTTCGGACAGCGACCAAGCTGAGTTTCCGCACACTATTGGCACTTGTCGGTCGAGAGAGTCGGTGACTGTCATAGTCAAGGACTTGGCAGACTGGGAGAGGGAGACAGACTGCCACCCCATGCGGTTAGGCGCAAGGGTGATAGTGAGGTCGTGACCTTTTTTCAGCCTGCGGCTTGCTGCTTTGCCTTGTGGAGTCGGATGCGCATATTGCGGCATCTTGCTTTGCAACGCCTTGAAATCGTCAGATTCGGGCAGGGGGGCGGCTGAGAGATATGGGCAGACGAGGTTGAAAAGGAATGCTTGCTCGCGGTTGCCAGGCGCCGCCGCCGTTATACATTGAGTTATGGCGCACACCATGTCCTCATGCGGCAGGACAATAATGAATTGCCCATAGGCGCCATCGGCTCGCATGGACCCGGGTTGGGCGCACTTCCACATCTGGTAGCCGTAGCCGCGCTCCGGCACATGGACCGTCATCATGTCGCGCACCCATTGGGCGGGGATGAGTTGACGACCGGCGTAACGTCCCTCTTGCAAAAGGCATTGACCGAACTTGGCCATGCTCTCGGCCCGAAGATAGAGCCCCCAGCCTCCACACGATTCACCCTCGGGACTCGCCTCCCAATTGAGACTTGTGACGCCGAGTGGATCAAAGAGGCGCGGACGGAGATATTCGAGAAGCGGAGAGCCGGAGACGCGTCCGACTATGGCAGAAAGCAGATAGGTGCACATGGAATCATAGGCAAAACGCTCGCCCGGCTTGGCCGTGACAGGGAGCGCCAGCATGTCGCGCACCCAATGGACAGAGTTCTGCCGCACACTATCAGTCGGCACAATGCCAGATTGCATGGTGAGCAGGTCACGCACAGTGAGACTTGCGAGCCAAGGCGAGACACTGTCAGGCAACTCATTGGGGAAGAAAGAGACCACGGGGTCTGAAACTCTTAGCAGTCCCTCACCCTCGGCAATGCCGACAGCTGCCGCCGCAAAAGTCTTAGAGCAGGAGAAAAGCGTATGCCCGTCAGTAGCGCGAAAGGGCGCCGGATGAAAATCGGCGATTACAGAGCCATGCCTGAGGAGAACGAGATGATGCACCTCGGCGTCAGGGATAGCCATGACGGAATCGACAAACGCCAAGACACGTGCCGATGGCACTCCCTGCGCCTCGGGAGAAGAGCGCACTATGTCGCCGACCTGCGCCAAAAGGCGGACTGGAGACAAAAGGATTAGAGCCGCGAGGATGAACAAATTTGCTATGGCTTGACGGAATATACGCATGGTTTGTATATTTTAAGAGTGGACTGAGAGCAAATATAGGCGGAAAAGGCATAACTTTGGATAGAAGAACAGAAACGAACAAGGAGAAAAAGCCGTGAAGACACGCCTTGAGCGAATAATGGACACATCGGACATCCATTACCGCGACTGCGAGCGACTATACATAGAAGCCTTCCCCGCCGACGAGCGTCGTTCGGCAGAGGAGGAGCGCCGCCTGACAGACACCGAACCACACTTCCACCCCCACGCCATACTGCATGACGGCCGCCTGTGCGGATTGGCCAACACATGGCATTTTGCGGGCGTGCGCTACATTGAGCACTTGGCAATAAAGCCGGAGATGCGCGCCCACGGCATAGCGTCGGACGTGCTGACGATACTGAAAGGCCAGGGCGACCCGATAATATTAGAAGTCGAGCCTCCCGACACCGAAGAGGCTCGCCGCCGCATAGCGTTTTATGAGCATAACGGGTTCAGAATGCTGCGCGTGGAGTATGAGCAGCCGTATGAGGATGCGGCGGGCAAAAGGGAGAACCTAAAAATGGACCTGATGGTCTGGGGCGAGATACCTAACCTCGACGAGGTGATACGCGAGATACAGAACAGCTGATTATCAAAATCTTGTCACCCATCGGGGATTGAAGTAAAAAAGATGGTGCGGAATCCGTTTGGCTTCCGCACCATCGCTCATTTTTGGGTCACCTGATATTTAGCACGGCAAGGGACTACGCACTTAGGGGCCATCAAGGTCGAAGTTTAACATTGGGGTTAAACGCTGCAATGACAGGGCCATATGTTCTTATCTCGCTATCACTCATAAGGCGAGCCTTGTCTGAATGGCGCGTCAAAGAGCCGTCCGCATTTAGAGAGTAAGTTTGGACGTGGACCGTTCCCTTTTCAAAACGTGTACCATCCGGATTCGTATGAACGTGACCCCAGTCAAAATCAAGGCACATCCGCCGGCTTACATAGACTTTAGCCTGACAAGGCAAGCCATCAGCCCCAAGCCGAAAATACATGTCCGATGAATTAGCGAATTGCGGAAGGCTTGAATGTGTTCCCTCCTCATCCGTTTTTAGTTTCACAACTTTGGCTCGAATACCATCGACTACCTTGACCTCACCGACTGTCTCATAAAGGTACTCAGTGAAGCCACCATCCTTAAGATAATGTCGTCCGCTGCCCATTAAAGATCATCGTAATTGTGGTTATAACGAATGCACTTATAGTCTCGCTCACGCAACCACTCAAGAAAAGTAATGTCACGGTCGAGATAGCCGAGTTCCTTCAGGTTCGCCCTGAGAGCGTCAGCAAGACATTGGACATGATGCTCAGGAGAGTAGCAGCCTTCCACGCCGTGGCCAACGACGAACTCATCAAAGTCATAACGCACG
Source organism: bacterium (assembly GCA_963658925.1). Classification (GTDB taxonomy): domain Bacteria; phylum Bacteroidota; class Bacteroidia; order Bacteroidales; family Marinilabiliaceae; genus W3P20-009. The sequence goes on from CAVKRQ010000012.1 coordinate 44,002, forward strand.
AAATAGAGCAAGTCCTCAGTATCAGTCTCGAACAAGAGAAGTTCGCCGGCGCACGTGAAAAGGTTCTCCTCTCTTTCATTCATCGCCTCAAAAAAATAACGCTCGTTCTCTGAAACGTAATGACCCTTCATCGATTCGAAGAGTTCAACATCTGCCGGCCGTAATTTATTTTTCTCCATATTTTCGGAATTTCTTGGTTATATAATCTTTGATATAAAGTTGTTTTACGCTAAACAAAAGTCCGTCTTGACTCATCATATTTTCATTTTATTGATGTCGTAATATTTTCCCAATGCAATGCCTTGATACTGGCATAAAAAACATAACCTAATTTTCAGTTCCATTCGTATCTACACTCGGACCATGCCAATCTATACTATAGAATTAACTGTGTACATGGCAATTAGCCTACGCATCAGTCTGGATATGCGAGGATTTTTGCCCACAAGTCGAATTACGCAATATCTTAAATCGTCGCATTTCATATGCGGCGAAACGGAAGCAACACTTTCGAGAAACTTTGCTTCTGATGTTCGTTTTATTTCTCTTCTCATAGCATTTGTTGTTTTTCAAGCGAAGTTAAGAATAGATTCCATATATGCAAACATTGTTGATATCCTGTCAATATCTTTCAGGGTTCGCAATCGAATATAGGCTAAACTACTATCAATGAATGCTTCTGTCCCAAACGAAGAAACGGCCACCGAGTTACAGGCAAACCGCAAGCGTACCCAACCGAAAAGTTTGCGCCCCCCCCCTTTTCTCCCTCATTTGGCACATCATTGTGCCGAAATAGCACAACTGCCAATATATCACTCTTGTTAAATTCGCGATACAATTCAGACACAAAGACAGCAGATGAAAACCAAGAGAAGATGGGGGCGGGCGCTGGCGTTGTCTGCGCTCAGCCCGATTCTTCTTTCCGCTTGTGAATGGTTCGACTACCACCCGTATTGCGTGGACATAAGCGGAGAGACAGGCATCAACGCCAAGAACATAGCCCGCATAGCGTCCATAACAGAGGGGCGCAAGACATTCCGCTTCGCACTGATTTCAGACACGCAGCGATGGTATGACGAGACGGAGGACCTCGTGGCCGACATCAACAGCAGAAGCGACATAGACTTCGTGGTTCACGCAGGCGACTTGACAGACTTCGGGGTGAACAACGAGTTCCTATGGCAGCGCGACATTTTGCAGGGGCTTGACGCGCCATATGTCGCAGTGATAGGCAATCACGATTGCCTTGCCACAGGCAAGCAGACATTCCAGCGCGTGTGGGGCGAGATGAACTACGCGTTCACGGCTGGCGACGTGCGTTTCGTCTGCCTCAACTCAAACGCCCTTGAGTTTGACTACTCCAACCCTGTGCCGGACATGGAGTTTATTTATAGCCAGATAGACAACTTTCCTGAGGAGTGTTCACGCTCCATAGTCTTGCAACACTGCCGTCCTTATGATGACGAATATAACAACAACATGGCCCGGTATTGCCATGGGGTGGAGCGACGGCTGCCAGGACTGATGTTCTGCATCTCGGGTCACATACACCGCCTGACGCACGACGACCTGTTCGACGACGGCGTGATATATCACACCACGACATGCGCCGCAGACCGCACATACCTGATTTTCGACATAAAAGAGGACGGATATGACTATGAGACGGTTACTTTCTGAGGTTGCGATGCTGGCAGCAGTGGCATTAATGCACGCCACGATGACCAAAGCTGAGGAGACCGTCAAGCTGGATTCCATCCCGGAGGGCATGACGGCCTATGACTTGCGCATGGAGCGTTATATCGAGCGGCACGCCAAGATTGCCCCGCATTACACAAAGATCCAGTTCGCCGGCAGCATAGGCTTGCTATCAGCAGCGGCCGGATGGGATTATGGTAAAAACGAGCGGTGGGAGACTGACATAATGGTGGGGTTTGTTCCACGCTTTGAGAGCAACAGGGCTAAACTCACATTCACACTCCGCGAGAACTTCATGCCTTGGAGCATCGCCATTGGCAAATCGCCTGTGGACTTCAGCCCCTTGAGGGCGTCGTTGGGTATAAACGCCATTATGGGACATGAGTTCTGGAAGCACAACCCGGACAGGTATCCTGACGGGTACTATTTTTTCTCGACAAAATTTCATGTCATAGCGGGATTTGGTCAGCAGTGGACGCTGAACATCAGTCGAGACAGACGCAAGATGTGGCGTGCGGTGGGTTTGTTTTATGACTTTTCCACAAACGACTCATACGTCTTGAGCGGCTTCGGCAACAAGTACATCAAGTTCAGAGACGTGTTCCATTTGGACATAGGAGTGAAGCTTCAGATTCTATAAATAGTTTGTTTCGTTTTTTTTGAGAAGAGGGCGGAGTGAAGTGCTACATGCGCACATCACCCCGCCCTTTTTCTTCACCGCTAATCCTCGTGTAGACTTTCAGTCTTTTACTACTTTCAGGAAGAGATTTAGCCGCCCTACCCCATTCGGAGGCGATAGTCCTCGTAGGTGAAAGTCCGGACAATGCGCAGGCCGCCATGCTCAGGGTCGAAAATGGCGATGGAAGGATGCGTCACGCCATTGAACATGGTTGTTTTGACCGTAGTGTAGTGGATCATGTCCTCAAAGATGATATTGTCACCCTCCTTGAGAGGAGAGTCAAAAGACCAGCTGCCCACGTAGTCGCCAGAGAGGCACGAGTTGCCGCCCATGCGATATGTCGGCAGCCCCTCCACTGGGTCGAAATGCGCACCGCGGATGACTGGCTTATATGGCATCTCAAGGCAATCAGGCATGTGGCAAGCGAAAGAGACATTCAGCATGGCAGTCTTGATTCCGCTATTCTCAACAATATCCTCGATGGTGGAGAAGAGGAAGCCCGTCTGCCAAGCGAAGGCAGAGCCTGGCTCAAGAATGACTTGCAGGTGCGGATGGCGCGAGCGGAAAGCCTTGATGGTGTCAATGAGCAACTGGACATTGTAGCCCTGGCGCGTCATGAGATGCCCACCGCCAAAGTTGACCCACTTGATGTGCTTGAGGAAATGAGCGAAGCGCGACTCAAAAGCCTCAATCATGTTGGCAGACTGCTCGGCGCTGCTCTCACAGAGGGCGTGGCAATGCAGCCCCTCGACAATGCTGGGGAGAGACTGGGGCATATCGCAAGAGCGGATGCCGAGTCGCGAGCCGGGGACGCAGGGATTGTAAAGGTCAGTGTCAACCTGCGCAAGCTCGGGGTTGACGCGCAAACCCACCGACACAGGGTGGTCGGCTCGCATCACATTAGGCGCATAGCGCTCTAACTGAGACAGCGAGTTGAACGTTATATGGCGGCTGCACTCCAGAATCTGATCAATCTCATTGGGAGAGTAGACGGGCGCATAGGTATAGGCGAGGCTGCCAAGCTCCTCACTTGCCAAACGGGCCTCGGCGAGAGAACTTGCCGTCGCGCTGTCGAACTGCTCGCGGATGATGGGGAAGGCGTCCCAGAGAGAGAAAGCCTTGAAAGCCAGAATAATCTTGGCACCGCTCTCATCTTGCACATGGCGGATGAGCTTGAGGTTCTGCCTAAGCTTGTCGGCCTCGAGGACATAGCAGGGGCTGGGGATTTGCGAAAAGTCCAACTGTTGTTTCATCTGTTTGCTATCGGATGTGTTGTTATTCGGAAGTTGATAAGCCTTGAACGTCATTTTGAGGTGGTCAGCTGACAGAGCGGACAAACTCCGAAGGCGTCAGCCCCGTCTCCTTCTTAAAGAAACGCACGAAATGCTGTGGATATTGGAAACCGAGCGAGAAAGCGGTCTCCTTGACCGTGGCGTTGGGTTCGAGCATACGGCTCTTGGCAAGAGTGACCACCTTGCGGTTAATCAGCTCCTTGGGGCCTATGCCTGTCTCGCGCTTCACCATATCGCCAAAATAATTAGGAGTCAAGCAAATCTTGTCAGCGAAATAGCTCACCGTGGGCAGGCCGTCAATCTCGGCACGGTCCTCGCTGAAATATTCATCCAAAAGATGCTCAAACTTGGATATGGCACTATGGTTCAGTTCCTTTCGGGAATCGAACTGACGTTCATAAAAACGGAGGCAATAATTCAGCAGGACCTCAATGTGGCTCACGATAAGTCGTCGCGAGAGACGGTCCGGCTCATGGCCGAGCTCCGTCTCAATTTGCGCCATGCAACACAGGACAGCCTGACGCTCATCGGCAGACGGATGGAGAGCCTCGTTGCTGGAGTAGGAGAAAAAGCCGAAATCACTCATCTGCCTTTCAAGTTGAGTGCCGGCGATGAGGTCTGGCGAAAAGATTAGGCCTGTGGCCTTTGGAGTGACCCCGGGCACAGGCGAAGTCGAAATGGTCTGCCCCGGCGCGAAGCTCACAATGGCCCCCTCGTCATAGTCATAGGAGGTGCGCCCGTAGGTCAGCACGCACCCCTTGTTCTCCTTGACAAAAATCTGATATAAGCCCAAATTGAGAGTCATGGCCTCATGTTTGTCCTTAGCGGGTGAGTGAGCCACACACACTAAAGGGGAGACGGGTTGTGGCAGGCCAAAGGCATCGCAATACTGGGCGACGGTCTTAATTTGACGGACTTCATCCATGAGGCGTGGCGACTTTTTGATAAGAATGGTTAAGTCGATGCCAGTGACGAATGCTTTTTACGCCCATAGATTGCTAAGCTGTTAGCAAGCATACGCATTGGGCGCAAGAGCCGGCATCTACGCGAATGTAGCTAAAAGAGGGCAGATGGTCAATAGAGACAGCGGGTCTACGCCTCGCCGCTCCAATCGTCAATCAGGCGCCGGGCAATGCTCATCTTGTCAGGGACGGCGGGCAATTCACCGCGGCGAAAAAAGGCAGCGGCGGAGAGCTCAGATTCCTGAATCTTTATTTCCCCACTTTTATATTTGGCAGTAAAGCCCAGCATGATGCCAGAGGGGAAAGGCCAAGATTGACTGCCGAAATATCGGATGTCCTCAATTTCGAGCGAAGTCTCCTCCCTCACCTCGCGGCGGACGCACTCCTCAAGAGTCTCACCCGTCTCAACAAATCCGGCCACCAGACCATAGTAGTCACCCCTGAAATTTTTGGCGTGAACCAACAAAATCTCATCATCGCCACGCTCAATGCGCACAATGATGGCTGGTGAGATGGGCGGATATATTTCGTAGCCGCAATGCGGGCATTTCTTTGCAATATCAGTGAGGAGTACAGTCGGCATGCCGCAGGAGGGGCAGAAACGGCTATGCGAGTTCCAAAAGGCTATCTGCTTGGCCTTGCATGCCGCAGAGAAGAGAGTGGCCTCCATCTCAAAAAAGAGCGGACGGAAATCCTCAACCATCAGGCATCCGTGGTCATCGAAAGAATCGACCTCGCAAGTCAGGAGGTCAAGTCCCGCGCCATGCGCCACACGGGTTTCGACACCTTGAGGCAGCAGACCTGCCACCCGGGTCTCGTCGGGGAAAGAGACCGGCTTGCCATCCTCGCGCAGCACCACGACGCGGCGATGACCGACAAAAACGCATATTTGCATAAAAAGACAGTGGATTGAGTCTGACAAAACGGCCAGACGACCGATTATTGCAAAAAGACAACCCAGAGGACACACTCCTCTGGGCTGTCTCATGTGAATCACCTCCCACAGGCCGGGCTGAAACAGAAGTTCAGCTATCAGCCTTTGATGGGATTAGAAGAGCTTTGCGGGATACTCACCCTTGTCGACGAGGGCCTGGATCTTGTCAACCACGCCCTGACGGTCGGCTGCGTAGGTGACGCCGAACCAATGGCTGGTGGTGTCGAGCACCTTGACAGTGGCGGTCTTCTCGTTGATGAGCTTATTGACCATGAGGGGGATGAAGAACTCAGCCTTGAGGTTCTGCATATTCTTGGGGTCGGAGAGGAACTCCTTGAAATAGGCCTCACTGTGGGCGAAGTAGTCGGGAGTGAAGCCCCACACGTTCATAGAGACTGGGGTGTTGTCTGGCACAGAGACCCACTTGCCCTCCTCGTCCTTGTAGCAGACGGGGCCATCGACACGCATAATCTCGGTGCGCTCCACGACAGTGGTAAGGTGGCCATTGGCGTCGGTTGAGCAGATGCCGCGAGCCACGGTGCCGCTCTCTGAGAGGGTGTTGCCAACACGGAAGCCGACCATGCAGTAGTCATTCTTTGCACCCTCGGGGAGCTCCGAAAGATATTTACCGATGACGGCGAAAGTGTCGCGGCCATAGAAGTCGTCGGCGTTGATGACGGCGAAAGGCTCCTTGATGACATCCTTGCCCATGAGAACGGCGTGGTTAGTTCCCCAAGGCTTCTGGCGGCCCTCGGGGCAGGTGAAGCCCTCGGGCAGGTCATTGAGGCTCTGGAATACCAACTCGGTGGGGATGTGGCCCTCGTACTTGGAGAGCACCTTCTCACGGAAAGCGTCCTCGAAATCGCGGCGGATGACGAAGACTACCTTGCCGAAGCCGCCACGGATAGCGTCAAAAATAGAATAGTCCATGATGGTCTCACCGTTAGGGCCGAGACCGTCGAGCTGCTTGAGGCCGCCATAACGGCTGCCCATGCCAGCTGCGAGAACAAAGAGAGTTGGCTTCATATTGCTGTTAATTATTAAGGTTCATATTTTTGTTCCTTTCCTCGCCGTGTCTAAGACCAAGCGAGCATGGCTTTGCGCGTTTTTGGGCTTAACGGAAAGTAGCATTTTTCTGTCACGACGCTACTCGGCGACTGACTATTTGTCAAGTGGAGCATCCTTGCCCGACTTTTTAGCCGGCTTGACAGGCTTGGGTGCAGCCGTTGCCACCAGACTGTCCTTGCCGTCGGCAGCCACCTCGAGCATGCCGCCGTCGGTCACGCCGCCAAAGAGCAGGGCTTGCATCAGTGCCGGCTTCAGGAGCCGCCCGATGGCTCTGTCCATCTCTCGTGCGCCATAGCTGCTTGAGAAACCGGCATCGAGAATAGCCTGACGGGCGTCTGGCTTGAGGTGGAACTCGACATTGCGTTTCTTGGCCAATTGAGTCTGGAGTTCAGCCACCTTTCGGTCAAGAATTCGCTCAGCCATGGATGGCGTCATGTCGTGGAACGCCACAATCTGTGTCAGGCGGTTGAGGAACTCGGGGGCGAAAGTCTTCTTGAGCTCCGCGCCCATCACCTCACTCTTCTCACTCTTGGAGCCGAAGCCGAGTCCCTTACCAGTGGCGAAGCGCGCGCCGGCATTGGACGTCATAATGATAATGGAGCCAGAAAAGTCCGCCTTCTGCCCCTTGTTGTCAGTCAGTTGGGCGTAGTCCAGCACCTGAAGCAGCAAATTGAACACAGAGGTGTGAGCCTTCTCTATCTCGTCAAACAGGAGGACGCAATTAGGATTTTTCCGGACAGCGTCAGTCAGCAAGCCGCCGTCGTCATAACCTATGTATCCTGCGGGTGAGCCGACCAGCTTAGAGACCGTGTGCTGCTCGGAATATTCGCTCATGTCAAAGCGGATAAGCTTAACGCCGAGTTCATTAGAGAGGACTTTGGCAAGTTCGGTTTTGCCTACGCCGGTCGGGCCGACAAAGAGATAGGCGGCTAAGGGCTTGGTGTCGTCACTCAGCCCGGCCTTTGCGAGCAAGACGCTTTGCGCCACGCCGTGGACAGCCTCGTCCTGACCAAAAATCTTGGCCAACATGTTAGGCTCAAGCTCCTGCAGTCGCTTTTCCGAGTTCTGCGATGTGGCAATAGTGTCGCAGCCCAACATCTTGAGCAGTTTGTCGACGCTCTCTTGCGTGATATGGTTATCCGCCTTGCTCCGCTTCACATCGCACTCCATCCTGACATGGGCGCAGACACTGTCCAGGAGGTCAATTGCCCGGCCGGGCATGGCAATATCCTTTGAATAGGACGCGGCCGCGGTATCAATGATATGGTCGATAACCTCCGAAGGGCAAATGACGCCAAGAGGTCCCTCGACAGAGAAGGCCGCGCTGCGCACCATCTTGCGCCCATCGGGGTCGAGAGGAGGCTCGGCTATGTCGATGCGCGTAAAATGCTTATCAACCGCCTGATTGAAAGTGTTTAATTTTTTGTACTGCTCAAATGACGCTGTCGTCACGAGGTGAATGTCCTTGCCATCGATGAGCGAGAGGAGCAGGCGGAGCGTGTCTGGCGTATTGTCATTCTGGTGTTGCGGCATCAGCTCCGACATGTTGTCGGCGAAGATGACGGCCATAGAGTCCTGCACCTCGATTTCGTCAATTATGCTCGCCACGTGATTCTCAATCTCGTCGGCATAAGAGACTCCTGTGACAACGGCCGACGGGTTGAACTTGTAGAACAGCGCCTTGCCGAACCGCGTGGAGGCCTTGAAGCGCGCCCTCGCCTGAATAAGTCCGCGGACCATGGCGGTCTTGCCGACACCGCGCTCTCCGACAAAGACAATGTTGCTACGGTTGCTCTTGAGGAGCGTGACTATAGACCTGTCAATCTCGGCTGCGCGGCCAATGAAATCAGTCGACGTGTAGCTGTCGTCATCATCGATGCGCCTGCACGCCGGGTCCGGGGCGTTTTGCCTATTGTAACGTGCGCCGCCGGCCCGAGGCGCCCCGTACTCGTCATCGATAGGCAAACCATCGGGATACTCATCGAGCACATCGTCAATCTCGCGTTCCTCCTCCTCGAAAGTCCACGCATACTCCTTGACAGCCTTGCGGAGAGTCACGGGGTCAATGTGGCTCTCAAGAATCTTCTTAGCCTCAGAGCCAGAGAGGTTTGCCAGGCCCTCGAAGAAGTCGGCCGGAGTCAAGTCATTGGTATCTCCGCCATGAGACAGGTTGGCCACAAGCCGGTTATAATTTGCCGACTGTGTGGGGTTGAACGGCCTGCGCTTGGGCACACGCTCAAGGGAGTCAAGATATTCGCATATGTCACCCTCGATGGCATCCACGTCAACGTCGAATTTCTCAACAAGCAGGGAGCGGAGGCGGAACTGATCCTCGTCGAGCAGAGTGAGCAAAACAGTCTCAGGCATGATGAACTGCAGGCTCTTTTCCCTTGTGTATATGACAGTCTTGGCGATTAGTTGGAGCAAATACTCCTGATATGGGTAGGCACGCTCAGATGGCGTTATTTTAGGCATATTCAGTCTTGATTCGGAGAGGAAAATTTTCGGCCCTGGCCATGGCGATACCCGCCTGCGCCTTTGACTCGGCAATATCTTTGGGGTAGACGCCCGCGACAGCGGAGCCTTCGCTGTCGACCTGTTGCGTCAGTCTGACAGCGTCCATCTGTTCGTAGAAAAAGATATCGACGAGCATGCGGACAACAAAGTCGAACGTGGTGATGTCATCATTGAGGATGACGACCTTCTTCTTGTCCGGCTCGCGTGTTTTCCGCTTAAGGTCTCGCCTCGAATTTGTTTGAAGCTGTTCCATAACGCTAAGTTAGCAGTTTTTCGGGACGCGGCAGGCATGTCGCCACGACTAAATATGCATGGTCAGTTTTGATATAAAAGATAAAATCTTAACTTTGCGTTCATATTTACGCGTCTTTCCTCGTCATGACAGATTCCGAGCGGGCTTGTTTTTGTCCCATTGGGCTTAACTCATGTGGCGTTGAAAGAGGCGACTCATTAACGTAACACCAATCACTTCAGAAGAAAATGTGGGTAATATGTGCCGACCTTGAGGGCGTGTTCGTGCCCGAGATTTGGGTCAACGTGGCAAAAAAGACAGGGATTGAAGAGTTGAAACTCACAACCCGAGACATCAAAGACTACGACGAGCTGATGCGTATGCGCCTCCGCATCTTAGACCAGCATGGCCTCAAGTTGCAGGACATTCAGGAGGTGATTGGCACTTTGGACCCGCTGCCAGGCGCATTGGAGTTCGTGCGCGAGATTCGCAAGTTGGCCCGCTTCGCCATCGTGTCAGACACATTTGTGGAGTTCGCCCAGCCGCTCATGGATAAGTTGGAGAACCCGTTCCTCTTGTGCCACAGCCTTGAGACCGACGCCACTGGCCGCATCACCAACTACAAGCTTCGCCAGCCTGACCCCAAGCGCAAGACCGTGGAGGCGTTCAAGAGCCTCAAGTATGACGTGGTGGCGTTTGGCGACTCGTATAACGATGTGACCATGCTCGAGGCCGCCGACAAGGGCATCCTTTTCTGCCCGCCGGACAACGTCAAGGCAGACTATCCGCAATATCCCGTAGTCACCGACATCAACGAGCTCAAGAGCAGACTTGTAGAGATTGTGAAGGGGTAAACCGAACTGACCCGATATAGAAAACGCAGCCCGTAGGCATAAGGCTTACGGGCTGCGTTCTTTTATTTTCTTACGTGCGCACAAGGCGCAGTGCTACTTGTCAAGCCCAAGCAGCCGCTTGATGTCATAAAGTTTATTGAGGGCGTCGCGTGGCGTTAGATTATCAATGTCCAACCCCACTATCTCGTCGCGGATGCTGTGGACGAGCGGGTCGTCAAGTTGGAAGAGACTCAGTTGCACACCGCTCTCCTCCTTTTTGACCTCGGTCCTCTTAAAACCCTTGCGGTCTGGCACGGGGGCAGGCTCTCCATCACGCTCGCGTTCCAGCTGCGCAAGAATCTCATTTGCTCGGTCGACAACCACGCGCGGCATACCGGCCAACTTGGCCACGTGGATGCCAAAGCTATGCTCCGAGCCGCCAGGCACAAGCTTGCGGAGAAAAATGACCTTGCCACCCGCCTCGCGGACCGAGACATTGAAATTCTTAATCCTGTCATACTTGCGCTCCATGTCGTTAAGCTCATGATAGTGCGTCGCGAAAAGCGTCTTAGCCCTTGCTCGCTCATTGTCATGCAGATACTCCACGATGGCCCAGGCGAGCGAGATGCCGTCATAAGTGCTTGTGCCGCGGCCGAGCTCGTCAAACAAGACGAGGCTGCGCGGGGTGACATTGTTGAGAATGTTAGAGGCCTCGGTCATCTCGACCATAAAGGTGCTCTCGCCCTGCGACAGGTTGTCATTAGCACCCACTCGGGTGAAAATCTTGTCAACGATGCCGACCGACGCACGCGTGGCGGGGACGAAAGAGCCGCATTGAGCCAGAAGGACGATAAGAGCAGTCTGGCGGAGCAATGCGCTTTTGCCGGCCATATTGGGTCCGGTCACAATGATGATTTGCTGATTGTCGCGATCCAGATGCACATCATTTGACACATAAGTCTCGCCATCTGGCATGAGGCGCTCAATTACGGGGTGCCTGCCCTCCACAATGTCGAGAGTGTCGGAGTCATTGACCTCGGGTCGGCAGTAGCCGTAGTCAACAGCATTGCGCGCGAAAGTGTGGAGGACATCAACCTCGGCGAGACGGGCGGCATCGGACTGGACGACTCCGAGGTGGGCGTTAAGTTCGGCTATAAGGGCGGAATAGAGTTCGACCTCAAGTGAGGCTATGCGCTGATCGGCGCCCACAATCTTCTCCTCATACTCCTTGAGCTCGGGGGTCACATATCGTTCGGCGGCCGTCATGGTCTGCTTGCGAATCCAATCGGAAGGGACCTTGTCCTTATGGGTGTTCCGCACCTCGATGTAATAGCCGAAGACATTATTGTACGCCACTTTGAGCGAAGGGATGCCAGTCTCGTCAGAGAGGCGCGACTGGAGTTCCATCAGATAATCCTTGCCGGACGCGGATATATGCCTAAGCTCATCGAGTTCAGCAGAGACGCCGGGAGCAATGACGCCACACTTCTGGATTGTGGTGGGCGGGTCCGGCACTACATCGTGCTCAATTCGGGTGCGCAAATTGTCGCAATCATCAAGAGATGAGACCATGCCGAGTAGCGCAGAGCCGGGCGCATGGGCCGCCACCACCTCCTTAAGTCTCGGAATGGCCTCAAGGGCGCGTTTGAGCATGACCACCTCGCGGGGGGCAATGCGGTTGCAGGCAATCTTGCCGACCAGTCGCTCCATGTCGCCAACCTCGCGAAGCAGGCCGAGCACCTCGTCCATGAGTTCATGGTCGTCCACAAAAGTCTGAACCACGTCATGGCGCGCGGTTATGGCCCGCACGTCGCGCAGAGGCATGGCAAGCCACCGTTTCAAGAGTCGGCTGCCCATAGGCGTGGTGGAGCGGTCCTCAATGTCAGAGAGGGAATAAGACCCGTCTCGTCCATCATTGAAAAGCTCGAGGTTGCGGATTGAGAACCTGTCAATCCATACGAAAGCCTGCTCGTCTATGCGTTGGAGGCGGCTTATATGCGCCTGCCCGTCATGCTGAGTGACATCAAGATAATAGAGAATCGCGCCGGCCGCAGTCACGCCGGCCGTCAGCTCCTCAACGCCGAACCCCTTCAGGCTCTGCGTGTCAAAATGCTTGACCAGCCTTTCTTTGGCGCTCTGCTGCTGGAAGGCCCAGTCGTCAAAGGGATAGGTTATCCACTTAGAGCCGAAAGACTCGATGAAAGTCTGCCGCTTGCCCTTCTCAAAAAGCACCTCCTTGGGGCGGAACGTGGCCAAAAGACGGTCGACATATTGCGTGTCGCCCTGCCCCATCATGAACTCACCAGTTGATATGTCAAGGAACGCCACGCCTATGCAGGCTGAAGTGAAATTGACACAGCAGAGGAAGTTATTCTCGGTTGTGACAAGGACGCCGTCGGTCACGGCCACGCCCGGCGTAACGAGCTCAGTTATCCCTCGCTTGACGATGCCTTTGGCCTGTTTGGGGTCCTCGAGCTGATCACACACGGCCACACGCAGACCGGCCCGGACCAGCTTGGGCAGATAGGTGTCCAAGGCATGATACGGGAAGCCGGCCAAGGCGCCCAGCTCGGGATTGGTGCCACTGCGCTGAGTGAGCGTTATGCCGAGGATTTTGGCAGCCTTTGGGGCATCGTCAAGATAAGTCTCGTAGAAATCGCCTACACGGAAGAGCAGCATGGCATCGGGGTGCTTTGACTTGATGCTCATGTACTGCTTCATGAGAGGCGTGTCAGTAAATGATTTGGCCACCTTGGGAACTATGTGGTTATGTGATTCAACGTTTTGAAAACGGGCGCATGGAGTGAGCCCATGCGCCGCAAAAGTACGCAAAAAAAGCGTAATTTAGCGACGAACCAAAACCCAAGCCCCACCAATGCACAAGAAGCGCTGCCGAGCATTGATTACGCTCATGGCGTCGCTTGCCACGCAGCAAGCCTTGTCGGCCGACGGAGCCGACACAACATTTGTCAAGACAGGATTCTCGTTCGGCATACTGCCAGCCGTGTCATATGACGCTGACCTCGGATTTCAATACGGGGTGCTGTCAAACCTCTACTGGTATGGAGACGGGAGCCGCTATCCGGCCTATGACCATTCGCTGTATCTGGAGTGCAGCCGCTATTTGGCGGGCACAATGCTGTGCAGGGCTTATTATGACTCGCCGCGGGCTCTGAGCCGGCTTGGCGATGGGCTGAGACTTACAGCCGACTTCACATGGTATCGCGACCTGCTGATGGACTTCTATGGTTTCAACGGGCGCAAGGCTGTTTATCACAGCGAGTGGACAGACGACGAGAGCGATGAATACCGCAGCCACGCTTTTTATGCGCAGCACAGGCTCATGACGCGCGTCATGGCCGGAGTACGCTACGACTCGCCCGAGACGCCGCTCTTCCTCCAATTGGGCATCTCGGCCTTCAACTTCGACTGCGGCTCCGTCAAGCGCAATGAGCTGCGCCGCCATACACCGGACACGCCAGGCCTTTTCGACCTTTACAGGCAATGGGGCGTCATCCGCGAGAGCGAGGCGGGTGGTGGCACCGATGTGTTCATCCGTTTCGGCGTGGGCGTTGACACGCGCGACAAGGAGGGCTTTCCGAGCCGCGGCGTATGGAGCGAGGCGCTACTGGCCATGGAGCCTTCCGTCTTCACTACGAACGACTATGGCTTCATCCGCCTGACCGTCAACCACAGACAATATTTCAGCTTAGGCTCGGCAGACAGAGTTTTGGCATATAGGCTGACACTGCAAAACAGGCTGTGCGGACGAGTGCCTTATTACCTGCTGCCACACATCACCACAAACACGCTCACCAGCGCGACCAGCCAGGGTCTTGGCGGCAGCAAGACAATGCGCGGCGTGAGCCGGAACAGGATAACGGCCGACGGCATAGCCTTGGCAAACATAGAGTTCCGCTGGCTCTTCGCCCGATTTAAACTACTCAAGCAACAATGGTGCATTGGCACCAACATATTCAGCGACCTCGGCATGACCACGCAGAACTACGAGGTTCGCACTGACGGAGTGCCAGAGGACCAGCTCGACCTCTTTTTCAGGCGCGGGAATGACAACATGCACGGATCAGCGGGATTAGGCATCAAGATTCACATGAACGCCAACTTCATAATCTCGGCCGACTACGGACACGCATTCAACTCCGACGACGGCACAGGCGGCTTCTACGTCAACATGAACTACCTTTTCTGATAATTGGGAGGAAGAGGGGGAAGGCAGAAACATAAAACAGCCGAGGGTCGCCACGCAAAATATAGCGTGGCGACCCTCGGCTGTTAATAATGTCGCCCAATCGAGCCAACCATCGCGAATGGGCAAAAATTGGGGCGTTGCTATTTTTGAGCGCGGAGAACGTTGAGCTTCTCGGCGTTCTCATAGACACGTTTTTCAGAGAGCGGGTAGAAAGCGATGAATATGACACTGAGGACAGTGCCGATGGCGGGCAAGAGGCTCAGGCACATCTTGATGCCGTCAATAGTCTCGGCAGACTGAGCGATATTGGGTTTGAAACCGAAAGCGTCAAGCAGCCACATGGAGACGGCAGTGCCAATGGCCCAACCAAGTTTCTGGCTCATGCTTGATGAGGAGAAAATAAGCCCAGTCGCACGATTGCCGGTCATCAACTCGTTATAGTCGGCGCAGTCGGCATACATGCTCCACAGAAGAGGGAACACAGCGCCTGCGCATATGGAGATGAGACACTGGAAGAGGAAAATCAGGTCAAGGTCGGCCGCGTCAAACCAGTAGAATATGACGCTGAGGACAGTGGCGATGGCCATGGAGCCAAGATAGGTGTTCTTCTTCCCGATCAGATTGCTGACAGGGCCGGCAGCGACAACGCCAATGATGTTGGCGAGCTGACCAAGAGCCAGATAGAGGGCGCTGAGTTTAAAGGTTGTGCCAACGTTGTAGCCAAACAGCGTGACACCGCTCACGCCATCCTCAACCACATAGTACTTGAAATAGTAGAGCGTGGCGCCGTCGCGCACCGAGTTGAAAATGAGAGCGGCCACGCCTGCACCGAGCAGAATCCACCAAGGACGGTTGTGGAGAAGATCCTTGAAGTCCTCCCTCACACTCGTGTGGGTTGACTTGAGGGGCTTGACACGCTCCCGCGTCAAGAAGAAACAACCGAGGAAAAGCAGGACACTGATAAACGCGAAGACTCCCGCCGTGAGCGTCCACGCCGTCTGTTGATCCTCAATCGGATTGCCAGACGCTCCGCCGAAGCCCTCAACCATCTTCATGAAGAAGAAGAGAGCCGCAAAACTGCCTATATAGGCGAACGACATACGGAAAGTTGACAACACGTTACGGTCCGACGGATCTGGGCTCATCACGCCAAGCAAAGACGCGTATGGCACATTGATGGCAGAGTAGACCAGCATCATGAGCGCATAGGTGATGAAGGCGTAAACGACCTTGGCATTATTGGAGAAGTCAGGCGTGTAGAACGTCAGGACACCAATAAGTCCGAAGGGGATGGCGAGCCAAAGGAGGAAGGGGCGGAACTTGCCCCAGCGGCTCTCTGTGCGATCGGCGTAGACACCGACAATAGGGTCAACACACGTGTCCCAAATACGGGTCACGGCAAACATGGTGCCGACGACTGCCGCCGAGATGCCAAACACATCCGTGTAGAACATCGGCAGATAGGCGGCAAAAAGTTTCCAGAACATGGACGACGACATGTCACCCAGTCCGTATCCTATCTTCTCTCTTAACTTTATCACTTTTCAGAAATCTTTAGATGATGGGTCGAGACCCGCCCCGGTGATTAGACATTGCCGTTATAAGGCGCAAAGCAACCACAGAACAGCAATTCCAACCACAATTTAACAAAAACTGCTCAAAAACCGAACTCCTGACGGATGAAAGAGGTCACCTCGTCAGAAATGACCTTATGCTCCTCCATGTTCGGATGGTCAGTGCCCCCCGAGGTGTAGCTCTGCTCAAAGATATGGAAAGGCACCTTGCCGCTCTTGCCAACAAAGCCTTGCGCCTCAGCCTCGGCCGAGATGGCTGGCAGCATGACACGGAAAAAGGCTCGGAGCGTGTCATTGGCCATCGGGCTGGAGATAAGAGCCAAGTCGGCGCCCGGGTTCTTCTCATGCAGAGTGCGGAGCAAGTCGACATACGCCGTGGCGAAAGCCGTAGAGTCTTGCACCCCGTCATTCTGACCGAGAGCCGAGATGACCAGGTCGGGGTTGAACGAGAAGTCGTAAGGAATCTCATTGTCAACCAGGTTGACCTTGTCATAAGTCTGAGGCAGGACATACTTGTGGTCGCAGCAACTGTGGATAAGTCCGATGCCGGAGACGCTGGCAAGACTCCACTGCGCGCCGAGATTACGCGCGGTGCGCGGTCCGTAGGCGTAATACGCGCGGTGATGGTCAAACCAAGTGCCCTCAGAGAAAGGCATGTCACCGTCGTAGCAATTCATGCCACTCGTGATAGAATTGCCGAGAAACTCAATCCTGTGAGACGTCTCAGGCGTCCATTTCTCAATCTTGCAAGCCGTAATGGCCCGCAGCTGCGTGTAGCCCATGGCGCACTCCGTGTCGCGGCAGATGAGGACAGTGTGCCTTCCATCGGCAATAGAGTCGGCCACAGACATGACATAGACAGCCGTGTCAAGAGGCTCGGCGGATTGCGTCTGACCAATAGTCAGCCGGTTGAGAGCCTTGGCAGTTGCCACACGAGCCACCGACTCGCCATCCACCACGACCTCAATATAGTTATAGTTGCTGCCATAGAGCCTCTGGTCCGCAATGTCAATGTCCACACCTGAGCCGGTAAAGGCGAAAGTGAAATAGGCACCCGCCCCCCACTGCCGAGGGCCGAGAGTATCCGAGCGGTCGACGCGTCCGACGTAGGTCACCAGATCGTCAGAACCTGATATAGTGACAGGAGACGAGCCGCAGGCTGACAACATGACAGCGACAGTGGCCGAGGCCAATATAGTCTTAACATTCATGACTTTGTTCTTTTGTCTTTGACCATCAGTTTGCCTAAGCTAAACGCTGGAGCACCTCAATGATAGCCCTTGAGTTGTGGTAAGGGCATTTCCAGAAACCCGCCTTGCAGTCATTGTAGACATCACGGCCGTCACGGTCTGTGCGCCACAGCCACTCGCCACGCTTGCGGTCAACCAGCTTGTTATAGATAAACTCCCAGACCTTGAGCATCTTGTCAAGATACTCCTCGTCACCCGTCAGACGCCAAGTGTCGGTCAATCCGACCATCGCCTCGGCCTGCGGCCACCAATGTTTGTCGGTGTCGAGCTTGTCGCCAACCTTCTCATAGAAGATGGAGTTGCCATCCCAACCCTCAGCGAGCGTCACGTCGGTCAGACGTTTGCAGATGGGACGGAACTCAGCCATGAGTTTCTGGTCCTCAATGACCTCGGCAGCCTCATAGAGCAGCCATGCGCCCTCAATGTCATGGCCATAAGAGTCAATCTTGCTCATGACTGTCCAATCCATGTCGAAGAAAAGGTTGAAGTGTCCTGTCGTCTTGTCAATGATACGGTTCATGAAAATGTCGAGGCAGTGGATAATGCTGTCGCGAAGCTCGGGGCTGGGCTTTGCCCTGTAGAGGTTGGCGTATGGCTCAATGATGTGGAGGTGCGAGTTCATGCTCTTGGGCGTGTTCTCGTCCTTCTCGCTGAGACGGACATCGTCCATTGGCGTCCAGTCGGCAGCGAGAGCCTCAATGTAGCCTCCATACTCAGGGTCACGGAAATGCTTCTCAATGAGGTTGTAAGTCTCATAGGCCAGTTCGATGGCGCGCTCATCTTTGCACTGTCTGTAATATTCAGAGAGCCCGTAGATGCAGAAACCCTGCGCATAGGCTTGCTTCTTGGTGTCGACAGGATTCCCCTTGGCGTCGAGCGACCAGAAAAAGCCACCATTTTTCTTGTCATAGAAGAAGTCCACGAGGTAGCAGAAAGCGCGGTTGGCGGCCTCCTTGTACTCAGGCTTGCCGAAGATGCGGGCAGCGGAAGAGAAAGCCCAGAGAATGCGGGCGTTGAGGATGGCGCCCTTCTCGGCATTGGCAACCAGCTCGCCGTCCTTGTCGCGGCCTCCGTAGAAACCACCGTACTCATGGTCCTCCATCTTGCCGATCCAGAAATTCATGATGTTGGCATACTCGGCCTTCATCTGCTCCTTTACTATATTGAGATTCATCTCTTTATTTATTCGAGTTAATTGGATGTTTTTAGTGTTATAATTGCGGGCGGCGGACTACTTCTTTTTAGTCCTTTGGGCATTCAGCTCCTCAAGAGTCACGGCGTAGTCATAGATGGCGTGGCGGCTCTCCCAAGTGTTGTCAGTCTCAAGGAATTCGCACCAGACCATGAACCAGACCATCTTGGGCTGTTTCTTAGCAATCTCGGGTGTGGGCATCTGACCGCACTCACCCCAGGCGATGGGCTTGCCGTCGGCAAGTTTGACAAGGGCCTCATAGTCACCTTTCTCGTAGTTCTTGCTGTACACGTCAGTCGCAAGGATGTCCACCACATCCTTGCCGGGATAGAACTTGTCATAGTCCATGACATTTGACGAGCCTATCTCGTTGCCATTGAAAACCCAGAGCAGGTTGTTCAGATGGTGGTAGTTTGTCAAGCGGTCGTAGAGCATGCGATAGAGCTTCTGATAGTTGCCAGGCTGATATCCCCACCAGAACCAGTCGCCATTCATCTCATGATAAGGACGCCAGATGACAGGCACGCCCGCATCCTGGAGCTGACGGAGGAAGAAGGCGATGACATCCACCTGAGCCTGCCAGCGGAGATTAACCTCAGTACCCGGGGTGAGGAGGTCACGCCACTGGACGTCAGTCAGTTTGCTCTGGATGCCATTCTCTCCCTTCCACGTAGTGTAAATGGCATCGGTGGTTGGGGGAACGGCATGCCACATGAGAGTGATTATGGCACCCTCTCCGTAACGCTTGATGGCATTGTCTACGACACGCTGGCGGTAGTTGATGCCGTCCAAAGTGCCAGGTTTGCTATATCCGAAATCCTGACCGAAGACCACAGGATGGCCGACCTCCCCACTTTGATGGTAAGCGCGCTCGAAATAGATGTCGCTGTAGAGCGGATAGCTGTGCTGGCCAGTGAGCAGTCCGTGGCCCGACTGGTCATAGAGGAACTGAAGGAGCTCGCGAGCCTCAGGAGTCGCATTGGGGTTGACCGGCTTTTGAGCCACAGCGGCCGTCAGAGAGAGAGCAGCGATGGCTGTTGCAAATATCTTGTTCATACTTGTATTATATTATTGAGTTAAGACGTTATTTTTCAAGATGGAGAGGCTGCTTACCGCACACGCGCCGCGCCAAAACACGAGGCTTGAATGCCTGCCGCATTCTCAAGGTTAGGCCAAGCGTCATCAGCCCAAGCGAAACGGACACTCACAGGTTTTGCCACCTCACGGGAAGAGACGGAAACGGAGCCGTCCTTGCGAATCTTGCCTACGGCCGGGTGAAAGACGCCATCATCGCCAGCCAGTTCAAACCAGTCGGCCGTCTTGGCCTTGCCAACGCAATGGAGGCCCTCGGCGTTGTCAAAGCTGACAATGACAGACTTGCCTTTGGAGTCAAGCGACGCCGACTTGAACAGAGGGGCGGCATAGCTGAAGCCTTTCTTGCCATAGGCCACAGAGAGCAAGGCGTCGGCGAAACGGTTGCCGGCCTCAACCTTGAAACGCGGGTGTATGTCTTTGACATCGCCAAGGTTACCGATGACAACAAGGGCGGAGTTGTCAATCTTTTGAGCCGCTATGCGTTGCTGATCCCGCACGACGACAGCCATGCCCGGGTCGTCATAATGATAAGGTGCGATTTGGGCGAAAACGAAAGGAATAGTCTCACCTTTGTAGAATGTGGCTCTCCAGTTTTTAACAAGAGTCTGAAGCAATTCGCAATAGGCGTCAGCATTCTCACAATTCTGCTCCCCCTGGTACCATGCGATGGCGCGGAAACGGTAATTGGCTAACGGAGCGATCATGGCATTATAGATGAGGCCCGGACGGACAGGGCCCCATGTCACCTCGCTAAGTCTCTTGTTGGCGGCGGCGAGATGCTCATCTGCCTCATAGATGGTGTTGTCAGTCCAGCTCTCAACCGGCGTGCCACCCCAGCTGGAGTCAACAATGCCGACAGGGACGCCCAGTTCCTTGTTCAACTTGCAGGCGAGGACATAGCCAATGACAGTAAAATTCCGTGCGTTATCCGGAGTTGTATGCACCCACTTGCCGGACACGTCATGACTCGGGACGGTAGCCGTCCGATAGTCCACACGGAACATCCTGATGTCGTCTTGCGTGGCCTGCGCGAGGAGAGAGTCCTTTGGCGCATAGTTGTCCCACATGCTCCAAGTTGGCTGAAACTCCATGTTGCTTTGCCCCGAGCACAAGATGACCTCACCGATAAGGACATCCGACACCACAATGCGGTTATAGCCGGAGAACTCAATTGTTTGCGGGGTTTTAGATCCGGCGGGAGTCTCAATCTCGACACTCCAACGCGCATCAGGGGTAGGGTCGACAGAGTACTCCTTGCCGTCCCATGACGTCTTGATGGAGACCCGCTCATAGGGCTTGGCCCAGCCCCAGAGCTTAACTGTCGAGTTCTGCTCAAGCACCATGCCGTCTGATATGACGGACGGCAGAGTCACGCCCGCCCGCGCGGACATAAATGAAATGAGCAGAAATGCCGCAGCCAGTGCTATGGAATGTCGTATATTCATGATGACAATGTCGTTAGATAGGGAAAAACGGATGTGGCACCCTAATGACAAGAGCAGCCACATCCGCTTAGGAAAACTACAAACTAAACAATCAAGACGCGTCCCGTTGGACACATCGAAACTTTCTTGGAGATTAAGCCGGAGCCACTACGCATTTTTCTCGTTCTTGTCCACAAGTGCGTTGATGCGCGCCACAGAGGCGTAGCTTGTGAGCTCGTCCTCGGGAGTGTTGAGACAGTAGTCGACGAGCTGGTCGACAGTGGATGTGGCCACGTGCATGCGCGTGTCGGATGACGCGTAGTAGATGAAGACCTTGCCGTCCTCGTCCTCAATCCATCCGTTGGAGAAGACAACGTTAGACACGTCGCCAACGCGCTCACCCTGATATGGGGCGAGGAAGTGGCCCGCTGGCTTATGAGTCACAATCCATGGCTTCTCGAGATCCGTCATGAACATGTAGAGGACATAGCGGAGGCCCGCGGCCGTGTTGCGCACGCCATGGGCGAGGTTGAGCCAACCATGCTTGGTCTTGATGGGCGCGGGGCCC
Organism: bacterium; assembly: GCA_963658925.1. Lineage (GTDB taxonomy): Bacteria > Bacteroidota > Bacteroidia > Bacteroidales > Marinilabiliaceae > W3P20-009. The sequence goes on from CAVKRQ010000012.1 coordinate 65,530, forward strand.
ATGCCGTTCTTCACCTCATAGATGGTGTGGTACGTCTTGGCGTCCATGATGTACTCGTCCTTGACCTCGGCGCGGCGGATGTCATCACAGAGTCCCCAGCCAATGCCGCCGCCCGAACCGGTATCAATGAAGCCATCCTGCGGACGCGTGTAGAAGGCGTACTTGCCATCCACGAAGTGCGGGAAGAGAACCACATTGCGCTGCTGGCCCGCATGACTGATGAGGTCCGGCAGTCGCTGCCAAGTCTTAAGGTCCTTAGTGCGCACAATGCCAGCCGCAGCGACGGCGCTGCTGGTGTCACCCGCGGCCGCCTGCGGGTCTTTGCGCTCAGAGCAGAAAACACCATAGATGTAGCCATCGTCATGTTTGGTGAGGCGCATGTCATAGACATTGGTGTCGGGGTTACCTGGCACCTGAGGCAGAGTGATGGGGCGAGGCCAGAAACGGAAATTATCCACTCCGTTAGGGCTCTCGGCCACGGCGAAGAAAGACTTGCGATCCACGCCCTCAGTGCGCACAACCAAGAGGTACTTGCCATCCATCTTCAGCGCGCCTGCGTTGAAGGCGGCGTTGAAGCTGATGCGCTCCATGAAGAAGGGGTTAGACTTGGGGTCGAAGTCGTAGCGCCATTCGAGGGGCACGTGCTCGCGGGTCACAACGGGGTATTTGTACTTGTTGTAGACACCGTTGGTGCTGAAAAGCTGCTCGTTTGGGCGGGCAATCAACGCCTCGAAGTCCTCTGTTATCTTCTTCTTGCGATCGTCAAAGATGCTGTTGCTCATTTCCTGTATAAGAAAATTCGGTTATTTTTTTCTGTCGTAACTGTCAGAAAAGTGTCATTCTTTTCGATTACAAGTTTACTGCCTTTGCGCAATCGTCACAAGTACTATTTTAACATATAAATGTAGAATACACTCAATTTCTTTAACTCCAATTGTGTAATTACGAACAGTGTGCCAAAAAACGTAAAAAGGGCGAATAGCGCAACAATCTAAAACCTAACAAATTAAGCTCAAGCATCAAGACCGCAAGCCGTTCGTCTCTTGTGATATGATTTAAACGTGAGGGCAAAAAGGAAAGCCCCCCGCACTGGTTGGCACGGGGGGCTGGGATGTCATCACGATGGCAATGCCTCCGCAAGACGGCATCGTGGCTAAAGCTTGCCTATCTTCTTAAGATCCTTTTCAAGGAGCGCGTCTGGCTTGGCGGCGCTCACTGTATGGTAGTCGAAATAATAGACGCTGGCGTCACCTGCGCCCATGAGCATCTTGAAGCAGCGGCTCTTATAATTCTTCTTTGGACCTATTTTATGGAGTATTACAACATTGGCATCCTTGTCCTCAAGAGCCTTGCGAACCTCGCTCTCCGCGACAATCTTAACCTTGTAGGGGTAGACCTTCTTGATGTCGGACTCCGTCTGTATGCCTCTCTCCAAATCATTTTTGACAAGGTAGAGGGTCTTGTCGGCAAGAGACTGGCTGTTCTTGTTATACATAAGGAGCGGGGTCTCGCTTATGAGTTTTGGGTTCTCGGTCATCATCTTCACATGATTGAGCATGAAACGGATTATGACCGGCAGCTTGTAGACCCATTCGGACTGGTCGTCGACATCCTTGTAGGCCAAGGGCACTGATATGAGGTCAGGCATATTCTTCATGAGCTTAGTATCCTTGCCCATGATGAGACTGAAATAGAGATACTTGGTGTGAGTCTTATCATCGGGATAGGTGACAGTGGTTGTCATGAGGAAAGAGTACTGCGGGTCCTTGCGCTTCTTCTCAAACTCCTTCATGGTGATGAAGGCAGTCTCCGTCCCTGACCAGTTTTCCTTTATGTCCTTCTTGATTGCCATGTTGTAATCTGAGAACATATTGTCATCGAGGACCACAAGGGTCTTAGTCTTGGGGAAGTTGGCGTAGTCGGCCGCCGTCGGGGTGCAGTTTTGAGCCGACACGGCAACCGGAGCCGCCAGAGAGCAGAACAAGAAGCCCACGAGGGCGTTAATAAGTCTTCTCATATTGTCAATTGTCTTGTTTGAGTTACTTTTTATTTGATACGCACAGGTGGGGTTTATTGTTCCGTGCGCGAGAGTCGTCACCTTCCGCTGACCTCAGCCCACGTGGGCAGCGACGGCAAAAAACGGGCCACACCGTCAGAACCGACAGACACGGCGTAATGGGCCAACCCGTTGGTGAGAATGACCGCTCGCGCACCTATGGATGAGAGGTATCGGCACGCCTGGTTAAGCGTGGACTGGCTCAGCGTGACGCTTGGAGCCTTGCACTCCACAATGACGAGCGGCACCATGCCGGCTGAATAAGCTACGATGTCGGCCCTCTGCTTTAGGCCGTTGACATCGACAGGCATCTCGGCAGCCACCAGCCCTTGCGGATAGCCGAGGACGCTGACCATATAGAATATGAAATGCTGGCGCACCCATTCCTCTGGAGTCAGGGCCACATGGCGTCTCCTGCATTGGCAAAACACCGTAGGGCGCCCTCCCGGCTTTTCCGGCTGCCTGAAGCGAAGGGGGGCGGGCGGCAAATTCAAGGGGGGGTAGAGGCTCGCCTTATCGTCGTCTGTCATCACTGAGGCAACTTAGGACAGAGTGAGGTGAGAGAGGCGAGACTGCAAATCAGTGCCTCGCTTAAGGTAAGAAATCAGCAGCAAGGCCGACAAGAAGATGATTGCCCCGCGAACAAAAAAGAGCCCCATGTCGCAAGACGTGTCATAGAGTCCGTGGAGAATGGCAGGGACAAAGATGGCCAACACCCACAAGGCCCACTTATAAGCCGGATAGAGCAACGCGAACGATATGAAATAGCCGGCAATGCCAGCCCAAAGCGAATGAGCGAAAGGCAAAGTGGTGAGGCGGGCTATGTTCAGAAGGAACGACTCACTGTAGCCATAGTCCGCATTGACAGTCAGCTGGTACTGGACGCCCTCGAAAACACCAAACGCGATGCCGGACATCAGGCCATAATAGACCATAGTCTGCGGGATGAGAGGCTCTTTAGCCCTTGCCGTTATGATGAGCAGGGGCAGAGCCTTGGCGAACTCCTCAGTCACGCCCACGCCGCCAATGTAATAGAGTAACCGCCCCACGATGGTGTGCGAATCCTCAAATTGATAGAACGGGTTGACGCTCACTATCCCAAGCAAATCCCAAGCCGCGAAGACAAAAATCTGCGTCATGAAAAAGACTGTGAATGTCGTCTTCTTATTCACCTGCTTGGTCTTGAAGAGGTAATAGTAGAACAGGCCCCAGATGGTGGAGAAGTAGAGCGAGATGAAATAGAATGTAAGGAAAGAAGAGCCTCCCACAAACTCGCACAAGATGGGCAAAAGGCCGACAAGTGCCATTACGATGAGCTTAGAGTCCTGCCGCCACACGCTGCTGCGAAGGTCGCCCCGCGGGAAGATGACCTCAGTGCCAATGTTTTGGATTTGCCTCCATACGCTCTCGTTGCTGCGCACCTTGGGGCTTAGCCCCTCTCTCTTCAACAGCCGTCCTACGGTGGACACGTCAGAGAGTGGCGCTCCATCAACCATGGCCTTGTCACACCTCAGCACCTTGCCGCGGCTGACCATGTCTGCCAGAGTGCGGGCGTCATAGGGGCCGAACGTCCTATTGTTTCTTATGACGAAATAGAAAGACACTTCTTAGATTATATTTTTACCTCAACTTCTTGTTCCATTTGGATATGACACCGAGCGTGGACTTGTCTGAGGCGTAGACGGAGTTCAGGCCCTGAGCCTCCTGGGCGGGGTCGCCCGTGTAAGGGTCGCCCACCTGCCAGTCGTCATGCTCAGGGTCGGCAAAGCCGCCCCACCCCCAAAAATTGCAGCCGGCGAAAAGGCCGCCACTCTTCCGCGCCTTATAAATGAGCCCGAACACATAGTCATAATAATCATCGCGCACAGTCGTGCTCGCCTCCTTGGAGAACGAGAAGCCGTCTCGCGGAAATCCGAACTCCTCCATGACGAGAGGCTTGCGGAGCTTGGCACTGACGCTGAGGTGCTGGTCGATATACTCTTTAGTGTGCTCGCACGCGTTTTGCAAATCGGCGCGCAGATGCCTCGCCCTGGCCCAACTCCAGTTATATGGCCAGAGGTGAATATTCATATAGTCCACATTGGAATCTGAGCAAATCTTCTCATAGAGAGCCATGTCGTTCTCGCATCCCCAAGAGCCCTCACTGCCGAGCGAGATAAGGTGGTTGGGGTCTAAACCGCGAATGAGCGCGGTGGCCTCGGCCATCCATTTAGCGAAAGGGGCTTTGGCCTCGTCAGAGAAAGCGCGCGGCTCATTGCCGATTTGCCAACTCATAATAGCGGGGTCGTCCACATATTTCTTGCCGGTGTAGCGGTTCGTCCGTCCCACAATGAAGCGCACGTAGTCATAGAACAGCTGATGCGCCTTCTCGTTTGAGGCGAACTGGCTGACGAAGCACATGTAGGGCCAATAACCAGCCTCATTGGGGCGCGGCGCCTTGCCTGCTCCCGCATGCTCAAGGTAGAAGCCATAGCCTCCACTCCATTCCCACGAATTATTCAGATAGAGCACGGCCACCATGCCGCGCTTGCCCATCTCCGAAAGGAGAAAATCGAGACCCGCAAGAATAGTATCGTTATAGACGCCCGGCTCAATTTGCAGAGTTGGCTCGACCTTTGTCTTGACGCCTCGCTCGCCATCTGAGCCGACCAGTATCCTGAGGTTGTCCATGCCATTGGATTTCAACTCGTCAAGCTCCTTTATCAGCCTCGCCCGGTCTCCACCCTGTCCCTCAGAGCCGAGTATGGCCCCGTACCAGAAATTGGTGCCGACGTAGTAATAAGGCTTCCCGTCGCGCTCAAAATGGCCATCCTTGACAGAGACGAACTGCTGGGCGCAGGCATCGGTTGCGGTGTAGCATCCGAGCAACGCCACCACAATCGCGGATAGTATCTTATTCATCATGCTGCATGATTTTGATTATCAGGGGTCAGACGTGGCTGACAAGTATTTTTGACTTGCCGACTGGCGAGATTGACAATGTTTGCGCTGAGGCCGGCACAAGCGCCGCCTCGTGCTCGGCAAGCGCCACGTCGGGGCCACAACCAGTGGACAGTGTGCATGAGCCGTCAAGCGTCATCACGATAACGAACGAGTCGACATCGCGGAGGTCGGCTGTGAGTGTGTGTGACAGAAGACCGACTGACGTTGTGAAGAAAGGGCAACTCACCACCTGGACAAGTTGGTCGGGCTGCTCCACATAGTGCGAATAGGGGTCCGGCGTAGTCTCGCCAAAGGTTATGGCCTGTCGGGCGAGGTCTGTATGGAGTTCGCGCAAATTGCCATCCTTGTCCCTGCGATTATAGTCATAGAGACGATATGTGACATCGCTGCTTTGCTGAATCTCAGCAATATAAGAGCCGCCGCCTATGCCATGGACACGTCCGGCCGGGATAAAGAATACATCGCCGACCTTGATCTTGACCTTGTTGAGATAATCCTCAATGGAGCCATCGGCCACACTGGAGGCGTAATCGGACTCCTTGAGTGGTTTGCGAAAGCCATCTATAAGGCAAGCGCCTTCTTGTGCGTCAACCACATACCACATCTCGTTTTTCCCGAGTTTGCCATGCACGCGCGCGGCCATCTCGTCATCCGGATGCACTTGAATAGAGAGGTCCTGGTGAGCGTCAATGAACTTGACGAGCAGTGGGAATGTGTCGCCATACTTATCCCACACCTTGGAGCCGACAAGCGCAGCCTTTTGCTCCGCAAGAATCGCAGGCAGATTGCGCCCTGCGTACTCACCGCCGACAGCCACGGACTCAGACCCCTTGACGGCCGAGATTAGCCAACTCTCACCACCCCACAGCGTGGGCTTCCAGATAGGTTTAAACTTTATTGTCTCCACTTCTTTTCTGTTATGTAAATGATTCAATCCGCAGGCCGCGCCTCTTTAGAACCCGGCCTTTTTCGAAGTGCAATAATAGTCAAACCCGAAACGCGTGATTAATTGTATTTTAACAAGTTGTTGTATCTATTAATCAAAACTGCCCTGGAACCGCGCATTTATCATCTCGTGAATGACTTTGGCGGGGACGTGAATGTAGCTTACCTTGCGTCCGTGGCGAGCCTCGGGAGCGTCAATATAGACTGCTATTTGCGCCCCTTCGCTGCCGGCGCGGTTGAGGGCACGGAGGAATCCGCGGGCCTCACCACCATCCTCGGCCATGAGCTCAGTGCCATCGTCATTGATAAAGAAATCGAACTCAGCGCTTTTTTTGTCGGCCTTCGAGTAGCCCTCGGCGGCGGGCGTGCTGACAACCTTGACATCGACCTTGCGGTCGTCATCATCAAAATCCTCGGTCACGAAGCGCATGTCAGAAGTCGAGCCTATGCGGACGTCATTCCTTGTCACTAAACGAATGTAGAATCCGTCTCCTTCGTACTTATACACGTCTTGCGCCACGGCGAAGACGGAGACGAGGGCGAAGAGCATCGCCATTGCCATGTGTTTCATATTGATTTGATTTTAGTTTGGTATATTGATTAATGATTGCCGAACGTGAAAACCGTCCAATCAGGCCTTTATCATCTGCCGGACGACCTCCCACACTGCCATGCCAGTTGACACAGAGACATTGAGCGAGTGCTTGGTTCCGAACTGAGGAATCTCCACACAGGCGTCACACTCATTCACGACCTCCTGATTGACGCCGCGTATCTCATTGCCGGCCACGATGGCGTATTTCCTGCCTTTCTCGACAACGAGGTTCTCAAGGCTTATGCTGCCGCGAGCCTGCTCAAGCGCCAAAGTGACGTAGCCTTGCCCTCGGAGCTCGCGCACGACGGAGAGCGTGGACTCGGTCTGCCGCCAATCGACAGTATACTCCGCCCCGAGCGCCGTCTTGTGGATTTCGGGGTGAGGCGGCACTCCCGTCGCCCCGCAGAGGTAGATGCGCTCAAGACGGAAAGCGTCCGCAGTGCGAAAGAGCGAGCCTATGTTATTGAGACTTCTTATCTCATCGGCCACAATGACAAGCGGCGTCTTGTCGGCCTGCTTGAATTCGTCGGCCGAGAGGCGGCCCATCTCCTCCATCTGTAGTTTCTGTCTTGTCGGCATTGCTTCTTTGTTCTTAAACTGATAGCAAATTAAGCATATTTACCTAAATATACAGCCGAGACGGTAGAAAAGAATTTTCAAAACTGCGTAAATTCGCATCCGCTAACAAGCGATAAGATAGATGACTATTAACGAAGCGCAAGACGAGATCGTAGACGAGTTCGCAGCCTACGACGAATGGATGGACAAATACTCGCTGCTCATCGAGCTTGGCAACGACATGGAGCCATATCCCGAGGAGCACCGCAAACCCGAGTATATCATAGAGGGGTGCCAGAGCACCGTGTGGATATATTGCGAGCAGAACGCCGACGGCACCCTCAGTTTCAAGGGAGACTCCGACGCCATCATAGTCAAGGGCATCGTGGCGCTGCTGCTCCGCGTGGTTGACGGACACAAGCCCGAGGAGATTGAGACCGCGGACCTCTATTTCATCGACCGCATCGGCCTGAAGGAGAACCTTACGCCAACACGCTCAAACGGCCTTTTGGCCATGATTAAGCAAATTCGCCTCTACGCCATGGCGTATGCCGCCAAGAACAAGATGGCGTAACCCCCACCCCACCACAGACAAATGGCACAAGAAGAGCAACAGAAGGGCGAGAAGAGCATTGAGCAGCTCGTGATTGAGCAACTCAAGACGATTTACGACCCCGAGATTCCTGTCAACATATACGACCTGGGCCTCATCTATAAATTGGAGGTATCCACGGCCAACGAGGTGCGCATCCTCATGACCCTCACAGCGCCGAACTGCCCAGTGGCGGACTCACTGCCCGAGGAGGTGATGGACAAACTGCGGGCCATCCCGGGAGTAGCCAGCGTCGAGGTCAACTTGACGTTCGACCCGGCGTGGTCGCAAGACAACCTGTCCGACGAGGCGAGGCTTGAACTCGGCATGATGTAAGGCGAGTCTCCAAGACACATATACAACCTCTTTATGTTTGAGCCGTCAAGCGTGTTCGTCACGCTTGACGGCATTTTCTTTGCACCACAAGACGTAATCCACTGACTTTCAAAGCACAATCATAAGAATCCCGACACAAGGCAGCCGAATTTCACGTTTTTCATATGAAAAAATGGCAAAACCGCACGTTTTTTATATGAAAAAATGGCAAATTTGCACAAAAAGGATAGAAATGGAGATAAAGAGAGACATCCTAAAGCAGTTAGAGGAGTGGAAGAACAATCCACGCCGCAAGCCTCTTGTGCTTCAAGGAGCCCGACAGGTCGGCAAATCGTGGATTCTGAAAAAATTTGGCAAAGAGTTCTACAGCGAAGTCATTTACATCAACTTCGACACCATGCCGGCATGGAAAGAGGACTTCAGTAAAAGCAAAGACCCGAAGACGTTAGTCAACGCAATGTCTATGACCTTCGGCAAAAGCATAAAGCCAGAAGACACTCTGATTATTTGGGATGAGATTCAGGAGTGCAACGACGCGCTGAACTGCCTAAAGTATTTTTGCGAGGAGGCTCCAGAGTATTCTATTGTTTGCGCTGGCTCTTTATTGGGAGTTGCGCTAAACAGGACAGGCTCGTCATTCCCCGTTGGCAAAGTGGACTTTATGACGCTCAGACCTGTTTCGTTCTCGGAGTTTCTTAACGCCGCAGAGCCTCAACTTTTCACTTCCTATAGACTCATTGAGATTCCGAAACCAGTGCCGCAGGTATTACACGAGAAGTTGATAGAGACATACAAAGTATACCTCGCGCTTGGAGGAATGCCCGAAGCCGTCAGCAACTACATAGACAGCCACGACTGGCAAACGACAAACAACATCCAAGATGGCATTTTGCAATCATACACATACGACTTCTCTAAGCATATCAACAACAAAGACATACCACGCGTATACCAGGTCTGGGACAACCTGCAAGACCAATTGGCGAGGGAAGACAAGAAATTCAAATATTCAGACATCAGGCAAGGGGCCAGGGCGCGCGAGTATGAAGGGGCGATAGAATGGCTGCGCATGGCTGGGCTTGTGCAGAGCGTCAGTTGTGTGGAGACGCCAAGGCTCCCGTTGTCGGCTTACAAAAAATCGGGTGCTTTCAAGTTATACCTTTGCGACGTGGGTCTACTTTGCCGCAAATTTGGGCTGGACGCAATGACAGCAATACGAGGCGACCGGCTCTTCACCGAGTTCAAAGGCGTGTTAGCAGAGAACTACGTGCTCCAGTCCCTTGTCCGCCAATTGGGCGACAAGCAATATTATTGGACGTCTGGCAACACAGCCGAAGTTGAGTTCATAGTCCAATACGCAGGGAGCGTGACGCCAATCGAAGTCAAGGCGGAGCAAAACGTGAAGGCAAAGAGCCTCGCCCTCTATCGCAAAACCTATGAACCCAAAACCGCCGTGCGCCTTTCAGCAATGAACATGCGGAGAGACAACGACTTACTGAACATCCCGTTATATCTCGCTGACCGATTAAAAGAGGCCCTCAGCGAATGACACGCAATGATTTAACGGACATATAATCGTAGGCGTCGGCAATATACATTTAGAGGCATTAGCTCTAAAGATTTTGAAAGACGACCAATCCGCCCAAACCACTTCAGAGAGCGACATGACTACGATAGAAAAAACAATCCCCCGCAGGCCAACAAATGGCTTGCGGGGGTGTTTTTTTATTCTGCGTTTCGGAAGTATTGGCGGCTCTATTTACTTGATGCCGAGCTTCTTGCGGATATCCTTGGGAATTGCGTCCTTATGGATGAGGATATTCATAGTCTTATACTTGACGAAAGCCTTAGAGGCGTACCAGACACCTTTGTACTTACCTGCGTCGCCCCAAGAGTTCTTAACCATGAAATACTCCTTGCCGTTCTGATCTTTGGCGAGGCCATAGATGAGCATGCCATGGTCATCGGTGGTCTCCCAGTTGTCATAAGCCTCCTGGCGCATCTCCTGAGTCACCTCAATCTCGGGCAGAGGGCGTGAAGTAAGCTCCTTGCGCTTCTCCATATATGTAAGGCCGGTCCAACGCGCCATGTCGCTGCCTGTGATGTCAGCTCCGTGGTCAGCGTCAGGGCAGACTGCAATGCCATCACGGGTGAAGCCTGTCTCAGAGACGTCGGCGCCCCATGCGAAAGTGTAGCCGTTGTTGACAGCGTTCTCCATGACGGCCATGAACTCATCGATGGGGAGGTTGTAGCTCTGACCCCAGCGCCAGTTGTCCTGCACCTCGATGATGAACTGCTCATAGAACGGGTGGTGCGTGAAAGAGGTGAGAGAAACATAGTCGTCCATGTTGAGACCAAGGCTCTCCTGGAAACTCTTAGGGGTATACTTCTTGCCGTTGTAGGTGAACTCGGCGGGGGTCTCACCAAGATAGGTGTCAAGCACAGCGTTCAGGGCCTTGAACCAAGCCGGAGAGAGTTTCTTCTGCTTGCCCTCGTTAATTCCCTTGACGATGCCGTCGGCCACCGGCCACATCTCCGTGAAGTTCGCGAGCGTGTCGCCATAGAGAGTGCCGGGCAGAGGCATGGCATCCTCGGGGACCATACCATAATTGCGCATGCAGTAGACAGCGTCATAGAAACTGCCGCCCTCGGTGAAAGAGATGTCACCATGGAGGCGGATGGAAGCCTTGGCGCGGTCCTCATAAGTCTTGTGGGCCAAATACATCTCACAGAGATTGTACTCGCCCTTGCCGAGGCGGAGGAGCTCAGCCTCGAAGAAGCCAAGGCTTGAGTATGCCCAGCACGTGCCGCTGCGGTTCTGGTTCTTGATGGAGGTGATGGGGTTCGTCTTGACGGTGGTGAAGACGAAACCCTCGTCTTTCTTCGCCTCATCCTGCGCCATTGAGCTGGTTGCGAACGAGCCGAGCATGAGAGCAGCGAGAGAGAGGGCCGTTGTTGTCTTTATCATTTTGAATAATTGTAAGGTGTGTTAAACAAATAACATCATAAGTGTAAAGTTACATAAATTCTTAATACGATATTGCAGGCATTTAAAAATAAAAGACAGATGCTCCGTTTTATCACCCCATCGCTTGCTAAAAACAATAATTAACTATATCTTAGCGCATCGGAAACGCATCATGTCCCGGACAGGAAGATTGGGGTCGGCAGTGCGCTTCCGTTTTTTTATGTCTGACACACAACACTAAAGGATATATAGATGAAAGTAGATGTTCTGTTAGGCCTCCAGTGGGGCGACGAGGGCAAAGGCAAGGTTGTCGATGTCCTGACCCCGCGCTATGCGGCCGTCACGCGATTCCAAGGCGGTCCCAATGCCGGGCACACACTCGAGTTCGAGGGGCAGAAATACGTCCTTCGCTCAGTCCCGTCTGGCATATTCCAGGGCGACAAAGTGAACATCATCGGCAACGGCGTGGTGCTTGATCCCGCCCTCTTCAAGGTTGAGGTTGAGCAGCTTGAGGCTTCGGGACACGACCTTAAGGACCGTTTGCTCATCTCGCGCAAAGCGCACCTCATCCTGCCGACCCACCGCCTGCTCGACGCCGCCTACGAGAGCGCCAAGGGCTCGGGCAAGATTGGCACCACGGGCAAGGGCATCGGCCCCACCTACACAGACAAGGTTAGCCGCAACGGTGTCCGCGTTGGCGACATCGAGAACAACTTCGAGGCTAAGTATAAGGCGGCTGTGGATCGTCATAAGAAGATCTTAGCAGACTACAACTACCCCATTGACAACCTCCCTGAGCTTGAGAAAACATGGTTTGAGGGACTTGAGAAGCTCAAGCAGTTCAAGTTCGTTGACAGTGAGCATTATGTCAACAACCTCCTCGCAGAGGGCAAAGACGTCTTGGCCGAAGGCGCACAGGGAACCATGCTCGACGTCGATTTCGGCTCCTACCCGTTCGTGACATCCAGCAACACCATATGCGCAGGGGCTTGCACCGGCTTAGGCGTAGCGCCGCGCAACATTGGCGAGGTCTATGGCATCTTTAAGGCATATTGCACCCGTGTAGGCTCAGGTCCCTTCCCCACAGAGCTTTTTGACGAGACTGGCGAGACTCTTCGCAAACTCGGTCATGAGTTCGGCGCTGTCACCGGCCGCCCGCGCCGCTGCGGATGGATTGACCTCGTGGCACTCCGCTACGCGGTCATGATTAATGGCGTGTCTCAGCTCATCATGATGAAGAGCGACATCCTCGACGGTTTTGACACAATCAAGGCCTGCGTGGCCTATAAGGTTGGAGATCGCGAGACCGACGAGATGCCTTTCGACATAACCGAGGGAGTTGAGCCCGTGTACATGGAGTTCGACGGATGGAAGACCCCGATGGACAAGATGACGAATGAGGATCAGTTCCCGAAGGCATTCAAGGACTATGTGGCTTTCATCGAGAGCTACCTCGGAGTGCCCATCAAGATTGTATCTGTCGGCCCAGACCGCGAGCAGACCATAGAGCGATAAAAAGGGAATACGTCAATCCTCTGATTCGCACAGACATACAGCAGTCCCACCTTGTCAGTCAATGACGGGGTGGGATTTCTTCACTCCTCACTACAAAAAAGAATAATGGACATAAAAGAGCAGAAACGCGAACTGCGTCGCCATATACGCTCCATCAAGCCTAACCTGAGATCCGAGAATTACATGGAAGCCGGGAGGAGAGCATGCGACGCGCTGCTGAGCCGCACGGACGTCGCCGAGGCACAGGACATAGTGGCCTATTGGCCACTTGCCGACGAGCTGAACACAGGCCCGTTCATCATGGAGTGCCTGCGAAGAGGCAAGAGAGTTTATTTGCCTGTCATCGTTGGGCGCGACCTCGTATTCCGCCAGTTCACATCGTACAAATGCCTCTCACGCGAGCCGCAGTTTGGCATCTTGGAGCCACAGGGGACTGACGAGATGCGCGTCAGCGACGGAGGCATGGGCATTGTCATCATCGCGCCAGGGATGGCATTCACCCAGACAGGCAAACGTCTGGGCCGCGGCCGCGGGTTCTACGACAAGGCATTCTCAAGTCTGCCGCAGGCTCGACGCATCGGCATATGCTATGAATGCCAAATTGTTGACGAGATTCCGACAGAGGAGCATGACATCATGATGGACGGGGTTGTCGCAGTATGACGCCAAAGGCGTATATTTGCAAGGCAAGGTCACTAACACCTGACACAAACACAACTACTATTAAGAAATGACAGACATATTCCCTTCGCTCATAGCGAAAGAGACATCAATAAGGCAGCAGCAGGTAGAGAATACAATAAAACTCTTAGACGACGGTGCCACAGTGCCCTTCATCAGCCGATACCGCAAAGAGGCAACAGGCAACCTGGATGAGGTACAGATTGGCACAATTGCCCAAAGCTATGAGAAACTTAAAGAGATAGCCTCACGCAAAGAGACCATTGTCAGCACCATAGAGGAGCAAGGCAAGATGACCCCAGAGCTCCGCAAGGAGATTGAGCAGACGTGGGACTCGACACGCCTTGAGGACTTATACCAACCATACAAGCCCAAGCGCAAAACGCGAGCCATGAAAGCCCGCGAGCTTGGACTGGAGCCGCTCGCCTTGGCACTTATGAGCGGAAGCGTGTCCGACCCCGAGGCTGCAGCCGACAAGTACCTGACAGATGACGTGCCGACTACGGAGGACGCCCTGCAAGGCGCACGAGACATAATAGCAGAATGGGTGGCCGACCAGCCTGAGACACGCGAGGCGGCTCGAAATGTTTTCAGGCGCGATGGCATCGTGACCACAAAACTCGCAAAAGGCAAAGAGGCTGAGGGTGAGAAATACCGCGACTACATAGACAGGAGCGAGAATCTGTCCCGTTGCCCGAGCCACCGAGTATTGGCCATGATGCGCGCCGAGCGCGAGGGCGTCATCAAAATGTCTGTGGCCCCTGCAGAGCCAGACAAGATAATCGACAGGCTCAACAGAAGATACGCCCGCAACCCTCGCACAGCTGGCCAAGTGGAGCAAGCCATCACGGACAGCTACAAACGCCTGCTTGCCCCAGCAATGGAGACAGAGGTTGAGGCTGAAGCCAAGGAGAAAGCGGACACTGAGGCGATAAAAGTATTCGAGACCAATCTTCGCCAACTACTCTTGGCAGCCCCCCTTGGCCGCCACCGCACATTGGCTCTCGACCCGGGGTTTCGCACCGGCTGCAAAGTGGTGTGTCTTGACGAGCAGGGCCAGATGCTGTGCCACTCTGTCATATACCCCCACCCGCCTCATGCGAAGACGGCTGAAGCTCAAGCCGAGCTGCGCCACCTGATAGACCGGTACGACATAGAGGCGGTTGCCATCGGCAATGGCACGGCAAGCCGCGAGACAGAGGCTTTTGTACGCGTCTTCGACAAAGAGAAGAAACTGAGAGTCTTTGTAGTCTCGGAGGATGGAGCGTCAATCTACTCAGCCTCGGCCACCGCCCGAGAAGAGTTCCCCAACGAGGATGTCACAGTCCGTGGCGCGGTGTCCATAGGCCGCCGATTGATGGACCCGTTGGCAGAACTCGTAAAGATTGACCCAAAGAGCCTTGGAGTGGGACAATATCAGCACGATGTAGATCAAGTGCGCCTCAAACAGTCGCTCGATTCGGTTGTGGTGAGCTGCGTGAACCAAGTCGGTGTGGAGGTTAACACGGCCAGCCGTCACCTCTTGACCTACGTGTCTGGCCTTGGCCCGACCTTGGCAAAGAACATTGTGGACTACCGCACAGCCAATGGGCCTTTCACATCGAAAGCGGAGTTGAAAAAAGTACCACGCTTGGGCCCGAAGGCATTCGAGCAGTGCGCCGGGTTCTTACGCATCTCGGGAGCGAAGAACCCGTTGGACGCATCGGCTGTGCACCCCGAGCGATATGACATTGTGAAGCAGATGGCCACTGACGCGGGCTGCACTGTGGCAGACCTCATGGCAGACAAGAAGCGCCGCGACAGCATCAACCTGCAAAAATACGTGGGTGGCGATGTCGGCCTTCCCACACTTCGCGACATCATGGCCGAGTTGGAAAAGCCAGGCCGCGACCCTCGCGAGGTCATAAAAGACTTCCACTTCGACGAGAGCGTCCACACTATCGAGGACCTCCGCCCGGGCATGGAGCTGCCAGGCATCGTGACGAACATAACAGCTTTCGGGGCATTCGTAGACTTAGGCGTCCACACAGACGGGCTTGTGCACATAAGCCAGATTGCGGACCGTTTCGTGAAAAACGTTTCCGATGCGGTATCCCTACATCAGCACGTGACAGTGCGAGTGATGGATGTGGATGTCGCCAGAAACCGAATTACACTATCCATGAAAGGATTGTAAATCAAGGTCTGTATCAAAATATAAAAGTCCCCGTCAGACAAAGATGAACATCTTTGTCTGACGGGGACTTTTTTGACTCAAACCATTACCTTTGCGCATACACAAATTTGACACTTTCCGCCTGTCCTACTCATTTTTCCTCTTTTGCCTTTATGTTAAACCTATCATACGGCATTTTTTTCATACCTTACAGTGCACTCGTATTCATGATTGAGCCATTTCTTTTCGTATATTCAATATTTGAAACAGTCAAGTAACAAGACAAACTCCCAAACGGCTGTACTAAAGCCAAGTCTAACAGAAACAAAAGAGCCATGACAATAGGAGACAAAATACCAGAAATACTGGGCGTAGACCAAGACGGTCATGAAATCAAGTCAAACGATTACAGGGGTCGCAAAATTATTCTTTACAGCTATCCCAAAGCAAACACTGGCGGATGCTCAGCTGAGGCGTGTTCACTTCAGTCACACAAGGATGAACTTGCCGCCGCAGGCTATGAGATTATAGGCGTTAGCAAAGACAAGCAGGCGCTTCAGAAGAAATTCGCAGAAGCTAAAGGTCTTGAGTTTCCTCTAATTGCAGACACAGAGACCGCCCTATTGCAGGGGCTCGGATGCTGGGGCGAGAAAGTGGCGTGCGGCCGGAAGACAATAGGCATCATCCGCACGACATATCTCGTCAATGAGGAAGGTGTAATCGAGAAGATATTCACAGCCAAGGAAATAAAGACGAAAATCCATGCGGAGCAGATACTTGATTTCATAAAAAAATAGCCTCCATACACCAATGTCACCATAAACAAAGGACTGAGTCCTTTGTTTATGGTGACATTGGTAAGTATCGAAACGCATAACAGGTGAGCAAGAGCACCACCACAAGTCACGCCTCACCGCCATTCTGAGAAGAAAAGGGCATATTTGAGTTATGATAGCCCAGCCTACGCAAGCAGATCAGGATAATCAATTTGCGGATGGTCTGGTGACATATTATCAAGTTGGTCACGGATATAGTCGACACATTTGTTAATGGCACTGCCAATCTTGATAGTCTCCACATGCCCACGCTTGTCAATCAAGTCTGTCGTCAAATTCTCATAGTTCACCGCAAAGCCGAATTG